>NZ_AP012324.1:1200000-1800000 GCF_001025175.1 Bifidobacterium breve DSM 20213 = JCM 1192
CACCACGGACTGCACATGGTACCGGCATGAGAACGGACTGACGAAATGAATGCGATCGCACCGTTCAAATGCCTGTTGGCGTGCGTGACGGCCACGACGATGTGCGCGATGATGACGGCTTGCTCGCCGTCGCGGACGCCATCGTCCGACGCCTCCTCCACGGCGAAGCGGCCAGCATCCACGGTCGAGGTGCGTAGGGGCGGCATCACGCCGTTGCCCTCTTCCTCCACCGGCGTGCAGGTGGCTCCTGTGTTCTCGCTTACGACTCCGGCGAAAGGCTGGTTCCACTCCACGACTGATCAAGGAGCATACGTGCATGCGGGCGACGTGTTGGGTACCGTCGGCGATCAGCAGGTCACGGCTCCGGTCGACGGCGTGATCGAAACGGTCGCGCAGGACAACGACATGGCCGCGGACTATCCGCTGTTCTCGATACGGTATGGCGGCATGAGCGCCAGCGTGGACGCGACCGCGCTGCTGGCGACCATAGACCCGGACCAGCCGTTGACGGGCCGATTCCAGATCACCGACGCGCAGGGGCCCACGGACTGTGCCGCGGTAGTGAATGACGGCGTCGCCACTCCGCCCTCATCAGCGGAAGATACGGCCGGATCGGCGACGACTGCGCATGGGACGGAATCGACTCGCACACTGCAATGCCTGTTCCCAAAGGACGTGCAGGCGCGTCCCGGGCAGAACGCCACCGTGGTACTGACCGCGACGGCGGTCGAGGACGCCTTGATCCTGCCTGTCACCGCAGTCGCCGGCAGGCTCGCCTCCGGCCAGGTCAGCAGGCGTGACGGAGATTCGTTCGCCACCGTGAACGTGAAGTTGGGGGCATCGGACGGCACGTCGATCATCATCCTCGACGGTCTCGAGGAAGGTGACATGGTGTCCGCGACAGCTCCGAATCTCACACCGGGAGCGCAATCATGAGCACACTCATCCGGTTGGAACATCTGAGCGCCGAAGTCCGGCTGCCCGACGGCGAACGCCTGACGACGGTGGACGATGTCAGCGCATCGTTCGAGAGGGGAACGTCCACCGCCATCATCGGGAAATCAGGATCCGGCAAAACCAGTCTCGCCTCCATCGTCGGGCTGCTCAACAACGACTATGACGGGACGCTCTCCTATGACGGGCGGGACTGCGCCGCGTGGAACGACGCCGACCGGGCGCGCTTCCGCTGCCGGCATGTCGGCTTCGTGTTCCAGAACTACTCCCTCATACCGCATCTGAGCGCATGGGAGAACGTGGCACTCCCATTGCAATACCGGGGAGGCATCCCCCTGCGGGTCATCAGAAGACGAGCCTCGCGCATGCTGCACACCGTCGGGCTCGGGAGCCGGACGGTGTGCAGCATGCCGTCGCGCCTGTCGGGAGGCGAACAGCAGCGCGTGGCCATCGCCCGAGCGCTGGTGGGCGATCCCGATCTGCTGATCTGCGACGAGCCAACCGGCGCGCTCGATACCGAAACCGGCGACATGGTCGCCGACATACTGTTCCGACATGTTCGTGAACTCGGGGTCACACTCATCCTCGTCACGCACGACCCGCAGCTCGCCGCCCGATGCGAACGCCGACTGACGATCGACAGGGGGCGACTGTCGTGATCCGCATGATCGCCAAGGATCTGCGCATCAACCCGTTGCGTACCAGCCTCACCGCCCTGTCGATGTTCATCGGCATCATCGCCCTCATCGCCGGCGTTCTCGTCGGCACGCTCGGACGCGACTATCTGGAAGCAGTCAACGCGCGACTGGGAGGCAAGTCACCCACCTATAGCGCCATCGTCGACGTGCCATCATCGGTGAACATACAAGTCGTCACGGCTTTGCAGGAACGCCTCGCGCATTTCCGTCCGGGAATCGCATCGGCGCAATATCACCTCAACGACCTCGCCATATGGGCGTCGTCCGGTGACGGCAACACGGAGATACGCCGCGTCACCATCATCATCATCGACGCCGAACGGACAAGAATCATGCCCGCCCCCATCATCGAGGGTACATGGCTGACCGGAGCGGACGAACCCGCCACGCTGGAAACCGCAGTCAACGAAAGCGCCCGCCAATACGTGCATGATGGCACCGTGGCACTCGCCCGGACAGGAAATCCGCAACAGGTGCCGGCACGGGTGAACGGTGTCATCGCCGACGGGACGGACACACCCACCATCTACGTCAACGCGACCACACTGCAACGCTACTGGCCGCAAGCCTGGGAACCGGATGGGCTGACCATCCTCGTCCATCCCAATGAAGGCGTGGACGATCAACACGCCAAAACCGTGTTGGACGATCTGTTGTTCGACGTCGGGACCGGCAGCATATCGTCATGGAACCGTTCCGACAACGCCGATGATTACGAGCAGGTCATCGGTTTTCTCCAACTCGGCGTCACCGTCACCGCGATATTACTGTTGTCGGTATCCGCCATCGGCATGATCAACATCGGATTGGCCGGCATCGAGCAACGCTCGCACGAGCTGCTCATCCGCCGCGCACTGGGCGCGACCAGAGTCAGCATAGCCATACAGGTCATCGGCTCGTCCGTGCTGCTCGGCCTCATCATCGCCTTCGCCGCGGTGCTCATCTCCGCGGTGCTGGTCTGGGCAATTCCGTGGATGATGCCCGCCGACTCGCCGCTGGAACCGCCCGCATACCCATATACGGCGGCGATGATTGCGGCCTGTGCGTCCATCGTCACCTCACTTGTCGGCTCTCTTGCCCCGGCCATCAAAGCCATACGGCTGCAACCCGCGCTGGCGTTGCGATGAACCAGAAGCCATTCTGGACAAGCCCGCCGACAGCTGGATGGTCGGCATTCCGATCATCGATTGCATCCGGTAAACAATCCGCCTGCGGGATGTGTACCATGGTCGAGATGCCGCAACCGCAGAATGTTGACTATTAGCATACAAATACATACTATTGTCTTACGTAATGATGTTGGAGGTTAATGTGAGCATGGCATCCGTCACAGTCCGCGTGGATGCGGACACCAAGCAGAAAGCCGCAAACATAGCCGAGGATCTCGGTCTGGACTTGTCTTCGGTCACCCGCGCCTTCTACAAGCAGATTGTCCGGGAGAGGCGCATTCCTCTAAACCTTTCCTATACGACCGTGCCGCCTGAAACCATGGAGGCCCTTGACGAGGCGAAAAACAGGCTCGCCGACGGCAAACCTCGTTTCAACAGTGCCGATGAGATGTTCGATTCGTTGGGAATCTGATCAATGCTCAAACCGGATTACACAGCGGCATTCCAGCGAGATATCAAGAAACTCAAACGCAAGCACGCTGATTTACGCCCGCTGAAAGAAGTCATTCGTCTGGTGCTTGAGGACACGGCGGACTCCAAGGAAGCATTGAGGCGTAGGCATCGCGCCCACACACTTACCGGTGATCTAAACGGCGTACTGGAATGCCACATCGGCAATGCCGGCGACTGGCTGCTTCTATGGATTCGCGATGATGGTACCGCCATGTTCATGCGAACCGGCAGCCATGACGAACTGTTGGGCAGATAGCGGGTTTACAGCCTGCTTTGAACCAGCCGATGGCGATTTGAGTGCGGCAGCCGGCCGTGCCCGCAGAAGTCGGCATCGCCGCGCAGCGTGCCGGTCTGCAATCGCTGATCGATGAGGAGGAGTCCAGACTCGAAGCCCCGGGATTCACCGGCGACAACCTGCTCGCCGAACCACACCGGCCGCTCACGCCGGAGACCATGCGACTGCTGTCGGGCCTGCTGGCGGAACTGTACGCGAACATCGCCAAACACACAGATCCGGGCGAATTGGTGCGCCATCTGCGTCACCTTCGACACGGACGCCATTCATATCTCCGCCAGCGACACCACCACACCCGCCGACATGGGACTCGGCCTGGGCAGCGGCCTCGACCGCTACCGGACCATCATCGAAACACGCGGCGGCACCTTCCAAACCCGCGCCGGACAAGCCCACTGGCAGCTGGATGTCAGCATTCCTGCCAAGAACTAGCCAGGCTTGGGACTCGGTAATGCACGCGCGCAACGATTTCTTCTGTGAGTTTCTGTTCTTCTACACAACTTAATCCGATATGCCTTCCGGGCGTGTCGTTGCTCGTGTCGTGAACCGTCGGTTTGTTTCTAGCTACATACATCAATGAACGTTTGTTTACGATGTGCCGTGGAAGGAGCCGCATACGCAGGATGACATGACCTCGCCCGGTGGGGCGGCGATGTGCGACGAGGATCTGCTCGTGCGGGTCGCCTCCGGGGACGAACGCGCCTTCGAGACCCTGTATGGGCGTCACGCTGCGGCGGTGCGGGCGTTCGTGCGCGTGCGCGTGCCGGATGCCGGCACGGCCGAGGAGGTGTGCGCCGACGTGTGGCTGGGCTGCTGGCGGTCGGCGAGGGCGTTCCGTGGTGATGCGAAGGTGCTGTCCTGGCTGCTGGGCATCGCGAAACGGCAGATCTACATGCGCGTGCGGCGCGTACGCCCGAATGTGACCGCGTTGGACGATGCGCCCGAACCGCGTGACGATGGACCGAGTCCGGAGACGGCCGTGCTGTCCGAAGTGGGCGTGGATGATCTGATGGCGTTGTTGCGCCGGCTGCCCGTAGAACTGGTGGAGACGGCCACGTTGGCGTGGCTGCACGGCCTGTCGTACCGGCAGATCGCCGATTTGTCGGACGTGCCGGAAGGCACGGTCAAATCCCGTATCTCGCGTGCGCGCCGTCTGCTGCGCGCGCAACTCGACCGCTAAAACGATGCGGATGGAAAGGAACGGTGAATCCTGATGACCGATCATCTTGACGAAACGATCGACCGTTTGACGGACGAGACGCCCGACGGGCATCTGCTTGCGGCATTGGACGCCGTGGAACGATCCCATTCGGGAGACGCGCCTCCCGCTGCGGCGGTGATGGCGCGCATCCGCGCGTCGCGGTCCCCGTTGGACGGACCGGCATGGTCGTGGGCGCGCAGTCTGCGGTTGTTCATGCTGCTGCTGGGCCGGCAGTCGCGGGTGGTGCCGTGGCGGGTGGTGCCGGCCACGCTGGCGTTGATGGCGTTCGCCGGATTGGGGGCGCGGTTCTTCGCGGTCGGCTGGGGTGCGACGGTCGTGTCCCATGCGTTCTGCTCGATGGTGCTGGCCGGCGTGCTGCTGAGCGTGACGATGGCGCTCGGGGATTCCCGCGCGGACATGATCTCGTCGGCCACCCCATTGGGCACGGGGGCGGTCACGCTGGTCCGGCTGGTGTTCATACTCGCCTGCGACGTCATGTTCGGCCTGATGGTGACCACCGTGATGGGCGCGCAGGGGTATGGGACGTTCGGCGTACTGCTGGTCGGATGGCTGTCGCCCCTGCTGCTGGTCGCCGGCGTGGGCGCGATGCTCGCGATCCGTTTCTCCTCGGGCGTCGGTTTCGGCGTCGGCCTGCTGCTGGTCGCCGTGATCCGTACGGACCTGCTCGGGCTGACGGGCCTGCCGGCCGCGGGCTGGATCGATATGACCCGGCCATTCGGGCAGCCGCTGCTGGCCGTCACGGGTCTGATGGCGTGCGCGGCGGCGGTGGCGTTCTCCGGACGATTGTCCGAGGCGCGCATGGCGGCCGCGGCCGTCTGACCGGATTGAAGCCGACGGGCCTCCGGCGGCCGTTCGGCGTGTCGCGTGAACCATGCGGCTGCCGTCCGCTACCTATCAGGTGACGGACGATAAGGAACGGCCGTCGAGCTTCGCATTTCAAGGAGGGACGGCATGGCGGGAATGATTCGCGCGCAGGCCAGACGCATCGGCATGGGATTGCTGACAATGCCCGTGGCCTGCGGGATCGCGGTGGCGGCCGCCGGCATCATGGTATCCGGCGTGTGGTCGCGCACGCAGACGCTGACGGTGGTGAACTGGCTCGCCCAGCTGATGGTGATCGGCGCGGGCGTGTGCGTGGCGGTCGCGTTGACCGGCGACCCGCTGGTCGAGGCGAGCGAGTCCACGCCCGTGGGTTGGAGGCGCGTGCAGGCCACGCGGTTCGCACTCGCGGCCGTGTCCGGTCTTGCCGGCGCCGTGCTCATGTTCGCGCCGTTGCACGTACTGGGCCTGTGGCCGCAGGACACGGGGTGGATAAGCCTGATCGCGCCGACCGGCGCGGTGCTGGTCGTGGGGGCGGCCGGGTTCGCGGCCGCCGCGTGGTCCGCGTCCACGCGGGCCACGGTCATGGCGGTGGTCGCGGTATGGATGTTCCTCGCCCTCCTGTGGGATCCGTACGTGCTCGACCCGGTCGCGCAACGCGGCATCCCGCTCACCGTCGCCGTGATCGCCGTCGGGATCGCGTGGCATCTGCTGGGCGACGAGGAACGCAACGTGACGCTTGCGAGGAGGAGCATATGAACATGCACATCGGCTTCCCGCGATTGATCCGCGTCCACATGATCATCGTGTGGCGGCAACGCTCCCTATGGGCCGCGGCCGTCCCATTGGCCCTGTTCGCGCTTCTGCTGGGCGTGATCTCCCCTGCCGGCCCGCACGACCACGGCGCGGGCGATCTGGCGTTCATGGCAAAGACGATGGCCATGTTCATGCCGATCGCCTACATGGCCGCGTTCACCGACTTCCACACGCGGCACTCCCGACTTGGCATTGGTCAATTGGAGGATTCCACGCCCATCCCCGCGCCCATGCTGGCCGCGGCTCGCACGTTCGGCGCGTTCCTGATCCTCATCGCCCCGTCGCTCCTGCTGCTGGAGTGCGCCGGCACCGTCCAGACCCTGCACGGCTCGTGGCGGGCCATACCACAGGCATTGGCCGCCGGACTCGCGATCACCGGGCCGGCCGTGCTGACCGCGATGAGCCTGTCCTCGCTGCTCGGCGCGATCCTGCCCATGATCGTCGCGCGCATCACCGGCGTGCTCGCATGGTTCGCGCTCGTGTTCTCCTCGCCGATGCTGCCCGTGCCGACCGTCAACGGCACCATCCTCAACGTGATCGGCGACGCCGTCGGCGCCGGATGGTTCGGGCTCGGCCCCGTCTACCCGGCCACGGGAGGCATCCTCGCGGTCACCGGCACGCCCGCCAACGCGGCCATATCCCTGATCGCGCAGCTCGCCGTCGCCATGCTGCTCATGGCGTTGGGTGGATGGTGCTCGGCACACCCGCGCACAACGCGCTGAACGGCACCGGCGGAACCCCCACCGAAAAAACATCACACGGAAAGAAGACGTCATGTTCATCTCCATCAACCACCTGACCAAGGACTTCCTGAGGAAGCCCCGCGCGCTGGACGACGTGACCTGCGACCTGCCGCACGGCATGGTCGGTCTGATCGGGCCGAACGGCGCAGGCAAGACCACGCTCATGCGCATCCTCGCCGGCATCATCCGCCCCACATCGGGCCAGGTACTCATGGACGGCCACGATCTGAAGGACGAGAGGACCCGCCGTGCGCTCAAACGCACGCTCGGCTACCTGCCGCAGGACATCGAACCCTACCCGCAGCTCACCCCGCTCGAATTCCTCGACTACGTGGGCGTCCTCAAAGGCATCGACGACACGCGAAAGCGCATGCGCCAGGCGCACGAGCTCATCGAACGGGTCGGGCTCACGGACGTGGCCGACCGGCGCATCGGCGGCTTCTCCGGAGGCATGCGCCGCCGCGTCGGCATCGCCCAGGCCCTCATGGCGGATCCCCGGCTCATCATCGTGGACGAACCCACCGCCGGACTCGACCCCGAGGAACGCATGCGTTTCCGCACGCTGCTCGCCGGCCTCGGCGGCGACCGCACCGTGATCCTGTCCACCCACATCCTCGACGACATCGCCCAGACCTGCCCATACGTGTTCGTCCTGCGCCAAGGCCGCATCCGCTACGACGGGCCGACCGAACACCTCACCGAACACGCCACGGGCCGTGTCTGGCTCACCCAGCCATCCAACACCCCGCCACCGGCCGGCATGATCGTCGCCAACGCCGTCACCACCGCACGCGGCGTACGCTACCGCGTCATCACCGACACCCCGCCCGCCGACGCGCATCCCATGGACCCCACATTGGAGGACGGCTACATGGTCCTCATCGAGGAACACCCCGACCAGCATTGACAGCAGACGAACAAGCACCCCGACCACCACCGAACACGACAAAGGAAACCAGCATGACCAACACGACACACGCCATCCAAACCATCACCGCCACCGGCCTCGCCGCCATCATGGCCCTGGGACTGACCGCCTGCATGGACGGCATCGAACACCCCGAAAACTACCCTACCAACGGCAGCAAGAAAATCACCGCGACCAGCAACCCACAGGACATCAGCGCCGACCAACTCGGCCACACATGGCCCCTCACCGTCGACCACGGCACCGTCAGCTGCACGCACAACAGCAAAGGCGATCCCGTCATGCGCTTCACCGCGCCCGACGGCACCCAATACGCCCTCAACCAGACCAGCGACAACAAGGACCTGCCCGACATCAATCAGCTCCTCGCCGACGGCAAATCCACCGGCACCCTCACCAGCTTCGCCTTCACCGTCTGCGACGTGAAATAATCATGCGCCCGCTGCCGGCGGCCGTGTCGATGTCGACCACCGTGCGCATACCGCGAGAATCCTGTGACGCTGACGGTTCATCATCGTCTTGCAGTCAGGACCGGCGCGGTTCCGCCGCCGTTTTCTCCGTAACAATCGCGTATAGCACCAGTGCGACCAGCACGACGAGCCGGGTCCAATCGAAATTACGGATGAGCAGCCCGACGAGAATCAGGACGTCGTAGAACAGCGTGCGCGCCCACCGCCACGGGTATTCCTTACGGACGCGCATCGTCTCCGCCAATCCCCAGATCAGGGCGCAGACGGCGATGATACCGTTGAACCACAGCACTATGGGCCTGCCCTGCGGATCGGTGTCCGGCATAGCGAGATTGCTGAAGAACATCACCAGAGCACCCGTATATACGGCCTCGGGCGCGACCGACAATCTTCCGCCTTCAACGCGAGGATCTGACATGATTACCTCCTTATTGGGGGATCCGTCAACGCTAACGAATCATGCGAAAAACCATTATATTTGAATGGTATGAGCGGGGCTCAAGCATTCACAACATGCTGTCAAGCAATCGTATGACAAGAATCATCCGTTTACGGCATCGCCGCCGGATGACCACACCAGCAGGGCACCCGCGAGGGAGACGACGATGACGCCGATCACGGCCACCGCGGTGATGGTCTGTCGCAATATCAGCGCGGCGATAATCACGCTCATGGCGGGGTCGATGGAGAACAGCGTGCCGACCACGCGCGCCGACGTGATACGCCCGGACAACGTGTCCATCGTGTAGGGAATCGCAACTCCCAGCACCGCCGAGGCTGCGATGACGCCCCACTGGGCGGCCGACACATGCGGCGCGCGAGTGATGGATACCGGCGAAGTGGCCAGCGCCGCAACCGTGACCGACAGGGCGAGCCCGTCGAGCCCGGTGCCTGCCTTGCCGACCCGGTCGGCGAAGAGCGTGTACAGGCCGAAGCACACGGCCGAGCCCAGCGCGAACAGGTAGCCGGCCGGATTGAAGTAGCCGCCCGGCGTAAACGAGATCAAGCCCACACCCACCAGCGCGACCACCGCGCACAGGCCCTCGCGCCAGTGATGCGAACCGGCCAGGGCGACCACGCAGGGTCCGAGGAATTCCAGGGTGACGGCCACGCCCATCGGAATGCGGTCGATGGCCGAGTACAGGCAGACGTTCATCGCCGCCATCGCAAGCCCGTAGATTACGATGCCCAGCCATTCGCCTTTCGACCGGCCAGCCAGTTTCGGGCGGGTGAGTGCGAGAATGACGATCGCGGCGACCAGCATGCGCATCGAACTGACCGGAATTGGTCCCAACGCGCCGAACAACGACGCCGACAGGGACGACGACGTCTGGATACCCAACGACCCCACCATCACCATGCCGGCCGCCGCCATCACACGGCCACGCGCCGAACGCGGCGCCCGAAGCTTGCCCAATACCCCTCCCCTGTCACGGCCATTCCCACACGACCTCTGCGCCACCAATGATAGTGTTCGGCGAAGACTCGCGACGTGCGGAGTCGACTTTGTATGGCGGGATCAGCGGAAAGCGGCAGGCTCACTCCCGCAACGGAATACGGTGAGAAAGCTGGCTGCCGGACGATTACGATCCGAAACAGTGCACCCGTATACGGCTTCGGTCAGACACGTTTCACCGCCTTGAACAGCAGACATGCGCTTATCGCGGCGATGGCGACGCCGACCGGAATCACGTAACCGGCGAATTTCACCCCGTTCAACACCCATGTGGTTGGTATGACGGCGTACAGCATCGGCGCGTCCTCGAACATGCCGGAACTCACCGTAAGTCCGGCGACGATGAAGAAGGCGACGACGTTCCAGGCGACGAGAGGACTGACCCAGAGCCGCAGAACGAAGCATGCCAGGGAAAGGACGACGGCGGTGAACGCAAGCATCAGAATGGTACGCGACGAAAGCGGCTCGTTGACGACGAGCCCGACGGCAAGCCCGTACAGCAAAGTCAGGCAGACGTTGATCACGACGCCGAGCGACAGCGACTTCACGCTGAAGCGAAGCAGGAGCCGGTCGTGGATGCTGAAGGAACGGTACGAGGAGGGCACCCTCGCATGGGAGAAGACGAGACCGGCCGCGGTTACGGGAAGCGCCATCACCATCGCCGACTGCACCACCGCACCCGTGTTCCCGTAACGCAAAAAGAACAACGGAAACAGCAGCACGGCCACGAAGGCGAGCGTCGACCAGCGGATCACCGCCACACGCTCAATACGCAATAGGGACTTCATTTCCTCTCCACTCCTTCGCGACGGAACCGGCTCAACAGCACATAGGCAACCAAAAGCACCACGATCGGGACGACGACCATCACGGGGCCGACGGACGCTCGACTCGCCGCTTCCGCCGGCGACATCACGGTGCCGTTCAGGTTCAGCCCGACGGTCCGTAGGGCGTTCGCGACGTAGGGCGTCGCATAGTCGGGAAGGTCGCCCGGCAGGAGAATCCATGCATAGCAAAGGATGGCCGAGACGATTCCGGCGGTTCTGGGATCGGCGGCGATCTCGACGATCGAGTAGATCAGGGAGGTCGCAAGGCTCTGCAGCACGACGAAGCACAGGACAGCTGCCAGATGCGGGTGCATTCCGGTACCCGTCAGGACCATGATGGCGTCGAAGCACAGTACGCCAATCAGGTTCACGGAGGTCAGGATCAGGGCCCGGAACACGGCCCTGAGCGAGCATGGCGTCCACGCGGAATACACGTGGCGCGGCAGGCCACCGTAGTGCGCCTTCGCGACCCTGGCATCGCATGCGAAGAGCAGCGAAAGACAGATCAACGGCTGGGTGGCGGTGAAATAGACGCAATACCCTCCGGTTATCGGGGTTCCGTTCGCCGCGCTTGAGATCCACGCACCCAGCAGAAGGGACGAGACGGCCCCAAACACCGCGGCGAGGAAATACCACGTGTTCCAGTAGTAGGCGACCAACGCGCGAACAGGGGAAACGGCGTTCAAGACCCTACCTCCCCTGATACAGATCCGCGAGGTTCACCCCGGTCAGATCCGTGACCTGCACGGCCCGGCCGTGACGAATCATGATGCACTCGTCCGGGACGCCCTGGATCTCATGAAGCAGATGCGTGGAGATGACGACGCAGTTCCCCTTGTCCCGGTAGGCGCGAAGCGTTTCGGACAAGGAGGCTATGCCATCGGGGTCCAGACCGTTCTGCGGCTCGTCGAGGAACAGGAACCTCGGATGCGGCACAAGGGCGAGGCACAGCTCCAGACGCTCTTTCATGCCCGTCGAGTAGTCCTTCGCCTTCCGCCCATACACCGCGCGATTGATGCCCACACCGTCCAACGCCGCCTCCGGGTCCACATCCAGACCCCAGAACGCGGAGACCACCTCGACGTTCTCTCTACCACTCAGGTAAGGAAAGAAACTGGGATGGTCTATCGCCGCGGACATCTCATTGATATTCGTCCCTGTGTACGTGACCTCTCCGCTCACGGGCTTTATCCGTCCGAGTAGCGTCTTCATCAACGTGGTTTTGCCCGCGCCGTTTGCCCCAAGCAGACAGATGATCCTACCCGTGCTCAACCGCAGGTTAATGTTGCTGACGATTGGGGAACCCTTGTACCCGATCGAGAGATTCGTAGCCGATATAACTGGCATAATCACCCTTCACGAAAGGCGGGCCTGAAGGCAAAGGCAGGATGCCTTGCCCAGAGCCAGCGCGTTGCAATGTCGCCGCCATTTTACCCTTCAGCGGCCGCAAACGTAACATCATGTCAGGCAATCGCATGACGGTTGCTCCATGCTACCTCGATTCGCCGAAACTATCCATCGGGCAAAGGAATGAACCTGCGCATCATCCGCAAGGACGATGCATCCGACTCCCATCGCACACTTGCCGCCACCGGTCTCTCTCCCCCCCCCCAAAAAAAATGGCGAAGGGCGGGTTCCAGTGATCGTCGCAACGCCTGGCTGACTGATGGGAGGGCCAGGTGGACAGGTGGGTGTTCGAGGGCGTGGAGTACGCGACGCGTGGCGAGATGTGCGCGGCGCGGCGGCGCCGCTACGCCGAGCTGCTGGAGGCGGGCATGAACTTCACGCAGGCCGCGCGGGCGGTGGGCGTGTCCAAACGCACCGGCAAGGTGTGGCGCAACGGAAGGACACGATCGAACGGCAGGAACGAGAAGCCATCGGTGGACTGGTATCGTTCCACCGTGGACATTCCCCAAAAGATCAGTTCGAGGTATCTGAGCCAGGACGAGCGCATCAGCATCGCCGACTGGCGGAAGGCCGGCATGAGCGTGCGCGGGATCGCGCGCACGCTCAATCGTCTCGTGTCGACCGCCAGCCGCGAGCTGGTGCGCAACACGAATCCCGCGACCGGCATGTACGAGCCGTACCGGCCCCAGCAGATGAGCGCGGACGGCCCAGACGACCCAAGCCCGCGAAGATCCATACGGTGCCCGGCCTGCTCGCATACATTCGTGCAGGATTGCGGGCGCATTGGAGTCCCGAGCAGATCGCGGGGCGCCTGCGCGCCGATTTCCCGGATAATGATGCTATGCATGTGTGCGCGGAGACGATCTACCAGGCCATCTACGTCCAGGCCAAAGGCGAACTGAAAAAGGACGTCATCAAGGCCCTGAGGAGCGGGCGCGCCCAACGCCGGCCGCACGGGCAGGCGGGTTCGCGCAGGCCCGTTTCCGCGAGCCCATGATCATGATCAGCGAGCGGCCCGCCGAAGTCGAGGACCGGGCGATACCCGGTCATTGGGAAGGCGACCTGATCTGCAGCGCGGCCAACAAAAGCGCGATCGGCACGCTCGTGGAACGCTCGACACGGTTCACGATCCTCCTGCACCTGCCCGACGGGCACGACGCCAAACACGTCCGGCAGGCCGTCATCCGGAAAATGCAATACCTGCCCAAGCTCCTGAGGAACTCGCTGACCTGGGACCAGGGAAGCGAGCTCACCCTGCACAAACGCATCTCGACCACGCTGGACATGCAGGTGTATTTCCGCGACCCGCATTCACCCTGGCAGCGCGGCACCAACGAGAACACCAACGGGCTCCTGCGCCAATACTTCCCCAAGGGCACCGACCTGAGCGCATACCCCGAGGACTACCTCGACGCGGTCGCCGAGGAACTCAACGACCGGCCCCGCAAAACACTCGGCTACAGGAAACCATCCGAGAAAATACTCGAACTCATCAACACAGCATGATACGATTGCACCAATCCAAGACCGCCATCAAGAGCGGCAAAACACACAGGTGTTGCAACCACCACTAAAATCCGCCAAGCCCACCTTGCCGAATGGGGTGTCGAACATGGAATCCGTCTTGGGGGGGGGCGTGCGGTAGTCGCATTCGTAACAACAATCCGCTTGAATGAGCTGCTGAGCAAATAGCAGGTCTACATGCCTGCTTTGAACCAGCCGATGGCGATTTGAGTGCGATTGCGCAGGCCCAAAGTTGCGAGGATACGGGTCACGGCACGTTTGACGGAGGCAGGTTCGACGGTGAGTTGATTGGCGATTTCCTCGTTGATGAGCCCTTCGGAGATGAGTGCGCAGATTTCACGCTGGCGAGGGGTGAGTGCGTCGAAAGCTTTGCGTATTTCTTGCTGGCGCTGGCTGCTGGTGGGATGCGGAACGCCTCGTTCAAGCACTTGTCTGGTGATTCGTGGGGTGAGTATTGCGTCACCGTTGGCGATGGCGTGAACCGCGTCGATGAGGTTGTGCTTGGTGACGTCCTTGAGCAGGAAGCCGCTGGCTCCGGCGTCGAGACCACCAAAGGCGTAATCGTCCTCGTCGTACGTGGTAAGGATGAGAATGCTGATGGTGGGCCAGCGTCTGGTGATGCGGCGAGTGGCTTCGATGCCGTCCATACCGGGCATCCGCACATCCATGAGGATTACATTCGGCAATGGACGATGCTGAACGGCGAGCTGTTCGAGCGTCTCGATGGCGGATCGGCCGTCAGCGGACTGGGCAGTGACGACGATGTCGGAAGCATCGTCAAGCATGAGTTGGAAGCCAAGTCGCGCGAAACGCTGGTCGTCTACGAGCATTATACGAATCATGCGGTGTGGTCCTTTTCGTTCACTCCGTTGGACGGGATGGTCGCCTCGACGACCCATTCGCCGTCTTCGTTTGGACCGTATTCGAAGATGCCGCTTGCCGATTCGACGCGGTGGAATAGACGGACGAGCCCAGTACCGTCATCCTTGCGCGCGTCCTTGCGCGCGGGACTGCCGTCATTGCGGATAATCACGGCGACGGTGCCGTTCTCGCTGTGGTTCCAGGCGATGCTGATATGCACCACGTTCTGTCCGTGACGTATGGCGTTGGTGATGGCTTCGCGAGTCACATCGAAACACAAATCAGCCTGAGCTTCGTCATCGGCGCGCGTACCAGTCTCGGTGAACACCGTGACGATGCCCAGCCGGCGTGCGTGCGCGAGAATCGGCCGAATGTCATCCCATGAATGCTGGTCTGATTCTTGGGTGTGCGTATCGTCACCGTTCGCCGCTCCATCGAACTCGGTCAGTGCGCGGACGGCTTTGCGCGTGTCGCCCAGACTCTCTCGTGCGATTTCGTTGATGCCGTGCAGCGCATCCTCCACGCGTGGGTCATCGGTTTTGCCGGCCAGACCCTCAGACAGTGCGATGATTACGGTCAGATCCTGGCCCACACTGTCGTGCAGTTGACCGGCTATGCGCGAACGGCGTATTGCGGCATCGCGTTGGAAGGCCAGCTCGGCTGCCCGCCGGCATTCCTCGGCAGCTTTGTGTTCGGCTTCCTTGGCCTGTTGCCTGCCACGTACTGCAAGCGCGCCGCCTCCCACGGCTGCCAACGTTACCACTCGACTCACCCATTCGGTCGCGAGAACGTCCGGATGCACCATGATGGCCGACGCGGTCATCGACAGCATCATGCCGATGCCTCCAACGCACAGCCCGCGCCCCCTCGCTGTCCGGGCGAACGCATAGCAGGCGACGAGCGTCTGAATCATCACGATTGAGTCCAACCGCCAGTACGAGGCAACTATTAACAATACCGCTTCAAGCGCCAAGGCAACGGCTGGCAGCCAGTAACGGACAAGCAGTATCGCACTGCTGGCTATGGTCATCGCCAGCAGCAGAGCCAATCCCAGCGGATCTTTGGCAAACGTATACATGGTGTCGGCCGGCGCTCCGATCGCATGCTCCCACAGCATCGCTGCACATTCGACCACGGCGATGACCAGTGGCACGGCCAGGACCGTGACCTTATTGGCCTGCGCGGATTGCGGTTTCATGGCTCCCATTGTGGCTCTTTTTGTATGATGTTGCGTGCATGTCAGCATGTGCGTATCGTGTCGGCCACGCTGCGGTGTAGCGCGGGGCGAATCTGCGTGAACTGGATGAGGAACAATGCCAGCCAGCAGGCCGTGCCCATGCCGATTACGCCCGGCCATGGGATTTCGGCCACGGGGATGCCGACGAGCGCCGCGGATCTTGCGGCGAAAACGCTTGCGCTGACGGCGACCGGGATGAGCGAGAGAATGACCGCGCCGGCGGCCAGCTGCAGGCTCTGCCAGAGATACATGCGGATCACACGACGTGGGGACAGGCCGATGCTGCGCAGCAATGCCTGGTCGGCGACCATGCTGCGGTTCGACAGGGCGATGACCGCCATGCTGGTGGCCAGGGACACGATGCACAGCATCGTTATGAGCAGCAGCGAGTCCGCGTAGTTCAGGCTCTTCGGATGGCCGCCCAAGGCGAGTATCCGGCCATAGGATCGCGCGCAGGTCAGCAGGGTGACCGACAGTCCCATGGCAAGGGCGAGCGGGGCAATCGTGTTCGTGTTGCTGGCGGCCTTCGCCTCGGCGGAACGGGCGGCGAGCACGCCGGTCGCGGACCCGCACAGGCGACACACGACACGTCCGATGCCCAACAGAATCGGAATCAGCATGCTGACAAGGATGTACATGCCGAACGAGGCGATGATGCCGGCCCACAGCGCGCTGTTGAATGTCTGCCCCGCCTCCTGGCCGAACGCGAGCGCCCGTGGCGTGCCCATGCCGGAGAACGCCAATGCCAGCGCCGCCGCCATGACAATCAAACCAAGTGCCCAGTGCGCCCAAGACCGCCAACCGTGCCGTATCCCGATGGCTCCCGTGCCGCGAATCACCTCGATGGGACGGATCTTCGCTGCGCGCAGCGAGGGGATGGACGCGCCCAACATGCACGTGGCCACACCCAACAGCAGGGATCCGAGCCACGCGGCCATCGACGGCGTGAACGCAGGAGGTGCGAACGAGCCGAATCCATCGGCGAAGCTTTCCGCAGCCATGGCGTTGAACTCGGGAACCGCCAGCAGGCTGGCCGGCACTGCAGCCAGAGAGCCGATCAGGGAACCGAACAGGCTCGCCACACCCACGAGCATCCACATGCTGGCAAGCACCTGACTCGGGCTGGCGCCCATAAGCCGCCATTGCGCGAACGTGCTGTGAATACGGTTGACCGTGGCCGAGCCGACCACCGTCAACGAGAAGAACGCGAGTAATGACACCACCACATAGATCGTGACCGACACCATGCCGAACTCGGCCGGATCAAGACCCGCCTGCCGCGCGGCCAATGTGAACGACGGAGACGAGGTCCACACGAATTGGTTCATGCATATGCCCACCAGCGTGGTCACCACTGCGACCACCAGAATCGTGGGTACCCATCCCGTGACATTGTCGCGGAACACACGCAGCACATACCTAGCCACGATGAGCCTCCTTCCGCTGCTGCGGATACGCCACGCGCTGGACCGGTCGGCCCGGTTGGACGGATTGGATAGGCTGGGCGTTCACCATCATCGGGCCGACAGACCGCGCCGCCGCAACCAACGGCGGCGACCCGGCCGGTACGAAAGTGCGGCGTATGCCATCGGCAATCTGCTCGGCGGTGAGTCTGCCAGCGATGTGGGTGACCTGACCGTCGCGCAGGAAGATCACGTGGTCGGCCAAAGCGGCGGCATCCGTGTCATGCGTGACCATGACCACGCTGGAGCCCGCATCCGCCAGCTCGCGCAGCACCTGCAGCACAAGCTCGCTGTTCGCGGTGTCGAGCGCGCCGGTCGGCTCGTCGGCGAACACCACCGCCGGACGCATGAGCAGCGCACGGCACAGGGCGACGCGCTGCTGTTCGCCACCGGACAGGGCGCTTACCGTCGTCTTCGCCCTCTGGCGAAGACCGAACCGGGACAGCAGCTGCGTGACCTGCACGTAGTCGGCCTTGCGATGGGCGAGCGAGAGCGGCAACATCACGTTCTCCTCGACCGTCAGATACGGCACGAGATTGTATTGCTGGAACACGAAACCGATATGCCCGCGAATGAACCGCGAACGCCGTTCCTCATTCAGTGCGTAGACGTCGGTACCGCCGATGGTCACCCGCCCGGAATCGGGCCTGTCCAATCCGGACAGCACATACAGCAGCGAGGTCTTGCCTGCGCCGGACGGACCGACGATCGCCGTCAAGCCCGCTCCATCGATATCCAACGAAACATTATTGAGAACAGTCTGCGTGTTTGCGGGTCGGGAGGCGGTTCGAGCATCGAACCCTGTCCGTTTCACCAGTCCGAGCGCCTGAATCGGTGTGCCGGCATTTTGCCAAGTCATGAGGTAGCCCCCTGTCGTGAAAGTTGACGCCGTTTTTCTCAACCTTCGCGCCAGGGGCATGGCAGGTCGAGGTAAACACGGAAAGTGACACCCTAGGGTGACAGATTCCAGTAGCGTTCCATGACCGGCACCCAATATGCCCTCAACCAGACCAGCGACAACGAGGACCTGCCCGGCATCGTCCAACTGCCCGCCTATGCCAAGTATGATGGACGGCTGCTCGTCATACTTGGTTCCTCCGGGAAGCGAATATCCTTCTGTCGTTTGCGGAAACAAGCCCTGCCGATGCCCAAGACCGCCAGATAAAGCAGGAACATCACGGGCACGACCCATGTCACGTACCGCCACGGGTCAATCTGGAACGTATCGAAGACGATGAACATGACGCCCCACACGTTGATGGCGACGATCGCCAGAATCTGGGCGGCCGCCGAATCGAACCTGGATTCGGCCGGGCTGGTATCGTTCGCGTCGGCCGGAACGTCAGGCGTCCGCCCGGCGCGACGCATGAAGCCGAGCGCCGCCCACACGATGGCCGCCACCAACGCCACGGCCGCCGGCACCACCAGCTTCCAGAACTCCCCGTCATTCCAGCCGTACCGGATGACGGCGCACGTGATGGCCGTGACGGCGGCCACGCCCAATGTGGCGGAAGCGCCGAAAAACCACAGCAGACCTTGATTCCGACGCCCACCATGGGAGGCCCGCACCTCATCGTCCGCAACCATATCGTCCCCGCATTCCATAAAGTCCGACGCGTACGCATGCCATCTCAATTATGGCACTCAAAGAGTCAATCAGACAACATGCTGTCAAGCGATCGCATGACAGGAATCGGCTATCCGTCAATGCCTTAGGGTGCTGTCGATGCATATCCGATTGACCGATGCTTCTACATGCGTGCCGACATGTGCCGGTCCTTCGCGTCCGCGTACGCATTCTTACATCACGACCTCAAACTAATCTACGAAAAACTTTAAACAGATATCTATTTGATTTTAATATTATTTATGGTATACTTAATTTTATTAAACCCGCCGTGAATTGAAGGAGGCAGGTATGGATACGACGATGATCCCGCCGTGGATGTCGAACCTCGATGACGAGGATATGACGTTCATCAAACGGTTTCTGCTCGCATCAGGCTCCATGAAGGAGGTCGCCGCGCAGTACGACGTCTCCTACCCCACCGTTCGGCTTCGGCTCGACCGGCTCATCCAGAAAATCAAGTTGGGCGAGCAGATCGAGAACGAGCCGTATATCGCGCTCATCAAACGGCTCGCGGTCGACGACAAGCTCGACTTCGACACCGCCAAAATCCTCATCAGCGAATATCGCAAGCAGCTCAAGCAAGGAGAGTAATCATGATTGGCGCCACAAGATTTGCCGTAGTGTTTTTCGTGTTTCTCATCGCCATCTGCATCGGCTTCATCATATTGCAGATCAGGCTTTCGAAGATGGACAGCAAGTGGCCCGGTCTGGTATTGCCCGCCATCACATTGCTGCTGTCGCTTGTGGCGGCGATTACCGTCTTCGCCAGGGCGGACATCGGTGCGTATGGCAACATGTGGAACGTCGTGCTTTCCGCATTCATCGCGTTCCTGTCCAACAACGTATCCACCATCGTGCTGGCCGGCATCTACTTGTATCAGCGTGACAAGATCAATCGTCGCGCCGAGCTGGCCCGTATGAACGTTCAGGACCTGTAACTCACTGTGCAAAACACGCAGACTGAACCCTACGCCGCTTATGCCGACTCATCATCTTTTGCGCCGCTTCGCGCAGCTTGGATGATTAAGCCGGTGACGTGGTCGCAGGGTTCGTCGCGCAATCGGAGCCGGACGCCCTGTCATTTCGGCTGATTCCGTACATCCTGTTCCGCCGCGAACCGTTCGGCGATTTGCCGTGCGTGGATGTTCTTGGCTTCGTTGACGAAGTCGGCGCATGCCTTGCTGCCGTAGAGCGCCTCACCACACGGGTCGGCGAAACGCGGATCGCCGACCAGCGCGGAGCGAATGGCCCCGAACGAGCCGGACAGCGGCATGGCGTTCATCACGGTCGCGGTTTGATTCTGTGCCGCCCGGGTGCGGGCGGTCTTGACCAGACCGGTCTCGTCGCAGTAGCGCAACGTGCGCGTCGTCACGCCGCTGATCAATGCCGCCTGATCAATGGGCCACAACCGGCCCGTATCCAGCGGATTGCCCTCCACATCGAACGCGCCGGAACCGTTGACGGCGTTCGCCGTGTTGTCGTTCTCGTTCATGATCGATCATCCCCCTTGAAGCCGATTATCCTCTACCCGCCGTGCGTGTTTCGCGGCGTTGCCGTCAGGATAGACGTTTACGCAACGTCAACCGCAAGCGATAATGGGATGTATCGTTCAAGCCAGGCAATATGCCGTCAAGCAATCGCATGACAGCACCATGTTCGGCACATACCAGATGGAAGAATTGGCAAACCTTAAAAAATACCGCGGTTATTGCTGTGCCGAGAACGCCAATATGACCATAGACGTGCTTTCCCGCTACACGTTATTCACCTGTCATGCGCCGATATCAATCAAAAGACACTTGCATAACCACCGCTACGCATCGCCAATAACATACCGATGAGCCAGAATGAGGCCCAGGCCACGATGCTAATCCGTAAATAATACTGGTCAGAGTGGCAGGTACATTGGTCCTATGGCTAAGCGCAAACATATCGGCACTGTTGTTATTGCAATACTGGTCGCTATTCTGCTGGCGGTGGGCGTTTCCGGCTGGCTATTCTGGCAGTCGGTACAACGGGTGATCGGCGAGGCGCAGCAGGCGGGCGAATATGCGGCTGAAGCACAGCAATCCGTCGGGCAGGGCGACTTCAAGCAGGCGCTTGAGCAGATGGACAGCGCTGGCAGTCACATCGTCACGGCGCACGACGAAACCCAGGGCGCGCTATGGCAGGCCGCCGAATACGTGCCATATTACGGTTCGGACGTGAAAGCGGTGCGCGGCATGCTGGGCGCGGCCGCCGACGCCGCGACCAACGCCCTGCCCAAAATCGACAGTGCCGCGCAGGGCACGTTGGTGGACTTCAATATCGAAGAGCTGCTGTCCGGCATGAACTTCTCCGACGGCACGCTTTCCATTCCCAAAATCGCTTCCATCAAGCAGGACCTGTCCGACGCCGGTGCGGTCTTGAAGCGCGTCAAGACGTCGATTTATGCGCTGCCGCAACCCCGCACGGAACAGATCACCGAAATGGTCAACCAGGGCAAGCAGGTAGTGGACCAAATCGATGAGACTTTCGACACCTTGAACACCATCGTCGAAAAGATTCCGGGCTGACGTTGGTTCGTTCTTGTCGTATATTGGCGTAACCTCCGCATAAGGCTAGTCCATACAAATTTATGTTTAAATTTGGGATAGGAGGTGCCAATATGCCGACACGCACACCAATCCCGGTCAGTCGGGCGATGCGTCATATATCCGCCAACCTCGATTTGGCGCGCAGACAACAGCGCATTCCCGTAGCCTTGCTGGCCGAGCGGGCTGGATTATCCATGCCAACGGTCACCAAAATGCTGCGTACGGGTAATGGCAGCTTTGAGAACTTCCTCCGCATTGCTCGTCTGCTTGGACTGCTGGACGGCGTACAGCAAGCGACGGACCCTCTTAACACAGATATCGGCAAATTACGCGCCGACGAAGACACTCCGAAACGTATTCGATAGTACAGCAGGAGGCGCAACACATCATGGAAGCAATCGTCACCCTGCAGTTCAACGGCACAGACGTCACCGTCGGGAAATTATTCACCAGTATCAGGCGCGGCATCGAATCGGCAAATTTCACATACGATACGGCCTATATGCGCTCTTCAAACGCAGTATCCCTCTGTCCAGAGATGCCCCCTCCCCCGGAACGTTCCCGGCCGAGCATAATGCGATGCATCGCATCTTTCAAGACTGCATGCCGGATCGTTGGGGCAGGAACCTCATGCTTCGTGCAGAACATCAAGATGCTCGTTCGGAGCATCGCACAGCACGCACACTATTTGAGGGAGATCTCTTGCTATCCGTCAACGATGAGACCCGACAAGGCGCATTGCGCTTCTGGAACAACGACGGTGACGCGCTAGCTCCCAGTGAGACCGGCGGTCCAAGAGAAGTGACCATTCAGTCCCGCATCCATAGCAATGATGAGCAGCTGCTTTGAATCCGGCATTGCGCGGCTTCGCGAAGCAAGCGCACAATGACTTCACATTCCCGCCTTGCACCAGCTGGCTGCAATCTGCGTATGGTCATGTATCTGTAGGCCGGCACGAATGCGGCTGATGGGTGCGGCGAATCGTGAGGCACCGTCTCCTCTTTCTATGGCGGCGGCATGGTCGCCGGCCAGCCCATCGGCACCATGATAGGCTCTCGCATGATCAACAATGCGCAAGCCGGCTTCATCATCGGCGCCGTGATCATGCTGGCTTTCGGATTCGTGGCGCTTGCCATCTGGCCTCGCGAGGAATCCTCAAAGGACATGGAACGCACCAAGATGACGCTCAAGGATCTCGCTGTCTCCTTCCACTTCCCGAAGTTCTCCACCTCGCGTGACTTCTACAAGGCGTTCGGCTGCCGAGTGTGCATGTTGCTCAGCTACCAGATGATCTCCGTGTACCAACTCTACATCGTCGAGGATTACGTGCACCAGACCAAGACCGAGGCTGCCGGCACCATCGCCACCATGTCCATCATCACCATGGTCGTTTCCCTGAGCGCTTCGCTGATCTCCGGCCCGATCTCCGACAAGATGCACACGCGCGCAAGGTACTAGTCATCATCGCCTCGCTGCTGTTCGCGATTGGCACCGCGATGCCGTGGATCATGCCGAGCGTCACGGGCATGTACCTGTATGCGGGCATCGCCGGCTTCGGCTACGGCGTGTACTCAGCCATCGACCAAGCGCTCAACGTCGACGTGCTGCCGAACAAGGAAGAGGCCGGTAAGGACCTCGGCATCCTCAACCTGGCCACCACGCTCGGCCAGGCGGTGGGCCCCACCATCACCTCGACGGTAAAGACCGCGACCGGAGCTTTACGCCTGCATTCGCCATCTCCATCATCATGGCCGTGTGCGCCGCCGTGTTCGTGCTGCGCATTCAGAAGGTGAAGTAGACGCTGCAAAGTGCCCATCTCCGTTTCGAGGGGCTGATTTTGACTTTGCGGAACATCTATCTCCATTTCGAGGGGCTGATGCCAAAGTAGCTACTGGTCAAAAACAACGGAATGACGTTGGAGTAATGCCATTTCTATCCGCGATCTGGCAGTTGACCAGCCCCTTGAAACGGGAGTAGACCTCCGACAAGCACGAAATCAGCCCCTCGAAACTGAATTTGGCTCAATGCATCGCCCGGCGCAACTATATCCTCGGTGCGGGTATACTATTTCGGGCCGTCACGATGACGTCCACGGAACGCACGCATGGCAAAGAGAGAAGCATGAGTCAGCCCGATACCGACATGGCAAAGCAGTCGCCGTCCTCGCAACAGGAAACGCGGATTAGGATGGATGCCCCGCAGCATAAGCCAAATCAGGCAGACGAATCGAGCGCATTAGGCGAGCAGTCAACTGAGCCGACTGGCCAGCACAATAAACACGCTCTGCACACGAACCTGAAGCGCGGCATGGAATCCCGCCACCTACAAATGATCTCGTTGGGCGGCGTGATCGGCACCGGTCTGTTCCTGAGCTCCGGATATACCATTCAGCAGGCAGGCCCGATCGGTACGATTCTGGCGTACAGCATTGGTGCGCTCATCGTCTATCTGGTCATGCTCACGCTCGGCGAGCTCTCCGTGGCCATGCCGGTGACCGGTTCCTTCCATGTGTATGCCGAAAAGTTCATCGGCCCCGGCACCGGTTTCGTGATCGCGATCCAATATTGGCTCACTTGGACGGTGGCTCTCGGCTCCGAATTCACCGCCGCCGGTCTGCTCATGCAACGATGGTTTCCGGACAGCCCCACATGGGTATGGAGCGCGGCGTGCATCATCCTCATCTTTACCTTGAATGCCCTGTCCGTCCGATTCTTCGCCGAGGCGGAATTCTGGTTCGCTTCAATTAAGGTGTTCGCCATCTGCGCGTTCATCATCATCGGTCTACTCGCCATCTTCGGCATTATTCCTATCGCCGGATATCAGCATGCGCCGATGTTCGGCAATCTCGTCAAAGATGGCATCTTTCCCAACGGCTTCGTGCCGGTGTTCGCGACGATTCTGACCGTCAACTTCGCGTTCTCCGGCACCGAGCTCATTGGTGTGACCGCCGGCGAGACGCGCGACCCGGAAACCGCCGTGCCGAAAGCCATCCACACCACGCTGTGGCGTCTGGTGCTGTTCTTCATCGGCTCGATCACCGTGATGTGCGCGCTGATTCCGTGGCGCCAGGCCGGCGTGGGCGAAAGCCCGTTCGTGCTCGTGTTCAACAGCATCGGCATCCCCTATGCGGGCGACATCATGAATTTCGTGGTGCTCACGGCCGTGCTTTCCGCCTCGAATTCCGGCCTGTACGCTTCCACGCGCATGGTGTGGTCGATGGGTAACGAGGGCATGATTCCACGCTGGTTTGCCAAGACGAACCGTTGCGGTGTGCCGATGCTCGCCTTGTGCGCCGCAATGGCCGGCGGCCTGTTGGCTCTCCTGTCTTCCGTGATCGCCGCTTCGACCGTGTATCTGGTGCTGGTGGCGCTGTCCGGCCTGTCCGCCGTGGTAGTGTGGATTGCCATCGCTTACTGTCAGATTGTGTTCCGCCGCCGTTGGCTGGCATCTGGCCATTCCGCTGATGAACTCAAATACCGCACGCCTGGCTACCCTTATGTTTCCTGGGCGGCGTTCATCCTGTGCACCGCATCGTTCATATTGGTGATTTTCGATGTGGAGCAACGGTTCGCGCTTGTGGCTGAGCTCGTGTTCATCGTGGTCTGTTACGGCATTTACTTCCTGCAACAATGGTGGCGGAAACGCAGAAAAGCGTCTGACAGCGAAGACGATCTATCCATGCCGTGGGCCAATCAACGCTGATTGAACGATTGCATTTTGTTCCGGGTTCCAGCTCCGGTTCTTTGCATTGCGGATTGCGTATATCCGAACAATAGATACAACACAATAAAAAAGCCATATTTGATTGGAATGCCGTCCATCCCCATTCATAGGTCAATAGAAGGCCGGCAAACAGATAATAAACCGCGAGGGGCGGTGACGTTCGGATGATGATAACCGAACGTCACCGCCCCTCGCACTCATTGCGGGATCAAAGCCACGAATCAGTTCTCCGCATTCTCGCGGAGAGCCTCCTTGGCGTCGTTCTTGACCTCGGTGGCCTTCTTGGCAGCCTCGGCTTTGGCGACATCCGCCTTGGCTTTGGCCTCGTCGAGCGCATCCCCGGCCTTGTCCACCAGGTCAGAGGCCTTGTCGGTAGCCTTGTCTTTGATATCGCGGGCCGTATCGGCAACTTTGCTGCCGGCCTGTTTGGCAAAATCCTTCGCATCATCGATCAAACTCATGGTTGCTCCTTAGTACATGTATGCATGGAACTACTGAAATTGCTGACAATACTGTTCGATTATTCTTGAGTTGTGGTGAGCCTTACTTGCGACGTTCCCGCGCAAATATCCAGCTCACGCATAATTATACATAGCGTGAGTGAATGGAATCCGTCAACTCGGCAACCGTCAAATGAATTTCAACGGCTCATGCAGACTGCAATCTCAATGGTTCTCCACATTCCCGCAGCAACGGATTGCTCCTTGCCGTGCGCCGCCTCTTGACTTTTTATGAGCACGCGCCAATCATGGAATATATGGGGATTGCAATCAAGCGCATATATGAGGAGCCGGCAGCATCGGACGGGTTCCGCGTGCTGGTGGACCGCCTGTGGCCGCGCGGCATGACAAAGGAGCGCGCGGCCCTGGACCTGTGGCTGAAGGCCGTCTCCCCTTCTCCCTCGCTACGCAAATGGTTCGGCCATGACCCCGCGAAATTCGCGGAATTCCAAGCCCGGTACGTTGCCGAACTTGACGCCAATACCGCCGTCGAAGACCTGCGCTGTATCTGCGCGGAGCATCCCGACGTGACGTTGCTGTATGCGGCCAAAGACCCGCAAGTCAATCATGCCTTGGTACTGCGCGACTATCTCAATGAGTCACTTCAATAATCGGCAGCACAAGCAAATGTTCAAAAACGACATTCGCTTCTCGCGGCGATTTCGAATTCCAAAGTTCACACCAACGGCTTGCGTACATCCAGTTCGCAAGTGATGCCAGTCTCCTTGCGAGCCCATTCCGCCGCCTGCAATGCGGCGATGTTCCAGAGCGCGTGCGGCACACCGCCGAGATCCGGATGGGAACCCCAGAACGTGATGTCATCGGAGTATGCGGTGATGAGCGAATCCTCCGTAACCGGCATAATCGTGTGGTAAAGCCGATCGGCCAGCGTGGACACGAATTCATTGGCCGCGGCAAACGTGTCGATGAGATGCTGCTCGGCAGTCACCGGCGGGCCAACTAGCTCCCAGGATTCGACATCCGTAGCGCTCCATTGCGCGGCCTCGCCGTCCACCTCGCGCTGCAGTGAAACGAACAGCCTAGCGAACTCGTCCGAGGTCAGACCTGTAACTCGACGACGGGTCGAGAGTTCAATCGGAGTCATCAACTTCTCCTTTCCATGTATTTATGCATCATATGCTCTTAAGGGTCAAATTCGATTCATGCGGACGAACGAATCCATCTAGTAAACGAAAAGCATGGCTGCAATGCATTACAGAATTGACTCAAGATCCCCAGATGAATGCTTTTTCTTGTAAATCGGATAGACTGGCGCGAGAACAGTGCGAGAAAGAGGCGAGGATGACCGAGAAACAATCGCGGAAGCAAACGACAACATACGCCAACCTGCAGAACGACCAGTCCGGTCAGCCACAGCAAGGCAAGCCGCGCAAGCCGTCGCTGCATGCACGCTGGAAAACCATGAGCCAAGCTATGGGCATGGAAATCCGCGAGCACAAGAGCTCGTTCGCGGTCTATGTGGTGCTGCGCATGCTGGTGCTCGCCATGGCCATACTCCAATTCTTCAACGGCAATTATGAGAACGTATTTCTGTGCATCCTTACGTTACTGCTGCTGTTGGCACCGGCATTTATCCAGGTGCAGTTCCGCATCGAGCTGCCTTCGGTGCTCGAAGTCATCGTGCTAGTGTTTGCGTTCTCGGCCGAGATTCTTGGTGAGATCAGCTCGTTTTATGAGATCTTCCCGTTCTGGGACACAGTGCTGCACACGATGAACGGCTTCCTCGCCGCGGCGATCGGCTTCTCATTGGTCGACCTGCTCAACCGATCCGACCGGGTGAAGTTTGAGCTTTCGCCTCTGTATCTGGCGATTGTCTCCTTCTGCTTCTCCATGACCATCGGCGTAATCTGGGAGTTCTTCGAATTCGGCATGGACCAGCTATTCGGGTTTGACATGCAGAAAGACGCCATTGTGCATTCCATCAGCTCGGTGATGCTCGACCCCACGCACACCAATCACGCGATTCATATCAGCGACATCACACAGGTTACAGTCAACGGCCAGAATCTGGACCTCGGCGGCTATCTCGATATCGGCCTGATCGACACGATGGAAGATCTCATCGTCAACTTCATCGGCGCGGTCGTGTTCTCCGTGTTCGGCTTCTTGTATGTGAAAAACCGCGGCAAAAAGGACTCCATCATCAGCCGGTTCGTGCCGCATCGCAAGTCCGCCGACCGCGATTATCTGCGACTGGTGATCGATGGCGGGAAAGCAACTGACGTCGATTCGGCTGATGGGGCCGCAGCCAGTGCCGGTAGTGCCAGTACCATCTCAGCTGTCACTGCCAAGCCTTGAGCACGCTCTGCGGTACTTTCGACGCGTCAAAACGGTAGTGCCCGGTGACCGTCATGTGCTTCTTGAATGAGAAGTAGTCATTCTCGCGCTGCTTCTGGGCCATATTGTGAATCACGTACGGGGTGCCATTCTTGTCGCGTTTGTCCGAGATGACGCCGATATGCTTGACGTGCTGGAAGACCACGATGTCACCGCCCTGCCATTGCGCAACGTCGGCGGTGTCCGTGGTGAGCGTCTGCCCGTATTTCGCGAAGAACACGTCAAGCACGCCGGTGCGGCGGAAATCGATGTTCGAATCCGGCTTCGGTGCTACGGCAACGTAGCTAGCCGGGTCGGCGGCGATATCTGTATCGACCATGGCCTTCAGATCGTAACCGGCTTCACGAAACGCACGCCACACCGAGTCGGTGCAGGCACCACGATCGGCCGGCGGGTAGCCGCCCTGATAATAGTCGGAGTCATAGGCCGGGTGATTTTCGGCATCCTTACGGGCACCGGTAACAATATCTGCATAGTCGTCCACACCGTTGCCGTTGAAATCAACCGTGCTGGCGGCTTTCGAATACTTGCGATTCGCCTCATCAGTCGACATGATATCTGATTCCGATGCAGCCGAATCCGCTGAGGTTGGGTCCGGTGTTCCCGCCAGCAAACCCGCCACCTGTGTTACGCCAGCCGTTAATGACATGGGCAGTACTCGGGCCAGGTGACGTGCAGCCAACACACCACCTAAAACAAGCATCACAATCACTGCAACAGCAAGTATCCGTTCGAAGCGTCGGCGTGTGCTTCGACTGTTTTCATGCCCTGCTTCAGTCAGATGATGTGCCATACCGGTCTCCCAGCGTGAGACTTCCCAATCGCTTGTTTCGGTGGCTTACACCGTAGTCGCATGACTTATGAAATGCTTGGCCCATACAGTTTTTCTGTATGGGCTTCCCATGTCCGTCTATCTCACAGCTCGCGCAGCTGGGCGGCAATCTGGATGGATTCGACGCTGGCTTCGGCCTTGTTGCGGGTCTCCTGCCATTCGGTGGCAGGCACAGAGTCGAGCACGATGCCGGCACCAGCCTGCACGCTCGCCTCATGATCGCACAGGAACGCGGTACGAATGGCGATGGCCATATCCATATTGCCGGAGAAATCGAAGTAGCCGACGGTACCGCCGTAGATACCACGATCGGCCGGTTCCAGTTCGTCGATGATTTCCACCGCGCGCGGCTTGGGAGCTCCGGAGAGCGTGCCTGCAGGGAACGCGGACTTGAACACGTCAAAGGCGGTTAGCGACGGGTCGACCTTACCGGTGACCGTCGAGCAAATATGCATGATGTGGCTGAAACGCTTGATATCCATGAGCTGTACGACTTCCACGGACTGTGGCACGCACACCTTGCTCAGATCGTTGCGGGACAGATCCACGAGCATGATGTGCTCGCTGCGTTCCTTCGGATCGGCAAGCAACTCCTTGGCGAACTTCTCGTCCTCCTCCGGGGTGGCACCACGCGGGCGAGAACCGGCAATCGGAAAGGTCATCGCGTGGCCATTGTCTACCTTGATAAGGGTTTCCGGGCTGGAGCCGATGACATTGAAATCACGGCCCTGCGCGTCGGTCAACGCCATGAAATACATGTAGGGGCTCGGGTTCAGCGTACGCAGCACACGGTAGACGTCGAACGGGTCGGCGGGCGAATCGATGTCGAGACGCTGGGAGATGACCACCTGAAACACATCGCCGTCCACGATATGTTGCTTGGCACGTTCGACGGCCTGCTCGTAGTGGCTTTTCTCAGTACGGAAACGCAACTCAGGCTGAGCAACCGTTTCGTCCAGAATATTGACACGAAACTCGTCAGGAGCCGGCGTGACAGCGTCACGCTGCATCTGGTCGAGTCGAGCGACGGCTTCGTTGTAGGCGGCGTCGGCTCGGGTCGACTTGTTGTCCACGTTGACCGCGTTGGCAATGAGCCATACCGAACCGGATATGTGGTCGACCACGGCGATATCGGTGGCCAGGGCAAGCACGGTTTCCGGCTGGCCGGTCTCATCCGGGGCCTCGGCGCGCAAGGTCGGTTCCCAATGACGAATCGCATCCCAACCGACTGTGCCGACCAGACCGCTGGTCAGGTTCGGCAGACCCGCCACATGCGGGGCTTTGAGGGCCTTCAGAGCGGCGTGAGCGACCTCGATCACGTCACCTTCGGTGGGCACGCCGACAGGGACTTTGCCCAGCCAGTCGGCCTGACCATTGTTGGAACGCAGTTGAGCCATCGAGTTGACGCCAATGAAGCTGTATCGGCTCCACGTGCCGCCATATTCCGCGGATTCGAGGATGAATGTGCCGGAACGGCCGCCAGCAAGACGCTCGTAGAAGCCGACCGGGGTGAGCGAATCGGCAAGCAAACGACGCACGATGGGAACCACACGATAGCCGGCATCGGCAAGCTCGTGAAACTGTTCGCGACTGGGCCAGGTGGCACCCCACTTCAGGTGTTCGACGCTGCATTCGCTCATGTTCGCTCCTTTACTTGCGTTGATGACGTTTATTCTACTGCCGATGAAGCTCCCCCCAGTCAGCTGTGCTGACAGCTCGTCGCAAGAGAGGACAGCCTCCGGCTGATTATATTTTGCTCACTGTCGTTCGCCTTCGCCTAAAAACGCCTCCGCGTTTTCTTGACGGTTCAGCCTCAGAGAGGGGAGCCAGAGAAAGGAACCAACTCTACTGCTCGACCGGACGATGACCTTCGACCACGGGCAGAGGGCCTCCTTCGAGGAAGCAACTGCGCTTGCCGGTGTGGCAGGCGGCACCGACCTGATCGACCTCAACCAGCAGTGCATCGCCGTCGCAGTCCAAGGACACACCCTTGACGTACTGCACATGGCCGGAGGTGTCGCCCTTGCGCCAGTATTCCTGACGGGAACGGGACCAGAAGGTCACGCGCCCGGTGGTGAGCGTGCGGCGCAGAGCCTCATCGTTCATGTAGCCGACCATCAGCACCTCGTGGGTGTCGTACTGCTGCACGACTGCGGCGACCAAACCTTTGGCATCGCGCTTGAGGCGTGCGGCGATGCGGGGGTCGAGTTCAGTGGAATTGTCGTATATAGTGTCTGTCATATTTGTCTTCTTTATGTGGACCATCCTCAGTCACGCTACGCGTGACAGCTCCCGCCAGCAGGAGCAATAAGGTGTATGCGTTTTATCGAACGGTGTAACCGTGCTTCTTGAGTTCGGCCTTAACATCGGCGATGGTCAGAATTCCGTAATGGAACACGGAAGCCGCCAGCACAGCATCCGCACCGGCCTCGATGGCAGGAGGGAAATCCTCGACCTTGCCGGCACCACCGGAGGCGATAATCGGAATCTTGACTTCCTTGCGCACTGCGCGAATCATTTCAAGATCGAAGCCTTCTTTGGTGCCGTCGGCATCCATCGAGTTCAGCAGAATCTCGCCAGCGCCCAACTCTTCAGCTCGTTTGACCCACCAGATTGCGTCGATACCGGTGGATCTGCGGCCACCCATCGTGGTGACCTCGAAGCCGGACTGGGTATGCTGTTCGCCCTGTTCACGGCGGGCATCAACGGACAGTACCAGCACCTGGTTACCGAAGCGGTCGGCCACGCGGCTGATCAACGACGGATCGTTGATGGCGGCGGTGTTCACTCCGACCTTGTCCGCGCCGCAGCGCAGCAGCGAATCGACATCTTCGGGCGTGCGCACGCCGCCGCCCACGGTCATCGGAATAAACACCTGCTCGGCAGTACGGGAGACCACGTCGATCATCGTATTGCGGTGGGAACTGGAGGCGGTCACATCCAGGAAGGTGATTTCATCGGCACCCTGACGGTAGTATTCGGCGGCCAATTCCACCGGATCGCCGGCATCCTTGAGGTTTTCGAAATGCACACCTTTTACCACACGACCGGCGTCAACATCCAGGCATGGGATGACTCGTACCGCCAACGACATGCTTCACTCCCTGTTTGGCTTTGCTTTACAACTTTTCAGACTACCTACCGCCCGTTACATGGGAAGCAGTCATTTCTGGAATATGAGAATTACCACTATATGCGGTCGGCAAAGCAGGCGCATAGCAGCCCGAACCGTGAGAGAATAGCCAGTGGAACAATCCCAATCGCGTGAAGGAGACCACTATGGCTGTGGAGAACAGCAAGGTTCTGATTATCGTCAACAAACTGGGGCATTGAGGAAACTGAGCTGACGCGCCCGCTGCGTGACCTCAAGGCTGCCGGAGCTCAGGTGACGCTTGCCGCCATCACGCTGGACCCGTGCGAGACCGTGCAGCACGACCGTTACGAAGGCGAGACGCTGACGCCGGATGCGCTGCTGAGCGATGTGCAGGCCTCTGATTATGACCTGCTGGTGGTGCCCGGCGGCACTTGCAATGTGGATCGCATTCGTGTCAATGAGGATGCCATTACGCTGGCGCAGGAGTTCGCGCATGAGGGCAAGCCGATTGCCGCAATCTGCCATGGCGCTTGGCTACTGGTCAATGCTGGACTGGTTGCCGGCAAGACCGCCTCCCCTTGCCGTTACACCGCCGCCGATATCAAAAACGCCGGCGGTCATTACGTCGACGAGCAGTTGCACGTGGATGATGCCAACGGCTTCAAGCTCATCACGTCCCGCAAGCCCGCTGATTTGGACTACTTCGTGGACGCAATCAAGGATGCGCTGAACTAACTACCGCTCCTTGGCAGCGAGCTGACCGCAGGCACCGTCGATGTCCTGGCCGCGGGTGTCACGCAGAGTTGCGGTGATGCCCGCGCGGTGCAGAATTTCCAGGAATTGCTTCTCGTCTTCCGGCTTGGAAGCCGTCCACTTTGAGCCTTCAATCGGGTTCAGCGGAATCGGATTGACGTGAGCCCAATTATCACCGTAATGGTTGAGCCGCTTGGCCAGCAGCTGCGCATGCTCGGCCTGATCGTTGATGCCACGCATGAGTGCGTATTCGATGCTGACACGGCGCTTGGAGGCAAGCCAGTAATCATGTGCCGCGTCCAGCACCTGAGTGGTGTTGAAACGCTTGTTCATCGGCACCAGCTCATCGCGCAGCTCGTCGCTAGGCGCATGCAGGGAGACCGCCAAACGCACCGGAATGCCTTCGGCAGTAAGCTTCTTGATACCAGGCACCACACCCACCGTGGATACGGTGATATTGCGTGCGGAAATGCCAAAGCCCTCCGGCGGCATCGCAGAAATCTGGCGCACGGCGGAAAGCACGGAATTGTAGTTGCCCATCGGCTCGCCCATGCCCATGAACACGATATTGCTTAAGCGGCCTTCTCCCCCGGCCACTTCACCATCGCGCATCATTTTGGCGGCCACACGTACCTGTTCGACGATCTCGCCGGTGGACATGTTGCGGGTCAAACCCAGCTTGCCAGTGGCGCAGAACGGGCATCCCATGCCGCAACCGACCTGCGAGGAAATGCACAGCGTGGTACGGGTCGGGTACCGCATAAGTACCGATTCGATCAAGGAGCCGTCAAACAGCTTCCATAACGTCTTGATAGTGGTGCCCTCATCGGCCACCTGACGGGTCACTTCGGTGATGAGCTGCGGGAAGAATGCAGCAGCGGCCTCATCACGCTTCGCAGCGGGAAAATCAGTGAATTCCGCGGCATTCACATCGAAATGCCCGAAATAATGATTGGCCAACTGCTTGACGCGGAATTTAGGCAGTCCCAATTCGGCCGCCTTTTCAATACGCTGCGCGGGAGTCATATCCACGAAATGCAGCGGCGGCTTGCCTCGCCGGGCGTGATCTTTGGAAAGCACGTCGCGGAAAGCTCCAGACGTACCACCAGGAGTGATGCCGGTCTCCGGGGTATCGATTTCAGGTATGGTCATAACCAGTCGTTCCACTCTCAATCGGTCACAGTCCGGTGACCCACAGCAACGCACAGGTGAACGGCGCGCTCATCAGAATCGAATCCACGCGATCCATCACTCCGCCGTGCCCCTTCAACAGATGGCCCATGTCCTTGATGCCGATATCACGCTTGAGCATGGAGGCGCACAAATCACCAAACGTGCCAACTGCACCAATCAGAATGCCCGCTACAATCGGCACCCACCAACGGCTGGTCTGCAACGACGGGTCATAGGTGAAGATGAATACGGCAAACGAGCCAATCATGGCGAACAGCATCGAGCCAATCAGACCTTCGACGGACTTCTTCGGCGAAATGCGCGGGCTGAGCTTGTGCTTGCCGAGCCATGCGCCGGCAAACAGACCACCCGTATCAGACAGTGCAGGCATGAACACCAGCATGATGGCATGGGCAATAGGATGATCGTTGAACGTCAGCGGAATGATGATGCAGCTGGCCAGCAACGGAATGTAGAGCACGGTCAGCACGGAAACTGCCACATGGCTCAACCGGGAGTGATGCTGTTCACCGCCGTCGTGATTGTATGAGGATTCCAGACGAGCGCTGGCGTCCGTGTTGGACAGTTTGCCGGCGACCGCCAGAGAAAGCCGGTTGCCAAGCGTAAGCTTTGCGCTTGCGGCGATGGCAACAAGAATGATGGAGACGATGACGCTCAGCGACATCGTGATGAGATGGTAGGGAGAATAATACGTGGCAATCAGGGTGAAGGAGGAGCAAATCCAGAGCATAACTACAGGAATGTGCAGTCCTACCGTGGCGAAGTCCACGCGGAGTTCCCAGAGTGCCAGAATCATGAACGCAACGACCAACAGCACGAACACATCAATGCTGAGCAACAGGCAAGCGACGATCAGTATGACCAGTGCCGCACCCGTGGCAATTGCCTGAGGCATATTGCGACCAGTCTTCTTGTTGATCTGATCGAGAGCCTCTTCGGCCTCTTCATGGAGTTGTTCGTTGCGTTCCATAGCCATTCTCCAGGTCTGATCGAATCAGACCTCCATGATCTCCTTCTGCTTGGTGTCCAGCAGAGCATCAATCTCATCGGTAACGGACTTGGTGACCTTGTCGAGATCCTTGAGCAGACGATCGCCCTCGTCCTCGCCCATGTCGCCGTCCTTGACAGACTTATCGATGGTTTCCTTGGTCTTGCGGCGAATGTTGCGCACGGCCACCTTGCCATCCTCGGCCTTGGACTTGGCGAGCTTGACGTATTCCTTGCGGCGATCCTCGGTGAGTTCCGGCATGGTCAGACGGATGACATTGCCGTCGCGGTTCGGGCTGACACCCAGATCGGAGTTGCGAATGGCCTTCTCCACCGCGGCAGCCTGAGAGGCGTCAAACGGGGTGACGGACAGGGTGCGGGGCTCAGGCACACCGATGGAGGCCACGGCCTTGATCGGCGTCGGAGCACCGTAGTAATCGACCACAATGCCGTTCAGCAGAGCCGGATTGGCGCGACCGGTACGAATACCAGCGAAGTTCTCTTTGGTGTTTTCCACGGTCTTGGCCATCTGTTCCTTGGCCTGATCGATGAGGGACATGTTCACTCCTTGTGTTTGGGGTTCTTCTATGAACGCTTGTATTCGATTGTAGGCGCTCGGGACTACTCGGCCACGCGCGACTCGGCGGTGGAGACCAATGTGCCGATCTCTTCGCCAATCAGGGCGCGGGTCACGTTGCCGGTTCCTTCAAGACCGAACACACGGATGCGCTTCTTGTTGTCGCGGGCCATGGAAAGCGCGGATGCGTCCATAACGGCCAGATTGTCGACCAGCGCACGGTTGTAGCTCAGGGTCTCGAAGCGCTTGGCTTCAGGATCCTTGCGCGGATCGGCGGTGTATACGCCGTCGACGCCGTTCTTGCCCATCAGCACCTCATCGCAGTGGATTTCCAGAGAGCGCTGGATGGAGACGGTATCAGTGGAGAAGTACGGCATACCTGCGCCGGCACCGAAAATCACCACACGCCCCTTTTCAAGATGGCGAATGGCCTTCAGTGGAATGTACGGCTCAGCGACCTGACCCATGGTAATGGCGGTCTGCACGCGGGTGGCCTGGCCCTCCTGCTCGAGGAAGTCCTGCAACGCCAGGCAGTTCATGACCGTGCCGAGCATGCCCATGTAATCGCCACGGGAACGGTCGATACCGGCCTGTTGCAGCTCAGCGCCACGGAAGAAGTTGCCGCCGCCGACCACGATGGCCACCTGCACGCCCTGCTGCACAGCGGGAACGATTTCCTCGGCGATACGACGAATCACGTGGGTGTCGATGCCGACCTTGCCTCCGCCGAATGCCTCGCCGGACAGCTTGAGCAGAACTCTGCGCGGCTTATCGCTATCAGTCATATTGATGCCTTCCTTCAACCGAAAATGCCTGAAAATATCCGTAGACAAGCGTATCGGCTTACAACGACACCCCTTGCAGCGACACCCTCGGTATACAGACAAAAACGCCACCCGGCTGCAATCAGCCAGATGGCGTTTTGAAAATTACGCTAGTCGCGTGAAATGAGCGCTAGGCTCACTCCTCTTCGCCCTTGCCGACTTCGACGCGAGCGAAAGCAGTGGCATTGCCACCGACTTCCTTGAACAGGGCGCCGACGGTCTTGGACGGATCCTTGACGAACGGCTGCTCGAGGAGCACGACTTCCTTGAAGAAAGCGTTGAGACGGCCTTCGACGATCTTCGGAATGATCTTCTCCGGCTTGCCTTCGGCCTGGGACTTCTCGGTGGCCACGCGACGCTCGGACTCGACCACATCGGCCGGCACGTCCTCGCGGGTCAGCCACTTGGCACCCATAGCGGAAATCTGCAGGGCGGCTTCGTGAGCCACGGCGGCACCGGCCTTGTCGGTGGCGATCATGGCGACGATGCTCGGCGGCATCTCGGCGGACTTCTTGTGAGCGTAAATCTCGACGTGCTCGCCGGAAATCTTGGCGAACTGGCCGACCTTGACATGCTCACCGAACAGAGCGGCGGCCTCTTCGACAGCCAGCTTGACGGTGGTGTCGCCAGCCTTGGCGCCTTCCAGCTCCTCAGCGGAGTTGACGTCGGCGTCCACGGCGTAGCCGAGCACTTCGTCAGCGAACTCGACGAACTTCGGGGTCTTGGCCACGAAGTCGGTCTCGGAGTTCAGCTCGACGGCGTAACCGGTCTCGCCATTGGCGGTCTCGACGACCTTGGAGGCGATGGTGCCTTCCTGAGCCTTGCGACCCTCACGCTTGCCAGCTGCGGCGATGCCCTTGGCGCGGATGATCTCCTTGGCACGAGCGACGTCGCCTTCAGCCTCGGTGAGAGCCTTCTTGACGTCGAGCATGCCGGCGCCGGTGTCTTCACGAACCTGCTTGATCAGTGCGGCGGTAATTGCTGCCATTGATTATTCTCCTTTAAGAAGATGTTGCTTACCGTGTGAGCGATGGGAGGCGCTGTTACCAGTGCTTCCCATCGCGTAGTATCACTCGGCCTTGGGGGCCTCAGCGGTCTCCTCAGCAGCGGCCGGAGCAGCGGCTTCGGCTTCGGCAGGAGCCTCGTTGGTCAGGAGTTCCTTCTCCCAAGCGGCCATCGGCTGCTCGGCGGTCTCGCCCTCAGCCTTGGCGGCCTGGCCGGAACGCTCCAGCAGACCCTCGGCGACGGCGTCGGCCATCAGGCTGGTGAGCAGCTCGATGCCGCGAATGGCGTCGTCGTTGGCCGGGATCGGATACTCGACGGTGTCCGGATCGGCGTTGGTGTCGACCAGGGCGACAACCGGGATGCCCAGCTTGTGAGCTTCCTCAACAGCCAGGGATTCCTTGGTGATGTCGACCACGAACATCGCGGACGGGGTGCGGTTCATGTTGCGGATACCGCCCAGCTGCTTGTTGAGCTTGTCCTTCTCGCGCTCGAGCAGGAGGAGCTCCTTCTTGGTCAGACCGGAGCCGTGCACGTCGGAGAAGTCCATCTCCTCAAGTTCCTTGAGGCGGTTGACGCGCTTGGAAACGGTCTGGAAGTTGGTCAGCATGCCGCCGAGCCAGCGCTCGGAGACGTAGGGCATGTTCACGCGGGTGGCCTGGTTGGCAATAGCTTCCTGAGCCTGCTTCTTGGTGCCGACAAAGAGCACAGTGCCGTTGTGGGCCACGGTGGTCTTGATGAAGTCGTACGCCTTGTCGATCATATCGAGCGACTTGAACAGGTTGATGATGTGGATGCCGTTGCGCTGGGTGAGGATGAACTGCTTCATCTTCGGGTTCCAACGACGGGTCTGGTGGCCGAAGTGCAGGCCAGCCTTCAGCATCTCGCTCATAGTGATCTGAGCCATGGTATTACTACCTTTCATTGTCGGTTCTTGCCTGGCCATGCGCACCTGCGTGCAGCTACTCCCCCGTTGTTTCACGGGCTTGCAGCCGACCGACACAGGCCGTCGCGAGCATGACGCGAATTTGTTGTGTGCCGGTTGACAATAATGGGTGGCTCCGAACGCCAGCGACTGCGCTCGTTGCCGGGTGGCACACAAAATTCGAGAATAGCATGACCCGAGAATAATATGCTCCCGTTGGCGGGAGCTGTCGAACGGAGCGAGACCGAGGGTGGTTGAAGTGGACCACCCTCAGTCAGCTTCGCTGACAGCTCCCTCCAGCGGGAGCCAAGAACGGACTACTTCTGATGTTCGCGCATGTACTTCATGGCAGCGCGACGCTCTTCCTTTTCGAGGCGATCCAGGTAAACGTGTCCGTCAAGGTGATCGCATTCATGTTGAAGCATACGACCCATAATGCCAGTGCCCTCGAGCACGACTTCCTTGCCGTCCAGATCAATGCCACGCACACGGGCATACTCGGCCCTGCGGGTCTTGTACCACAGTCCTGGCACGGACAAGCATCCCTCGTCACCGTACTGTTCGCCGGATTTCTCCTCGAGTATCGGGTTCAGCACGTAGCCAACCTTCCCATCGATGTTGTATGAGAAAGCCCTCAAACTGACGCCAATCTGGTTGGCGGACAGGCCAGCACGTCCCGGATCGTCCACCGTTTCTAGCAGATCATCAACCAGTCGGCGCACGGCAGGCGTGATTTCCTTAATCTCGTCGCAGGGGGTGCGCAGGACGGGGTCAGGCACGACCCTGATCTCACGAATGGCCACTTCTCGTTACTCCTCGTTGTTCTCGCCGGCTGACTGATCAGGCAGCTCATCGGCAGTTGCCTCTGCGGACTCGCCTTCCTCAGCCTCATCGGCTTCGTTCTTCGTCTTCTTGATTTTCTCCGACACGCTAGCAATCGAATCAGACACGCTGGCCTTCATCTGCTCGGAAGCCTGCTTGACCTGTTCCGAGGCCTGCTTGACCTGCTCGGAAGATTTCTTGACGGTTGCCACCGTGCTGTCGATAATCTTTGCCGTGGCCGGCAATGGTTTGTTGGAAGGCTTGGGCGCGTACAGGTCTTCTTCGATGATGGCTGTGTAACGCTGCAGCACCTTAGGACGCACCACCTTCATGCTCGGGGTGAGCGTGCCATGTTCCTGATTGAATTCCTCGTCGAGAATCGCGAACTTGCGCACGGATTCGGCGCGGGACACATTGGCATTGGCCTGATCGATGTACTGCTGCACGAAAGCGCGCACCGCATCGTTGCCGCTGGCCTCGGCTAGCGACATATCAGGGTCAAGGCCCTGTCCTTCCAGCCACGAATGCAGCATCTCAGGGTCAAGCTCAATCAGTGCGGAAACGAAGGGCTTACCATCGCCGACCACCACCGCGTGAGCGACGATTGGACAGGTGTCGATGACATCTTCCATAGGTGCCGGGCTGATGTTCTTGCCGCCGGCGGTAATGATGATGTCTTTCTTACGGCCGGTGATGTATGTGAAACCACGGTCTTCGATACGTCCAAGATCACCGGTTTTGATCCAACCGTCGGCGGTCATTGCCTGGGCGGTGAGTTCCGGCTGCTTGTAATAGCCGAGGAACACGTTCGGACCGGTGAGCTCGATTTCGTCATCCTCGCCAAGACGCACGCCCATACCGGGACCGGGCTTGCCGACCGATCCGACCTCGTTGTCATCCTCCCAGTTGACCAGCATCGGAGCGGCGGTTTCGGTCATGCCGTATCCCTGAATGAATGTGATGTCGTCCATGCCATTGAAGAAATGAGCCAGATCCACGTTCAGCGGAGCACCACCGCAGGCCAGCCATTTGAGATTCGGGCCAAGGGCGGAACGAATCGACTTGCCGACTGTGGCCATAAAGAAGGAATGCGCCATACGGTCGATGAACGAATGGCCATGCCCCGACTGCTCGTCCTTGCTCCACTTGACGAAGTGCTTGACGGACAGGGCAAAAATATGGCCTTGAACGCCCGCGCCGGCTTTCTGCGAGGCGGCGTTGTATACCTTCTCGAACACACGGGGCACACCAAGCAGGTAGGTGGGTTTGAAGCTGCGAATGTCGGCGAGCAGATGCTTGGCATCGGGAATGTATCCGACCACACCGCAGCCGCCGATGCATACATATTGGATGTACCGCGCGAAGCAGTGCGCAAGCGGCAGGAAGAGCAGCAGGCGATTGTCGTCATAGAGCATGCCACGCAGAATCTCATAGCCGTTAAGCACAATATGCGTGTAGTTGCGATTCGAGAGCATGGCCCCCTTGGGCTTGCCGGTGGAACCGGAGGTGTAGACCACAGTCAGCAAATCGTCGGCCTTGATGCGCGCAATGGCAGCGTCCAAGATCTCGTCGGATACGTTTTGTCCGAAATCGGCAACCGCATCGAGCCCATCGGCCTTGAAGTTGAACACATATTTCAGGCCCGGATGTGCAGCGCGAATCTGCTCCAACGTTTGCGCATGCTGGAAACCACCGGCAAAGGCTATGACCGGATCGACCTCTTCCACAATGCCGGCAGTCTGCTTGGCGGAATCAGTCTCATACACCGGAACCACAACCGCTCCGATAGCCGCACAGGCAAAATCAGCCACGCCCCACTCGTAACAGGTGGGCGAGTAGATAAGCACCATGCTCCCGGCCTTCACGCCGAGGCCGAGCAGTCCCTTGGCCACCTCGCGGACACGGCTGAGCATTTCCGTTGCAGTGGCGCCACGCCATTGATGGGTATCGTCATCCTGCCATTCGGCAATGGTGTCATCCGGCGTGCGGGCTGCACGCTTGACCAGCAGAGAGAACACCGTGTCCTCGTCGGTGGTGACATACCTAGGTTCTTCAACATGTTCACGCATACGCTCTACTATAGGCGCGACCTGTCCTATGACTACGCCGTCCGCATGAAGTCATGTCAGCTTTGAGCCGAAACGCTACCCCAAATCGGCAAAGACACACATCCATCTGGAACCGATATACCGGAACTTGAGATTCACCCGCAAATCTTCCTGGCCAATGGTCATGAATACCACCATCTCCATCGTGTCCGCGCCGGTGATCACGCCATCAATCAAAGTCGGCACTGTGGGCAGATAGCAGAATTTGGTTTTGATTTCCGGATGAGTCACCATATGGGAATCCAGCAAGTACTGCATGGTTCTCAGACGTTCTAGACAAGGGTTGGTCAGCGCTCGGCGCAAATGATCCACGCTGAGCTTGCCTCGGATGGCATCGGCGCAATTGCAGGCGATTCGACATGCAGCCATCGCCATCGTATGGCATTCCCGCGCACTCATGCTGCTGGCGAAGGTAGGTTGTATGTGGTACTTGACCGGACGATCCGATAACTCTACGACGATGAATCCGTCATACCCCGGCAAAGGCCCGCATCGACGCATATCAAAAAAGCCCGTATATTCCATGGAATCCCCCTCGATCCCCCTCGAGGCCCACCACCATCGGCAGGCGCAGGATTACACAACATCATGAAAAGGCGTGTCAAGTCAAGTAACTTGACACGCCTTTCTCACATGATGGATTAGTTCATGGAACGCGAACGTCTTGCGATCAGCGGCTGGAATACGGGTTAACCACCATGCCGCAACGCTGGAAGTTCTTCACATCGACATAGCCGGTGGAAGCCATTGCACGCTTCAACGCACCAATGAAGTTCGTCTTGCCATCCGCTTCATGGCTCGGTCCGAACAGGACCTGCTCCAGAGACCCAACCGTGCCGACCGTGGTACGATAGCCACGCGGTAACGTCTGATGACGAGCCTCCGCACCCCAGTGAGTGCCCTTACCAGGAGCCTCAGTGGCGCGCGCTAACGGAGCGCCAAGCATAACCGCGTCAGCACCAAGAGCCAGCGCCTTGACGAAGCTGCCGGAGTCGCCCATGCCACCGTCTGCGATGACCTGTACGTAGCGGCCGCCAGATTCGTCCATGTAGTCACGACGGGCTTCGGCCACGTCTGCAATGGCGGTGGCCATCGGAGCCTGTACGCCGATGGTCTGGCGAGTGGCGGAAACTGCGCCGCCGCCGAAGCCAACAAGTACGCCGGCCGCGCCGGTGCGCATCAGGTGCAAGGCTGCAGTGTAGTTGGATGCTCCGCCGACGATGACGGGCACATCAAGGTCATAGATGAACTTCTTCAGGTTCAACGGTTCCTGACCGGAAGACACATGCTCAGCAGACACCACAGTGCCGCGAATCACAAACAAATCTACGCCTGCATCAACCACGGTGGAGTAGAACTGCTGGGTGCGCTGCGGAGAAAGCGCGCCGGCAACGGTAACGCCAGCGTTACGAATCTCGTGCAGACGTTGGGTGATGAGTTCCGGCTTAACCGGCTCGGCGTAAATCTGCTGAATGCGAGTGGTGGCTTCTTCGGCCGGCAGACCGGCGATTTCATCCAACAGCGAGGTCGGGTCCTCGTAACGGGTCCACAGCCCTTCCAAGTCGAGCACGCCAAGCGCGCCCATCTTGCCCATGGCGATGGCGGTGGCCGGGCTGGTCACCGAATCCATGGGAGCGCCAATTACCGGCACGTCGAACTCGTAGGCATCGATCTGCCAAGAAGTAGAGACATCTTCGGGGTCGCGGGTGCGGCGAGAGGGGACGATGGCCACATCATCGAGTGCATAGCCGAGACGGCCCTTTTTGCCCAAACCGATTTCAATTTCCTGAGACATGGCTTCCACACTATTGCTCGGGCGGGACGCTCATGTCTCACTTTCCCACAGACCGGACGATTGTTTCGCGCCGTTACAAACATGCGCTAAGACTAAAACCATCTTCACATCATCTATCAGGAGGAAGCATGGCCAAAATCAAGGTCGAAGGCACCGTTGTCGAACTCGACGGCGACGAGATGACCCGCGTGATCTGGAAGGACATCAAGGATCGTCTGATTCTGCCGTACCTCGACGTGAACCTCGACTACTACGATCTGGGTATCGAGCACCGTGACGAAACCGATGATCAGGTGACCATCGATGCCGCCCACGCCATTCAGAAGCATCATGTCGGCGTCAAGTGCGCGACCATCACCCCCGATGAGGCACGAGTCAAGGAATTCGGCCTCAAAAAGATGTGGAAGTCCCCCAACGGCACCATCCGCAACATTCTGGGCGGCACCATCTTCCGCGAGCCGATTGTGATGAGCAACGTGCCGCGTCTGGTGCCCGGCTGGACCAAGCCGATCGTCGTGGCCCGTCACGCCTTCGGCGACCAGTACAAGGCCACCGATTTCAAGGTACCGGGCGCCGGCCAGCTTACCGTGACCTTCACCCCGGACGATGGCAGCGAACCGATTCAGCACGTGGTGCACAACTACGGCGAAGACGGCGGCGTGGCCCAGGTACAGTACAACGTTAACGATTCCATTCGCGGCTTTGCCCGCGCCTGCTTCAACTACGGTCTGATGCGCCACTACCCCGTGTACCTGTCCACCAAAAACACGATTTTGAAGGCCTACGACGGCCAGTTCAAGGACACCTTCGCCGAAGTGTTCGAGACCGAGTACAAGGACAAGTACGAGGCCGCCGGTTTGACCTATGAGCACCGTCTGATTGACGATATGGTGGCCAGCTCCCTGAAGTGGCATGGCGGCTACATCTGGGCCTGCAAGAACTACGATGGCGATGTGCAGTCCGATTCCGTGGCACAGGGCTTCGGATCGCTGGGCCTCATGACTTCCGTGCTGATGACCCCGGACGGCCAGACCGTCGAGGCCGAGGCCGCCCACGGTACCGTGACTCGCCATTACCGCCGTTGGCTCAAGGGCGAGAAGACCTCCACCAACCCGATTGCCTCCATCTTCGCTTGGACCGGCGGTCTCAAGCACCGTGCCGACCTGGACAACACTCCCGAGGTCCGTCATTTCGCCGAAACGCTGGAAAAGGTCATCGTCGACACCGTTGAAGGCGGTCAGATGACCAAGGATCTGGCCATGCTCATCGGCCCGGACGAGCCGTGGCTCGATACCGAAGGCTTCATGAACGCGCTGGACGAGAACCTGCAGAAGGCTCTGGCCAAGTAAGTCGAGCGGTTTTTCGACACATCAACCCTGATTGTTCCCGGATATGTGGTGATTCCTCCACATATCCGGGACTTTTTTCTACTCCGCCCTACTAGAATCGTGAACCAGTGCTACTCGCCCCAAGGAGGTTTTGCCCGCTTATGGTGTTCACACGCCGCCCAGCCGCCGTTCTTACCGCCATCGTTGCCGCTTGCGCGATGGCAATATCGCTGACCGCGTGCACCACCGACGCGAATTCGCAGGACACGGCGGACGATCAGACCACGGTCACTTCGTCCGCCCCGGGAGTCGTGGCCATGTTCACTCCTTCCGACGGCATCACGCTGAACCAGCAGACCCCGTTGAACAAGTGGGCAAAGCTGACGCCGAATCTCACCAAGGCACTGACCTCCGCCGGATTCAAGAAGGGCGATATTTCCCACACGACTTCCGATTCCCTGGACAAGCAGAGCCGCGCCATCCAGGACTATGTAGTCAATCATCTTTCCGGCAGCAACACCACCGATGATGCCGGCATCGTCATCTCCCCCGACAACATCACCCTGCTGGTGGCACCGGTAGTCGAGGCCGATGCCTCCACCCGCCAGTACGGGGACTATGTCAGCCAGGAGCTCAGCACCGCCGACACCGCTGAAGGCAGCGATTCCACGGATTTGTCTGACTCGTCCAATTCGTCAGACTCGTCGGATTCATCTACGGGTTCTGATTCCACCGATGATTCGTCATCCGACGCATCCAAAACGGCCGGTGATTCCAAGAACGCGGCCCAAGCTGAAGCGGTGGATCGACTGGTGTCGTCGCTGAAACTGGCTAAAGAGTCCGGCATGCATGTGGTGCTCATGGGCAACAGCATCAAAGGCTACAAACCAGACGCCTTCGTCAGGTTCTCGGATGCGCAAGCCATCGGCAAGCTGCAGGCCGAAAAAATCGTATCCAAGCTTGAACTCAGCAAGGCCAGTAAAGACAATCCCAAGTACATCGAAGTGCTGATGCCGTATACCGCTGTGGATGAGTCAGGCGAGGCCAGCGACTCCACCTTTGTCCAAGAAGCGTTCCGCGGCATCTGGCAGGTGCTGGGCGCCTACTACCAAAAAGGCGTTGTGGAAAGTCCTTCAGGTACATTGAACGGCAACTCCACCGAGGATGATTGGCAATCCGTGGCCTACGACGCGTCCAAGGAAGGATCCACCGCAAAGGTACTCGACGCGCGCTTGGCCAAAGCCGACGAACATGCCTCTCCCACCCGCATTGACGGCATCATCGCCATGAATGACTACATCGCCTCGGAAGTCGTCACGGAACTGGACGATCTTGGATATACCGGATCCGCTGCTGATATCAATCCTCAAATCACTATTTCCGGCATAGTCGGCAACATCACCGGCAAGAAGGATCTGAGCCGCAGCGATGTTCCTGACCCCATCAAGTCTCCCGAGAAAGACGATTCGGCCGATTCCACCGATTCCGCAGATACCCAGGACGACTCCACCGCCACGGATAAAACCGATAAGACCAAGGACTCGCAATGGCCTCTGGTTACCGGATATGGTGCCTACGTCTCGAATATCCCGTCTATCGTGAACGGCAAACAATGGATGACCGGCATAGAGGATCGCCAGACCTTGGCCGAGAACATTGCTGAGGCATGCGCACTGCTCAACAAGGGCCAAACATTGACTTCCATGTCTTCCGTGCGGAATACCGAAGTGGGCGGCAAGAAAAAGGTTCCCACCATCAGCGGGCCGCTTTTGGCCGTCAGCGCCAGCAATCTCAAGGTCACATTGATCGATCCGGGATATATCTCTTTGGCCGATGCCGGCTTGTAAACCGAGCCTGAATCATAACGGTTTCAACACGATCTTCTGATTCCCCGCATACCGCTGTGGATCCAGATAATCATCTTCCCCGCGCTTGAGGCCCCAGTGCAGGCACTGCCCTGTGCAATGGTCCGACGCACCACCAACCGTACCGATGAACTGCCCCTGCGTAACCGCTGCGCCAACCGTCAGCGTCGTGGTCGCCGGCTCGAACGTCGAGATCACACCATTGCTATGGCGCATGCTGACCACGTCCTTCTCCGCCACTTTCCCAGCAAAACGTATTATTCCCGCCTGGGGTGCCACAATCACGGTTCCGGCCTGTGCCGTGAGATCTATCCCGCGATGTCCGGACAACCACCGCTTGGCCGGTTTCTCGAACTCCCGTTCAATCCGCGGGTCAAGCACCGGCCATCCGCAAAGGGCCTCGCATTGCCGATCCGACTGCGGTTGTGTCGCATAGGCATGCTTCGCATCCCCATTCGGCATCGCAATTCCAAGACCTAGCGGCAGTAACAGCCCAAGAATGAGAGCTACTGCACACATGGCACGTTTCTGTTCCTGTGCCTTTCGATGCTCTCTGCGACGCCATATAGACGCTTTTCTGGCCGCCTCACGGCGTTTGTTTGCATGATATGCACGCATGAGTTCCCCATTCCCCTGTTCAGGCCGGTTTCCGCTCCGGTTCTTCCACAGTGAAGCGGTGACAGAGGAATGTCCAGCTGAATCGGGATATGTGGTTCCAGCTTGCCAGTTATCCACAACGGCGTGTTGCTTACAATTCGGCAAGATGATTCAAATATTGACTACCGAGCCGCAAATCACTTGATTGAACATAGTCCAAATACAACGAAACCCCTTGATTTCCAAGGGGTTTCAGGTAGCTCCTGCGACTGGGCTTGAACCAGTGACCGTCCGATTAACAGTCGGATGCTCTGCCAACTGAGCTACGCAGGAATATTTAGTTTTCCCGGCCAGTCTCCTGACCAGGTGAGCTCCTGTGACTGAGCTTGAACCAGTGACCGTCCGATATACGGTTCTGGCTTGCAGCCGTAGGGCTTCTTGCAACAGGAGTAGAGAGTACACCTGCTTTGCTTGTCCTTCAAATCGGCGTGTCTCGACAATTCTTCTCGGTGCACCCGGTTTTCCGAAGAGCTTCAGCCGTCGGCGAGAACATTGGCTAGGCTCCATGCAATCGCAAATAGCATTTTCTGGGGAGTGACGAAGACGTCACTTCCTTTTTCTATGCGAAGGAGCTGCCATGAAGTACTGGAACTCGAACAGGAAAAGCTGCGAGCATGTCGAGCCACGCGAGGATTGGAAGGAATCCATCGAACTGTGGATCGACTGGATGGAAGCCATAGGCCGTACGGAAGAGACCTTGAGAACCCGATGGTACCAGATCGTCCATTTCTCCAAAATCGTGAACAAGAGCATCACGGACGTGACCGAAGACGACCTCATATTTTATCTTGCCGGCATGGGCAGCTCGGCGGACACCCAAGGCCAGAAGGTCGTGGTCAAAACGTCGTACATGGGAGAAAGCCTGATGCCATCAGGAGAGAACATCAGGGAATAGTTCTTCGCATGCGCGTCAGCGTTCCCGACGGACACGTTCAAAGCGAGCTGGGCTATCCATGAATAGCAGAGCCCGTCGGCCGGATCGCATACGCCGGCAGAAAAATCGTCCTTTTCCTGTGCCGCCGGTGATGGTTCGGGCATTGCGGCGAGCTTGTCGAAGGTGTTGAGGAATACGCCGATCTCCCGGTCGCTGCTGATGGGATCCATGCCCTGGCCTTCGTCAGGGCGCACATGAAGTCGAGGTGATTGTCCACGAACGCGCCGAAACGTTCGAAATCACCGCCCTTGATGCCGGTCTCGCCCTTCTCGTACAGGCTCGTATATTCGTCGCCCATGCGGTCGGCGAAGTCCCTTACCCTCATATCGATATCCCATTCGATGGGAGGGCATCCGAACGCCAGTTCAACGTATCGGGATTCCACCGACATGCCCTGATCGGTTTTCAGATCCTTCCAGAAGCGGTCCACGGATTCCTTGCCGCCATCGTAGCGTCGGCCTGCGGTGTCGAACGGTTCGCCCACCTATGCCTGCAAGTCGGCGAGCACGTCGGCGGCGTTCTCCCGTTCGCACACGTCACCTCAGTAAGCCGGAGCCTCCATCGAGGCCGTCGAGGGGAACACCGGGCACGATGCCCATCCCGTTCACGGCATCATTCGTCTTTTCCACGATCCCAGACGATTGGGCCAGAGTCAGCCCGCCGGGCACATGGCCGACGGCGTTCTGTGAGAGCCAATCGGAGAGCCGGGAGTAGTCGCCCGTCTCGTAGTAGCGCAGGAGCATGGAGACGAACTGCGCCTTGTCTTCGGGAGGGATCGAGAAGACGCCGATGCCGTCGTGTATGAGCTGGTGGTTGGCAACCATCAACGCGGTGCGCTTGTTGCCGTCCGAAAACCATTGTCCCCGCGTGACCGCGCCGAACAGCAGCATCGCAGTGTCCTCCCCTTCCGACTCCTCCAGGATGCCGCGAACCCTTTCCCGTGAGGATTCGACGGCGGGAATCTCCGGCACCCATCCCGTGCCGCCGATCCTCACGCCGTATTCACGCAAGCGGCCGGCGTCGCGCACGAGGCCTTCGCCGATGATGCGGTTGTATTCGCGGATGTACTGCCAATCGACCGGATAGTCGATGTTCTCGAGCAGGAATCTCCACGCGCGCTTGATGTTGTTCACCGTGACTATATCGTCCACGCTCATACCCTCGGGCGCGCGCCCGTCGAAGATTTCCTGCGTGTCGGGGAAGGTGACGCCATCAACCTCGATCTTGGCGGTGCGCCAGATCGAATCGACCAGCAGCCGCTTCGCCAGTTCCACGGCCGTGCGCCTATCCGTCGTCGTATCGTTCCTCACCGGTTCCATCAAAGCTCCTTATCCGTTTCCGATAATTCTATCGAAGTGGCCGTGCCGGCAAAGGACGCATATCTCTCATAGACGCCATGCGCCGCCGTGCCGGGCGCGCGGGCGGAGAATCATCGTATGATACCGAATATCGTCAGGGGTTCGGACCCGGCCGGCCTGGTGCGCTACCTGTTCGGCAAGGGACGGCGCAATGAACACACCGACCAGCATCTCGTGTGCGCGAGCGGCGACATGTTTCCCTCGTTTGACATGGATGGCAGGCCGGCGGCGTCGTATGCGGAGATAGGCCGCAGGTTCGACCGACGCTACCGCGTCAGGGAACGCAAGGACGATCCGTTCCCGCCCGACATGCGAGGCAAGAACAACCCCGAACGAGAGCATGGCAGGAAGCGCGTGTGGCACTGCTCGCTCGCCATCAAGGCCGGCCAGGGCATACTGACCGATCAGGAATGGGAGGCCGTCATCCGCGATTATCTGACGCGCATGAACATCATCGACGGCGACGACGATCAGGGCGTCACATGGCTCGCGGTCCGCCACGGACTGTCCGCCAACGGCAACGACCACGTGCACATCATGGTGCAGCTCGCCGCCGACGACGGATGGATCAACCCGTACCACGACCGGATCAACGCGCAGAGATCATGCAGGCGGATGGAGAAGACGCGCCCCGAACTGGTCGGGCTCGCACGCTCCGATACCGGCACGCGCGTCAGCTGGCAGTACGGGCAATGGCGGCAATGGGCCGAATGGAAGGCGCGGAACGAGTACGGCGACGAGCGGGATGGGAGGCGTTGGACGGCAAAGCGAGGAGCCGGCTCGTCACGGCGGTCGCCGCCTCCACGATGCCGCGCCAGTATGTCGGCCGGATCGTGGAGGCGTGCGCCAAGGCGTCGCGCAGCGAGGACGAGTTCATACGCCGCGTGCGCAGGGAAGGCTTCTCCATCGACCCCAGGCTGCGCAAGGGAACCGCCAAAGACTCGTTCACCGACCCCGGCCAGGTGGTCGGCTACCGGATCACGTGGCATAGCACGGATGGGTGGATGGAACGGTTCAACGCCTTCGAGCTCGGCGACGACATGCGATTGAAACGACTGCGCGACGACTGGGCGGACGATGCCAGAAGCCGCAGCCTCGCCGTCCAGGAATGGCGCGCCGCGATGGAGAACCGCCCGCCCTTCCTCGATGACGGACGAGAAAGACACCCCGAGAATCTATCCACGCACGACATGGAACGCCTCGTATCCGAAGCGTTCGCCATCGCCGCCAACCTCAACAGCGCGGCGGACGACGACGAATACCGGGCAGCGATGCGCGAGGGCCTGCACACGTTCGACATGCTGCGCGAACGCTACGGGCTTACGCAGGACGGCCTGTGGATAACGGCCACGGAGATGAACGAAAGCCCTATGCCAGCGCACGTAGGAAAAATTTGACAGCAGCCTCGAATCCCTACCTCCGTCGCATGTCGGTGCAAACTCAGAAGGAATGTCCTCCCGAGAGTACACATCCGCTCTCATTCATTGAGGTATCGCGCGTAACGAGTTTTCATTGTAAATGCCACGGTATGGTGACGGATTTTGGAGGACGATAATGACAATACAATATACAGCGCAGCCGGCTGATCCGGCGTCGAGTGCGGTGCTGACGCGCGGGCTGGTGAAGCGGTATGGGGATTTTCTCGCGGTGAACGGGTTGAATCTGAACGTGCCGGCGCATGGCGTGTATGGTTTGCTGGGGCCGAATGGTGCGGGCAAGTCCACGACGATGAAGCTGTTGCTTGGGTTGGCCTCGGCCACGAGCGGCGATATGTGGATGTTGGGGGAGAAGGTGGGTGGCCGGCACAGGTTGCAGGCGGGCCGGGTCGGTTCGATGATCGAGGGGCCGAGCTTCTACCCGGGGTTGAGCGGTCTGGATAATTGCCGTATGGTGGCCGATTACCTGAATCTGCCGGGTTCGGCCGCGCCCGCGATTTTGCGGCAGGTCGGTCTGGCCGGCCATGAGGGCAAGAAGGCGAGGGACTACTCGCTGGGGATGAAGCAGCGGCTGGGCATCGCGATGGCGTTGATCTCGCAGCCGGAGCTCCTGTTGCTGGACGAGCCGACGAACGGGCTGGACGCGGAGGCCGTGGTCGAGGTGCGCGAGATGATCATGGGTCTGAGCCGCGAACGGGGCATCACGGTGATCATCAGCTCGCATATCCTTTCCGAGATCGAGAAGATGGCGCCGGTCGTGGGCGTCATCGCGGCCGGCCGCCTGTTGTATCAGGGTTCGCTCGACAGTCTGCGCGAGGAGGGGCACATCGATTTGCGTGTCTCCGACCCGAAGCTCGCGGCGGCGATGCTGGGCTCGGACCGGATCGACTACCGGTGGCTGCCGGGCAGGGATGGCGGCGTGCTGCGCCTGCCGGAACTGCCGGACCAGCGGATCGGCACCCTGATCACGCAGCTCGTCGGCCAGGGCGTCGCGGTCTATCGCGTCGCCTCCGAGCGCAAGACGCTGGAGCAGGCGTTCCTCGAACTGATCGAAAGCCCGCAGAGCCGCGAGCCCACGCCTCATCAGGCGCAAAATGCCATGGATTCCGACGCCGCACGCGCATCCGCGCACGCATCCCCGCGTCGTCCGTTGCCGATCCGGCAGGCTGCGGGTCGGGCGGCGTTCGCGGCGGCGGACGGAGGCGCACGATGAGCGGCGCGGCAGTGTTCGCGGCGACGGGCCGCCGTCCGCCGCGCCCCCGCGCGAAGACCGGCAGCCCGTTCACGCTGGCGCGTCTGGAGTTGTTGAAGGTGCGGGGCTCGTCGTTCTGGTGGATGCTGCTGGGCATGATGCTGCTGGTTTCGGCGTGGGCGGGCATGGCGTTCATGAAACGCGCCGGCAGTCCCGTCCCGGCGTTGAGGTCGGCCGCGTTGGCCGATGGCGAGGTCTATCAGGTCGTGAGCCTGCTGGCCCCGATTCTGGCGGCCCTGTTGACCAGCCGCATCGCCGTGCTGGAGACCTCGGAGCGCATGAACCTCACATGGCTGTCGTTCGGCCAGTCGGACGCGGCCCGGTTCGTGGGCAAGCTCATCGTCGCCGGCACCGGCGTGGGGCTTTGCTTCCTGATCCCGTTGCTGTGGGTGCCGATCGCGGCGAAGGCCCTTGGCTTCACGGTGGCCGGCTCGTTCGCCGCGCTGGTGTGGGTGCCGGCCCTGACCGGCTTCCTGTCCGCGACGGCCACGAGCGCGGTCCAGCTGATGTTCTCGATGATGATCGACAAGCAGGCCATCGGCCTGGGTCTGGGCGTCATCGCCGGCGTGCTGGGCTCCGGCCTGGGTGCGATGAACAGACCCGCGCTTGGCTGGCTGTTCCCGGCCGGCCTGAGTTCGGCCGCGAGCCCGTTCGTCAGATCCGTGGATGCGGGCGGCAACGCCACGATGCTGCTCGCCGCGCGCCCGTGGATGGCCGTGGCCTCCGCGGCCATGGCGTTCCTCGGCTGGACGCTGGTCAGCATGGTCGTGGTCAAGGTGAAGGAGTCAAGACGATGACACACGCAAACGCAGTGAACCCGGCAACCAATCCGGCAATCAACCCGGCCGCCAATCCAGCTGCCGGCCCGAGCCATGCCGCGATGCCCCGCGCGCATGCGGCGGGACGCCGCAGGCCGTCCGTGTGGGCGGCGTTCCGCTGGGAGACGCGCAAGGCCGGCAACCTGTGGTACTGGATCGTGACCGTCTTGTTCGACGCGATCGGCATGTTCAACGGGTGGAGCCAGTACACCGGCTACCAGGCGGAGTTCGCCAGGCAGGGCGTGACCTGGGCCGCGATCTGGGGTCAGGCGATCCTCCTGCCGAGCATGGTGTTCATGCCGGTGCTTGTGGCCGCGTTCGCCGCGCAGGTCGAAGCCAACGAGCATCGAGGCCGCAACTGGCAGCGGCTGAACGCCGCCGGCACCGTGAACGCGGCGATCGCCGGCAAGATGCTGCACGGGCTCGCGGCTTCGGCGCTGACCGTTCTCGTGTTCGAGGCAGAGTTCATCCTCGTCGGACGCTTCGCCGCCGGATTCGACCTCGCGCAGCTCGGCCCGTTCCTGCTGCGCGGTATCCCGCTGACCCTGTCGGTATGGGCGATCATGACGCTCACGCAGGCCGTGAGCGCGAAGGCCGAATCGTTCGCGGGCACGATGAGCGTGATGATGGTCCTGACCATCGGCGGATGCGCGCTGAGCCTGGCCGCCCCGGCCATCGCCGGGCCGTATCCGCTCGCCCTGATCACCAGCGCCTCCGCCGCCCGCGACCTCGCGAACATCGCCAGCCCGGCATCCATGCTCGCCTCCACGACCGCCGCCGCCATCTGGACCGCCATCAGCGCCCTGATCTTCCACCGGCTCGCCAAACAAGCCGTCTGAGCAACCGTCCACGGGCTCCCCTCACCTGCGGGAGCCCGCCACCCAACACCATGGAAAGGCTTCATCATGCACACCACCAGCCAACACAACGAACGACACGACGAACAACACAACGCGCCACACAACAGCGAACAGTCCATACGCCTGCCGCGCCGCGTCATCGCCGTGCTGATCGCCGCCCTCGCCGCGATCATCCTCACCGGCTGCTCGACCGGCATCGGCGTGGCCGGAGACAGGAACCTCCAAGGCATACGCACCCAAGACGGCGACTCCTACACGGGCGGCTACAAGGCCGACTACAGCAAGTTCACCGGCGAGGAGGCCGTATTCGGCGGCACCGGCAAGAAGGCCAGCATCCACCTGAACGGCACCATCACAGGCACATCCGGCACCGGCAGAATCCTCGTGACCAACGGCAGCGACACGAAACGACCCGTGCCCGCCACGAACGGCAAAATCGACCAGACCTACAACGTCACAGGCACCAGCTTCTACATCTACGTCACCGGCGACCAATTCACCGGCACCGTGAACCTCACATCCAAGGAGCAATGACCATGGCAAACACATCCCAATACCCAAACCAGCAACCGGCATATACGCCGGCACCGCCGGACGGCGGGCGGACATGGGGCGGCTGCGCCAGCCTCGCATTGGCCGTCCTTCCCCTTCTGTGCACGCTCGTGCCCCAGCTGCTCGGCATCCACCTCTACACGACGGGCTGGGTCAGGAACATCCTCGTCATCATCGACTTCGTATGCCTCATCGCTTCGCTCGTCATCGCGATCGTCACCTATCCCGAACAGGCGGGAGGACACAGAATCGTCAGTACAATCGCGATACTCTTATCCGCAGGCCTGACTGCCGCCGGCGGCATGCTCATCTTCCTCATGTTCATCAACCAGTAGGAATCCGACTGACAACGGAAAACTTCTTTGGAAGTTCATCTAACCGCATACACGCCATACAGCACAGGCCACATGCAATACGTTTCAACACGGATGGGGCAGCACCCAGGGAAGGAGAATCGCATGACCGCAAAAACCGGAAACGACAAGCGCCACGCGGTTACCGGCCTGATCGGCCACGTGGCCGCGTTCTGGCGGTCCAGCCCGGTCGCGCGCATGGTCGCGCCGATACTGTGCCTATGCTACGACGTGATGATGCTCACCAGAATCGTATTCACCCATGGCGGGGGCGATTCGGCAGCCATGAAACTGTTGGAGCATCAATGGGGAATCCCCGTACTCGCCATCCTATGTGCCTTATCTGTTGTGGCGCTGTTGTTCCGTATCAGAATGCCGTTCGCTATTTTGTGTGCCATATGCGGATTGTATCTATGCGCTTGCTTGATTCAAGCGGAGCCATATCTGATGTTGCCTCTCTTGTTTGCCGTCTACACGTCTACAGCCTTGGCCGCGACCGCTGAACGTGCCATTGCGGGAATGGTTTTGTCGGGATTGTCAATCGTTTGCGGCCTCTGGATTGCGACCTTCCCCGCCTTGCAGACTGATATACTTCTGCCCGAGTCCCTCCTTGCGTCGATGACCGCTATTTTAGCTCTTTGGTCGCGCAACATCAGTCAGCGGCGGAAGGGAGCGGCCTTGGTGGAAGCTCAACAGCAACGAAGCCTGGAATTGGAACAGGAACGCGATGAAGAACGTCGGCGGGCGGACGTCGCAGCCGAACTGCATGACAGCGTGGGCCATAATCTCACCGCTATCATTGCACTTACTGAAGGCTTGGAGGGATTGACACAGGAGCCGGTGGAAGGCGCTATAAAGAGTATCAATAACTTAGCTCGGCAAAGTCTAGGTGATACACGCGAGGCGGTACGGAAACTTTCATCTCCGGTGACGTTACGGAAAACAAAAACAGGAACGGTGGAACTGTGCAGCTGGAATGATATAAACCCGATTCTTCAACATGCTCGTGATATTGGAATCGCCGCCATTCTGACCGAGACAGGAAGGCGTCCAGACGATCTAGCCCAAGCTGATTTATGCTTCCGAGTGAGTCGTGAGGCTGTCACAAACACAATGCGCCATGGGAAAAATATAACGCGAATTGTGGTTTCATGGGATCATCTGGATAATGGGGAACTCCATATAACAGTGCGTGATGATGGTAAGCCAACGCTGAACAAAGATAACCGCGCTAAGGGGACCGGTTTCGGGCTTGCTGGCCTAGTGACTGAAGTTACGCGGGTCGGCGGGCACCTTCACTATGGCTCATCATCAGGGCAGGGGTGGACTGTTTCAGCCATTATTCCACAGCAAAAACGTCCATATATTCCTGTGCAGGAGGGAAACGATGATTAACGTAATGATCGTGGACGATCAGCAGCCGACCAGAATGGGTTTTTCGCTCATGGTCATGAAAGATCCTGCGCTTCGCATGACGTTGCAGGCGGGGAATGGACAGGATGCCCTTGATATTCTTGCGGCACTGCAATTACATGGGCAGAGCCTCCCTGACGTCATTCTTATGGATGTTCGCATGCCTGTTATGGATGGGCTCGATGCCACGGCAAGAATCAAACAGTTATATCCTTCAATACGTATCCTGATTTTAACCACATACGATCAGGATAGCTATGCGTTTGGGGGATTGAGCGTCGGAGCTTCGGGATTCTTGCTTAAGGACGTTAAGACTAAGGACCTGTGTCGGGCCATTCACTCGGTGTACGATGGAGACGCCATACTCACACCACGGATTACAAAGGAAGTGATTCGCCGAGGGGTTCCCAACGTCAGCATCAATGCTGACACTCTGGCCATCAGAAGTAAATTCGATTCATTGGGCCCTCGCGAATTCGAAGTCTCAGCACTGGTCAGCGAAGGAATGACTAACGCTGAAATTGCTCAGCGTCTCGGAATGCAACTGGAGGCAGTCAAAAAGGCGGTTAGTAGGTCTCTTGCCAAGCTCGATGTCAAAGAACGTGTTGGTATCGCGGTGCTCTGGTATAAGGCCGGAATGCCGAATCTGCAGAAGTGACAGATTCCGTAGAATAATGTAGGGTTTCTGAATCGTGAAGGGCTCGTAGCGGGCGAACCCGTGACGGTCCATAACTGTCCTCGTTTGAATGGCGATCGGCGCGCATCGTGGTACCGCCGACCGGTATTTTCTCACGTGAATATAGTGCCGCTTGTCTCACCTGACAGATGCGGCCTAGCATTCAATGTCTCTGATTAGCGCGGTCAATGTTGCCCAGAGCCTCGATACAAGTATTGAAAAACTACTTGATGACAGTGCCATGAAGATGGAGATCGAACGCCAAGCGGTCGCACTGCGCGTTCAACTGGATCAAATAAATCAGATGACGGGAAACAAGAATGCCACCGGCGACACGCCGGTGGCTTCAGGTGAGCTCCTGCGGCTGGGCTTGAACCAGCGACCGTCCGATTAACAGTCGGATGCTCTGCCAACTGAGCTACGCAGGAATAAGTTGTTTTGTGCTTAAGATTTCTCTCGCGCACAAGTCACATAGTCTACACGTACCTGAGGAAAATACAACTTACATGCGTGTCATGCATGTCGCGCATGATTCGTTATCACATCGAGACCTTGGTCAGGGTCATGGCGGAGTCGATTGGGAAGTCGGGGGCGCTGGGTGCCACGCCGGCTTCGACCAGGTTCACGCCGAGCATGGCGACCATGGCACCGTTGTCGGTGCAGAGCTTGATCTGAGGGATGCGGACGTCGACACCGTAATTCTCGCCGAATTCGAGTAGTTTGGCGCGCAGCTGCGAGTTGGCGGAGAAGCCGCCGCCCACGATCAGCGTGTTGGAATCATACTGCCGGCAGCCGCGCATGGCCTTGCGAGCCAGCACAGTGGCCACGGAATCGGCTAGGGAGGCGCACACGTCATCCACTGGAATCTCATGGCCGGCGGCCTGTTCGCTTTCCACCCAGCGGGCGACAGCGGTTTTGACGCCGGAAAAGCTGAAATCGTATGGGTGTGCAGCACCGGCCTTGCCCTGGGTCAAGCCCATCGGGACCTTAATGGCATGCGGGTCGCCGTTCTGGCCGTGACGGTCGATGTGCGGGCCGCCCGGATAGGGGAAGCCGAGCAGACGGGCAACTTTGTCGAAGCACTCCCCTGCCGCGTCGTCCAGCGTGGTGCCCACCACGTCGATCTTGCGCGGCAGGTCCTCCACGTGCAGCAACGAGGTGTGGCCGCCGGAAACGATCAGAGCCAGCGTGTCTTTGGGGAACGGGCCGAACTGCAGCTGGGTGACGGCAATGTGGCCGATCACGTGGTTAATGCCGTAGATCGGCTTGTTCGCCGCCCACGCTAGCGCCTTGGCGCCGGAGACGCCCACGGCTAGGCAGCCGGCCAGTCCGGGGCCGGCGGACACGGCGATAGCGTCCACGTCAGCCAACGTCATATTCGCGTCGGCGAGCGCCTTGGACACGCACGGAACGAAGGCCTCGGCGTGCGCGCGGGAGGCGATTTCGGGAATCACGCCGCCGTACCGCGCGTGTTCCTCCATGGAGGAGGCCACCACATTGGAGAGCAGTTCGCGGCCGCGTACGATGGCGGCTGCGGTTTCGTCGCAGGTGGATTCAATGCCCAGTACAACCGGTTCGCTCATCGTGCTTCTCCGTTCGTAGTAGTGTTCTCGTTCAATGTGTTCGTATCGTTCGACGCATGTTCCGTGCCCGCGCCACTCGCACCCGATGTCGTTCGTGTTGATACCGTCTGCGCCGGTGCAAAGCCCACGATCCTCGGCTTCAGGTCCAGGCTCATGGTGTACGCGTCAATGCCTTCGGGCTGATAGTACCGTTTGCGCAATCCCATACGTTCGAAACCGAAGCGTTGGTACAAAGCCAGCGCGGGCTCGTTGTCCACGCGCACTTCGAGCAGCATGCGCGCGGCGCCCTGCCGTTTCGCCTTGTCAATCAGCGTCTTGAGCAACGCGGCGGCGATGCCTTGCCGTTGGTGCGCCTTGCCCACACCAATGGTCATGAGTTCCGCGTCCTCGCCGTCGTACCAGAAGCCGGCGTAGCCGCGAACAACAGTCTGTTCCGTCTCGCCAAACACGTCGAGCAGATATGTGCGGGTGGGTGCATCCAGTTCCTCGCGCACCATGTTCTCGTTCCACGCGCCACGGCCGAATAGTTCGCCTTCCAACTGTGCGATGGAGTGAACCGCAAGATCACGACTTACGGCAGTGATGTCAACAATCATCGAATCAACCTGTCTCACGCCTTATCGGCGCCGGCATGGCCGAGCACGTGCTTCAGCGGGTTCGGCACTTCGGCGTCCGGCCGGCGCAGGTACAACGGTTCGACCGGCACGTCCCTGTCGCCACGCAGTTCGCGGCTCAGTGCGGTGGCCGCAAAGGCGGCAAGCCCGGCTTTCCCGGCATCCAATATAGATCCGTCCGCCACTGAGCCCAGCGCGCGCAATCCCTGCCAGACGGACGCGTATTTAGCCGCGCCGTGGCCGGCCACATCTACCACGTAGCTGACGCCGTCACGTTCGCCGTATTCCGCGAGCGCCGCGTTCACCCGTTCGACGATATGCTCCGGATAGTCGATGTCCATCTCGATCCAGCGTCGTTCCGCGGCCTCCTCGTCCGGCCGGCTGATGCTGCCGTGGTTGAGCGAGAAGTACAGCTGCTTGCGGCGCGCATCGTTGACGCACAGCGTAACATGGCGGTCGAGCTCGTGCTCCTTGGCCTCGGCGTCCGAGTCGTCACCATCCGACTGATGCGAGCCCAAGCGCGGCACGTCCGCCAGAAAATCGATGCCGTCGAACAATTCATCGCCATCCAATACGAAGCTCATCATCTCGCCTTGCGGGTCGAGCACGTTCTGTCCGACGAGCTTGGCCCCGGTGGCGAAGGCCAGTGCCTTGGCGGCCACGATGCCAGCGCGCAGGCCGGTGAACGGCGCCGGGCCGATGCCCACGACGATCTCCTCGATATCGGTGGGGGTCAGGCCGGCTTCTTCGACCGCACGCGCGATATTGACCTGCAGCTTCTCCACATGGGTGCGCGAATCGGTCTCCACAATGGGCTCTCGACCTACAATGCCGACCGTCGAACCGAATGAGGTGTCAATCACCAGCGTGCAACCCATGAATCCTCCTAGTCATAAACCTCTAGAGAGTGTACATCGAGGAGTCTATGGGCGGATTATCGTAAGTCGAACGACTCCCATCGCGCGCCCACCGGTACGAACGTGACCGTACGAACACCATCGCTGGTCAGTTCGCCATTCATGTCATCCGACACGACGGCAGCTTGGTCGAGCGGACGGTCGATATGAACTTCCAATCGTTCCGGAGCCAGTGCGGTGGCCATCTGCTCGCCCCACTCCATGAGCACCACCGTGTTCTCGCCAGGGTCTTCAAGCTCCTCATCAAGACCCAGAGACTCAAGCTCGTCAAGCAACCGAGCGACGACATCCTGACCGGGGGCATAAGCCGAACCACCCAAACGATAGGCATCCACATGCACCAGATGTGCGGGAGTTCCGTCCGCGAATCGTCCATCAAGCTCGCGGGCGATGGTAAACGTCGGCGAGACAATAGGCTCGGTAATGCCGAGTCCAGCGCCGAATCCTTGCGCAAATGTGGTTTTGCCTGCGCCAAGAGGTCCGGAAAGCAACAACACGTCGCCGCCGTGCACCAATCCGGCGATACGCCTGCCAAGATCTTGCATGGCTTCGCTAGTGGAAGCCTCAATCACGTGTTCGATCATCAACTGCCCTACCGCCCTTTATGACTGATGTCTTCGATGCAACGCTCCAGCGCATACATCGGGTCGCCACCGTTTGTCTTACTCTGCTCATCGGCCCAGGCGAGCATGCGGATGCAGTGCGCAAGACCGGGAGAAGTCCACCCGCCGAGTTGGCGCATCGCATTTTTGAGCACCCAGGGATTGGTTTTCGCCTCGGCCTGCGAAATCGTGCCGGCACGTACGGCCGATGCCTTGGCGATGGTTCTGAGCTTCATAGCCAATGCACCAATCAATGCAATGGGGTCGGTTCCTTGTTCCACTGCCGCACGCATCATAACGATGGCTTCAGCGGTACGACCTTCAACGGCTTTGTCCGCCACGGCAAAGCCAGTGACCTGCGGGTTGGCGGTGAGATACTGATTGGCACGGTCGAGTCCAATGGGATTGTCCTCAAAATCAAAACACAATTGCTCGCACATGGCCGCAAGCTCGCCGGTTTTGCCGCCAAGCACGGACACAAGCTGTTGGGCCGCCATCGGCTCCACCCTGCGCCCGCGTTTCTCGAATTCGCCGAGCACGAAATTCAACTGCGCATCCGGCTTCTTCAAGTCGGGCACGTCCACCTTGCGAGCGCCGGCCTTGGTCAGCTGATCGATGATCTTGCGCCCCTTGACGCCGCCTTCATGCTGACAAATGACGATGCTGGAGCCGTTCGGGTCTTTGGCCGCCTGTTTGGTGTAGGAGACCAGGGTTTCGGCGAACTTTTCATCGGCGTTTTGCAGATTGATGATTTTCACTACGGCGGTGTCGGAAAGCAGTGAAGGACTGACAGCCTCATCGAAGGCGTATTGGTCGGCCGAGGTGGCGTCGAGTTCGATGAGTTCGGCATCAGGGCGGGCCTGCAATGCCTGTGAGCACAGTTCCTTGGTTCGCATGCCGTTAAGGTACGAGTCGCCTCCGGGCACCACGGTCACCGGTGCATTCGCTACTGTTTTCGCCATGCCCCCATCTCGCCACACAGGTTGGACAATGTATGCCAATACGGTCTATTCCTCGACCTCATACGCGGGCATCTTCTTTCACGAAGAATCACCGGACAAGAGCCGCCGAGATTCCTCGATCCACAAAGTCAGGCGCACCCGCCATACCGAACCGAAGCGCATACCGGGAAGACCGGCTTCCGGCTGCCGTACACGCTTCACTTGACGAGTAACCAGCACCAACAAGGCTCCTATGCCCAGCTCCGCCAGCAGTATCAGCGCAGCGCCGACCACGCCATCTTTCCACGGCAGTGTGGCTATCTCGTTGCTTCCCAGCCACATCGCCACACGTTCCATCACCAATGTGCCCCATGACGACACCCATGCGAACACGCCCGCCAACCACGGCATGCACCATGCGAGAGCCAACGACATCAAGCCGGTGATGGTGGACAGCCCCACGAATGGCGCTACCAGTAGGTTCGCCGGTACGGACAATAACGGCAATTCCGGTTCCATCAGCACCTGAATTGGCAGAGTGAACAGCTGTGCAGCGATGGTCATCGCCATCATCTCCGCAAGACTATGCGGCAATACATGCCCCAGTACGCGACTCAACCGCCCGGCAAACAGCACTATGCCCAGCACTGCCGCCGAAGACAGTGCAAAGCCGTAACTGGTCGACATACCCGGACTCACCACCAACACCCCAACCACCGTCCAGCACAGGGCGCTCAACGCTTGGGATCGCCGACCCATCGCATGCGATGCGGCACCCATCATGCCCATGATGAGTGCACGGGTGACCGAATCACCGGGGAACATCGCCGCAGCCAACAGCACGTACATGCTTGCGATCATCACTGCGGTCAGCCGCCGGTCCATCAGCAGCCACCTGCCAAGCCGACGGACCAGTCCCGCCAGCAGTACAAAATGGCCGCCGGATACGGCCATCAGGTGCATGATTCCCGATTTGCGGAACCGGTCTTCAAGTATGTTCGCATACGTGGCGTGAATCGGCATGGATTGCGAATCCGTGCCGACATAATCCTGCCCAAGTACACCCATCGTCAATCCCGGCACCAGCACACGACCCTGATCGGGCAATTGCTCGGTAACCATGAAAAACTCCTGCTGCATGCGGGATATCAACGCATAATGTAGCGGCGGATCTCTCACCTGCGCCAACGGCTGGCTGCCATCAACCAGCAGCCATAATGGCATGCGGCCATACCTCGCCTGCTGCAAAGTGCCCGCCAGACGGTACGCCGCGCCCCTATGCATGCGCGCGCAATACGGGTCATCGGCATACACGCGCGCTTTGGCGACCGAGCCCCTATCCGTTCCCTCAATCACGATGACGCTGAATCGCACATCCACCTGACAGTCATAGCCGCGCTGGTCCGAAGCGACTACAGGTGCCGTCACTGTAGCCGTAATCGCACTCTGCACGCTGGATTGCCGAGCTTGGGTCATTGCCGGATCGTGCCAGGCGATGGTGTCTGCCGCAATCGTCGTCATGCTGCCGACGCACGCCGCCGCAATACAGACAGCCAGTACACCGGGCCAGCGCATGCGTAGGTGATGGGCCAGCAATACTACCAATATCAACACCAGACACGCCATGCCGCCCGGGAGCAAACGCTCCCAACCGATGCCATCCGAGGGCAACGCATCAGCCTCGCGCTCCGACCACCAGGCAAACGCGCTATGCGAGCCCAGACTCGCCGCCCACATGGTCAAGGCGACCGGTAGCATGCGCCAATCGTGGCTCCCCTGCTCCCGCAACGCCCAATCCTTGCTCATCTGACTGTCACCTGCCCTCGTATCTTCTCCAAGGTTTTCGAGCCAATGCCCTTGACGCCGAGCAGTTGATCAACCGAGGCGTATCGGCCGATTGTCTTGCGATAATCGATGATGCGCTGAGCGGTCACCGGGCCAACACCCGTAATGGTTTGCAATTCCGCCAGACCGGCGGTGTTGATGTCAACAAGCCCATCATCAACGGTTACGGCACTGTTCTCATCCGTCTGTGTTTCCGGGAGTTGCTCAGGATCCGGCTCGACATCGGTCATCTCGTCCGAATCGGAGGAAGACTGCGGCCTCTGCTGCGTTGCATTGGCATTGTTAGGGGTTTCGACGGCAACATTCGATAGCGCGGCCAAATGCATTGATTGTTGAATCAACAGGGTCAGACTGATGCCCAGCGCGGCAACCAATAACAGCACGACGGCCAGGGCCTGATGGACATTGAACGTCAGCCGCGGCTTGTCCCGTAAACGATGGACTGCACCATCGGCAGCATCCGTAGAACGTACGCCTATCAAATCGGATAGTGATTGTCGGCCGTTTTTGGATCGAGCGGACGAGCGGCTCGAGACAGCCGCTGCCGGAGGAATATCAATAGATTTTGCGCGACTCGACTGAGGTGGTGGCTTGGGAGGCTCAGCCGCCGCTCGGCCGCTGGCCCCAAAGCTTGACCGAGGAACAGGCATGGCTTCTTCCGCCCTGCACAGGTCTCGCAGTCGGCGGTTGGCATCGATGGTCTTGCGGTTACGAAAAACGCCCATGAATCCACGCTGATGGATTCATGGGCGTTTGTCTAGCTGAAATGGGGTATGTGGTTCTAGCTTATGAAGTTATCCACAATGAGCGTCACTCAGCGGGAACGATGGAGACGATCTTGGGGGCCTTGACAATCACCTTACGCGGCTCCTTGCCGCCAAGACGGTCGGCGACGGCGGCACGCGCCTGCTTCTCGAGATCGGCCGGGTCGATGTCGACCGGCACTTCGAGCTTGGCGCGTACCTTGCCCTTGATCTGCACCACGGCGGTCACGGTGTCGTGACCCACGTAGCGCTCATCAGCCACCGGCCACGGCTCGGCGGACAGGGAATCGGCGTGGCCGAGCTTGTTCCACATTTCCTCGCAGATGTGCGGGGCGATCGGAGCAAGCATCAGGATCAGCGGCTCGACGGCGGCACGCGGCACGGCCTTCAAGCCGGTCAGGTGGTTGTTGAGCACAATCAGCTTGGCGATGGCGGTGTTCGGGCGCATGCCCTCCATTTCCGCGGTCACTTCGGCGATTGTGTTGTTGAGTAGCTTCAGGGTCTTCTCGTCCGGGGTTTCCTCGGACACGTGCACCTCACCGGTGGTCTCGTTCACCACGTTGCGCCACAGACGCTGCAGGAAGCGCATGCCGCCGACCACGTTGCGCGTGTTCCACGGGCGGGACTCGTCCAGCGGGCCCATGCTCATCTCGTACAGGCGGAAGGTGTCGGCGCCATAGTTCTCGTACATGTAGTCCGGGGTCACGATGTTCTTCAGGGATTTGCCCATCTTACCGAACTCGCGGTTGGCGTGTTCGCCGTTCCATGTGAACGTCGGTTCTCCGGAAGCGTCCGGCTCGCCTTCCACGACCTCGTCGGCCGGCACATACTGGCCACGGTCATCGGTGTAGGCGTAGGCCTGAATCATGCCCTGGTTGAACAGCTTGTGGAACGGTTCGGCCGAATCCACGTAACCGAGGTCGAAGAGCACCTTGTGCCAGAAGCGGGAGTAGAGCAAGTGGAGCACAGCGTGCTCGACGCCGCCGATGTACAGATCCACGCCGCCTTCGTCACCCGAATACTTGTTGTGGTTCGGACCCATCCAGTAGTCGAACTCGTCCTTCTCCACCATGTGCTTGGTGTCGGTCGGGTCGATGTAGCGCATGTAGTACCAGCAGGAGCCGGCCCAGTTCGGCATGGTGTTGGTGTCGCGGTAGTAGGTCTTGACGCCATCGCCCAAGTCAAGTTCGACCTTGACCCAGTCCTCGTTGCGGCTCAGCGGAGCCTCCGGGTCGGATTCGGCGTCCATCGGATCGAAGGTGCGCGGCTCATAGTCAGGCACGTCGGGCAGGTTGATCGGCAGCGCGGAATCCGGCAGCAGATGCGGGGTGCCGTCCTCGCCGTAGACGATCGGGAAAGGCTCACCCCAGTAGCGCTGGCGGGAGAACAGCCAGTCACGCAGACGATAGCTCACCGTGCCCTTGCCGATGCCGGCAGACTCGAGCCAGGCGTTGACCTTGGCGATGGCGTCGTCCACGCGCAGGCCGTCGAGGGAGAGAGCGTCGCCCTTGGCCGCGGTGGCTTCGACGAAAGAATTGATCACGATGCCGTCATGGGAGACGAACGGCGCTTTGCCCTCATAGTTGGCTAGGTCGTCGCCGGATTCAGGCAGAGGCTTGACGGTGTAGATGACCGGCAGTCCGAACTTCACGGCGAAGTCGTAATCGCGCTGGTCGCCGCCAGGCACGGCCATGATGGCACCGGTGCCGTAGTCCATCAGGACGTAATCAGCGGTGAACAGCGGAAGCTTAGCACCAGTAATCGGATTGGTGGCGTACAGGCCCGTGAACAGACCGGTCTTCTCGCCGGCCTCGTCAACGCGGTCCTTGGCGGTCTTGGCCTCAGCAGCCAAACGATAGGCCTTCACTGCCTCGACCGGGTTGGCATAGCCGCCCTTCCAATCCTCGGGCACATCAGCCGGCCATTCGGCAGGTACGTTCTCCAGCAGGTGGTGTTCCGGGGAAACGACGGCGAACGTGGTGCCGAACAGCGTGTCGGGACGGGTGGTGTAGATTTCCATGTCCTTGCTGCCATCGGCGGTGGCCACGGTGAAGTGCACGGAAGCGCCGTGGGATTCGCCGATCCAGTTGCGCTGCATGAGCTTGACCTTCTCAGGCCAATTGATGCCATCGAGATCCTCGATCAGGCGGTGGCCGTACTTGGTGATGCGCATGGACCACTGGCGCAGCTCACGCTGGAAAACCGGGAAGTTGCCTCGCTCGGACTTGCCTTCGGCGGTGACCTCCTCGTTGGCCAGCACGGTGCCCAGACCCGGGCACCAGTTGACCGGGGACTTGGAGATATAGGCCAGGCGGAAGTCGTTCAAAATGTCCTGCTGTTCGGCCTGGTCGAGGTCGGCCCACTTCTTGCCGTCGGACTCGTGACCTGGAATGGCCTTCTCGCCGGATTCAAACTTGGCAACGAGTTCGGCGATGGGGCGTGCGGAGCCCTTGGAACCAGAGGGGTTGGTGGCGTCCTCGTCATACCAGGAATCGTAGATGCGCGAGAAGATCCATTGGGTCCAGCGCACATAACCGGGGTCGATGGTGGCGAAGGTACGGCGGTTGTCGAAGCTCAGGCCCATGCGGTGCAGCTGGCGGCTCATGTTGGCGATGTTCGCCTCTGTGGTCACGCGCGGGTGCTGGCCGGTCTGGACGGCGTACTGCTCGGCAGGCAGACCGAAAGCGTCATAGCCCATGGCGTGCAGGACGTTCTCGCCCTTCATGCGGTGGTAACGGCTCACCACATCGGAGGCCAGATAGCCCAGCGGATGACCTACGTGCAGGCCCTTGCCGGACGGGTATGGGAACATGTCCATGGCAAAGTAGGCGGTGCGGCCTTCGGCGTTGCGACCTTTACCGTCCTTCAGATCGCCATTGACGTTGGCGGCCCAGAAGGTGCCTTTCTCATCCCAGATCTTCTGCCATCTGTTCTCGATATCCTGCGCCAGCGCGGCGTTGTAGCGGAAGTTGGGCTCTTCGGTTTGCGTGCTCTTCTCGTTGTCACTCATAAATCAGCAAGGTAGCCGCGCAACTGGACACGTCGTCAATCGTTATTCAGCATCCGAGACGATGGCCTGCGGGTCGACTTCCCGTGTGACCGTAAGCCGAGTTTGCCGCTTCAATTCAGCCCGCGCGGACTCCCAGCTGCCATCTGCGATCATGTCCTTGAGCGCTTCCGAGATTTTCTGCGCCAACTGTGGAGTCCCTTGGCTTACGGCGATACCGTATTCGACCGAGCCCTCATCCTGCAGCACGGTCATATATTGCGGGCCATTGGCCTGTCGCAGACCGGACAGCACCGCCATGTCGGAGGCGATGGCATCTGCTGATCCGACCTGCACCGCGGTGACGCATTGCGCGTAGCTGTCCCGTTCCTGGAATTGGGCCTTGGGATGGTTCGCGCGGAACAGGTCGGCGGTATCATCGCCTTTCACTATGCACACCATGCGGTCGGTGATGTCACCGATGCCGTCACCCGCCTGCGCAAAATCAGCTCGGTCGTCAGTCCTGATCAACAGACCCACACCAGTGCGCAAGTAGGGTCCGGCAAAATCCGCTTCTGCCTTGGAACCATCGGTAATCGCCCAGGATGCGACGACCATATCCACTTGCCCGTTGTTCAGCATCGACGCCCGGTTTGCGGGCCGTACCTGCTTGAACACGATTTGCTTGTTCGCATAGCCGAGTTTGGCCGCCACATATTTGGCGACGCTAATGTCAAATCCCTCATAGGTGCCGTCATGCCACGCGCCTATTGCCGGCTCATCCGCAGCAACGCCAATTGCAAGCGTTGGTCCTTCCGGCGAACCGTTGACCGTGGTCACCTGAATCTGACCACATCCAGACAGCATCAGCGCGAAGCCCAAAGCAGCAGCAATCCCCGCAACCAGACGGGTGCGGATGCGGCGGCGCAAACGGAACCAGTTGGTCATGGATGAACCGGCTTATTTGAACATGCGCGAACGGGTGAGGAACCAAGTGACCAGAATCGAGAGCGCCACCGAAATGACGACAATCGTGATGAATCCCCACGGCTTATCGCTGAACGGCATGCCGAGCATGCCTCCTTGGAAGTTCATGCCGTACATCGAGAAAATCAGGGTCGGAATGGACAACGTGATGGAGATGATGGTGAAGATGCGCATCACATTGTTCAGGTTATTGGACACGATCGAGGCGAATGCATCGGTCATGTTCGCAAGAACGCCGCTGTAGATGTTGGCCATCTCGATAGCCTGTTTGTTTTCGGTGATGACGTCGTCAAGCAGATCCTCATCGTCCGGATACTGCTTGATTCGGCTTAACGTGGTGAGCTTCTCCATCACGATTTCATTCGATTTCAGTGACGTGGTGAAGTACACCAAGGTCTTGCTCAGCTCCATGAGCATCACGATTTCACGGTTCTGCATGGAGTGGCGAAGCTTCAATTCGAGCTTGTCGCTTTCGCGGTCGATGATACGCAGGTAACGCAGGTACATGGTGGCGTTGCGGTACAGAATCTGCAGGATGAACCGCGAGCGCATAAAGGTGTTGAAGCCGCGGATGGTGCCTTCCATGAACGGATGAAGCACGGGGGTGTCCTGCATGCAGACGGTGATGATGAGATTCTCGGTCACGATAATCGACAACGGGATGGTCTCATACCAGTCACGGCCACCGCGTTCTTCCACGGTGGGAATATCGACGATGATCATCGTGTATTCGTCTTCGACATCCACACGTGAACGTTCCTCGTCATCCAGGGGGGCGCGCAGGTCAGCCAGATCGATGCCGGTTTGCGAGGCGACGGTGGCAAGTTCCACATCAGTGGGTTCACTGAGACACAGCCAAGAGCCGTTCTCCGGTTTCTCGATCTGCTCCACTTGGCCATTGATTGAGCTGAAGATTCTCAGCATGTCGTCTCACCCGCCTTTCGCGCTTTCCTACTGTTCTATCGCTGTACGGTTCCAAACCGAGAATAGTCTAAACCTACCGTTTGAATTTGCGGCGAACGCGTTCATACTGTGTTCCATGTCCCCACGCCAACAGCCGATATGCGGTTGTGCCATGCGGATATGGCGACTAACGTATCCGCTCACCACACAATCGGCTGCCAGCCTGGCATGTGCGGTCCGCGCAGGTCGGCGGGCCCGTTCTCCCAGTCTGCGCAATCGGCAATGGCGGGCGCCTTGTTGTATTCTTCCAGCTCCCACAGTGGCTGCTCCGTCGATTGGCCATTGACGCTGTGACGCACTTTCAGTCGGCACCAACAGGCGTTGCGCATGGCACCAAGCGCGTTCATACCGTCAGGATCCAGATCAAGCAGATTGGCAATGGTGGCGGTAATCCATGAGCCATGGGTGACCAGCATAAGCGTGGTGGGCGTGTCATCCGCATAAGCCGAATCACAGACCAATGCGCGCACTGCGTCGGCTCCGCGCTTGCCGACTTCGGCGCGACTTTCCACCCCGTGTTTGGTTTCCCCGCCAGTGTGGTGCTTCCAGGAGGCGTAGTCCTCAGCGGCCACGGCTTTGATCTCAGCGCGGGTCAGGCCTTCCCATTCACCAAAGCTGCGTTCGCGAAGACGGCGATCGCAGACCACCGGCAATCCCAGCACATCTGCAAAGGCGTGAGCGGTCTGTTGCGCGCGAAACAGATCGCTGGTCAATACCACCATGCGCCGGCCGGCTGCCGGAGCTTCCTCATATTGATGAATATCGGTACGTTCCGCGGCATCCGGTCCGGGCTGAGCGATGGCTTCGGGATGAGAGGCCAGACGGTTTACCTTGGCCCAGTAATAGCGTGAGGCGAGCGCGAATCCGGTTTGGTCGACCTGCCATTGGCCTACGATGTCGAGCGGCACATCGATTTGGCCTTGCAAACGATGTTCGAGATTGTATTGGGTGCGGCCGTGGCGCAGCATCATCACTTCATCAATCATTGGCCTGTCACCTCGTTTGTTGCGGATGTCTGACGTATTCATCTCACCATGACCCCTAGAATGGCCGCATGGAGATTTCTGAGTCGACCTGGGCGTTTATCGCCAAGCATCGCTGTGAGGATGTGCGCGATGTGGCTTTGCATGCCAAACGTGGCGATGGCATTGATCTGTCGTTTGCCTTGGAGCAAATAGCTGGCTGGCAACGCGCTTCGGTGAAATTGCCTGATTGGGCGGCTTGCGATGGCCTGATTTTCCCTCCGCAAGTGCCTATGGAACAGTGTTCTTCACAGTTCACTGCCCAGTACAAGGCTCGGCTCGCCCAACATTTGCTGGAAAACCAGCTCGCTGATGCTGATGCATCCGACTCGACTTCTCTGGTTGACCTTACCGGTGGGTTCGGCGTTGATTTCTCGTATATGGCTCGGGTGTTCGACCATGCCACCTATGTGGAGCGGCAATCCAATCTTTGCGATATCGCCCGTCATAATTTTCCGCTGCTTGCGCTTGCTCACGCCGAGGTCATCAATGACGATTCCACGGCGGTGTTGAGGCATCTTGCCCCGGTTTCCATGATTTTTCTAGATCCGGCGCGCCGTGACGATCACGGCTCACGCACGTATGCGATTGCCGACTGCACGCCTGATGTACTGGCCTTGCAGGACTTGTTGCTTGTCAAGGCTCCCCTCGTCATGGTCAAGCTCTCCCCCATGCTTGATTGGCATAAGACCGTCAATGATTTTGCGGGCGCGGTGCACGAGGTGCATATCATCTCCACCGGCAACGAATGCAAGGAACTGCTGCTCGTGATGGAGCGCGAACGCTGCGCGGCGCCTCGCGTGGTATGCGTCAACGATGAGCAAATATTGGAATATGAGGCGAACCATGGTAGTACCGAGGATGCCGACGGTATTGCGCATGCCAGCAGTGATGGCGAAGAGCCATTGGCCGGCACTCGCACAGGTGCTATCGGAGCCGACCGTTGGCAGTATCTTTATGAGCCCAATGCCTCCATCATGAAGGCCGGTTGTTTCGCTGTGATCAGCCAACGATTCGACGTTCACCCGATTGGACCGAACAGTCATCTCTTCGTATCAGCAAAACCCGTTGATGGATTCCCCGGACGATCGTTCGCCATCGAATCAATCGCCACGATGAACAAACGGGAGCTGAAGCAGGCTTTGGCCGGACTTACGCATGCGAATATCGCCGTGCGCAACTTCCCGCTTTCCGTGACGCAATTGCGCAACAAACTCAAACTCAAGGACGGCGGCCACACCTATCTGTTTGCCACCACGGATGCGCAAGGCCGGCACCTCGTCCTACGCACCCAGAAACAATAAAGCTCCCTCTGATGAGGGAGCTAGCTCGCGAAGCGAGACTGAGAGAGAACAGGTGTAGTCTGCCCCAGCGGAAGGAACCAATCAGTCCTTGGCGATGGTCTTGCCGGCGGTCGGACCGGAAGCCAGGTTCTGAATTTCGGTGACTTCGAGCACCGGAATCACGGCCGGCTTCTTGGTGCCCTTTTCTTCGGCGACCTTGACCTGCTCGTTGTAGATATCGTCGTCAACGTGCAGCACCACGTTGCCACGGAAGCGGTAGCCCTGCTTCTTCTCGAGGTTGGCGAAGGCGATGACCAGCGGGGAGCCGTTCTTGAGGTTCTCGTAGTGCTGGCCGGCGGTGCGCTCGTGGTAGGCAATGTGGGTGTCGTCCAGCACGAACAGGGACATCTTCGGGCCGAGATCTAGTTCGCCGTCCTTGGAGATGGTGGTGATCCAACCGAGGTTGTTCTTGATGAATTCCTGGATTTCCGGAGTGATAACTGCCATGTCGAATCCTTTCATGGGTATGAGTACGACGTGTTGTTCCACTCTTAAGGATAGTGGTTTTCTTCGCTGCCGGCACGGATGTTCGCTGTGAGCAACCTCACCTTCGCACTGCTTTCATTCGCCGTTCACCGCCGGAGCGCAAGGCTCGCAGAATCCTCTTTTCTGACTGGTAGTTCCCGTAATCTGAGAGTCGAGAGAGCCACAAGTTTTCCGTTTTTCTAAGGTGAGTGTGTGATGGGTTTGGTCGAGCGCTGCAACCGGCTGCGTAGTCGTTGGTCACGTAGTTTTCCGCCGAATCTCGCCCGTCTGATGTTGCTGGCCTGCGCTGCGCTGTGGGGAGGCAGCTATCTGCTCGCCAAATTCGCCATGACGGCGATCCCGGCGCAATGGCTGATGGCCCTTCGCATGTTCGGCGCCTGCATGTGCATGCTGGCTTTATTCCACAAGCACATCGTGCCATACCTGACGCCAAAGATCATCGTGCCGGCGCTGGTGGTCGGGCTGACCTATTGGGGCACGATGATCACGCAGACCATTGGATTGCAGACCATAGAACCGGGTCGCAGCGCTTTTCTGACGGCTGCCTATTGCGTCATTACCCCATTCGCCACATGGATTATCTCCAAAACCAAGCCGAGAGCCATCAATCTGGTCGCCGGCGTGATCTGCCTGACCGGCGTTGGTTTCGTGTCGTTGAAGCCGGGAGGCTCGCTCTCCTTGAGTTCCGGCGACTGGCTTACCATCGCCACGGCGGTTATTTTCTCCTTCAACCTGACCTGTCTGGGCGTCTATACCAAGCGTTTTGATCCGATTGCCGTCACCTTCGTGCAATTTAGCGTGGCCGGAATCCTGTTCTTTATCGGCGCGTTGGCCACCGAACCCGCGCCTGATGCAGGATGGCTGGCACCTCCGGTGGTGGCCAGCGTGTTGTATCTGTTCCTTGGTGCCACGATGAGCGCGCAAATCATGCAAAATATCGGCCTGGCCCACGTGCCGGCATCGCAAGCGTCAATCATCATGTGCACGGAGAGCCTGTTTGCCGTATCGTTCTCCGCACTGTTCTGGGGCGAGCGCATCCTATGGAGTTCGTTGGTCGGTTTTGCGCTGATTTTCGCCGCCGTGCTGATGTCGGTCATCAAACCGACCAAATATTCGCTGCATCGTAACTAATTGCCCAATGCCGTCACTATCATGGTGACGTTTGCGGCGTGTTGTGTCGCCGTCATCATGAGGAGGAAATCAGCATGAATCTGCTTGAGTCCATGCAGAAACGCCATGCCGTGCGCGATTACAACGACGAACCGCTCACCGCGGAACAGGTAAATACCCTTGATGAGGCCATTGCCGCCGCCAACGCCAAGCAAGGACTCGATATTCAACTCATCCATGATGTCGATGACGCATTCGGGGGCTGCCCGACCCACTATGGCCGGTTCAAGAATGTCCACAATCTTATTGCGCTGATTGGTACTGACTCGCCTAGCAATGAGGCCATACTGGACGAGAAGGTCGGGCATGCCGGGCAATTGCTGGCATTGACTGCCGTCTCTCTTGGACTCGACACCTCATGGGTGGTACTGCATGAGACCGCTGATCATGACGGCGCGTGGACGCTCGCCGAAGGGGAACGTATGCCCGCCGCCATTGCGCTCGGGCATGGCAACCGCCCCGGCCGGCCGCATCGCAGCAAACCGGCTAAGGAACTGGGAGCCGTAGAAACCGGCGATTACGCGAATGCACCCGACTGGTTCAAGCGGGGCGTTGAGGCTTCGATGCTCGCGCCCAGCGCGTTGGGCAAGCAGCCGTTCCGTTTCACGCTGCTCGCGGACGGCCGCACGGTAAGGGCCGAAGCATTGGAAGGCGTACAGCCGGAAATCGGACTGGGTATCGCCAAGCTGCATTTCGAATTGGCGGCCGGCACCGATAGCTTCGTGTGGGCATAGTCGTTCAATCGTGTTGTGCCGGTTGAGCCTATGACGAAACCGGCCATATAGCGCCACAATACGCAACGCGTATAGGCTCTATGTGAAGGTTTTGCAGGGCACTTGTAAGCATTTCGTCACTTTCAGAGGGCCTTCAGCAACCTTCAAGCACAGACATCTACCGTCGTATGCGTGAAGAAGTTTTTCGAAGGTCTTTCCATTTCCTCGATCGTGGCCGGAGCCCTTGCTGCCGTCACCTCATTCCTGTTGGCGTCGAAGATCGGCATCGCAGGTTCGGTGATTGGCGCCGCGGCCAGCTACATCGTGTCCGCAGTCGCCACCAACATCTACCAAAACGTGTTGCAGGCTTCTGGGGAAAAGCTTCAGAGCGTCGGTTCCACGGATGATGACGCCGCCGAGCACGGCGAATCGGATGCCGGTAGCAATGATTCCTCACCCACATCTGAAACGAAACTTCCTGCAGCCTCCGGCGATGCGGCGGATGCCCAACAGAGCGACGATATCGATCGACCCGCGCGGGTTGAAGCGGCAGCCAGCGAAAATCCCGAAAACACCATGGTTGCTGCAGCCGCGGCAGGTGAAACTACTACCAGCCTCGGCACCGCTTCCACACCCGCTACACGTGAAGCGACCACCGGCCTCGGCACCGCCTCTGCACCAGCTGCAGGCCGTCGCACACCTCGCGAGGTTGTTTCTCGCCCGACTGCACAGCGTTCGCGCCACACGTATTCCGTCAAGGAACTGCGCGCATCACGCCGCAATCCCAAGCGCACAGCTGTTATCGTAACCGCGGTATCCGGCCTGTTGGCCGTTGCCGTAACAGCCGGCATCGTGCTGCTCATCACCCAAGGCAACGGCACGGACAGCGTGGTGCGCGACTGGATCTCCCCCACAGTCACCACGCCTTCGCCCGAGCAAACCGAGTCCCCATCGACTCCCCAGCACACGCCAACGGACAACACCAATACACCGAAGAGCAACGGCACCACGACCGAGAACGACTCCGCTCCCTCAGGGTCGTCCAACTCCGATAGTTCGTCTGGTTCCACCGATTCGTCCGGCTCCACCGGTACTGGCTCCGGCAACACGAATACCGAATCCGGCACCAACAGCGGCACGGAGACCAACGGCAACACCAATTCAGGAACCGGCGGAAACTCCGGCTCGAACTCGACCGGCTCAGATGCCTCCCACGGATCGGGGTCTTCAACGAATTCGGGCACTACCGGTTCCAGCTCAACGGGTTCCGGCAACAGTTCGACAGGCTCCAACAGCTCATCCGGCAACAGCACCGGCAGTTCCAAGTCCAAATCCTCCAGCTCGAGCACAAGCAGCAGCGCCGGCACTGATATCAACGCCATCGGCGAATGACGTGGGGCAATGCGAAACTTGGACGTATGACTACAGTTATCATGCGCACCTCCGAAGGTGACATGCGCATGATGCTTCTTCTTTGGGATGTGACATCAGGAAACAGATCACTGAAGATTGTTGAAATTCCAGTCAAAACCACTCCAAGAGCCCTGAACAATCCCGATTTTCCCGAAAGATAGAATCCCCGCGGCCGAAGGATAGCACCTTATTCAAAATCTCCGGCATAAGTAATCATGCTTTCTTCTAATGGTTTTCAAGAAATAGAGAAAGACAAAATGACCGATGGCCAATGGAGACAGGAAAAGACGGGAATGGGGATGCGTCGTCGCCTGCAAGGACGCGGACGGAAGCATCGTCTCCTGGTGCACTCAGAACCACGCTCTTCACATCCTTTCGCGTGTCTTCAACTAAAGCGGTTTAGAATAATGCTGTTCCCTTGATATGTATACCCCTCAAACAAAGAAGTTGAATTATGACGACCACCGCGATACCGAAGTCGGTCTCGGATTTCATGCAGCACATCACGGACCTGTGCGGCACCGAACACGCCGCCTGGGCCGAGAACTTCAACGCCTGCTTTGCCAACACCCTGACCACCACGGTCAAACGGCATGACGACGGCACCACATTCCTGCTCACCGGCGATATCCCGGCCATGTGGCTGCGTGATTCGACCGCACAATTGCGCCCATATCTGGCCCTTGCCGCCGAAGACGGCGACATTGCGAGCCTGATCGCCGGTCTGGTGCGGCAGCAGTTCCGCTACATCACCATCGACCCGTATGCGAACGCCTTCAACGAGGAGCCGAACGGCGCTTCCTGGGACAAGGATGATCAGTCCGACTTCTCCAGTCCCTGGCTTTGGGAGCGCAAGTACGAGGTGGACTCGCTGTGCTACCCCATTCAGCTGGCTTGGATGCTGTATGCGAACACCGGCAACACCGATCATTTCAATGACGAATTCATTGCCGGCGTCAAGAAGATTCTTGACGTCTTCGAGACCGAACAGCATCACGAGAACTCCCCGTATTTCTTCATCCGCGACACGGACATTCCCACCGAATCGTTGAGCAACGATGGCAAGGGGTTGCCGGTGGCGTACACTGGCATGACCTGGTCCGGCTTCCGCCCCAGCGACGACGCCTGCACCTACCACTATTTGGTGCCCTCGAACATGTTCGCCGCCGTGGTGATGGGCTATCTGGAACGCATCTTCGGCGGTGAGATTCTGGATGATGCCGATATCGCCGCACGCGCCGGCGAGCTGCGCCGCACCATCACCGAAGGCATCGAAAACCACGCCAAGACGACGAACCGCAATGGAGAGACGATTTACGCGTTCGAGACCGACGGCCTGGGTCACGTCAATGTCATGGACGACAGCAATGTGCCCTCCTTGATGGCGGCCCCTTACTTGGGATACTGTGCACCGGACGATCCGACCTATCTGGCGACCCGACGCACGCTGCTCAGCGACGAAAACCCGTACTATTACGAGGGCGAGTATCTCAAGGGCATCGGCTCACCGCACACCCCGCCGCACTATGTGTGGCCCATCGCCCTGTCTATCGAGGCGATGACCAGTGACAACAAGGACTTCAAGGCGCATATCCTCGACCGTCTTGTAACCACCGACGCCGGTACACATCTCATGCACGAAGGCATCGACGTGGACGATCCGACCAAGTACACGCGCGAATGGTTCAGCTGGTCGAATATGATGTTCTGCGAACTGGTCATGGACTATTTCGACATTCACGTGAAGCACTAAGACGTGTCCGCCGCATGCTCATCGCGCACCCACCGCATGTTCTCATTAAGGAAAGGAACAATCATTATGACCAATAACCCACGTTATACGCTCGGCACCGAAGCCAACCGCATTTTCATGGCTTCCGAAACCTACGAGCTGCTGAAGTTCGGCAAAGGCTTCCCAGCGCCGGATGGCGGTTCCGGCTGGCTGAACGCCGACGGCACCCTCGACCCCTCACACGGCGTCGAAACGTGGATCACCAGCCGTATGGCCCATGTGTACTCGATTGGCGCCATGCTCGGATACCCGGGTGCGGGCGAGCTGGCCGACGCGGCGCTCAGGGGATTGACCGGCATTCTGCACGATGACGAGCACGGCGGCTGGTATCCGCAGGTGTTCGCGGACGGCACCCATGCTCCGGGCAAGGTCTGCTATGCGCATGCCTTCGTGATACTCGCCGCATCCTCTGCCCTGCTGGCCGGACGTCCGGGTGCCAAGGAACTGCTTGACGAGGCGCTTGCCACGTATGACAAGCATTTCTGGGATGACGAAATCGGTTTGGCCGTCGATACCTGGAACACGGCATTCACCGCACTCGACCCCTATCGGGGCCTGAACGCCAACATGCACACCACCGAGGCGTTCCTGGCCGTGGCCGACGCCACCGGGAACAACACCTATCGCGTCCGCGCCGGCCGCATCATCGACCACGTCATCGAATGGGCGGCACACAACCGGTGGCGCATCCCCGAGCATTTCAAATCCGACTGGTCGTTGGACCTCGAATGCAACGCCGACAAGAAGGACGACCAGTTCAAACCGTATGGCGCCACGCCGGGCCATGGCATCGAATGGGCGCGCCTCATCGTGCAGTGGGCGCTGAGCTCCTTCGCCAACCGAGACGGCGCGCGGCCCTACATCGACGCCGCCGAGCACCTGTTTGCGCGGGCGGTGGACGATGCGTGGAATGCGGACGGCGCGGAGGGGCTCGTCTATACGACCGACTGGAACGGCACACCGGTGGTCACCGACCGCATGCATTGGACGGCCGCCGAATCGTTGAACACCGCCGCCACGCTGCACGCTGCCACCGGCGAGGAACGATACGCCGACTGGTACGCCACATTCGCCCGCTACGTCGACGAGCACGTCATCGACCACGAAGGCGGATCATGGTTCCACCAGCTTGACGGCGACAATCGCGTGATCGGCACGGTCTGGCCGGGCAAGTCCGATCTCTACCATGCGTTCCAGTCCACGTTGATTCCGTTCCTTGACCCGGCTGTGTCCATTGCGACGGCCGTGAAGAACGCAGAATAATCGGCGATAAGTGATAAGGGGCTGCGGACATTTTCTTGGAGATAATCACGCAGCCATTCCTTGGCTTTGACGGTATTGTACCGGGCTCATCCAACCAAGCGACTGTTTGATGCGCTCGTGGTTGTACCAGCGTATGTACTCATCGACCAAGGCGAGCACCTCGTTGCGGGTGTGTTCCTCCCACTTCTCGGGGTAGACCGCCTCGGTCTTCATCCTGCCGAAGAATCCCTCCGCGGCCGCGTTGTCCGGCGAACAGCCCTTCGCGCTCATGGAGCGCGTCAGCCCGAAGCGTTCCATGAGCCCGAGCCATCCGGGCCACCGGTAATGGCATCCACGGTCGGAATGCACCAGGGGACGCGCGTTCCCTGGCAGCGTCGAGGCCGCTTTCTCCAGCATCCGGTTGGCCAGCTCCGCGTTGGGGCTGAAGCCGGCGGTGTATGCGACGATCTTGCCATCGAAGCAGTCGATCATCGGCGAGAGGTACACCTTCCCGTCCCTGGCCTTGATCTCGCTGATGTCCGTCAGCCACTTCTCGTTCGGACGCTCGGCCGTGAAGTCCCGGTCGACGAGATTGGCGGGAGCCGGCGTCGTCTCGCCCTCGTAGGAACTATACCTGCGTCGCTTGGGCGCGTGCGCCACGAGCCCTTCCTCCGCCATGATCCTGCGGACCACCTTCTCCGATACGCCGGTCTTGAGCACCGCCTTGATCCTGCGGTACCCGTACCTGCCCTTGGAATCGGCGAACGCCCCGGCCACCTCTGCCCTGAGTCCGGCGTACTTGTCAACGCCGAGCCGGGCGTGGTGGTAGTGGTAGCTGCTGGGCGCGATGGCGAGCAAGCATGTCATCGAGCCGGGCGAATACGCCGGCCTCAACCGGTCGATCAACAGGGTCTTCTCCCTGTTCGACAGGCGCCGCAGGTCGGCGCCGGGGTCTTTTTCTGCGAGCCTCCACCACCTCCCGCATCAACGCGTTCTCCAGCTCCGGTTCCTCGACCCTGCGGCGCAAAGCCTCCGCGTCATCATCATCGGCTGCGGACGGCCAGCGACGGGAGTCCGCGGGCTTATTGCCCTGCGCGGAGTTCCTGTTTTTGGGCTGCAACGCGGCCATGCCGCCCTTGCGGTACGCCCTGACCCAGCCATGCACCGCGCCGACGCTCACGCCGAGCTGTTTGGCGGCCTGCTTCTGCTGCATGCCGCCCAGCACCAGCTCGACTGCCCTTCGCCTGGTCTCCAGTGGGATGATGGGTTTGGCCATATGGCCAGCATACCGGGAATCCATCGCCAGCCAACGCTCCAGACACTGCCTGGTCGGATAACCCAGATGCTCCACCACCTGGGCCGTCGTCATCGGCGTGGTGAAATACAACTCCACCGCACGCTCTCGTTCCTCAAGACCGGACATACGAAAATCTTTCCGTTCGGTCTCCAAGAAAACGTCCGCAGCCCCTTATCCATCATCTCGGATAGTCGAATATGATGCAACACCTCGCCTGTGAAACTCATCTTTCAGCTGGGCAACGATGATATTGCGGCGTGACTCGGTGCACAACATAGAGCAATCTCGACCTCATGCAATCGCAGTACACGACCTTCCATCGCATCCAACCTAATTGGGGTCGGAATAATTGTCAGACCATGCTGTCCTGGAATATCGTAAATTTCGTTTCCGGGCATGCGAACGCACCTTAATGATTACGCTGATTGACGGATTGGACAAGTCAAACGTCCTTCGTCCCACTCAACAGGACGAAGGACATAGCCGGCTCACGCCAAACTGGTGCTGTCACGTACAATCAATTTCGGGGTAAGTATCTTACGATTTCCGCTCACCGGCTCCCCAGCAAGCACCTTGAGCAGCAGGTTAGCCACTTTAGTGCCATATACGCCAGCATCACGATGCACGGATGTAATCGAGGGGTAAACCGCCTCGCATACAAAACTGTCTTCGAAACTCACGATTGCGGGAATACTATATGGATATAGACGTTTATCTCCATCACTACCTTTACGATCGCGGTTCAAACAGTCCGCAGCAAGCGCATGTAGACTGGCGGCCGCAAGAATTTCATTCTCGTAGATGAACGCTGTGGGCGCAGCAAGCTCCCCCAACAATCGCAATGTCTCGCCCACCGCCGCATTCGGATCAAAATTCGTGAACGACACGGATGAGAATTCAAGGTTGTTAATCTCGGCAAATTTCCGAAATGACATTTCTCGATCACGAGAATAATCCAACATCGGATCGCCGGATATATATGCGATTCGCCTATATCCCCGTGACAACAGATGATCAAGAATCGTTCCCATGGTCTTCGAATCATCAATCGACAAAGACGGTACCAGATTGCTTGGGTCGGGACCGCCAGCGAGTACAGCAGGCAAGCCTAATTCAGCAAGCAATTTCGGTCTAGGATCATCAGCCTTGAGATCCACCAGAATTACGCCATCCACCCGTTTCCGAGACGCCCAATCACGGTATACATCCAGCTCCTCTTTAGTGGAAGAGCAAGGACGATACAGCAAGCCATACCGTTGGCGACTTAATGACTCATGAGCGCCTGCCATGAAATGCAGCATGAACGTCTCTTCTTTAAGCCCCTGCACAGAACGAGATGGAGCGAATCCCACAGTCATGGTTTTCGAGGAGCCCAATGCCTGCGCTGCATATATCGGACGCCACCCCATTTTCGCCGCAGCCTCCTTGACCCTGCGCTTGGTCTCAGCGGATACTCCGGGACGATCATTGATTGCAAAGGAAACAGCAGTCTGGGAAATTCCCAACTCATCGGCTATATCTTTGAGACTGACCCGCTGCATACTGGAAGTTGCTCCACTAGAGGTGGATTTCATGACATTCCTCCATTCTGTGAAGCTTGACATCGAACATCGGACATCCGGTATGGCTTATTCGTATAATTCTGTCACATCAATGAACTGATAACATACATTTCATCATATTGCGACAGCGAAATGGACGCCAACTGTTGGCACACTCATCCGGCCAACAAAAATGAACCAACGACCGATTTAGTCTACAGACTCGAATGCAGGGTCGGAGACAGCGGAATAGAAACGCGCTGCATGAGGAGACGTATCCCAATGCAATTCGGTAATTCCCCGTCGTCTGAGTTCACCGTTATCGGCTGCAACAGTCGACGTGACAACAGTCGGTCGCTTGCCTGCGATTTCCAGCTTCATCCACAGGTCACAGACCGACCCTCCCGGCCCCAGCGTGCTACGGTTAATCGGGTTACCGGTTCCATTCACGTCCACTACAATAGCCACCGATTTCGCCTCGGCAGGCCTTGCATCACGGTATTGTGTCGCGAGCTCACCATATACGCGGCCAATCGGCTTGACTTTACCGTTCTCATCGAACAAACCCAATGAATATTCAAGGGACGGAAAATCGGCCAAATATGATGGCACATCATGCGAGCACCACCAAGTGATGCCCCACAGATTCGGGCAATCAAGAGCTTTGGTAACCACACGGCGACAGAACTCCGGTGTGTCTTCAGCGGACAATACATTCTCCGGTGCACCAATCTCCTGCAGCCAAACTGGACGGTTGACCGGCCCGAAGGCTTTGGCGAGTTCAGCCAAGTACAATGCGTACGCGTAGCATTCTTCACTCCGCGCCCCATATCCTTGTCCAACACCATTGAATACCCACGAGTGAATGGTGGTCAAATCACCTTTTGTGGCAGACTGTACCGGTGTGAACGGATGCCCGTCCAGGAACCAAACGCCATCGTTGACGCTGTACAAAGAAAGCACGCCATCCCGTTTGGCAGCCGATAGCAACTCATCGAGCCACGTATCAATCTGCTCGGATGAGGCAGACATCTTGGCCGGATGAGGCCGGTCGGACAACTGGTTGACTTCATTGCCGAGCGTCAATCCCTTGAAGGCATCCTCTTCGGACAGTTCATCGGTCATAATCGAGACCAACTCACGTTCCGATTCCACAGCACTCGGATCAGTGAACATATTCCCTTTATGCCATGTGACGAGCCAACTGGGAATGAAGTCAAAGCTCGACAAATGCCCCTGGAACACATCCACATAGGCATCGAGCCCATGCTCACCGGCTATATGTACCATGCGGCGCACGTCAGCCACACCCTTACGATTAATCCATGTCCGGTTCGGCTGCAGGTACGGCCACACAGGAAAGATGCGCACGTGATCCATACCTAAATCCTTGATCTGCCGTAGATCGTTGTCGATACTGGTCCAGTCGGGATCAAGCCACGAATGAAACCATCCATGGGACGGAGTGTAATCTACTCCAAACTTCATAAGAATACCTTTCGGTCAGCCCTTGATGCCGCCCTCTTCTACACCACGGAAGAAGTAGCGTTGGAAAATTAGGAAGAATACGATAATGGGAACAAGTGCGATAACCGTGCCGGCCGCAATCAAACGGGGATCAGAAACAAACTGGTTCTTGAGCCTGTTAAGGCCTACAGTCAACGTATAAACCGAATCATCACCAAGGATGATCAATGGCCACAGGAAATCGTTCCATGCACCGACGAACGCAAAAATAATGACGACGGTCATAGTGCCTTTCACCTGAGGCAGACATACATTAAAGAAACGCTGCCAGATGCTGGCACCATCGACTTTGGCGGCTTCCTCCAACTCAACTGGAATACCAGAGAACGCATTCATCATAAGCAGCACATTCATAGCACTGCAAAGGCCAGGAAGAGCTGCACCCAAAAGGGTATTCTGCAAACCTACGGTCTTGACAATGAGGAACTGGGAAATCAATAGGGTCTCTCCAGGAATCAACATTGCGCTGAAAATCAGCAGTACGACGATCGTCTTGCCCTTGAACTTCAGGCGAGCCAGTGAATAGCCAGCGAGTGTGGCTCCGATGACATTGCCACACACCGAAATGGCGGCGACAATCAAAGAATTCTTGAAATAGGACAACACCGGAATCGTGTTGAACGCCTGGATAAAGTTGTCGATAGTCGGATCCTTGGGCACCAGATACGGAGGGATGGCATAGATATCATCACCTTTCCCCTTAAACGCTAGAGTCAGTTGCCATAGCAGAGGCCCGATCAGAATGAGAAAGAACAGGGTCAACAGCACATATTGCACGACCTTGTTGAACTTTTTACCTCTCATCGCTATCGACCTTTCGCTGCACGAAGAACTCAACAGCCACCAGACTGCCGACGATTATGAATACCAACATGCTGACCGCGCCGGCATAACCGTACTTGGCATTCAAACCAGTGCCATAGTTCTTAATCAGCATCGTCATGGTCACGTCCTTACCGCCGACGCCGCCAGTGCCTCCTGTCAAGACATAAATCTCATTGAACACTCGGAACGCGGCAGCGGAAGACAGCAACATGATCAACACCATGGTGGAGCGCACTCCCGGAACGGTGACATGCAGGAAACGACGAACCACGCCAGCTCCATCCAATTCGGCAGCCTCATACAGACTGGGATCGATATTGGCCAATGCAGACAAGTAGATAATCATGTAATAGCCGAGACCTGTCCAGACCGTGATAAGCATGGCGCTAAATAACAGCAGCCAACGATCCGTGAGGAACGGGACAGCGGCTTTGATGAAGCCGGCACCTTGTAGCAAAGCATTCACCAAGCCTTTCTGACTCAGAAGGTTGGTCCAGACCAGGCCGACGATGACGGTGGACACTACGACCGGCAAGTAGAAGGATGCACGGAAAAAGGCAAGAATCTTGGAATTCCCGGAAACCAGTGCTGCAAGAATCAATGGCAGTATCACCATGCATGGAACCACGCACACCACATACAGAGAGGAATTCAGCAAGCCTATATGCACAGACTCATCCGAAAACATCTTCTGGTATTGTTCCAGCCCGACAAAATGACCGGGATTGGAGAAAGTAGCATCGGTGAACGACAGACGGACCGTATTGATAAAGGGGGCAATGACAAACGTCAACGCGATGAGCAACGCAGGAACCACAAACAGCCAGCCCGCTATGCCATTGCCTTCTTTGATACGATGAGCGTCATCCACCTCCCATGCCGTTTCATGGGAAGCGCCGCCACGGCGGCCGGCCTTGCCGGCCGCCAGCGACTTCTTGCCGGTAATCGACAAAGTCATTACTTCAAATCCTCATTGGCAACCTTGACTGCGGCATCAAGAGCTTCCTGCGCAGTCTGCTCTCCTTGGATGGCACGGGCAATCTGCTCACGAAGAACAGTCTTGGCATTCTCGGAGAACGGCCCAGGAGCAATGAACCAGTTATCGTCTTTCACCGCCTTGGAGGCAAGGGCAACCGCCTGATCCTGCAAGGAATCACCAGTTGGGCTGAATGCTTCGTCGTCGATAGCACCCGCAACAGACGGGAAAGTGTGGGACTTAGTGCAGAATTCGGTCTGATTCTCCTTATTGGTAACGAACTTAGCGAATTTCATGGCCATTCCCTTGTTCTTAGTGGTCTTACTGACCACCAGCGTTTCCATGGCAACATTCATCTTGCCGCCTTCACCAAGCAATCGCTCGGTAACGCCAAGATTCTTATACAGCTCCGGGGCATTAGCCTCAAAATCTGCAACCGAATAGGCGGAACCCGCCAGAGATGCCACGCTGCCCTGCTTAAATGCGTCGCCCTCACCAGTCCAAGTATTATTCAGCGCTTCGGCGGACAGTGCTTTCTGGTTGTACATATCGATAAAGTGCTGAACAAGTTCAACACCCTTTTTGTCGTTAAAAGTGAACTCGGTTTGGTCATCATTCATCAATTGCACGCCATACTGTCCAAAAGACTCCAATGTGGGCACAGAAGCCACCATGCTCACGGAACCGTTGCAGTTCTCGCCCATGGTCTTGGCCGAATCGAACCATTCATCCATGTCAGTAGGCAGATCAGCAACTCCACACCGCTCAAGAACGGCTTTGTTGTAGTACTGAACACCAGAATTGAGATACCAAGGATAGGCATAAGCGCCTTCCTCGATATTATCGCCCTCAAAAGTCACATTACCCCACGATGAAGCAGTGAACTGGGATTCTGCATCTGGATCCTCCCGCGACAGGTTCAGAGTCACTCCAGCTTTGGCCAGGCTATAGGCACCAGTCGGGCTCATATCCACAACGTCAGGCAGCGTTCCAGCGGCTGCGTCAGCATTGATTTTATCGGTATAGCCGTCGGCAGGCTGATCAATCCACTTGACCGTGACGCCTGGATTCTCTTTCTGGAAAGCGGCAATAAGATCGTTGAAGTACGGGGTATATGTATCATTTTTCAGATTCCAAGTCTGAAAAGAAATTTCATTGCTATTGGAGGAAGTCGAATTACCGCAAGCAGCCACTGCGAACAGCATAGAACCTGCTCCAACGACAGCAATAGTCTTTCTCATGGAAAACATACCGTTTCCTTCTTTCTTTTCGTAGAAAACCCTTCGCCCTTTTGCGAACGAGAGGCCCTTGCACGCCATGCCTCAACAAATCAACATGAAGCTAGTCTGTTGAGAGTCACAATTATTGAGGTCTCATCGCTGAGACTAAACCGTTTTAGTTTCCAGCCAACCGCATATCTGTTAACTAAATCGGTTTAGTGAAACTATAACACAATCGAAACATGCACGCAACGAATTCATCCGCGCGTGTCGCATTGATATCTGCCCAACGGGATCACCCCCCTCTTCTCATACAACAATGGGCCACGCCCAACCGTATGGCAGAGCCGGACTGCTCCGGTTCCGTTACGGTTGGGCGCGACCCAAAATATCGAGCCTAGGCCCAATATCCCTTATCAGCGAATACGCAGCGTGGCGAGCTGGAACGGCGCCAACGAGACGACCGCACCGTCGGCAGGCATCGGCTCGTCGCCGGCGAGCGCGCGCGGCAATTCGGTGTCCAGTTCCGGCTCCTCCATGAGATTCACCTCCTGCACGCTGGCCTTGGCATCGGCGAGAGCGGCGTCAAGGCGTAGTGCGGCCGCGGCATTGCCACCGGCGGCCTCGTACAGGCGCACAATCAGATCGTCGGAACCGTCATCGGCGAGCTTGACCCAGTCCAATACGATGGCGCCGGTGACGTCGGCGAGCGAGACCAGCGGGGCCAAGTCAGGCAACTCCCCTATTACAGGGCTGTTGAGTCGCGCCGCCTCGTCCAGCACTGCGTTCATATCGGCGTCAGCGACCAGAGACCATGCGAAGGAGTGCGTGCCTTGGTCGGTGTGTGGATCGGGGTACAGCGGTGCGGACAGCAGCGACAGTCGCACCATGGTGCCGCGGCCGGCGCCGTGCGCCGCGTCGGCGTGGGTGGGGCTGACATCGGAGCCGTAGGTGGAGGCGTTGACCACAGCGGCGGCATAGTCGGCATCGGCGATACGTACGAAGCGGTGTGTGCAGCTTTCGAATTTGGCATCATCGCTGCGCGTGTTCTTATTGATCGGGCGTTCGACCAGGCCGTACTGGCATTCATATTGCGCGTTCACCGCTTGCACGGTGACCGGCATATCCACTTTGAGGAACTGTTCGACGGCATGCCAGTCCACATCGGCGGTGAAGTCCAGTGTAGCGGAGCCCGGCCTTAAGGCAATGCCCGTACGAATTTCAACGCCCTTCGCGCGAGTGACAGCATGCACGACGGCCCCACCGTTGGCGGTTTCATCCACGCTTGTAATCGATGCCTCGCTGAGCGCGTTGGCGGTGAGGAACGCATCGCGTTGAATATCCCAGGCGTCCCAGTGGAAGGGTTCGTCTTTGAGCATTTCGTAGCGGCCCAGTCGGGTGCCGGCTGGCACCAGTTCACGATTGGCTCGCTGATCGACGATTGACGAAACGGTGCCGTCGGCTTCAATGCGCACGTGCAGTTGGCCGTTGTCGAGCACAATCGCATCGCCGTCATGGGTAACGGCGACCCGAGCCATGGATGCGGTTCCCGCTTCGGCTCGGCTCGAAGCCGGGCGTACCACCCACGCCTCACAGGCTTGGCGGGAATATGGGGCGATTACGGCGTCGGTTATGGTTGCGTCATCGGGTTCCACGGCTGCGATCGCGCGCCCGGCTTCAAGGGCGATCTCGTTCAGCCGAGCGACGTCACGCGCGTATTCGACCCGCGCCTGACGGTGTACCCATGCGATGGCCGAACCGGGCAGAATGTCGTGGAACTGGTTCAGGAGCAGCGTTTTCCAAATACGGTCCAGCTCTTCGCGCGGATAGACATAGTCCGGGTTCTTGATGCGGGCCGCGGCGCACAGGTATTCAGCGACGCGCAGCATCGACTCCTCCTGGCGGCAGCCACGCTTCATGTCCTGCTGGGCGGTGAGGGTGGCACGGTGCAGTTCAAGGTACAGTTCGCCCTTGAACACCGGGGTCTCTCCTTGCGCATCGTCGACGATATCCTTACGCACGCGGTCGAACAGTTGGTCGGGAGTACCGAATTCGATCTTCGGCACGCCGGCGAGATCATGGTCGCGGCGGATGCGCGCGGTCATCTCACGGGTGGGACCGCCACCGCCATCGCCGAAGCCGTACAGCAGAATCGCGTTACGGGAGAGGTCCTTGTCCAGGAAGTTGCGCTGCGAATACATCAGCTCATGCATGCTCATCCACGAGCAGTAGGTATCCGAGGGCGGGAAGTGCGTGAGAATACGCGTGCCATCGATGCCCTCCCACATGAACGAATGGTGCGGGAACTTGGTGGTGTCGTTCCACGAGATCTTCTGCGTGAGGAACCAGTCGAATCCTGCACGACGGGCGATCTGCGGCCAAGAGCCGGTGTAGCCGAAACTGTCCGGTAGCCAGATGCCACGCGGCGTGACGCCGAGATGCTCCTTGAAATATCGGCGGCCGAACGTGATCTGCCGCACCAATGATTCGCCGGAAGGAATCATGTTGTCAGATTCCACCCACATGCCGCCGACCGGGATGAACCGGCCTTCTTCGATGCGCCGCTTCATTCGTGCGAACAGGTCGGGATGTTCCTCTTCCAGCCATGCGTACTGTTGGGCGGAACTCATCGCATACGTGAAGTCCGGGTCTTCGTCCATTAAAGCCAGCACGTTGGATACGGTACGGGCCACTTTGCGGCGGGTCTCGCGCACCGGCCATAGCCATGCGGAGTCGATATGCGCATGGCCGATGGCAATGTGGTTGATTGCGCTGGATGCAGCCGGTTCGGCGAGCACGCCGGCGAGCGCCGCACGGGCTGCCGGCACGGTTTCCAAGTCGCGTTCATCGTAGATGTTCAAGGAGCGTTGCAGCGCTTTGGCGAGCTGCCAGTAGCGCGGGTCGTCGTCTTTGAGTTCGCGAATCAGGGAAGATACGGTTTCCAAGTCCATGTCATAGGCGAACACGTCTTCGTTGAAGATGGTGATATCCATGCGACTCAGTGTGTATGGGAAGTCACAGGTGCCGGTGGCCTCTTCGCCGAGTTCGGTGGGTGAGAACGGGGTGGGGCCTTCGACGAATGGGTTGGAGGCGGCTTCGATATAGACGGTGAAGTCGCCATGTTCATCGAGTTCTACGGTGCTGCTGCCGTCCGCGTAGACGAGTGGAATCCAGTGGTTGCGTGGGTTCGCGGATTTGATGGCGGTGCCGTCGGCACGATAGACAAGTCCCTCGGATTGGAATCCGGGGCCGCGGTGATCGAGCCAGCCGAAGTCTACCATGAGTTCGACTTTTCGTCCTTTGACCGCCGCCATGTCGATGTGGCCGTTCACCTCGAACCATGTGGTGCCCCATGTGGTGCCCCAGACGCCGGGAACGCGGAAAGGTTCGAAGGGCACTTGGCCGTTGCGCACTTTGGCTAGAAATTCGCTGGAGGGCACCGGTTCACCAGGATTGTGGAACGAACGCAAGGTGCATGCGGCAAGTGTGGTGTGGATATGCGGTTTGACGCGCTGCTGCATGACGCGGTCGCAGCGCTCCAACTGCTGATTGGGCAGAAGAAACATGGAGGGTTCTCCTTTGCTGTGTCTGGTGGGAATGATGGAAATGATGGGTGTGGTGGTAATTTGGAAAACCGTAATACGACATGTTTCTGCCTCCTCATGGTTCGAGGAGGCAGAAGCATCAGATGGGAATTCAGCGCGTGATGCGCAGGGTGGCGAGCTGGAACGGGCCAAAGTGCAGCGTGGCACCTTCGGCGTTCTGCCTACCGTCTTGCAGCGCGACTGGAAGGTCGGCGGCCAAATCGTCGCCTTCCAGCACATTGGTCTCATGCACCGAAGCGCCTGCAAGCGCCGGGCAGACGTGCAGCATGGCATCGGCCTGGCCGCCGGCCGCCTCATAGGCACGTACGATCAGGTCGCCGGAACCATCATCGGCCAGCTTCATCCAGTCCAGCACCACGGTACCATTGACGGACTCGATCGAGGCGAGCGGCGTGATATCGGGCACATCATGGAGTACCGGTGCGTTGAGCACACCGGCGGCGTCAAGCGCACGGTCCACCGTGGCGTCGGCCACCACGGACCAGTCGAACTCGTGCGAGCCGATATCGGTGCGCGGGTCGGGGAAGGTCGGTGCGGAGAGCAATGACAGTCGGAACATAGTGCCCGAGTCACGACCTTCGGCAACGTTCCCGGCGATCGGTGAGGCATCGGACCCGTATACCGATCCGTTGATGACGGCCACGGCGTAACCGGCATCACCGATAATGGCGAAACGGTTCGTGCTGCTCTCATACTTGGCTTCGTCGGATGCGGTGTTTTTGACAATTGGGCGGCGGACCAGACCATACTGGCAGTCGTAGGTCGCCTGATCGGCCACAATGCCCAGAGGCAGATCGACCTTGAGGAAGCGCTCGCGTTCGTGCCAATCGATATCGGCATGGAAGTCGAGCGTGTGCGAGCCGGGGCGTAGCGTGATGGTGGTGGTAATGACGGTGTCACCGTCGGCGGTATGCATGTGGACCTGTGCCGCACCGTTTTCGGTATTCACCGACTCGATTGATCCGGTCACGGCATTCGCCATGAGCAGGGATTCGCGTTCGATCTCCCACGCATCCCAAACGGCGGGCTCGTCCTTCAACAGCTCGTATCGGCCCAGTCGGGTGCCGGCCGGGACCAGTTCATGGTTATGCTCCTCATCAAACAGCGAAGAAATCGTACCGTCGGCCTCGATGGTGACGGACAGTACGCCGTTGGCCAGAAGTACACGGCCGTTGTCCAGCGTCTGAGTCAGCACGGAAAGCGCGTCGGTCGGTTCGTTGATGCGGTTGGCACGCCAAGACGCGCCGTCATTGCGGAACTGGCTGATGCGGGCCTCGGCGAGCAAGTCGGCCTGCGGGTTGGCCTTGCGCAGCACGGCGCACATGTCTTGGGCAATTTCAGCGAGACGCTTCAGGTCACGGCGATAGTCCTCGCGGGCTTCGCGGTGCACCCATGCGATGGATGACCCCGGCAGCACGTCATGGAACTGGTTAAGCATCAGGGTCTTCCAGATACGGTCCAGTTCTTCGCGCGGATAGTCATAGTTCGGGTCGGCCAACGTGGCGGCCGCGCCCAGGTATTCGACCGTGCGCAACAGCGATTCCTCTTGGCGGCAGCCGCGTTTCATGTCCTGTTGCGAGGTCAAGGTGCCACGGTGCAGTTCGAGGTACAGCTCGCCCTTCCAGACGGGCATTTCCGGGCCGGCGTTCTTTGCAAGCTGCCGATGCGCCTTGTCGAAGAAGTCGTTCGGCTCTTCGATGCTCACCTTGGAGACGCCTTCGAGGTTCTCGTAGCGGTGCAGGTGCTCCATCATGTTGCGCGTGGGGCCGCCACCGCCATCACCGAAACCGAAGAGCAGAAGCGAGCGGTCGGCGAGATCCTTGTCTTGGAAGTTCTTCTCGGCGTAGTCGAGTTCCTGAACCTTGCACCAAGCAGCATAAGTATCCGCCGGCGGGAAGTGGGTGAAGATGCGCGAGCCGTCGATGCCTTCCCACATGAACGAGTGGTGCGGGAACTTGGTGGTATCGTTCCACGAGATCTTCTGCGTGAGGAACCATTCGTACCCGGCCCGGCGGGCGATCTGCGGCCATGCGCCGGTGTAGCCGAAGCTGTCCGGCAGCCATACGCCCTTGGGCTCCACACCGAGATGTTCCTTGAAGTATTTGCGGCCATATGCAATCTGGCGAATCAGCGATTCGCCGGCGGGCAGCATGCCATCGGCTTCCACCCACATGCCGCCGACCGGGATGAACCGACCTCCTTCGATGCGCTGTTTCATGCGATTGAAGATGTCCGGATGATCCTCTTCCAGCCAGACGTACTGCTGGGCGGAGCTCATCGCGTATTTGAAGTCGGGGTCGGCGTCCATCAGAGCCAATGCGTTGGATACGGTGCGGGCCACCTTGCGGCGTGTCTCGCGCACCGGCCACAGCCATGCGGAGTCGATATGTGCGTGGCCGATGGCGCTGACGTTCATGGCCGAGGCGTTGGCCGGCTTGGCCAGTACGCCGGCGAGTGCTGCGCGCGCGGCTTCCACGGATTCGGGGTTGCGCTCGTCGTAGGCGTTGAGCGAACGCTGCAACGCCTTCGCGAGCTGCCAGTAGCGCGGCGACTGCTTGTCGGCGAGTTCCATCAGGGAGCTGACCACGTCAAGATCCACGGAGTAGTTCTCGTAGCGTTCATCGAATTCGGTCAGATCGGCGGACTTGAATACGTACGGCTCATCCGGCTTGCCGGTGGCATGGTCGCCCAGTTCAGTCTCAACGAACGGAGGTACACCGAGCAGGAGCGGGTTGCTGGCGGCTTCGAGGTACAGGGTGAAGCTGCCGTCTTCGGCGACCGACACTTGCGCGTTGCCTTCAGCATCCATGAACGGCACCCAATAGTTGAGCGGGTGTACAGCTTTGATGGCGGTGCCGTCGGCACGGTAGACGAGGCCCTCGATATGGCCGCCGCAGGAGTGCGGGTACCAGCCAAGGTCGAGGATGAGCTCCAGCGGTTTGCCTTTCGGGTAGCCGGCCGGCACAGTACCGGTCAGGCGGAACCAGACCGTGCCCCATGTGGTGCCCCATTCGCTGCCGAGCGTAAACGGCTTGAAGTCGATGTCCCCTCGATTGAGCTTCGCGAAGAACTCGTCAGTGGGCATTGGCTCTCCGGGAATGTCAAAGGACTCCACCGCAAGCTGTGCGATCGATGGGTGGATATGAGGGTCCACGCGCTGACGCACTATGCGCTTGCACCGCTCCAGTTGCTGTTCAGGTTTCAGGAACATCTGCTGTTCACTCCCCTTATCTCTGCCGCTTGTGCGGCCACATCATTGTGCTGCCCGTTCATGGGAAACATATCGACATGCGCCATCGCCCGCAGAAGACTAAAGCGCTTTAGTAACATATTGGAAGGAACAGGATATGATGTCAAATCATTATCGCAATTCAGCGTGTTCCGTCAGGCATGTCATGCTCGGTATCGATGATGATGGTCACCGGCCCGTCATTGACCAGTCCGACCCGCATATGCGCGCCGAAACGACCTTCCTTCACCGGCACTCCCCCGGAGCGCAACGCCTCGTTGAACTTGATCCACATGAGATCGGCATGCTCGGGCTTGCCGGCCTTGATGAAGCTCGGGCGATTGCCCTTGTGCACGTCGGCGAACAGCGTGAACTGCGAGATGGAGAGAATCTCGCCGCCGATGTCCTGAATCGAACGGTTCATCTTGCCCTGCGCATCCTCGAACACCCTGAGATTCAGAATCTTATGAGCCAACCAGGCGATCTGCTTGTCGCCGTCCTCATCGGTGACGCCCACCAGAATCAGGAATCCCGGGGCAATCTGCTGCGGCTCGAACGTGGGATCCAGCGCGCCCAATTCATTGACCACGCCCACGGACGCTTCGGATACTCGTTGCAATACGACTTTCATGGTTCCCTACAGTACAACGTGTACAGTCACCAGCCGATAACGTACGCAACCGACTGGTGACTGGCAATACCTGCACTGCAGTTCATCGTTTACCACTTCATTCGACGACGAGACCGATAGTCATCACGAACACCACCAAGAAAGTCCGGCGCGTTGAGGTCATCAAAGGTCAGCACCTCCGCACGCGGCGGTCGCGGCACAGGCAACGGCCTCAAACGAGGCTTTGATTCCCTGTCCAACGGCATGAAAATCAGTAGCGCATCGCGGTGAGATACCAAAATCACCAGCCGTCTGTTCGGCGTCGATGTTCGCGCCCAGAAACACAAACTCCCAATGATAGCGTTCACGCTCATGGGTAATCATCTGCTTGATCTGATGCAACGAATATCGACGACTCGCATTCTCATACCCGTCAGTAATGATGACAAACAGCACATGTTGAGCACGGTACGCTGCCGCAGTATGTCGTTGCGTCACGATCATGCGGCCAATGGCCAGCCCAATCGCATCCAACAACGCAGTGCTACCGCGCACCCAGTAATCCCGGCTCGTCAAATCGTTCACTTCGCGGATGTTGAGGTGCTTATGCAAGGTTTCGATTCGATGATCGAACAGTAGGGTCGTTACCCTGCACTCGCCGGCAATTGTTCGCTGCTTGGACAGCATGCTGTTGAAGCCACCGATGGTGTCTGATTCCAGACCTCCCATCGATCCGCTTCTGTCGACGACGAACACCAGTTCCGTACGGCCGTTATTGCCATTGTCGTTCTTGCCCATGATGGATCCTTTCGCTCATTCGCCAGCCGGATTGCCGGCGATATCAATGAGCTTCGCATCATGGGACCAGTCCTAGGTCGCTTGACAAGCGACAATACACCACGTATCGGCAGCAAGTCAGGAGACAAGCGTACCGCTCCGCATCATCGCCCAAGCAACGGCTGCTCGTATCGGAACAACATCTCGTTAATAGTGAATACATCAAACATCTCGTGGACGATGAAGAATTCCACGATCACATCGAATTTCACGCTGTGCGACAGCGCATACCCGGCGCACGCCAATATATCTTGCGTCTCGTCAATATTCAGCCGTAAGGCAATGGCCAGCGCCAGAACCGTTTTCTTGCTGGGCATATAGCCATCGCCACAGCGAATTTTAGAGAACAGTTTGCGATTGATATTCGCTCGTTTATATACGTCCACGTCGGAATATCCTTTGGCGTCGATAAGCCTCAAGAGAATGATGTTAAAAGGTTCATCCAGATCGGAGAGCACCGCATCATCCACGTGCCCGGCGGATTTCGGCGATGGAGCTGCCGACGGTGCCGAGTAGACAGGCGTTTCATCCATATCGCCCCAGGAAATCCGGCATGTCCAAGATGAATTGGCTACAATGTATTAGACAGTCCGATGGGGGACGATTGACGTGGGATTGGAGGCCGGCGATGGCCGGCCCGAGGCATCCCCGCCACTACGAGGAGTCGTTCAAACGGCAGATCGTGCAGTTGTATGAGAACGGCAAGCCCTCCCGGGAGATCAGGGCCGAGTACGACATCTCGCATTCCACGCCGCACCGTTGGGTCCAGGGCATCCGCGACAGCGGCTCCACCCGGGCCACGGACAACCGCACGCCCGGGCGGAACGAGCCGGTCGGGCCGGGGAGGCGCAACAGGCAGTTGGAGATGGAGGTGGACGTTTCAGAACGAGCGGCGCCGGCATTCGCACGAAAGCAGGCGTGATACGGGCCAACGCCGCCCGTTATCCGATATCGGCGCGATGCGGGATGCCGGGCGTTCCCCGCTCCGCCTGCTACTGGATGATCGAACATCCCGAAGCCGAGCGGGTGGGCCCGATCGCCGGCGGCGTGCGCGCGGTCCGGCGCGACGGCCATGAGCGCTGCGGCGCCGGGAAGATCAAGGCCGCGCTGGAGCGGAGGGGCGTCACCGCGTCCGGGAGACGCGTCGGCAACATCATGCGCGAACGGGGCATGCGGGCGCGTATGCGCGCAGACGGTCCGAACCGCACAGGACGCGGGCCGACGAGGCCGGGCTCGCGAACATCCTCGGCCGCGGGTTCGACGGCTACGAGCCGCGCACCCGCCTGGCCGGTGGCCTGACGTACGTGCGCGTCGGCGGCGAGTGGGCGTACGTGTGCCTGCTGGCCGGCCTGGCGAACAGGGGCATTACCGGCCACAGCGCCGGCACGGGCCGCACCGCCGACCTGGTCATGGCCGCGTTCGCCACGCTCGGCTTCCCCCTGACCGAGGTGGAGGTGTTCCACACGGACCGGGGCGGCGGGTTCGACGACGCGAGAATCGACGGGCCGCTCGACGTGTTCGACATCGGAGGATCGCCGTCAGGGAAGGGCGACCCGTACGACAACGCCGTGGTCGAATCCACCAACAGGCTCCTGAAGAAGGGGCTCATATACCGGAACCACCACACCGGCCTGGAACAACCACGCTCCGACCTCAACGACTATGTGTGGTGGTCCGACGACCAAAGACTCCACTCCACCCCCGGATACCGGAGCCCCAACGAATTCACACAACAAGGACTCGTCCTCTAAAGAATTGCCCAACACACCGTTGCCAATCCAGATGCCGAACGTCCCGACGGGACGGCGGCCGTGTCATCAAAGCGACCGCACGAACTCTCCGCCCGGAAGCGGACGGCGCTGATTTTGGAGGACCCATCGGCCGTGGCATTCCCGGGCCCGGAACATGCCATGGGGTTTGCGGACCCCGGGCGACGCCGCATGGCCTTCCCGTTCCCGCGCCACGGGCGGCGGCATGGTTCATGGCGCCGACGGTGAGTCCGTCCGCACGCGGAGCGCTTCCATGCCTCGCTGACGGATGGTGGCGATCCCCCCCCCCACGGAGAGGAGTATTGTTTCATTTGTAGATAACATTGTTACACGGTAGGAGAACATTGATATGCAATCTGAACGTTCGTTGATTCCCACCCCCATGCCGGTCCGGAGACACGCACGGTCCGGGAACAGGGGGCTGGTCCTCACCGCCCTGTGTCTGGCGGTACTGCTGGTCGTGATGGACAACACCATCGTCAACGTCGCGATTCCCACGATGAGCGATGCGTTGAACGCCTCGTCCACGGACCTGCAATGGGTGGTGGACGCCTACACGCTGTCCTTTGCGGCGCTGCTCCTGCCCGCCGGCAAACTCAGCGACCGATGGGGAAGAAGACGGATGCTGCTCGTCGGATTGGCGGGATTCGCCGTGGTCTCCGCAGCCACGGCCTTCTCTTGGGCCCTGTGGCAGCTGGTGACGCTGCGCGTGGTGTTGGGGGTCTGCGCCGCGCTGATCTATCCGGCGACGCTGTCGTCAATCATCGTCATCTTCGAAGGCTCCAGGTACCGTAGCCTGGCCGTTGGCCTGTGGGCGGCGACATCAGGGGTCGGCATCGCCCTGGGCCCTATCATCGGCGGCGTCCTGCTGGAGCACTATGCGTGGAATTCCATTTTCTGGGTGTGCTCCGTCATCGGCGTGGTGGCGCTGGCCTGCATCGCGGTGGCGGTGCCCGAGGTACGGGCGTACCGTTCCGAGAGGTTCGATTTCCCCGGCACCGTGTTATCGGTGGCCGGCGTGGGCCTGCTGGTGTGGGGGATCATCGAACGCCCGACTTACGGCTGGCTCTCCTGGCAGGTCATAGGCGGCATCTGCGCGGCCCTGATCATACTTGCGGTGTTCGCGGCGGTCGAGGGGCATACGCACGCCCCGCTCATCGATGTCGGCCTGTTCCGAAGGGCCACGTTCACGAGCAGCACCTGCGCGATCTGCGTCGCGTTCTTCTGCCTGTTCGGCTTCATCTTCATCACCACCCAATGGTTCCAGGCATTGCGTGGATACACCGCATTGCAGACGGCGGTCGCGACGCTGCCCTTCGCGGTGGTCATGGCGGCGGTCGCCCCGTTCGCCACGCAATTGGCGAAACGTTTCGGATACCGGTCGGTCGTCTCGACGGGACTGCTGTTCCTGTCGGCGAGCATGTTCGTGGTCACGCGTGTCGACGCCCATTGCAGCTACTGGTTCGTGGTCGTACCCACCATGGCCCTGATGGCGGCCGGCATCGCCCTGATCCAAGGGCCCGCCACGGACGCCCTGATGAGCACCGTTCCGGAAAGCTCGACCGGCGCCGCATCGGCCGTCAACGACACGATCCGTGAGATCGGCGGCACGCTGGGCGTCGCCGTCATGGGGTCCGCGATCTCCTCCGTCTACCCCGACGAGCTCTCGGACTCGTTGTCCGGACTGCAGATCCCGTCTTCCATCGCGAAAGCCGCGGAGGATTCGGTGATGGCCGCGAAATCGATCCTTCCGCACCTGCCGGCAGGCATCCGACAGACCGTGGAGCAGTCCGTCTCGACCAGTTTCATGAGCGCCACGCATGCGGCATGCTGGATCGCCTGCGCCCTCGCATTGGCGTTCGCGCTGCTCTGCTGGATCACACTTCCCAAACACGATTCAGGCAATCTCCCCCAATAGAAAGGAACATCCATCATGAAAGACGACGGACGGATCCCACGGATCAAGGACACGGATATGACGGACCGTCTCCTGACGGCCGGCGCGATAGCGGAGGACACACGCAACCCCATCGGTGACATCGCGGCATGCTTCCCCTTCCGCCCAGGCGTGCGGTTGTCCGTGGCCCGGGTGGAGCCGCTGTCGCGGATGCCCTGGACCCAGCGCCGCGGGGTCGACCGCGCTATGTCGTACTCGGCCCTGATCTCCCGGGAGGGCTTGCCGTTCTCATACAACTGCACGATCTGCCGTTTGAACGACTCCTCGTAGTGGCGGGGATGCCTCGGGCCGGCCATCGCCGGCCTCCAATCCCACGTCAATCGTCCCTCATCGGACTGTCTAATACATTGTAGCCAATCCACGCTGGTCGAGGTGATGGACCCTGACGCCATGCCATCCGAACGCATCGGACACCGACCGGACGGGCTTCGGGCGGATCCCGGAACGGATGCGGGCCACGGGCCGTCCGATGGCGTCACGGTACATGACACTTGGATCGGCGTACGGGGCGCCACCATTCCCGACTGCTTGGACACGCTGCTCGACGGGACGGAGCCCGTCCAACCGGACGGGCAGGCCACGCCCATCCGCATCATCATCCCCTTCGACTCCCCTGCGGAGAAGGAGAATACGATGCGGGAGCTCCGCATTCTGAAGCATGCCCTGCGGCACCACCGGTAGCCGACGGCATCATATGCGCGATGCCCCGGCATGGCACGCGGCGGGAGGACGGCACGCCCGCGCCGGCCAGCGTTCCCCGACATGTCTTGGCTCGGTGGCAATCTCAATGCGGTGGGACCAGCCATCACACCCATCGAGGCGCGGTCCAAGAGCGTGGCTGGACCTTCGACCCCACCCATCATGGGACGGTGCAGGGACCTACGGGCCGGATGGCGTTTTTCATCCGTAACGGCGGGATGATGCGGAGAAGCATATGAGGACTATTCGGAAAACGACAAAAAGCCAGCGGACGCCCACCACCGAGATCAGGGGCCTCATACTCGACGCCTCGAAACGAATCATCGAAGAGGACGGCTATGACGCCTTCACCATCCGGCTTCTCTCGGAAAAGGCGGATGTGTCCCCCGCGAGCATCTACCGGCATATCGGCGACAAGCAGGCCGTCATCAACGCTCTCATCGACGACAGTTTCCAGACGTTACGGGAGAAGCTCCTGCGCGTCACCACCGAGGATCCCCTGCAAAGACTCTACGATGCGGGAGTCGTATACCGCGGGCACGCCAAGGCGTCGCCCGGCATCTACGCCCTGTTGTGGCGATGGCATGCGGGCGAGGCTTCGGAGGCATGCCTCGCCGCCATGACCGAGCTGGTGCGCTACGGGCAGGCCGCGGGAAAGATCCGGAGGGATGACCCGCACCTCATCGCATGGTCCATATGGTCCGCCGTGCACGGATTCGTCCAATTCGAGACACGACCCGAACATGATACGCCCGTCGACGATGACGATGCGGCCTATTCCTTTCTGCTCCGGCTGCTCATTCGAGGGGTCCGCGCCCCTCAGACGGTCTCCGAGGGAACGGCGACCATCGCGGATACCAGCCGATCGTAGAATCGCCATTGGCCGCGCAACGCCACATCCCGTCTCACAGCGGCGAACGTTCCATCCGCCTTCAGGCTCACGGATACCTTACGGAAGTCCCCCGTCCCGTCCAATGCGTACAACGCCTTCGAGGCGGCCTCCTTCGCGCAGAAGGCCGCCCTACGTTCCACCGAGGAGGCCATACGCAATGATGCGAGCTCTTCGGAAGAGAACACGAACCGCATGATCCCGTCGGACAATCCGTCCGAATCGTCCACGTCCACTCCCACGGCACGGATTCTTTCCGCCGACGCCACGGCGGCGACGCACAGCGACGGACAATGCGACAGCGATCCCACGATGCCGGATGGCCAGAGCGGTTCACCATCCGAACCTTTGAGTATGGGCCCGTCATGGCCGATACGTCGTAAGGCCTCGTGGGCCAAAAGACGCGTCTCCGTGAATTCCCTTCTTCGTTTGGCCGTGGCGTTCCCGACCAAGGCCCGCTCACCGTCGAACAATCGCACGCGGCGCGTCCCCTCCCCCGAGATCAGCACCTTGGATTGGCAACGGTGTGTTGGGCAATTCTTTAGAGGACGAGTCCTTGTTGTGTGAATTCGTTGGGGCTCCGGTATCCGGGGGTGGAGTGGAGTCTTTGGTCGTCGGACCACCACACATAGTCGTTGAGGTCGGAGCGTGGTTGTTCCAGGCCGGTGTGGTGGTTCCGGTATATGAGCCCCTTCTTCAGGAGCCTGTTGGTGGATTCGACCACGGCGTTGTCGTACGGGTCGCCCTTCCCTGACGGCGATCCTCCGATGTCGAACACGTCGAGCGGCCCGTCGATTCTCGCGTCGTCGAACCCGCCGCCCCGGTCCGTGTGGAACACCTCCACCTCGGTCAGGGGGAAGCCGAGCGTGGCGAACGCGGCCATGACCAGGTCGGCGGTGCGGCCCGTGCCGGCGCTGTGGCCGGTAATGCCCCTGTTCGCCAGGCCGGCCAGCAGGCACACGTACGCCCACTCGCCGCCGACGCGCACGTACGTCAGGCCACCGGCCAGGCGGGTGCGCGGCTCGTAGCCGTCGAACCCGCGGCCGAGGATGTTCGCGAGCCCGGCCTCGTCGGCCCGCGTCCTGTGCGGTTCGGACCGTCTGCGCGCATACGCGCCCGCATGCCCCGTTCGCGCATGATGTTGCCGACGCGTCTCCCGGACGCGGTGACGCCCCTCCGCTCCAGCGCGGCCTTGATCTTCCCGGCGCCGCAGCGCTCATGGCCGTCGCGCCGGACCGCGCGCACGCCGCCGGCGATCGGGCCCACCCGCTCGGCTTCGGGATGTTCGATCATCCAGTAGCAGGCGGAGCGGGGAACGCCCGGCATCCCGCATCGCGCCGATATCGGATAACGGGCGGCGTTGGCCCGTATCACGCCTGCTTTCGTGCGAATGCCGGCGCCGCTCGTTCTGAAACGTCCACCTCCATCTCCAACTGCCTGTTGCGCCTCCCCGGCCCGACCGGCTCGTTCCGCCCGGGCGTGCGGTTGTCCGTGGCCCGGGTGGAGCCGCTGTCGCGGATGCCCTGGACCCAACGGTGCGGCGTGGAATGCGAGATGTCGTACTCGGCCCTGATCTCGCGCGCCGGCTCGCCGTTCTCATACAACTGCACGATCTGCCGTTTGAACGACTCCTCGTAGTGGCGGGGATGCCTCGGGCCGGCCATCGCCGGCCTCCAATCCCACGTCAATCGTCCCCCATCGGACTGTCTAATACATTGTAGCCAATCCACGCACACGAAAGAAGCATGCGAGTGTTCCTGCGACCTATCTCAGATGGCGAAGCCGCTCGATCAGATCGACGAGCGTCTGTTCCTCCTGTTCCACGCAGTCTAGGAAAATGGAGCAGAACGAATCCGGCTTGCCGTCCACCTGCCATGCCTCCAGGCCTCGCGCGTATGACCGACCCGCATCGTATTTGATGGCCACGGGACGGTATCCGTTCCGCAGCAGCACGAAGTTGAGCAGCTGGCGGCCGGTCCGCCCGTTGCCGTCCATGAATGGATGGATGTTCTCGAACATCGCGTGGAAACCGGCGGCCCTGAGCAGCGGATGCGCTGCGCAGCCATCCAACCCGTCGATCAAGGATCGCAGGTCGTCGCGGATCTCCAGCGGGTCCGCGGTCTTGACTCGGGTGGCGGTGATCCGCGCCAAATAGCCATAAGGACGGAACGTGCCGCGGGCGAACGGCTGGAGATCCAATGCGGTCACCTCGTGTAGACGACGGATCAGCTCCTCGTTCAGCTTCCGCCCCTCCTTGGCATATTCGCGCACGTAGGCCATGCCGTCAGCGACCCCTCGCGCTGCGAACACGTATCTGGCCGGCGAGTCCGATGGGACGAACTCGCCCTCCAACACCAGCGACGTGTCCTCCAGGGTCAGCGTGGATCCCTCGATGGCGTTCGAATTGTAGGTGTAGCGCACCAGCCAGTCGCGGTCGTAATCCGCCAACGCCATGTCCTCGACACCGTCCAACGGCTCCAGCGAGCGGGCCCGGTCCTTCAGCGCGTCGATCCTCCGCAGGCGTTCGGAAATCTCCCGTCCCCCTTCAAGGGCGTTCAGCTCGTCGGGAAGGGCCTGGATGTGCCGCGACAGCTCGGGATTGGCCATCATGCTCCTCTTTTCGTGTTCCGGTTGCAAAGTCCATTATTCCAGTAGTGATTCGTTGCGCTAGCGGTTCAGATGACGGCTCAACGCATCCGGTCCGGTTCCGACGCTTCTGGCATCCCCGTCCCGTTGTCCAAGGTTCTTCCGCAACGTCTCGCCGAACCTGCCCATCAAATCCGTTTTATTGCGAATCGGGCCAGAAACACGAAGGACCTCACCTTCCCTGATCCTGCGGAGCATCCCGATACGCTTTACCAACTGTACCCGGATGGCATCGAGGCGTTCGGGCGCGAACATGCGCATGCGCGACAGTTCGTGCGCCGCCTCGTCGGGCCAGTCCGACAGGGCGTCCAGGTCGAACCGGCTCCAATCCTCCACCAGTCTGAGCTGCCGCAAAGCCGAGGGCTCGCCGGTCGCGGTGTAGAACGGCTTGGCGAACCAGTCCCGGCCGTCCACATCGAGCTCGCCGCTCCACAGGCTCGCTCCCGTGTCGTAGATCGGGGCCGGACGGACCTCAAGGGTCTCGATGTCGCGGATCAGACCGAAGTTGTTGTAATGCCTATCTGTATTGCGCATGAGGTAGTCGACCACGAGCCAATCGTCCGTGGCGTCACGAACCGCCCGTTCGTCTGCGCCGAAGCCGACGGCGGCGCGGATCCACTGGTCATGCGAGTTGAGGCCGTTGACGGCCTTGACGGATTGGAGCACCTGCCAGGCGGAGACCAGCTCCTCATGATTGGAGAGCATGTCCGCGCATGTGGACACCAGACGGTTGCCGTTGCGTGCCAGGGAATACCGGACGGCCGGAACGCCCAATCGCATGCAGAGCCTCGAGGCGATGACCTCGTTCATGGGCTCCTGGCCAGTACGGCCCGACTTGACGAGCAGTCTCCTGCCGGTGGCCCTGTCGATCGTCCAGCGTTTGGGAAGATCGCCGCCAGTGGACACGTCGGGGACGTTGAGGCTGATGTCACGGGACGACGAGTACGAGGTGAGCAGGATCTCGCCCAGCGCCTCGTCGAAGGGATTGTCGAAGAAGTTGACGTCCTTCCATTCGGCCGGGTCGTCCTCGCGTCTGACCCAGTACTGGTCCGACAGGCTCAAACCGTAGGTCCTGTCGAGCAGTTCGTCGGTCGATGCCGCGCCAAGCGATTCGAGCACGCGGCAGATGCCGTCGCGGGTGGAGGGGATGGCGCGGGACCTCCACCATTCGTCGATCCTCTTGGCATACAGCGCGCTCTTGCCGTGCGTGGTGAACTCCAGGGGCAGACGATCATGGTCAAGGACCTCGCCAGAGGAGCACGCGCGACCGGACTCGGGATCGTATTCGAACGCAAGGACCGGATGGTCCCCGCACATGATCAGCTTGCGTGGCATGATTCCGCTCCCTCAAAACTTGGTCTTTAAAGATTCTACAGGCACGAATTACGCGCGAGACGGCGTCCCGTTTCATGACGCGGTGCATGGATATGGACCACTTCCGCAAATCGCAAGCCTCGGCGATGATGCCGACAACTGATACGGTAGTCATATTGGTTTCCCAAAGGTAAAGAGGCATGACCATGGGATTGTTCGACTTCGCTAAGAACTCTTTGGGTGACGTGCCGTCCGGCTTCGGCGGTCGGGGCGATATCGCCAACCATCTTTTCAACGACCGATGAAAAGGCTCCGGTTGAAGGCTATGGCATGATGACACGAGCGCGGGGACATTTATGACCGAAGGATACTCACATAAAGCGGCACACATCGTTGAGCATATCATTCTCGCAATCGCGCTGATCTGGGCTGGAGGCTGCACTCTCATATGGATGCAAACGGATATGTCGCATCGCATCGTGAACGCGAAATCCGCTGACGGCACCTGTGAAGTGACCATCAGCGAACTCGGCTCGCCCATATTCTTCGGCCCAAGCAGCATCACGGTCAAAGTCTCTTGGGACACCGATCCCGGTGTTATCGGTTCCGAGAACGTCACGGAAATCAAAACGGATCTGCACAACGACGGCAAATCATTAGGCTCGGGCAACTTCACCGTCACCTGGCACGGCAACATCCCGACCGTCACCACCCATGGCGAGGAACAGCCGGACCAAAGCTACACATTCAACTGGAAATAACCGCTCCGAACATCATGTCTCTCCCGAGAGTAGTCCTCACAACCGGGCAGGTCCCACAAGGGGCATAGCTCATGCACCCACCGTCCGGTCTCAAGCCCATGAGACACTTAAGACCATGACTACCGTAATCATGCGCACCTCCGAAGGTGACATGCGCATGATACTTCTTCTTTGGGATGTGACATCAGGAAACAGATCACTGAAGATTGTTGAAATTCCAGTCAAAACCACTCCAAGAGCCCTGAACAATCCCGATTCCCCCGAAAGATAGAATCCCCGCGGCCGAAGGATAGCACCTTATTCAAAATCACCGGCGTAGGCAATTACTCTTTCTTCTAATGGTTTTTCAAGAAGCAGAGAAAGACAAAACAACCGATGTCCAACGGAGACAGGAAAAGACGAAAATGGGGATGCGTCGTCGCCTGCAAGGACGCAGATGGAAGGATCGTCTCCTGGCAGGCCCGTTACCAGAGTCCCGTCAATCCCAGGCAAAGAATCTACCGCCGATTCGGATTGGAATTCCAGACCGAGGCGTACCGCTGGCTCGACGAGGAGCACGCGCTCGTCATCGACCATAAAAAGGGAATCCGCAAGTGGACGCACCCGTCGGCGAGGACGATGCACGGCAGGGTCCTGTTCTCCTCATACGCGACACGTTTCGTCGCCGACCTGCGGAAGAAGGACGGATCGGAGCTGAGCGGCAGAAGCAAGCGGATCCAGAAGGCGGCGTTGGACAAACTGCTCCCCTGGTTCGGCGAGACGCCCATGTGCGACATCACGGAGGAATTCGTCAACGAATGGTATGCGAAGGCGTGCGACGAGGTGCGTCCCTCCGCGCTTGAGCACGCGGTCTGGCTGCTCAAGCGCGTGATGAGGGCCGCGACCGAGCGGCAACCGGACGGAGGTCCGCCGCTGCTGCCCTCGAATCCATGCAACCTCGTCACGAGGAAGAGACCGTCCAAAAGACGCGAGCAGGCGCCGATGACCAGGCAGGAGATCGACACGCTGGTCGAGGGCTTCCCGGAATACTACCGCCTGTCGATCCATCTCGCGCTGCTGGTGGGCGGGCTGCGCATCGGAGAGGTCTGCGGACTGCAACTCAGGGACATCGACCTCGACCACAGGCTGCTGTACGTGCGGCATTCCGTGACGCAGGGTCCGGACGATCTGGGCGAATACCGGCTCGACGAGACGAAGACCCCGGAAAGCCACCGAGTCGTACCCATCCCCGCACCGGTCTGCCGTCTCATCAGGGAACATATCGACAGGTTCTGTCCCGACAGGGATCCCGACACGATGCTCTTCCACGCGATCAGGCACCCGGAACGGGTCCTGAACCCGACGACGATCCAACGGCAGTTCCGCACCGCGAGGAAAAGAATCAACCGCGAGGACGTGACGTTCCACTCCCTGCGCGCGACGCACGCGACGATGTTCATGATCCAGGGCGGCACGCTGCGCGAGACCATGGACGAGCTCGGCCATGTGGACGTCGACGTGGCCGTCCGATGCTACCAACGCGTGGTGCCGAGACACAGGCGCGACGTCGCCGAGAGGCTGGCGCTCGAATACCTCCCCGCCGAGGACCCGGCCGGCATCAAGGCGCAGATAACCCAGAAGGAGGAGGAAATCGACCAGCTGCGGCAGACCGTCGCCGGACTCCGGAGAAGACTGGAAGAGCTCGAAGACGACGGAAGGGAACGGAACCAGGCCGGATAGGCATACCCACAAAACCGAAAAACCGAAATATTGAAAAACCGAAACCGGTAAAGACCGGCATCAAACGGAACAAGCCCGCACGTCTAAGTGTTGCGGCATCTGCCACCGCAACACTTAGACGCGTGAGGCAACCCACGGCTGGCCGCGAGCCAATGCCCTCACCCGACCGGATACCGGAAACGGTGAATACCGAAAAAACGAAATACCGAAAACCAGATACCAAGGTAATGGATCCTGGTCCGACGCATCCGAAAGTCATCTTGCCTTGTGCCCGCGTTCCGGCTTTCCTTGCCCTGGGGAGACGACGGTGCGTTGGTAGGAGTAATGCTCGTACACGTGACGGCGCTGCGCGAGAGACATGTCGTATGCCGTGTTCGCCGGTTGCGCATATTCACCAAGATGGGCCAGGTCATTCGACATGGTCAACGGTTCGGACAACGGCTTGACGATTCTCCTGAACATATCCTCGAGAGGACGCAGGTCGTTTCGTTGCATCCCCGCGATCGAGGCTTGATCGTTCGTCCTTTTGTCGATGAGTCCCCAGTCGAAATGCCAGCCGGCCTCGCGCGCGATGATCTCCCAGAAAATGCGTTGCGTCCGTCCGTTGCCCTCACGGAACGGGTGAAGGATGTTGAAGTTGTTGTAGCTGACGCTCAGACGCTTTACGAATTCGTCATGGCCGAGACCTTTGAGAAGATCGTCGGCGCGAAGCACCTCCTCGGAGTAGTGCACCCCTATGCTGAACAGCTCCAATGGCTGGAAGGGAAGCCCCTCGCCCTTGCCCATGTCGATGGTTCGCACCTCCCCCGCCCAGTCGTACACGTCCCGGAAGAGGAACCGGTGTATGCGGCGAAGCTGTTCCAGCGTCCCTTCCGCAGGAGGGAGGTTCTCTCTCAGAATGGCGGCGCGGGCGGAGCAGAGATCGTTCTCCGCAGCCGCCAACGCATCCTCGTCCGTGACGCCCACAAGGTTCCGCAGCACGTTCGTTCCCGGAATCAGGTAGGGGTCGAAGACACGCGCCATCATCACTCCAGTCCGTAACGGCGACGGGTGCGGGCAAGAAGTTCGGTGCCATCGATTGTTCCCCGCGCATATTCTCCGGCATCGCGCATGAAGGCCCTCGTCACGTCGCCGCCTTCCAACCGCACGGACTGCACCGACAGCCCGACATTCTCCGTGCGGCGGCGCATCTCGGATTTAGATATCGTTCCGAACATCGTGCCTCCCTTTCTTCTTAAATCCTAGCAAAACCGACAGCCCTTAGACAGAGCCGCGCCTGATTCCGCCCCTCACGCATGTCGTGTCAGGCGTCATGCCGTTCGTTCCGGTCCGCGTCAAGGGCCATAGCCACCTCTTCCGATACCGGCATGTACATCGTCGTTCCGCCGGAGAACTGCACGGCGGTCCGTTTCGCAGCGCGGTGTTCGGCCCTGGTGGGCCGTTCGAGAATCCACTCGGCGAACGCGCGGATGATGATGGAGGCGACGATCACGCCGATGGATCCCAAGAAGCACGGGATGAAGTCCGGCTTGGCGTGATCGGTCCAGAACCAGGCGATCAGCGCGAGGATCAGCGCCAGGCCGCCCGACAGGGCGGCGAGCTTGTGGAATACGAGGGCGATCGTGCGGATGGGATGCGTGACCAGTCCCACCGCCAGCGCGACGACGACGAGCAGCATGATGAAGCCGGCGGCGATGATGGCGACACCCAGGTATATCGCGAGCATGTAGAGTCCGAACATGATCGGTCTTCCTTCCCTCTCCTATTTCGTTTCTTCGGGCATGTAGGTGTAGGTGATGGCGACGCCCTCCGCTTCGAGCAGCACGGCGGCCTCGCGTACGGCGGCGGCGTGCCGTTTCACGGATGACTCAGACTTGATCCAGTCGGGCATGTCGTCGGGCAGGTCGGAGACGCGCGAGAACGAGAGCGTGACCCTCGTCTCTCCCCTGTGCCGTTCCACGATGGCCGCGACGGCGCGCCTGTGTTCGGCGAGATAGTGTTCGAGCATCTCCCGCATCCTATCCGAAGGTTGGATCCGGTATTTCTCCGACTCGTATTTCTTGACCATGTCCACGGTGAGGTTCGCGAGCACGGCCACGTCGTGCTGGGTCATGCCGATGCGTTCGCGCGTCGCGCGCATCCACGCCTTGGCCTCGCTCCAATCCTCTTCTGCCATGATCCCTCCTGGATATAAGAAACCCGGGTCCGCCTACGCGAACCGTGATTATACCTTTAGTATAATCGAGGTTTTAGGCAGGGCGGACCCGGTGTTTTCCTCGGCACGGCACTCTGACTTGCCCGCGCCGAGTTGCTTCACTCGGTCTGGGCCGGCGACGGATCGACATCGGCGGCGGTCTTGCGCTGCTGGTCGAGCATCTGCTGCTGGATCAGAACGCTGTTGGTCTGTGCCGTGTACTGCTTCTGGGCCATGTCCATGCTTTCCTGATGGCGCAGTCCCTCGACGTCGGCGAAGACGAGCTGCTGGATGTTCTGCGCGAGCTGCATGAGCTTGTCCTTCTCGAGGATGGACACCTTGACGCTGTTCCTGCCGCCGGCCTGGTTGACGAAGTCGAGCTGCGCGCTCATCGTGTTCGCCAGGTTCACGGCCGCGAGCAGGAGGAACAGGATCCCCACAAGCGCGCTGCTCGAAAGGAACGAGAGTCCGGCGACGAGGAAGACGGCGCCCCAGACGAAGCTACCGAGGTTGAACTTCGTGTTCGTGTCCACGGACGCGATGTTGCGCAGCGGGATCGTCTGCGTGGACGAGCCGAGCGGGATCACGCCCAGCAAGGTGTTCGGGCTCTTGTACATTACGCGCATGTCGCTCGCGGCGACACTGGTCCTGAGCCAGAACAGGACCACGGACGGGCTGAACCGGTCGCCGATGACGTCGGTCTCCCCCGTCGCGTAGGTGAATTCTGTCATGGTCTGCTGTGTTTCGGCCATTGTCCGTTCTCTCCTTGTTTTTCTGTGTTGTTGGTTGGTTTCTACTCGTCGGTTGACGGGAAGTTTGCGTGTCCGCCCAGTTTGAGGGCTTGTTCGATGCGGCGCAGCCGTAGGTCGAGTTCGTTCTGGCGTCGTGCGATAGCGAGGGTGATGCGCATGGTGCATGCGTGGTCGAGCATCGGATCGTCCGGACGCTGGCCCGTGGTTTCGGATTTGTCCTCGTTCATGGGACTGTCGGCCTTTCTATGGGTGGGATGGTTCCACGAGCGTGAGTTCGGTGATGAGCCGGTTGACGGCGATGCCGGCCTCCCCCGTCGCGCAGGTGGATTCTGTCATGGTCTGCTGTGATTCGGTCATTTCCTTTTCCTTTCCTTGTTGTCGTTGAAGTCGAATGCGATGCCCTTGTCCTTGTCGATGACGAGCGAGGCGTCGAACCCGCTGCCCTTCCTCGAGGTGAAGCCCTTCAGGCCGACCTTCCGGCCGGCGAGCAGGCCACGCATGGTCGTGTCGGTGATGGTCTTGCCGGCTACGGTCGTCCAGGCGCGCCAGCCGCATCCCTCCGTGGTCCTCCATGTACCGTCGGATTGTTTCTCGCGCCGGTTGGTGGAACATTGGAACACCTTGCCCGTTTTGATGACGGGCTTGCCGCAGCGTGGGCATGGGCCGAACGATTCCGTGTTCCGCGTCTTCGCCTGCACACGGTCCTGCCGGACGGTGGTCTGCGCGTCGGCCGGTATGCGCGCGGCGAGGTCGCGGAACTCCGTTTCGACCTGCGAGGCGTCCGCCTGTCCGTGTTCGACCTCCGAGAGGCGTCGTTCCATGTCGGCGGTCAATGCCACGTCCTTGAGCTTCGGGGCGACCACGTCGATCAGGGAACGGCCCTGGTCCGTGGAGCGCAGCTGCTTGCCCTTGCGGTCCACGTATCCGGTGCGGATCAGCTTCTCGATCACGTCGGCGCGCGTGGCCGGGGTGCCGATGCCTCCCGAGTGGGATTCGTCGTCGTCCAATGCGACCTTGAGGTCCTTGTCCTCCACCCAGCGGCTGGCGTGTTCCATCGCGGCGAGCAGCGTCGCCTCGGTGAACGGCTTCGGCGGTTTCGTCTTTCCCTCGGACAATGTCGCGCCGCATTGCGGGACGAGTGCGATGGAGACTCCGTCGACGAGGTTCGCGGGGATGATGTTGCCCGCGGTCTCGTCGGCGGCATCGTGATCCTCCTGCGGCACGTCGTGTTCGATGGCGTGCCAGCCGAGGGAGACGGGCTGGTCGGAACGGCTGGTGAACCTGGTCCGTGATTCGTCGAGCGGCGCACCGTCCATCGGGTGCCGTTCGGCCCAGGCGGGGTCGATGTTCGCGACGACGTTCGTCACGTCGTGCACGTAGTCGTCGCCCACGGCCTCCCACATGCGACGCGCCACGCGCGTCAGCACGAGACGTTCGTCGTCGCCGAGCTCGTCGAGCGTCGCCTTGTCGGCCTGCATGGTGGGAAGGATGGCGGTGTGGCCGGCCACCTTCGCGTCGTTCACGGTCAGTTCGAGTCGCGGCCGTTTCGGTTTCGCGGACGGTTCGATGAAGCCGGTAACGAGGCGGTCGCCTTTGGTGAGGCCGCGCAGCGTGTCCAGGTCGTCGTGCGTGACGTACTGCGAGTCGGTGCGTGGATACGTCGCCAGTTTTTGCTCATACAGGGATTGCAAGGCGGCCAGGGTGCGGGCGGCGGTCAGGCCGTGCAGCCGGCTCATATCCTTCTGCAATCCGGTCAGGTCGTACAGGCGGGGCGGCGCGTCGTGCTGCTGTTTGCGGTCGGCCTTGAGGATCTTGAAGGTGAAGTCGTCCGAGTTGACGATCCGCAGCAGGGTCTCGGCGTCCTCCCGCTTGTCCAGGCGTTCGCCGGCCAGTTTCCATCCGCCCATCGGGGCGACGACCTTCCAGTACGGTTGGGTCACATGGCTGGCGATTCGCCGGTCACGGTCCACGATCATGGCGAGCGTGGGCGTCTGCACGCGGCCGACGGTGAACCGCGCGTTGTAGACGAGCGAATAGGCGCGTGAAGCGTTCATGCCGATGAGCCAGTCGGCCTTCGCGCGGATCATCGCCGAATCGGCGAGTCCCTGGTATTCCGTCTCGTCTTTCATGGACGCGAGGGCGTCGCGGATGGCGTCTTCTTCCAAGCTCGCGACCCACAGGCGTCGCATCGGCTTGGAGACGCCGGCATGCTTCACGATCCGACGGAAGATGGCCTCGCCCTCACGGTCGGGGTCGCATGCGTCGACAAGCATGTCGACTTCGCCGCGGCGCATCAGTCCCGCGACGACCTTGTACTGGCGGTCCGCGCCCTTGTCCCGGCCGACCTTCCATTGCCAGTCGGGTGTCGGGTCGATGGGCAGCGTGTCGAGGCTCCACCTGCCCCAGTCGTGGTCCTTGTATTCGTCGGGCGCGGCCAGGTCGACGAGGTGGCCCTGCGCCCAGGTGACCAGGTCGTCGCCGACCTCGATGTAGCCGTCGTGTTTTTCCGCGTGCCCGCCGAGCGCCTGGGCGATAGCCTGACCGACCGAATGCTTCTCGGCGATGATCAATCGCATCTCGCATCACTTCCGATCATCAGTAGTTGCCGGACGCCCATGCGGGCCGTCCATCGTCCGAGGTGTCGGGTTCGGCTGCGGGCTCCTGCGGGGCGGTCTCGTCGTCCGCCGCCTGGACATCGGATCCGGTCGTCTCCGGATCCGGTTCGGCGACGGTTTCCGGCTCGGGTTCGGCGGGCGGGGTTTTCCTTCCGGCCGGCGCGGCGACGAGTTCGCCCTTCGCATCGAACGCGATGTTCTTCTCCGTTCCGGTCATCGCCAGCTTGTCCGCGATCATCGTCCGGCTCATGCCGGGGAACGCCTCCTCGAATTGCCTCGCCGCGTCGCGCAGCGCCTGCGCGCTTTTGCGGAAGTTGTCGAGGCGGTTGTCGAACTTCTTCGCCGCCGTCTCCTTGCGTTTGAACGACTCGCGTTCGTCGCGCAGGAAGTCGTCCACGTAATCGGATGCCATGGTCCGTTTCCTTTCCAGTCTTGTTTTCATCGGTTCCCGGTTTTGATCCGGCTGGAACCATGGTCGCGCGATTGGACACATGCCGGTTTGGACAGTCGGGCTCCGCCAGGATCACACGCTTGTGATCCTGGCTTCGCCGGAAACGGAGCGCGGCCCTGGGCCGCGCGCTATCTTCGCCGACCCTTCCGGGATTTCCAGGCGTCGACGCCTGGAAGGGAACGGTCGGCCGGCCATGGTTCATCATCACAGCCCCGCGCCCGCGTCTTCGGAACTGCGTGTTCCATGCTCCGCTCCGGGAGGGCTTCGCCCGATTATCCCGAAGCGGGCACGGCCCACGCGTCCTCCACCGCGCGGCGGGACCGCGAGGCTGCCCCCTGTCCGGCGAAAGGAAAACAGGAACGCCGGCGGGACACTAAGGAGTGGAACCATGCGGATGGAACCGATGGAATTGCAGCACGCCGTCTTCGAGACCGACGGGGGACGAATCGACGCGATGTGGAGCGACGTGCGTCTCCACGCGGGCGACATTCCCGACGGATGGCACTGCTACGCCGTCAGGGGCGGCGACGGTGGATGGCCGCCATGCAGCATCGAGAAAACAGTATGGGTCAACCACGCGGGCGACATCATCACGCCCGACGACCTCGACCCGCTGCTCGAAAGGAACGGGTGGATGCTCGTCATCAGGGACTGGTGGTTCACCGACGAACCGTTCGGGTGCGCGGAATGAAAGGAGACATGGACATGAAGGAGAAGAACAGGGCCGAGGAATGGTTCCGGGCCAAACACGACGAGCTCGCCGGGACGGCGCGTGCCAACCTCGCCGCACACGACTTGGAACCCGGACAGGAGGCCTACCATCTGGACAGCCTCCACTATGCGACCGCCGAACAGATGGAGGCCATATGCCCGACGGGCATCGACTTCGACCGGTACGCGACTCTGGCGAACGGCAGCGTCAGATACGACGAGGCCGACGCGCATTGGGCCGACGCGGCATGGTGGGACGAACAGGCGCGAGCCATGTGGGACGAGGTCGACGACATCCCTGACGACGGCCTCTACTGGACAAGCGTCGAAGACTAAAACGTCATCGCCGTTCCCGGCCAAGCGACGCCCCGGGACCGATGCCGCCCGCATGACGCGGGCGGCGCTTTCGGCGGCCAGAGGACGATTACCGTCCTCTGGACTCCACGCGCCGGGAACCGTTCCCGGACCCGACAGGGCGTCGCCGTGGCACGGAGGCCACGTCTCGCCGACGGGAAACGGAGCGCGGCACCAATGCCGCGCGCATCCCGAGGATTTTCTTTTGACCGGCCGGCTGACGCCTTGATCATAGCGGCACGCGGAACCTGTCAACGCCCACGCAGCGAAACCCGTAGTTTCGACGCGTTCTCATGACGGAACCCGCTACCACCGCTAGCGCTTTCGCTTGACCATCCGGTCAAAAGAAAAATATCCTAGAATGGAAGACAACGAAAACAAGGAGGCGGACATGCCGGTCATCAGCATGTTCTTCGGAATCATCATCACCATGAACGCGGACGACCATGTTCCGCCGCACATCCACGCCAGATACCAAGGACATGAAGCGTCCTTCACCTTCGATGGCAATCTGCTCAAGGGAGACCTACCGCGCAAGCAGCGCAAACTGGTCGAGGCATGGGTGCTGCTGCATGCCGAAGAGCTGGAAGCCGACTGGGAGCTGGCCTTCAACCTCGAGCACCCGTTCAGAATCGACCCGCTACGCTGACAAGGAGGCAACGGACATGACCATCGACTATTCAATCAAAGTGACCCAATGCGAGCCCATGCCCGGCTACAAGCTCAAGGTCACCTGCTCCGACGGCGCGACCGGAATCTTCGACATGTCCCGATACGTCGACCGCGGCATGTTCAGACCGCTCAAGGACCCGCAGACGTTCGACCGCGTGCGACTCGCGTTCGGCGTGCCCTCATGGCCCGGAGACATCGACATCGCCGCGGAACGCGTCCGCTCCGACATGCAAATCATCTAGGAACCCGCGCGCCCCTGCCCCGACCGTCATCAAGACTGCCGGGGCTTTTTCATGCCCGTATGTATGACGATATGACGCGCCACCGACCCCGCGTTTTTTCGCGAGGCCTTTTCATTTCCCGCGCTCCAAGTGTCCAAACCCATCGCCGTTTCCACGAGGGACGATTGGCGTAAGACACCGGCCTTCCCCTCAAGGCCATGAGTGAAAGGAGCGAGGAGTGAACGCGATCATCCTTCACGGCATTCCGCAATCATGCCGTGCGAAATCGCTCCCAATCAATGAAATTGATATGGGAGTAGCAAGCGACGTGATTGGATATCCAATCACTCGATTCGCGATGCGAATCGGCTTGCCGGGAAGACCCATGCCCCATGGTCGGCGGAGCCTCCAGACCGCTCGCGCGGCATCACAGAAAACCCGTCCCCACACCTCACACGGAGGCGTGGAATGAGCCGGGCCGAGAACAGGACGCACTGCGTCGAGAAGATCATCAGGTTCACGCCGGACGAGTGGGAGCGGGTGCGGAAGCTGTATGAGGAGCTGACCAGGTACGCGCCGGAGCACCGGTCGTTCAGCTCCTACGCGCGCAGGATGCTGTCCGAACGGCGCATCCACGTCACCGAGATCAGGCCGCTGACGGACCCCGAGCCGATCGCGCGCGAGATCGACCGCATCGGCGTGAACGTCAACCAGATAGCCCACTGGGCCAACGCGAACGAGCACATCACGCCCGCCCAGGTGGAGGAGATCCGCGCGTCGTTCGACCGCATCGAGCGTCTACTCGGCGACCTGTTCGCCGACAGGCGCGAAGCCGAGCAGGACGTGTGAGCATGGCGGTGGTCAAGCTCGGCAAACCCGTGAAATCGAATCTCGGTGGACCCGACGGGGCGATGGCGTACATCATCGATCCCGCCAAGACCGACGGCGGAAGACTGGTCAGTTCCAACTACGAGCGGACCAGGACGGACTACGACGCGCTGGCCGAAGGCATGCTCGACGACAACCGCAGGTCGCCGAAAGGCATCCGGAAGGACAGCCGGCTGGCCTATCACATCAAGCTCAGCTTCAGTCCCAAGGACCCCGTGACGCCCGAGCGGGTGCACGAGCTCGGTGTGGAGTTCGCGCGCCGGATCACGGGCGGCGAATACAAGTTCGTGGTCGCCACGCACACCGACCGGCACCACCTGCACGACCACATCATGGTGTGCGCCGCGTCCCGGGGCGAGCAGCATCTGAAGGCCGAGCTGCCCAAGGACATCATCGACCAGTGGCGCGCGGTCAGCGACGAGATATGCCGCCGCGAGGGGCTGAGCGTCGTGTTCAACCCCGTCGTGGAGGAACAGACGCGCAAGATGCGTGGCGGCGAGACAGCCGCCGGCGACGCCGGAACGTCGCCGGCGCGCGATCCCGAACACGACGATGAAGCATCCGCGCGGAGCGCGAACGAACCAGAGGCGAAGGCGCGGAAAACCACGGTCGGGGAGCCGTTGGAGCGCCGGTACGGCATGTCGATGGAGGAGATCTACGCGTCCGCGAAGGGTCTGGGAACCAAGGACCGGATCCGCATGCTGATCGACCTGACCTCGTCCACGGCGGAGAACTTCGAGGACTGGAAGGACATGCTCGACATCCGAGGCGTCGGTGTCGAGGTCCGCGGCCGGCACCTCACATACACGCTCAAGGACACCGGCTTCAAGGTCCGCGACGCGAAACTCGGCCAGGCATACGACATGACGAACATCATGGCCGGACTGCAAAGCACGCCCGTCATCCCCATCACGTTCAACCGCCGGCTCGTCGCCAAACAGACCAGGAAGACGGTCACCGTGTGGCTGCCCGGCACCCACCGGAAGAAGAAGATCACTTTCGACGCGAAGCGCCTCATCGACGACGGCGGCTCCACGCTGCGCGCGTTCCTGCCCCGCGACCGCGACCAGATCATCCTCGACCCGTCCAACCGGTACGCCGGCAAGACCCCGACGCCCGGCCTCTACCAGTGGTTCGGCGAGCCCACGAGCCGTCTTGAACCGCAGACCACACCCGAACGACTGCCCCTCAGATACGGGGTCAGTCCCGCACAGCAGCGCTACTACCAGGCGCAGGCGCGCCGCCTCGACCGCCTCGCCGGCGAGGCGAAGGCGCTGAACGCGGCGATCCGCTGGACCAGGCTCGCGGACGGCGACAGCGCCAAGGGACTCAGGCTGCTGCGCGGGAGGGTCCGCGAATCGCACGACGAACTCCAGGCCGCCGTCATCGCGTTGCACGACGCGATCCAACAGGGAGACCCCGACCTCGTGGCCGAGACGCGCGGCGAGATGGAACGCCGCGAGGCCCTGTGCGGCCGGTACGAGGACGAGCTGTCCGCCATCGAACGCGAGATCCACACGACCCGCGACCGCGAGCAAACGGAGACCGAGCAGCGCGAACAGCAGCACAAGCGCGGACGGTTCATCTGAACCGTCCCAGGAAACACCAACCGACAACAGAAAGGAAACCGCAATGCCAATCGAGGAACAGGCTGAGGAGAAGATCCAGAACGTCGTCCAGACCGTCATCACCGGAGGCGCGAAGCTCATGCTCAGAATCCCCAAGGGCGTGGCCATGGCGCTGCTCCGCTCCGGCATGAAACTCGCAAAGACCGGCGTGCACGCCGCGGGCGCGGCCGTGAAAGACGGGATCGACAGCGGCGAGATGTCCGAGAAACGATTGCAGAGGAAGAAGGACGGTGACCTGCACGAGCTGCAACTCGACGACTCGACCATGCGCGAGGTGCAGCACAGCCTCAAGCAAGCCGGCATCGACTACCACCTCGAACGCACCGACCAGGGCCAATTCATCCTGCACTTCGCCGGCAGGGACGAGGACCACGTCCGCCACGCCGTGCAACGCGCGTTCAAGAACATGGGCCTGGACATCGCCGACGAAGACTTCACCGTCGAGCAGACGGAACAGCAGGAACGGACGACGGAACAGACCCGCAACGAACCGGAAACCCCGACGCGGGAGACGACCGTCGAACCGGCCGCGAAGCCCCTGCCGACACAGCGCATCGCCTGGGACTTCGTGGATCCGGAGGTCATGGAGATGGCCGCGAACAGCCTCGCCGCCCGGCATCCCGAACTCTCATGGGACAAGCTCATGGGCGACACGACATGCGACGAGCAGACCGGCCGCGATTTCGCGGACCGGATCATCGGCAAGGCCGCCGCCGACCCGAGCCTGCGCGACGAGCTCGACGCCATCCTGCGCGACGACTACGGGCAGGGCGCGCAAACCCAGGAGCAGAACCGTGCGCAGACGCCCGAGCCAAGCCGGGAGACGCCGGCAACGGAGCCGGAAAACCAACCGGAACCCACGCCGGCCGAGGCCCGGGCGCAGGCCGAGCAACAGCAGACACAGGCCAGAGCAGACAATCCCAGGCCGGCCGGCAAGGAGCGGAAGCCGAAGCCGATCCGGTCGAAGAAGGCACTGCTCGAACGGTTCAAGACCCGGCTCAACGAGAACCTCACCGAGCAGAAGAACCACATGCCACCCACCCAGAACAGGGACCGCACGCCCCGCAAGGGCCGCTGAAAGGAAACCACAATGAACCAGCAGGAACAGGCGACGAAAAGCGCCGCGATCTTCCAGGACACCATCAACGGAACCAACGACCCGACACCATGGCCGGTGACCATGTGGGCCTCGTCCGGCGACACGATCTGGACGGCCGGCACGGCAAGGACTGTCGGCGAGGACTCGGTGGGCATGATCTACGGTCCTGGCGACACCATCGTTCACCGGAACACAATCGCCGGCGACACCACCCGCGCCACCGAATCCTTCGCCATCCGACCGGCGGACGGGCAAAGCCCGATGGACGCGATGCTCGCGGGCATCGAACAATGGAACCACCGCCATCCCGACCGGTGGGACACCGTGACAACGCCGGGCCAGTACCGCATGACGGATCCGACGACGGGACGGCCTCTCCCGATGGGATGGAGCGCCAGCCTCGCCGCAGCCGCGTCCGCAGCGGGCCGGCTCGACCCCGACCTGCTCCAGGCCAGCCTCATGCAGAACGCGGTCGAGCACGAGCCGCGCCCCTGCGTATTCTTCCTGGAGGACAACGGATACGACCTCATGGTCTTCTCCTGGCATCGAAACCAGCAGGGACTGTTCGACGCGATGAGCTTCAAGCACCTGCAATACGACGACCTGAGCATGCAGGTCACCACCATCAACCACAGCGAGGACATGAGCGAGTCCTTCCCCGCCAAAACCATGAGCGACGGCGAACTGCTCACCCAAAGCCGCATCTACCGGGATGAATACCAGCACTGGCGCGAACAGGACGGCGGACCAGTCGCCCACGGCATGACCGGCCGCGCCATGCGCAGCGGACTGCTCAAACCAGGACTGGAACAGAAGCCACTGCTGAACCTGAACGACGGTCGACGCGCCCCGGACTGGGACGAGTTCACCGACCAGGCCGCCATGGCCATCCTCCAGGGCCGACCCATCTCACCGACGCCAGCGCTCCCCCAACAGGAACAACCAGCGCAGGCCACCGACCCCGCCGCCGCGACACAGACACCGGCTCGGACGGCCGCGACGACAAAACAGGTCTGGCCGAACGCGTGGGTGACGAACAGGCTCGCGCACACCTATATATTGCGCGCGAAGGACGGACGCGACTGGCCGAAGATGATCGTCGGACTCCCCCGCGGCACCGCCATCGACGGACAGGACCTGACCGGCTGGGCCACCGACATGTTCATGAGCGGAAAGAACCAAAAGCAGAAGAACGAGGGACGGGCCGTCAACCTCAGATTCAAACCAGACACCCCGGTCGAACTGTTCACCGGCCGCGGCACGGAACGCCGCACCATGCATGTCGACCCGCAGACGCTCGTCCAGGCGATCATCGACGCGCAGAAACGCAACCGCGACGTCGAGGAGACGCTCGACACGGCATCGGTGGAACTCGCCTCGAAAACCGTAGAGGAATCCTGGCCGCAAATCAGTCGCATGCAGGGCCGGTTCACGGAATACCAGCGCGCTGGCACGTACAAGCCGGCCGTCGCAATGAAATGGGCGCGCCGACTCGTCGACCGGACCGCCGAAACGGACGAAGGACTGTGGACCAACCGCCAACGCCGCCAGGCCGCCGGACTGCTCATCCAGGAACTCGCCGGCACACAGGAACCGACGCAGGACAGAGACAAAACGGCGAGCCGGCCAACCGTCGAACAGGACGCGGAGGCGACGGACACGCCACGGAAAACGGAGCCGACCACGTCGACGGAACAGGGACGGGACCACGACGAAGCCGGCTCGCCGGCCCTGGCCGCCGTCACGGAGACGAAAGCCGAATCACTGGAGACGACGAGGCACGACAAACCGGAACGACGGCACACGGACCTGAAGTCAACGCTTGACCGGTTCCGGACCAGGCTCAGGGAGAACCTCGACGGATTCAACACAGCCATGCCCGCACCCGGCCTCAACCAGCTGGACGAGCCCACGCCGGAACAAGGCCGCGACCTCGACCGGTCGGAACCGGAACGCCCGGCGCCCGAGCGGGAGCAGCCCGCGTCCAAGTGCCACGGACTGGGACTGTAGGCCCCACACCCACTGTAGGGGCGGCGCGCTTCCGCGCCGCCCTGCATTCATTCCACACGAAGGAACAGAGGACACGCATGACAACAGAAGCAAACGACCGGCCGGAACCCGTCATCTGGTTCGAGGGCACTCTCATCAGGGATCCGCAGCCGCACGGAGGGCAGGACGACTGGCTGCTCGAGACACTGGCCGATGCCGACGGGCCGAAGATCACCATCCATGCCAGCGGCGAGGATCACTCGGCGAACATCCGCGACAACGCGCACAGGGGATCTCGCCTCATAGTCAAAGGCACCGCGGGAGACGAGGGTTCCGGCGTCGATATCGAGGCCACGAGCCTCGCGGTCGATCCCAGCCACGACGAGCCGGACGGGGAGCAATGACACGGACCACCGTCAGCGGGATCAGACCGGACAAGACCGGCACCGGCGAATGGATCGACATCAACAGTCACGTCGGCCGGCTCATGTCCACGATCATGGCCGGCGGCCGGCCGTTCAGCATCGACGTCACGCCGGCCGGCATGACCATCGTCACGCCCCTCCTATCCCCGGCAGTCGGCCCGGACACGGAAGCGGCCGGCGGGGACGACTCCAAGATCGGAACGGACCCGCACGGAGAGCGGATCACCAGCAGGAAGACGCTGTACGAGCGGTTCAAAACCAAACTCAAAGCAAACCTCGACGAAAGAAAACAATAGAAAGGAACAACCATGGAACGAATAAGAGGAATCGTCATCAAGACGCTGACCGTCCTAGCGGGATTCTGGCTCGCCGACCTCGCAGCCGCACGCATCCAGGACGGCATCGCGACCGGCGAAAGCGTGGAACGGATCATGGACGGCATGACGACCATGCTCCAGCATCCGACCGCCCTGGGATTCGATCGGGCCAGCCTCCTGTGCGGACTGGGCGGCGCGTGCGCTGTCGGCCTGTTCCACCTTTACCGGTGGAGCATGAGACGCAACTGGAGGGACGGCGAGGAGTACGGGTCCGCACGCTGGTCCACCAGCCGGGAGATGGCCCCGTATACCGACGGCGATACCAGGCAGAACCTCCAGATGACAGCCACCGAGGGCCTAAGCCTTGACGCGCAGGCCACGCGACGCAACCTCAACACCACCGTGATTGGCGGATCCGGTTCAGGCAAGACCGCCACGCACGTCATCCCCAACATCCTCAAGGGCAGCATGAACTACACATGCACCGATCCGAAGGGCGAACTCTACGCGAAGACCGGCGGAAAACTGGAGAAGATGGGCTACACGGTCAAACAGCTCGACCTGGTGGACCTGACCAGCGAGACGAAATTCAACCCGATGCGATACATCGACCCCGACAAGCCCGACGTGGCGATCATGCGCCTGGTCACCAACATCATGGACAACACCAACGGCTCCACACCCAAGGAGCACCAGACCGACGACTTCTGGACCAAATCCGAACGCAGCCTGCTGACCGCGCTCACCGCGTTCGTCTATTACCTGCCCGACGACATCCTCGAGGACTGCCTGCACATCGACGCCGGACAGACCCTCAACGCGGTCGCCGACATGCGCGATCTGCTCGAGGCCAGCGAACAGGACGAGACCAAGGAAAGCCAGGTCGACGCCGTCGCCCGGACCGCCACGGAGATCTATGAGGAGACCCGCGCCGAATGGAATCGCGATGGCGCGGACCACAACGATCCGGACCTGCGCGAGGCATGGCGTCTCGCCCAGGGCCTGAAGTTCGCGGCCCGCCAGTACAGGCCCTTCACCCAGGGCGCGGGAGAGACCAAGAAGGGCATCATCATCAGCCTCGGCGTGCGTCTCGCCCCATTGACAGTCGGCCCGGTCCGGGAGATCCTCTCCGACGACAACCTCTGTATCGACCGGATCGGCGGATACGCGGACGAGCACAAGGGCGGATACAGGCATCCCAACGGGAAGACGGCCATCTTCCTCGCCCTGCCCGACGAGGACCCGACATTCAACTTTTTGGCCGCGATCTTCTACCAATGCCTGTTCGACAGCATCATCCGCCGCTGCCGCACCTACCCCGGCGAATGCCTCGCCACGCCATTGCACTGCTTCCTCGATGAGTTCGCCAACGTGGGACGCATCCCCAACTTCGACAAGCTCATCGCCACGATCCGCTCGCGCAAGGTCAGCGTCAGTATCATCCTCCAGACCATCGCCCAGCTCAAGACGATGTACAAGGACTCGTGGGAGACCATCGTAGGCAACTGTGACTCGGTGCTGTTCCTCGGCGGCAACGAGCAGTCCACCACCGAATGGCTCAGCAAGCTGCTCGGCAAGGAGACCATCGACATCCGCACCACCAGCGACTCCAAGGGCGTGTCCGGCAGCCACACCACCAACTACCAGCGCACCGGCCGCGAACTCCTCACGCCAGACGAGCTCGCGCAATTGGACAACGACAAATGCATCTACAACCTGCGAGGACTGCACCCGTTCCTCAGCCGCAAAGCATGGCCCAACACCAGCATCCCCAAACCCAAATCAAAACTCAAGCACTCCAAAGGATGGAGGAAAGCAGCATGAGGAAACCCGACACCGACGAAACCATAGGGAACAACGTCCACGGCATAAGGATCGCACGGCGCATATCAATGCAAGAGGCTGTGAACGGCATGAGGGAACTCGGACACAGCTGGAGCAAAACCACTTTGTTCAGCATCGAGCACAACACCCGCCGCCTACTGGCATCAGAAGCATTTGATTTTCTCATCTGCCTTGGATATGACCCCGAAAAAGACCTCATGCTGATCTTTGGTGAGCCGCCGTCCCCAGCTGACTATTCCATACAACGCTGCGGCCGATGCGCCACCAAGGTAGAAGACGCCTGGAACGTTTATCTCGGAGCTCTGGAAGTCGCCGAAAAGTCGCTCACAGCAGAAACAGAAAAAGGCGAAATCACCAAAGAATATGCCGATGCACAACAGAAGAAGCTGCGGACTTGGGAAAGGTCGATGAGCGAGGCAATCAAAAAAAAAGACGCTCTGAACACGGCACAGGCACGATATCGCTCAAAACAAGTTAATCATTTATATGTTTCTCTCATATCATGCGACGGATACGAGTTAGATGCCGACAATGGACAAACCCGAAGCATCCACATAATTATGACAAGGTGTTGTTACCCTCGTCACTTATTTGACTAAGAGTCACGTTGGCATATGATTGCATGGTCATCTTTCTCGATGCAAACATATATTCAGAATAGTAGCCTCTTTTATTCGCTGAATAAGCTATCTGATATTCATATTGTTTAACGTTCTTATCGGAATACAACCTGCATATTTGAGGCGCTTTGTCATAAGTGAGTATCCAGTTCCAATCCGGCTCAGCGACGAGGCGCTTCGCAACCAGAGAGTGGATGGTTTCGGTTGCATATGAATTATAAAGATTCCGTCCCTGCACATAGTAAGGAGGATCCGCAAATATGAGACTGTTCTTCATATCGCAGAATTTGCCATCAGAAAGCAATTTGAAGAAATGGCTGGCCTCTAGGTTGCTAACAGTGATTCTCTCTTTTTCCGCTGCTATTCGCTCTATCCTCTTCTTGAGTGTGCTTTTGTTAAATCGAGAAGAAATGTTGTATTTCCCGTCTTGGGCGGCACCTCCTATCGGCCCACCTTTGATGACACCACTTACGTTCATGCGATTAAGCATGAAGAAGTCGAATCCTTTCCGTCGAATATCCGAATAATGGTTGAAATCGTATCTTTTCCTGATAGCCTTCCAGTATTCCGAGTACTTCGAAGATTGAGCCGTGGGTTTTTCATCCGAATAGTCAAAGGGGACGCGGTCGATTTCACGTAGCAGATATTCGGGTTCGTTGACAAGAGAATACCAAAACGAATATACGCCGTCATCAAGGTCGTTGATAATAACTGCATCTACACGACCCGACAACAAAAGATTGATAGCAACGCCTGCTCCGCCTGCAAAAGGCTCGATATAGGTTCCGGTTATATGGTTAGTCTCCAACACGTTTGCCACGAAACGTGTGATTTTGCCTTTCCCGCCGGGGTATCGCAACGGGGTATTGGAACCATTTGTCAGCTTACTTTGCGCCATAAACATGAATGATATTAGAAGATTCCCATTTTGGCCAGTTCGTTCGAGTCATACACCCTGTTTTTTGAACTGCACATATTGCTGACAGAGCATAGCAAACAATACCGCATCATTCGACAGCCTCATGATGGTATCTATGTCGTAATCCTTCATAGACTTGTGCGACCCAAGCGATGAGTATTCAACGGACTCTCCGAAATCGGTATTTTCGATTACATTATGAGCCTCTTGGTAGGTGTCGAATACAATCCTCCCGGCCTGCAGATAGTCTTGGAATTTGTTGTTTTTAAACAGGCTATGGACATATGAGACGTTCTCTTTATGCTTTGCGCTGACCCCTGTGTTGGGAAGATGAATCTCATTGCAGGATTTGTCCAATGCAAGAAGGGACAGTTCGAAGATCACACGTATCGCCGGCGCAATCAAGAATGCTTTCGCCCATCTTTTGGTGCTGTCGTCCTCCAGTACTCCATATGCGTTCAAAGCGGAAAGCATAAAGTTCGTGTCTTCGAATTCCGGCGCGTCGGTCATCCATTCCGGATTGTTGTACATCGCACCAAGGTGCCGGTCTCGATTTGTGGCGAACTTGCTGGCGAAATCATGATTGAGGCGTTTCGCGGCAAGTCTTGGCGACCTGACCGTTCCTTGTCCTTTTTCCTGAAGAGGAATGATTATGTCCTGCTTGATGACATCGTTATTGAGGCGTGAAATAAGGGTGCCGTTCTCTTGACAATATCCCTTAACCTCATCAGCCAGTTCTTTGACTTTGTCCAGTTGCTCGGGGGTTATTATATCCGGATTCTTGATATCAAGATATTCCTTGACCGGAGCCGAGTTGAAAACCCTTCTCGTGCTGGTCGTAGCGTTCGAACCTCCGAGATAGCTTGTCAAGGAATCTCCAAACTGATTCTGGAACGGCGTTTCAAGCTTGTCCGAAAACGTCTGCCTTCCTGAGAAGCGGGCTTTGGCCTCAGTGCTCCATGGAATCGTGCCGGCACCGTCCTGAGGGCCGTTGTGCTTTCGATTGAGGATTTCCCTCAGCTTATCCTGTTCATTGTCACCGAAAACAACGATGTCCAGACTGCTCGGAATGTTCTGCGGATATTCCGCAACAAGGTTCTTCAATCTCTTGTAATCTCGGTCATCAAGAAGTTCACGGTAACAATCTGGGTTTTGCAGCAATTTGATTGCAGACAATCTCCTATTCGCATCGTGAATCACATACTTGTCGCCGGCCCTTGTCGCAAGGATCGGCTCAACATCGTTCTGATAGCCATTCTCCGCTATTGACGATGCAAGATTCATCAATTGCCGCTTTGATGTCGATTGAGACTGTGCACTGAAGTTATAGATTTTATTGAGTTCATCCATCTGGTCGATTGATGGTTCAACTCTCGGGTTCGTCTCCCAGAGACATAAATCCGATACATTGACATTTATACGTTCCATAAATAGTTCCTCCGCTCCACCGAAACAAACTCAATTCATTACCTTATCCTATGTCCAATGATATCCCCAGACCTCAGTGTTATCCTCTCCCCGTTATCTAATTGAAAGTACAACACACCCGTTAGACTCAGCTTGATGATCCCGAACACCGCGCACGCTTGGAGGAGCTGTGCCGGCGGTTGAGAGCACCCATGCATGAGTCAGTGCAGCCAACATGCGAGGAGGTCACCGACTGGGTGTGTAACCTCGCGTTGTCCGTCTGCCGGAGGGAGCATGAAGTCTTTGGCTTTCCCTGCGAACGGCCTCGCATTGGCTGACGCTCATGAAAGAGCGCGTTCCCGAATCAGTTTCGATGAAGCTCCCGTCACCCATCACCGTTCACGAATCAGAGCCCCGGATCGCTGCCGGGCAAGCCGGTGCCCCCGTCTGATGGCGCGGGCACGGACCATCCCGGCGAGGCTCCGCCCGTATTGGTGGAGGACGACGAGCCTCCCGAAGACGGACGTCGAACGGTTTCGGAACCGGATCCGGAACTTCCTTGGGATTGGGATTGGCTTCCTCCCGAATATGAGGGTGTTTGCCGCTGTGGAACCGATTGGGATTGCGATGCCTGCGCCTGCTGCGCGGCGGCCGCAGCGGCTTCCTGTTCTGCCTTGGCTTTCGCCTCCGCGTCGGCCTTTTCCTTCGCCATCTTCGATTCGTTGACCTCTTTCACGGCTTTTGCGATGGCGTCCGCGTCGCGTTTTTTGATGGCGTCCAGCAGGCTTGCGCGGGTCTTGTCGTCCGCCACCTTGCCGTCGGTCTGCTTGTACAGCGCGTTCGCGTCGTCCACGGTCTTGTCGAGTTTGCTGTCGGTGACGGCCTTGGCCGCGGTCTTGAGGTCGGTGAGACGGTTCTTGAGCTCTTTGGTCGTTCTGCGCAGCGCCGCAGTGGTCCTGTCCACGTCGGATGTGACGGCGTCGGGCGCGCAGGAACCCTTGATGGTGGACGTCTTTGCGTCCAGGAGCCGATTCAACGCATCAAGCGTCTTGGGATCCGCGACTTGGCCGCGACTGGTGTCCTTCAATAGTCTGGAGGCTTTGGCCGTGGTCCTGTCCAGGTCGGACTGGATGGTCTTGCGTGTCGCTTCGGCCGAGTCGCATGCGCTGATTGCGGTCTCATGCGCCTCTTGCCGCACGGCGGCGGCGTGGCGGGTTTTGATTTGCAGTCCCATCCAGGACACGGCGATGAGGCTCGCGGCCATGACGATCGCGACGAGCGCTTTCCCGACCGGGAAGACGCGACGCACCTTCAGATCGTCGGGGTCGGCCGAGTAAGTGACGGTCAACCCCGACGATTCCGCTTCCGGTATTGGAGGGATGTCCGCTGTATCCGATTCCAAGTCGGCGATTCGTTCGAGTGCGGCAAAATCGTCGTCGGCGTCCTTCAGGGCCTTCTCCGCCGGCGCAGACACGGGTTCCTGCCCCGGCTCGTCTTCCGGCGGCAGCGGCGCGGACGGTATGGCGACGCGACGGCGGCCGCGCATGGACGCGGGCGGCAGCGGCGCGGCGCCGGCCGTGTCAAAGCCTTGCTCCTGCGCGGTATGCCACCAGTCGGCGAGCTCCGGCCACGCGTGTGGGTGTTCGGCGATCAGGCGCATCCATGGACGCCAGCCGGGCTCGTTGGCCATGGCGTACAGCTGGTCGTCCGTAAGCTTGGGGCTGAGAATCGGCTCACCCGTCTTCCTGTCGATCCTGGTCATTCCTCTCCGCCCTCGTCTTTGATGAGGACTGGCTGATCCTGTTCGTTTGCCTTCATCACTTTTGTTCCTCTGGTTTGCCTTCATGCACCCGGTATCCGCCTTCCAATGGGCCCTTGACCGCCGTGCATCGCCAGCCGTCGTCAGTGAGCGTGTAGTCAAGCACCCAGGATGCCTCCAGCCCGGTGGATACGGCGCATGTCGCCACCCGCCGCCCCGTGGACACGGGGAAGCCGGTGAACTCGGTCTCGGGCAATGGCTGCGGGGCTATGGATGATGCCGGTATGTCGAGGCCGGCGGCATCCGGCGTGAAGTATTCGCCTTCGAGTTGGCCTCGTTCGTCGCCCATGTAGACGCCGAGCGCTTTCGGCGCGAGGTCGGCGCACGGATCATCCTCCGTCGGCGTCGCCGGCTCGGTCTCTTCGTCTCCAGCCGTTTTTTGTCCGGGTTCGGTTTTCGTTCGCGGCCGGGCGACGGTGCTTTGCGTGTCCTCCGCGGTTCCGTTGCCGGCGCATATCACCGCGACGTTTCCTCCCAGGATGAGGAGCGCGACCGCAAATCCCGTCGCGGCGATGATCCTGTTCCTCTTTGGTTCCATGCTTGGTTTTCCTTTCAGTGGATGTAGCGGACGCCACTTCCGGCTGCGGCCAGTTGGGAGGCGCTGATTTCGCGTGTGGATACGACGCCGAGGCCAAGCGCGTTGGACTCGCTGATCAGGATCGACCCGTCCCCGCGGACCTCCTCGACCATGGCGACATGCCCGTAGCCGGCGGACGCGCCCAATACTCCCGGTTGGAACACGATGACGCTGCCGGCGGATGGGGAGCCGTCCACCGTGTAGCCGGCCGACGCCGCGGAACCTGCCCATGTGGCGGCGTTGCCCCACCCTGGTATCGGTTTTCCTATGTCGGCTCTTCTGGTCGCGGCCCACCAGGTGCACTGCCCCCATGGGTATCTCGTGTCCGGCGTGATGCCGGCCGTGGACACGATGCCGCCGGAGACCGTCAGTTTCGGTTCGAGGGAGCCGACCGTGCCACCCTCGGCGGTCCCCGTTGCGGTGTATTTGGTCGCTGCGAGTTCCTTGATCCGCCGCACATAGTTGATGGTTTCCTCGAAGGGCGGCACCATGCCGTATCTGAGCACGCTGCCGAGGCCAGCGTTGTACGCCGCGAGGGTCAGCTCCAACGTGTCGCCGGTCAGTTTCCCGGACTTCTTAGCCGTCTCGACCTGCGAGGCGAGGCCGCACATGTAGTTGCCCTGGCTCCAGATCGCGTCGTGCGGGTTCCAGATGTCGGCCTTGCCGTCTCCGTCGCCGTCCTTGCCTGCGGACGCCCAGGTGGACGGCATGAACTGTGCGATGCCCTGCGCTCCGGCGGAGCTGCCGGCCTTCGGATTCCAATTGGACTCCTGGTCGATCTGGGCGGCGATGATGCTCGGCGTGACGACCTGGCAGATGGATCCGGCGCGGATCACGTCGGTCTCGTATTCCGTGGGAACGCCCGTGACCGTGGATTCGCTGGCGTTGGATCCGAGGAACGCGCCCATGGCGGCCAGGAGCACGCCGAGCACCGCGAGCATGGCCGCGATGACGGGCATGATGGGAAGGCTGATGGAGGCGGCTCCCGCGATGACGCGGGACGCGGCCATGCGCACGAAGTTCGCGGCGACGCGAGCGGCGCGCATGGCGGCCTGTCCGGTGGCTTTCACGCTGCGTACCGCCTTGACGGGCGCGCGGCGGTGCCGCCAGATGAATTTGGCCGACGAGTTGACGCCCTTCACGCCCGCCCGTGCCGCTTTGAAGGACAGGTCGCGTGTGGTGCTTCCCAGCTTCGACGCGAAATCGTCGTCGGCAGCGGTGAGCCTCGCGCCGGCTTCGTCCATCCAGCCCATGCCGGTGGATCCCATCCGTTTGACGCTACGGCCGGCTTTCCCAAGGCCCGCGCCTATGTGCTTGCCGATCCGCTTGCTCGCCTTGCCTTTCGCGGCAAACTTGCCTATCTTCTCGCTGGGCTTCGCCTCGGACAGCGCCTTGGGTTTGCCGGCCGTCTTGCGCATTCCCTTGCCAGACCGCAGGGCGCGTTTGCCGCGGTTCATGATGCGCCGCGCCTTGCCGGCCGTCCAGCCCACGCCGTGCATGGTGGAGGACATGCCGTGCATGCCGGCGCGTCCCGCCATCTCGGCGGTGGTGTGGCCCATGGAGTCGGCGATGTCGGTCCGGTCCGAGCCGAACTGGGCGGCGCTGGACACCACGCCGGTGGCCGCGCGTCCGATGCGGGCGCGTGTGCCTCCGGCGTGGTGGGCTTGGGTTCCGCTCATGCGTTTACTTTCCTTCCTGGAAGGTCGTGGAGTACAGCCGGTAGAGGTCGCCGCCCGCGGGGATGCGCCCGTCGAACGGCACGTAGGCGCTGCCGATCTTCATGAGTCCCTGGCCGGGCAGCACGCCGGTGAAGTACTGGCGCTGCTCCTCGCTCAGGGTCAGCAGCTCGCACAGGGCGTCCGCGTCGGTGCTGTTCTGGCTCAGGAGCATGAGGAAATCGCTGTTGGACAGCATCTCGCGCGCGTCCTGGAGGTCGAGGATCTCCTCGACGTTCTGCGTGATGCCGGTGACGCCGAGCCCGTATTTGCGGGCGCGCTTGTAGATGTCCTTGAACTGGGCAGCGGCGTACTGGTTGGAGAAAAAGCGGTGGAACTCGTCGACGTACAGCCAGGTGCGCCGCCCGTTGGCCTTGTTGCGGATGACGCGGTTCCACACCTGGTCGATGACGACCATCATGCCGAACGTGCGCAGCTCGCCGGACAGGCCGGACACGTCGAACACGGTGAACCGGTTGGACAGGTCCACGTTGGTCTGCCCGTTGAAGCCGCTCATGGAGCCGGTGATGTACGGGTTGAGCGCGTCGGCAAGGTACCGGCTCACCTGGTCGCCGCCCGCCTGCAATTCGTCGTGCAGGTCCTGCAATGTGGGCTGGACCACTCCCCCGCCCTGGTTGCGGTAACGCGTGTACAGGTTGCTGACGCACTGGTCGACGAGTCCCTTCTGGAGCGGGTCGAGGCCGTCGATGCCGCCTATGAGCGCGCCGATCATGGAGACCACGTTGTTGGTCTTGTCCTTGACGGGGTCGGAGGCCGAGTCGTCCTCCAGGACGATGTCCATCGGGTTGACGCGCGTGCCGGTGCCGGCGCTGATCTGGATGATCTGTCCGCCGAACGCGGCCGCGAGGGCGAGGTATTCGCGTTCCGGGTCGATGACGATGACCTCGTCGTCACGGTTGAGGAACATGCCGGCGATCTCCTGTTTGACGGTGAAGGATTTGCCGCCGCCGGACGTGCCGAGCACGAATCCGTTGGAGTTCATGTGGCTGCGCCGGTCCGCGAGGATCGGGTTGCCACTCCTCGCGTTGCTTCCGTAGAACAGGCCGTGCGGCTCGAACACCTCCTGCGTGGTGAACGGGATGAGGATGGCCGCGCTGTTCGTGGTCAGGGTGCGTTTCATGGGCAGAGGGTTGTTGCCCAGCGGCAGTTCGGCCGTCAGTCCCTCCATCTGCATGAACTTGAGGCTCTCGGCCGTGCAGGACTGCGCGTTGACCTTGGCCTTCACGTTCCTGCACGCGACTTCCAGCTCCTCCTGGCTTGCCGCGGACACTCCGATCACGATGATCGAGTCCACGAGCCTCTGGTTGGTGGAGCGCAGCTCGTCGCGCAGTTGGCCGAGCTGTTCCTGCTGGTCGGCGAGGTCGTCGGGAAGGTCGTCGGGGTCGAGGCCCTGCTTGCGGTTCTTGCGCCGCTGGTCCATGATCTGCATCTTGACCTCGGCGTTCTTGCGTCGCACGAGCGTCATGCTTTCGCCGCGGTCCATGGGCGCGAGGTGGATGCTCACGTCGACGCGGGCGCGCAGTCCGGTCAGGTCGTTGACCAGCTGGTCGGACAGTTCCGGCGGCAGGCTGGACACCCACATGGTGCGGTGCAGGTATTTCGAGTCCAGGGATTCGATGTCGAGCATGGTCGGGTTGCGCGCGTCGATGCTCCACGGGCACACGAGGTCCTTGGTGTCGGGTTTGCCGGGCTGATGCTCGAAGCGGCGTTCGTCGAACCGGAACTCTTCTCCGGGGCGGAGCACCTCGGCCATGAGGCGCAGCCGGTGCTCGCGGTCGAGGCGGGTGGCCTTGCATACGTCGATGGAGCGCATCTGGCTGACGAGGTTGTTGCACAGGGCGTTGAGGTTCGCGACGGCGGCCTGCTCGTCGCTTTCGCGGACGGTGACGGTCAGGGTCTTGACGGTGCTGGTGTTGCGGCTGACGGATTCGAGTTTGCCTTGGGCGAGGCGGTTGTAGTCGAGCCTGTAGTGGTCGAGGCTGTCGCCGGTCTCGTCCATCATCACGTCGGCGAGGAGTTCGCGTACGCCGCGTGAGCGCGTGTAGGAGGCGATCTGCACGCTTTGCCCGGCCTCGAAGCTGTTGATGAGCTTGGCCCACCGGTCGATGATCTCCATCTGATGAGATTCCGGGCTCAGCTGGTAGTTGATGTCCTGGAAGAGGATGGTGGCGCTCCACCGTCCGTCGCCCAGGCTGGCGATCCCGTTGCGCAGCATGGCGTCGTATCCGATGAGCTGTTTGACGCCTTTCGGCAGACGCGTCGCCTTCTTTCTCCGTGCCTTCGCCCTGGCTTCGGCACCACCTTCGTCCGACGCGACCGGGGGTTTCTTCTTTCCGAACATTCCTCACCTTTCCTTGATCGTTGGTTTCACGCCGGTGCGGTATGGTCTTCCCGGACCGTCGAGCAGGTAGACCTCGCGCTGCGTGTAGTGGCGCAGGATGTATTTCAGGTATTTCTCGGGCATGAGGCCCTTTGGCCTCACCCATCCCCATACGGCTATGGGCAGGCCGGGCGGGAAGATCAGGTACATGGCGAGGTTGGGGTCCATGCCCAGCCCGAGCCACAGTCCGACGTATCCTCCCCCGCACACGATGGCGAGGATGACGGCGGCGAGGCACTGCCTCCAGCTCATTCCCATGAACACCTTCGATTCGATGGTGGTCAGTTCCCTGTAGACGGGCATCTGCAACGCCATGATTGCTTCCTTTCGTGGATTGCGTTGTGTTTCATTCGCCGCCGAAGAGCTTCTTGGCGACGGAGTTGGCCGCCATGACGATGCCGATGAGCATGACGCTCGCCAGGAGCAGGCCGGTGAAGTTGTCCATCACCCAGCCGGAGAGGCTGTCGCCGTCCTTGAACTTGCTCGGGTTGAGCGTGCCGCCCACGAGCGTGCGGTACATGAGGATCGCCAGATACAGGGTCGCGCATTGGAACACCAGCGACGCATACTGTTTGAAGTAGTTGATGCCCCACTGGCGGGTCTCCTCCTGGGCGATGAACGCGATCGGCAGCGGGTTGAACGCGGTGAGCATGTATATCTGCACGAAACGCAGGAGGATGACGACGGTGACGACGATGGTCGCGCCCTTGGAGACGAGGAACGGGATGAGCAGCAGGATCAGGCACGGTATCTGGCCCATCCAGCCGGCGGAGTCGATGGCGTCGCGCATGCTGTCGCCAAGGCCGAGGCCCGACGACGCGCCGGTGGTGGGCGCCGCCGAATGGATGCCGCCTAGCACGCTGTCGCCGATCTCGTCGATGGCCTGGAGCATGAGCTCGCTGTGCTGGGCCGCGGTGAACACGAGCGTGAGCTTGAACATCGCCATGGCGACGAGCTTGACGCCCAGCTCGCGGTCGCCGTCCGCCCGGGTGCTGACCCTGGCGAGTTCCAGGACGCACATGATCGCCAGTATCGTGCTGGCTATGGGTTTGACCGCCGAGCGGGCGACGGTCAGGCTCAGCTGGTACATGCCCGCGTTGTATTCGGCGGGGGTCTTCAGCAGGTCGGCCACGAGGTCGTCGCCGACGCCGGACCCTATCGAGTTGAGGATGCCGACGATGAAATCGACCATGCGTGGCCTCCCGTCTACAGGGCGATGTTGGAGAACAGGGCCGCGGCCGCGATGATCAGGCCGCCGCCGACGACCTGCCAGACGCCCGACTGGGTGGCGGGGCCGTTCTGGTCCTTCAGTCCTCCGGCCAGGGTGACCACGCCCCACACGGCCCACAGGCCGCCGCCGATGATGGCGAACTGGCTGAAAAGCTGCAACGCGCTGGTGACGACGCTGCCGCTGTCTGCCGCGATGGTGATTCCGTACATGATGTTTTCCTTTCGACTTGTTTTGGATGACATGACCACGGTATGGCTGTCGAGAAGGCTCCGGTTTGGACGTTCCCGACGAAACCGAAGAGGCTCGGACGATGGTATGGAAAAGGCCCCGCCGACCGTTCGCCGGTGGGGCCGGGTCCCGCCGGCGCGCGCCGGGCTTCGAGTGCCATGGTTCCACGGGTTCACGGGTTCCGGGCATGGGAAAGGCCCTCCGCCGGGAGAGGCTGGCGAAGGGCCTGGGGGTTCGCACGCCGTCCGGGGCACGGGATTCGGAAGGTATGCCCCTTTCCGGCATGTGAAGTCGATGGAGGGCGTCCCGGCCGTCATCGGACGACGAGGCCGGAACGCCACGGGTCACTTGCCCGCGTTCACGGCCGTGTGGCGGCCGGAACCCTGTGCGCAGTGGCGCTTGCGGAACACGAGCAGGGAGCCGCCGGCGAGCAGCACCGCCAGGGCGCCGCCGGCAAGGCCGAGCACGGCCGTGCCGGTGGAGGCCAACGGCTTGGCACGGTATCCGTTCCAGTCGTCCGTGTTGGATTCCACGGTGGTGTCCTCGCACAGGGTCCTGTCGCCGACCTTGACCTGCTTGAGGCCGGTCGTGTCGGACGCGTCGCCGTCGACCTTCGTGTCGCCGGTCTGGTTGCCGTCGGTGGACTGCTGGCCGCCGAACTGGTCGGTGACGGGGCATTCGACGAGCGGCGTGCCGGTGACCTTGACACGGTCGGTGTGCTTGCCGCCCTGCTCGACGCCCTTGAGGGTGCCGGTGATGATGGTGGATTCGCCGGGCTTGAGCACGAGGGTGTCCCAGTTGTCCGGATACTTCAGGTCCGTGACGTCGCCCTCGCCCGCGATGGTCCTGTCGACCATCTTGAGGTCCTTGGCGAGATACCAGGCGCCCTCACCGGTCGAGGAGTCCGTCTTGGACGTGTTGGTGATCTTGAACGCGATCTGCTGGCTGTCGCCGGCCATCTTCAACGCGTCCTTCACGTCGTCGCGGTCGCCGGCCTGTTCGCCGGAGGCCACGTCGTACTTCTCGATGTGGATCGACGGGGTCATGTCCGGAGTGCGGGTCCACACGATGTTGGATTCGAGCTCCTTGTCGTTGAAGTATTCGGTGAACCGGTTTTCGACGCGGTCGGAGACCTTCAGGCGCTTGCACTGGATGTACGCGCGCCAGCCGTTCTCGTGGCTATTGTCCGCGGACACGAGGGTACGGTACGCTTCGGTCGCTTCGACGGTGACCACGCCGTTGGCGTCGGCCGCGGCGTCGAACAGGTCGCCGCCGAACTTCGAGGAGTCGAAGCCGCTGCCGGCGAGCTTGTCGCCCTTCGCGGCGATCACCTTGCCGTCCCTGTACAGGTCACGGCTCGCGTACACGGCCCACTGGCCCGTGTACTGGTCGTACTCGGTGTTCAGCGGGTCCACGATCCTCCACTGGTCGACCCGCGGGTAGGCGCGGCCGGCCGGGATGATGGAGCTGTCGAACAGGTAGAGGAACGTGCGGTCCTTGTACACGCTCCTGCCGTCGATGCTTTCGCCGCCGACCTTGACGGTCACGTCCTTGGCGGGGTTGATTTCCTTGAGCGGGTTGGACACCTCGTTGGTTTCCCGGGTCAGGTCGTTGGTGACCTGGATGGCCTTGTTCCTCACCGTGTAGCCGTCCTCGACCTTGACGACCTTGTACGGCATGACGATCCGGTATTCCTGGCCGAGGAGGTTCTGGTCGATGCTCGGATCGGAAAGCGGATCATGCTTGGACGAGGACGCGTAGGCGGCGAGGTCCGTCGGCTGGGGATCGCCCTTCACGGTGACGCCCTTCTTCGGAATCCACGTGTCCACGGTCTTCGCGTACACGTACGCGACGCCGTCCTTGATCTGGATGTTGAACTTGCCGGTCACGTCCTGGCCCTTGGAGTCGAGTACTTCGATCTTGGTTCCGTCGATGGCGAGATGCTCGTCGTCGAAATCATCGGTGATGCCGGCCTTCCACACGCGGTACGCGTTGTTGGTCTGCTTCAGGTCGAGGGTGACGACGTAGTTGCCGGTGTCGCCCAGCAGCATGGTCTTCCCGTCGATGCTGACGGACGGGTCGCCCTGCTCCTTGGACTGGTTGTCCTTCTTGGAGGGATCATGCTTCGGGGGTAGGTTGTCGACGATGTTGGACGGGGTGATCGAATTGTTCAGGGTGAGCATCCACTGGTTGTCCACCCTGCGGTCGGTCGGTGCGTCCTTCGCGACGGTGCCTTCGAAACGGACCTGGACCTGCGGGTGGGAGCCGGCCCGCCAGTGTTCGGCCACGTACTTGTCGGAGTACGTGATGGTGAACTGGTGGTTGGCGTTGTCCCAGGCGACGGTGTAGTCGCCTTCGACGCCCATCTGCGGATCACTGGTGGTCAGCTGGTCGCCGGTGGCGAGGTCGGTGACCTCCAGGGTCTGCTGGTCGGGTTCGAGGTACCGGTCGTACGTGTCGGTGTCGCGGATGGACACGATGCGGTACGCGAGGTCCGACGGGATTTGAGGACGGGTGGTGAGCCTGTATTCGACCTTCTGGCCCGGATACACGACCTTGTCGTTCGCGTCGTTGTTCGCGCCGCCCTGGCTGCCTTCGGCGACGACCTTCTTGACGACCGGCGGAACGTAGCCGCAGATGTACGGCTCGTTGGTCGGCTGGGACTCGTGGTTGACCTTCTCGGAACCCTTGTTGGTCAGTTTCGACCCGTCTGGATTCTCGCAGAACGTGAGCTCGTCGCCCGCGTTCTTCCCGAAGTCCTTGCGGACCTGGGCCGCGCCCTTGCCGTTCGCGAAGTTCACGACGCCCGGCAGGAGCAGGCTGATCTGCTTCGGATTCTTCAATCCGGCCTGCGCGGCACGGTATTCCGGCTTCGCGGTCGCGGTAACCTTGGTGCCCGCCACGGTGATGTCGAACTGGTCGGTCACGTCACGGCCCTTGTTCGCGATGTCCGCGACGGAGGACGCCGCGTCGGTCGTGGCGTCCGCCTCGTACACGCGGATCTGCGACTGGTCGGACGCGAGGTCCCAGATGTAGTCGGCGGTCGCGTAATCATCGGTCAGTTTGATGTCGGTGACCTTGACGAGGTCGGACGCGATGACGCCGTTGACGACGCTGGCGACCTGGTCGCCGTCGAGGAACTTCAACGTGTCGGCGCCGGTCTTGTTCGACCCGGTCGGATCGACCACGGCGGCCCACTTGCCGTCCTCGCCGAGACGGATCCAGCTCTTGTCCGGGTTCGGGCTCCACTCCTTGACGGGCGGCTCGTTGCCGGGCACGGTCTGCTGGTTCCACTTCTCCCAATCACCGTTGGTGAGCTGGACCTTCTGGCCGGCCTTGAGCACGTCCTTGAGGAACGTGCCCTTGATGGTCATGCGGACCTTGCGGTCGGCGGCCTGGTTGTAGGTCGTGTCGAGCAGCTCCTGCTTCGCGCTGACCCACACCCTGTCGTCCTGCTTGTGCACGTCGAACAGGTTCTTCGCGTCCTTGCCGTCGATGGTGACGGTCACGGTCGCGGAGTCGAGATCAATGTTCCTGGCGCTCTTGGAGAAATCATCGCCAAGCTCGTAGGAGCTCATCTTCCTGGCGAGGTTCCTGGGCAGCAGGCCGTTGACGGTCACGCCGAAATCGTCCTGCTGGACGAACGTGTGCGTGTCCGCGTTGACGTTGTTGGCCCACGCCGAGTCCTCGGCGTTCGCGGCCTGGCCCTGGTCGGCGCTCCATACCTTGTCGGGCTTCGGATTGCGCACCCAGACCGGCGGCTCGTTGGTCGGCCGGGATTCGTTGTTCCAGGTTTCGGTGGCCTTGTTGGTCAGTTTCTTCTGGTCGGCCGCGGCCTGGGCGTTCGGAACCTGCCTGACGATGCCGCCGATGTACAGTTTGACCTTGCGGTCGGCGGTGCCGAACGCGGTCTTCGTGAGGAACGACTGCTTCGCGGTCGCGGTGGTCGTGTGCTTCGCCGTGTCGATCGTGATGTCGAACTGGTCGGTCACGTCCTTGCCGTCCACGTACACCCTGACCTGGTCCTTGTGGTTCCAGTCGATCCACTGGGCCGACGCGGTCCAGTCGTCGGTGATCGAATAGGAGGTGAACGGGTTCAGGAGGTGGGCGGGGATGCGTCCGTTGACGACGGCGCCGATCGCGTCGCCGGTCACGAACGTGCGGTTGTCGCTGCCCTTGTCGTTCGTATGCTCCGGATCCTCGGCGTTCAACGCGCCGTTGGAGTCCAGCACCCACACCTTGTCGGGCTTCGGGGTGACCTTGCCGACCTGTTCGCTGTTGCCGGTCTGGCAGTGGCTCTTGTCCGTGCTGCCGTATTCGTCGCCGGTCCAGCAGGCCTGGCTATCGTCCGGAATGGTGTAGTCCGAACCGGTCGGGGTCGCGGACTGGGGCACGTTCAGCGTGTACTGTCCGGACGCGGGGTTCAACACGTGCGCCTTGACGATGCGCTTGCCCGGCTGGCTGTCATCGACCGTGATGTCGGCCTTGACGGCGTTGCCGTCCTGGTCGGTCACGGTGACCTTCGAAACGTCGTCCCTGTCGGTGCCGCCGATCAGGACCTTCTGCGCGGTCACGTCGATCGTGTCGTACAGCCAGAAATGCTCGCTCGCGTTCGACTGCGCGGCGATGTGCGCCGTGTACAAGGAACCGGGCGCGATCTGCTGCGCGTCGGAAGTGACCTGCTGGCCGGCCGCGTTGGTGAGCTTCTTCGACGGCGGGGTCGGTACCGGCTTCCAGGATTCCCTCGCATCGGCCGCGCCCGCATGGCCTGCGTCGGCCTTCATCTTGCCCTGCTTCGGGACGTTCACGTCGTAATAGTAGGAGCCGGCGGGCCAGGATTTCCATGTCTTGTCCACGTCCCTGAAACCGAACGACACGTTTTGGGTCGTGTTGTTGTCCTGCGTGAACTGTTTGGACGCGGTGCGGGTCGTGCCGTCCAGTCCGGTCCAATGCAGGGTGATGGTGCCCGTCACGTTCTCGCTGATCGAACTGTTGCCACGGCTCGTGGTGATCGCGTCGGACACGTCGCCGGTCGCGCCGGCCTGAGTGAACGTGCCGCCGGCCTGCGTGCTGACGGTCAGATCATAGTTCGGCGGCGCGGGCTGGTACTTGTCGAGCACGATGACCACGATCGACGGCTTCGAGGAAGCCCCCACATTACGACGCATGATCGCATCCACGCTGTTCGACGGATCATCCGAGAAACCATCAGATGTGCGGTAGCTCTGAGTACCCGCATAGTTATATGTGTTTGGCGCAACGTAGGTGTTCCAGTTGTCATACCAGCCGCCGGGCAAAGAGGGCGAATAGTAACCGGTGCCGTCGTAGATGAAGCTGCGGCCTGAGATGTAGGGCACCGCGCCGACGGCGACCACTCGGCAGTCACCATCGCCCTCGCCGGGATGGCGCTGCCGGAAACCGGTCTCGCATTCCGTGCGGGCCTGGTCCAATGCGGCCTGCGCCTTCGTGACGCCACCGCCCTGCAACGCGACGCCGGCATTGTTCATGGCGGTGCGCACCGAATCAAGACTCGTGGCCGGACCCCATGCGCCCGATGCGTCGTCCTTGTACTGCCAGAACTGCAACACGTCCATGTTTCCGCCCGCGCCGGGCTGGTTGCCGCCGCCACCGCCCGCGAACGCGGTCGATGCGACGACGCCGCCGGCACCAAGCGTGGCGATCGCAGCCACCGCCGCGACACCGGCCTTCATCATCTTCCTGCCAAAGTTCAAAATGAACCTCCGTTAACCTTGTCTGTTCATCCCCTCCCCTCAAACTTTCCGGTCATGGCCCCGCCGCCTTTTTTCAAGGGGTGGCGGGGCTTCCGACCGCAGGAATAACGGGAGGTAGCCGCCGGTTGGCCCGGCAGCCACCAACAAGCCTCACAGACGACACGCCGAACCACGGAGCATGGCGTCTACAAAAATCCGGAAGTATTTCCCGGCAACACGGATACACGGGAATGCGGGGACACGGGTTCACGGGGAAATGGGTTTCCTTTGCGAAATCCATGGAAAAGGCCCGTACCGGTTTCCCGATACGAGCCATAATCAGCCAATCGTCAATCAGTGATGAATCAAACCATCACTAGACGGCGGAGGGCAGCTATTGCCGCACCCGTGGCCTCCACTGAGGTTCGGCTTCGGGGCGGAGCCGCCGGCCGGGCCGGAGCCGGACGTGGAGCCGGAGCCGGTGCCGCCCGATGTGGTGCCACGGTATGTGTTGGAGCCGGAAGCGGAGCCTTCCGTGCGCCTGTACGCGCCGCCGGAGTAGGAGGAGCCGCCGTTGTAGGCGGATCGGGCCTGCGCCTGAGCCTGGGCGGCCGCTGCGGCGGCTTGCGCATCCGCGTCCGTCTTTGCCTGGACGCTCGCGTTCACGCCATTGATGGCATCCTCCACCGTCTTGCGCGCCCCGTCGATCTTCGCCGGATCGTTCCCGTCCTTCAGCCCGTTCGCCGCGTCGATGGCGTTCGACAATGCGTCGCGGGTGGCGTTGTCCGCGACCTTGCCGTCCGAATCCGCGAGCAGCTTCGACGCCTCGTCCAGCTTCGCCGTCAGATTCGTTTTCGCGGTTTCCAGGGTCTTCGCTGCCTTGGATTCGGTGACGGCCCTCACCGCCTTCGACAGGCTCTTCTCGTGGGTCCCGTACCAGTCGGCCTGTTCATTGAGCTTCACGGTGGCGGCATCCAGTCCTTGCGCGTCTTCGGCCACGCAGCCCTCGTATTCGGGCGCCATGGCCTTGAGCTCCTTGCCCAAGGATTCGACGGTCTTCGAGTCCTTGACCTGTTCGGCCCTGACGGCGGCGGCATCGGCGGCATCGCCGTTGAGCAGCGCGTTGTACTCGTTGGCATTGCTGCGCACGGTGTCGGCGGCGGCGCACGCCTCCTTGGCCTCGGCGAGCTTCGCGCCGCTGTAAGCGTTCCAGCCGACGACGCCGGCCGCGACCAGAATCACCGCGCAGACGGCCGCGACCAGGGGCGGCAGCCACTTCGGACACTTCCTTCCATCCTTGCTTGGCTCCGTGATGTTCTCGGCGGGTGTTTCGACGGGTTCGATGGCGCTGGTGGTCTTGCCGACCCCGCCCTTGAGGTTGACGAAGGCCACCTTTTTCGTGTTCGTGGTCATTGGGATTGTTCCTTTCATCTGTATCGGATTGCCTTCAGAAGAGGGTGTCCTGCATCGGTTCCTGTGTGGCGGCGGCCGGGGCCTTCGCCTTGCCGGTCGAGCGTGTGGCGGCGCGCCATCGTTGCTGGCGTGCGTTGCGCTGCTCGGTCTTGCGGCGTTTGCATTCCTTCTCGCGTGCCGCCGCCACGATCTCGGGGTTCTCGCGGATGTACCGGGCGAGCCGCCGTGCGGCGGTCGGGTCGTCGGGGTCGAACCGGAATCCGGCCTCCTGCGCGGTCTTCAGCACCTGGCGTCGGGCGCGCAGGGGCAGTCCGCCGTAGATGCCGTACTGGTCCCGGACCATGATGCCGAACGCGAGGCATTCGGCCCTGACCGGGCAGGCCTCGCAGATCCGCACCGCCGCACGGCGCAGATCGTATTGGCTTCGCTGGTTGGGAAGGTCGTCGGGCCCCCACATGCGGTCCGACCACGAGCCGGGGAAATCCGCGCACTCTCCCTTCAGGAACATTGTTCTCCTTGTTCATAGGTTCACAGCTTATTTCAAGCCCAGGTACGTTTCGAGGGCAGCATCGACCACTTCCTGAATGCGCATGTCATGCTCGGCGGCCCAGGTCTTGAGCCTGCGTCGGGTCGAGGCGCGCAGGCTCACGCTGGTCTTCACCCAGCCCTCCGCGTCGCTCGGTTTCACGGTCTTCCGGTTTTTCGGTATTTCGGTTTCCACCGATTCCGGTTTTCCGGTATCCGCCGGTGCCGGCCGGCCGCCGGTGAGCAGCATGGTCAGGTCGCGCGGACGGGGCGTCAAATTCATGTTCCTCACAGGTCCTCCCCCTTGAGCTGTCGCATGGTCCGCTTGAGTTCGGCTGCCAGGTCGCGGTACTCGTGCAGGCGGGACCCGCGGGGGCGGGTGGATTTCGCGTTGAGGATGTCCTGGCGTTTCGGGATCAGCGTCTCGAAGCACGCGATGCCCGCGTCGTCGATCCACGCCAGGGCGTCGCGCAGGGCGGTCGTGTTGGCCTCGGTGCGGCACAGGAGAATCGCGGCGGGGACGCCGCGCCGGTCGCACAGGTCCTTCACCCCGACGGCCTGGTCGAGGTCGATGCGGCTGGGGCTCGACGGGATGACCACGAGGTCCGCGTTGTTCACCGATTCGTCCAACGCGCGCCCGTACGGGGCGGAGTCGATCAGCACCCAGTCGACGGGGTCGTCGAGACGGTCGTTGATCCCGTGCAGGTGCGTGATGTCGGCCGGCGCGGCGGACATCACGTCGAACGGCAGCGGGTCGCCCAGCTCGGCGGCCCTGTACCACCAGTCCTTCGCGTCGCCCTGCACGTCCGCGTCGGCGACGAGCACATGCTGCTCGCCCCGGGACTGGTCCACGAGGGCGCAGGCCAGGAACACGGCGCTGGTGGTCTTCATGCTGCCGCCCTTGCCCGTCGCCAACGCGATCACCATCGGCTCGCGGTTCTTCTTGTCGTTCATCGGCTTCTCCTTATTTCGGTATGTCGGTATCCGGTTTTTCGGCATTCCGGTTAGTTGGTTTTTCGGTATTGCGGTTTATGCCGCGTCCCACGCGGATCACGACGGGAAGCGGTCAGAAGAGGCTGCCCTGGACCAGGCCCTTCGGCACGGGTTCGGTCGGAAGGGACAGCGGATCGTCGTGCGTGTATTCGCGGCGCGAGCGTTGGCGGCGTTTGGTCCGTCGCCAGTAGTCGCGGCCATCACGGCGCATGCGTTCGCCCCAGTCCGGATGTTCGGCCAGCCAGTCACGGACCCGACTCCGTGGGATCCGGTGCAGACCGCCGTCGGCGATGTGGAGGTCACGGGCGATCAGTCGGGCGAGGGTCCAGCGGCTCGCATAGTCGAGCCCGCCGTACACGGCCTTGTCCTTCCAGCCGTTGACGAGAGCGCGGCTGATGCAGTCGAGGCGCATGGGGCACGCGGCACACAGCACGCGGCCCTTGCCGCGCATCCGTTCGTCGACCAGGTCCCGGCCATCGTCGTCGGTCGTCGTGTTCCACATGCGATCCGCCATGGCCGGGTCGACCGCGGCGATTCTCGCGCAGGCCGGCATCATGTCCCGCCCGTTCATGGCCGCCGTCCTTGCGTCATCGGCGTCTTGCGGGCCTGGAGGCGTCCTATGGCGGTTTCGCCGGGATTGCGGGCGGCCCATGCCCGGGCGTATTGGATCAGCAGGCCGACGGCCTTGGGATGGCCGAGGCGCTTGTTGCGCCAGTAGACGGCATGCAGCTGCCAGATCAGGTCCCCATGCCCGTCGAGCTGCGGGTTGGCGAGGAGGAATTCGCTGAAGCCCGCCTCGGAACAGTCGATGCGCGTGATCATGCCGTCGCCTCCCCTCCGGCCGTCGCGTCCTGGCCGTCCAATTCGGCCAGCGTCTCCACGGCCCAGTCGGGCAGCCATGGCGCAGCATCCGGCTCCGGCACGGCCACCGGAACCGCCTGCGCGTGTGCGTCGCCGTCTGTGCGGCCGGCTGCGAGGATCATGTCGTCGTTGAGTTCGTCCCAGCGTCTGGCGAGGGCCCGGCCGGTGCGGATGCGTTTGGGCCACCAATCGCCGTTCATGGCGAAGCCGATCGCGCCGACCATCACAAGGGTGGGCCATTGCGCTCCCTGGTCGACGAGCCTGCGGTACAGGCCGATGATGGCCTTGCGGTCGGCTTTGGTCGGTGAGGGCGTGGCCAGGCCGAGCATCGAGCGCTGCACACCGAGCGAGGCGAGGACCCGTCCGGCCGCTTCGGCGATCTCGGTGTCGTCCTCGCCGAGTTGTTCGGTTTTATTTTTTCGGCGGCGGTCGCCCCGCTTGCGGGGAGATGCCCCGTAGGGGCAGAGGGGAAGGAGGGTTTACTCGGAGGGTTTACCTGGAGGGTTTTATCCTTATATAGCAGCCCTGCGAGATTTGCAGTGCTGGGGGTGCAGCTCTCGCAGTGCTGGAGGTGCGAGATTTGCAGTGCCGGTTCCGGGTCGTTTTCCAGCCCTGCGAGATTTGCAGTGCTGGGAATCGGCTTCGTTCCAGCGTTTTCCGGAGTCACGTCCTTGGATTCGCCGTTTTCCATGATGGTGGAGGCGGCAGGGTCCACGGTATTGCCCATGGTCTTCGGGTCGTGTTCCGCCGTGTGCGTCTCCTTGATCCATTCGAGGGTCGACGGGTCGGATTCGACCGCGAGGTCCCACACGATCTGGCAGTACTGGGGCAGACGGTTCCTGCCGCCCTTGCCGAGGCGCGCATACCGTTGGTCGCCACGGCGAATGAAGCCGCGCTCCTGAAGAGTCTTCAACGCGGCGCGCACGGTCCGTTCCGAGAGTTCGGTGACGTTGACGATGGTCGCGATCTTCGGATAGGCTGCGGTGCCGTCGTCGTCCGCGCGGTCCGCGAGGTAGACGAGCACGGCCTTCGCGCTGGCGTTGCCCACATGGCATTTGAAGGCCCAAGACAGTGCGATGTTGCTCACGGCCGCTCCTCCTCACGCTGCTGGGCGGCACGGCGTTCGTCGGCCAATCTGGCGGCCATCTCGTCGCCGAGACGTGCCGCCCGGCACAGGGCCAGCGTCATCAGCCATGAGAACGCGACGAACACGATCAATACGATTGCAAGCCAGTTCACGCGAGTCTCCCTTCCATGGACGGGTGCGCCATCATCGACGCCAGGCGACGGGAATCGACGGAGCCCGGACCGTTGTGGCGGGCGAATGCCACCACGACCGGGAACGTCCAAACCGGCGCCTGAAAATCCCGGTTACACTCGGGAAACACAGAGCAAGACATGCGGAATGCTTTAGTAAAGTCGTTCATGTGTGATCACTACTCCAAGACAATGCATTGGGCGGCCACGGACCGGGATCCGGCAAGATACGGGATCCGCGGCCGCTCGGAATATTGGTTGCACCGCCCGTCCCCGACGCTCCAACATCGGGAACGGGCATTTTTTATCGATTGCAGAGAAAGAGAGAATTCCAAATGAGATCAGACCATCGCACCACCTCCCTCAACGAACCTGATATTCGTCCGGCGCGAAACCACGCCGAGGCAGAGGAAATCGGAAGTCTCCTGCTCGAAGAAATCGCGCATCCAGGATTCATTCCTGGACCAGAGTTCGTCTGGCAGGGTCAAGGCTTTCTCAGGCCGACGCTCATAGGCGCATGGTCCCAGAACCGCTTGGTAGGTGGTGCCTCGCTCAGTCCATACATGGAACACACCAAGGCCTTTTTGGGGATTGGTCGAGCAGACGCAGCGAAGGCGGTCGCACGGCTGATAGCTGAAACTGACGGCATTGCCGTCAGACCCGACCATCGGTGCGAAGGCGTCGGACGAAAGATCAAGCTGTTCTGCGACTCCTTCGCGGCACAGCACCACGCTGCGATCATGGTCTCCGTCACCACCAACGAAGCAGCGGCAGGCCTCAACCACGAAGCGGGCCACATCGTCTTTGAACGGTGCGACGGCCTCGTCATCAAATACGTAGACACGGTCGGCGAGCCACTCATATGGCTTCATGACCTGGATGGGACGATCCCCGAAGCGGCATGGTCCGTCTCCGTACTCGGCAAAACGTATGGACCGACCATAATCGTCGGTGAGCAACGGGCCATACGGCGTGGAAACGCTGACAAGGACATCCAGTGGGTTTTCGCCGTTGACGCGGCGGGCCACACTGTCGCATGACATTTCGTTGCTCATGACGCCCTCCCCTCGGTCAACAGCAGGCCCGCCACCATCCGTTCGCGGGCGGAGAGCTGTGCATCGACCTCCCGGAAGGCATGCGTGTAGACATGCGTGGGGCGGAGCCAGGAGTCGGCCAGTCCGCGGGTCTCGCCGCGGCGCAGGGCGCGCACGGCGCAGGCCGGGCAGAGCTCCAAAATCTCCGTGTCGCCCGGGACGCAGTAGTTGCGCCAGCCGTTACGGGCGAAATAAGCGTCGCGGGCAGCCGAATCGTAGTCGTCCCAGAACGTGCTCCAGACCATTGTGTGGCAGCCATCGCACACCGTGACGCAATCCCACCGGCTGTCCGGCCATTCGGACTGTTCGTAGATTCCACCAGCCATCACGCCACCTCCTCATGATCAGCATCAAACCCCAGCAAATAGTCGGTAGACACATGGAAGTGCTCGGACAACACAACGATGTCTGAAGTTGTCCAGCCAATGCGTCCCAAGAGTTTTCCATTCGCCGAAGTTTTCGATAAACCAAGCAATGAACCGAGTTGGGCACAAGTAAGTCCCTCATCCTTTACCAGAGCACTTATTCTTTGGGTCACTACATTCATAGTTCTTTCTTCCTGACTTGGTTCATTTTTACTGTACTTCAGCATAGCGTACAGTTTGACTGAACGCAAATCGTATGAGACACTTAATTAAGAAATTCTGAACCATTTTGGGAAGTGATCATATGTCCACATCGGAAGTCTCACCAGAAACACCTTTGGATAAAGGACAACGTGCTGAAGCGGCGATCCCGACCAACGTGAGAGTCTATCTAGGACTAAGCGGAAAAACACAAAAAGCACTTGGAGAAGCTTTGGGCATTACCAAAAGTGCTATGTCCATGAAGATGTGCGGCAAAGTTGGATGGTCAGTAAGCGATCTTGTAACGACCGCCGATTTTCTAGGTGTCACGCCGAGCGCCCTAATGGATGACACAATTCTCAGCAAAGCCGAGGCTGGATATGCAAAATCGGCCGAGTATGGAGTTTTTGCCGAGAAGCCAGGTGCTTTGGTAGGTGCTGGCTCCCCCAGGTTCCTTGTCAGTCCCTTCAACCCCGACGCCCCGATCGAGGGCAGAATCTCGGGTGCTGCTAAAGGCGCCTTGGCTGGTTTCGTGCCATCCGGGGTCCCGTCCGGCTCGAGTTTCCCGTCCATGCCCTCAAAGCATGACGGGATTGGGGTTCCCGGCCGGTCTCAAGCCCATGAGACACTTAAGACCATGACTACCGTAATCATGCGCACCTCTGAGGGCGATATCACCATCGACCTGTTCGACGACAAGGCCCCGAACACCGTGGCCAACTTCCTGGGCCTCGCCACCGGCGAGAAGGAATGGGCCGACCCGTACACCGGTCAGCCTTCCCACGGCAAGTTCTACAACGGTCTGACCTTCCACCGCATCATCAAGCAGTTCATGATTCAGGGTGGTTGCCCGCTCGGCACCGGCGGCCCTGGCTACGAGTTCGACGATGAGATCGATCCGAGCCTGAAGTTCGACAAGCCGTATCTGCTGGCCATGGCCAACGCTGGTCTGCGCCGCGGTATGGACGGCAAGGTGCACGGCACCAACGGCTCCCAGTTCTTCATCACCACCGTGCCGACCCCGTGGTTGGATGGCCACCACACCATCTTCGGTGAAGTTGCTGATGACGCTTCCAAGAAGGTTGTCGACAAGCTCGAGGCCGTCGAAACCGATCCGATGGATCGCCCGCTCGAGCCGGCCGTGATCCTCTCCGTGGACGTGGCTGAGTAAGACCCACCACAACCGACAACAAAGCCCTCTGATCGATTCCAATCAGAGGGCTTACTCGTTCTTGGCTCCCCTCTGGAGGGGAGCCAGAGTACGGTACGGACTACTTCATCTTGCGCATACGCGGCTCAGCGGACTCCTTGGCACCGGTCAGACGGTACACGTCAAACACGCCATCGATTTTGCGCACGGCGGCCAGCAACGTGTTGAGGTGCTGCGGATCGGCCATTTCGAAGCTGAACTGGCTGGTGGCCACACGGTCGGAACCCGTGGCGATCGTTCCGGAGATGATATTCACGCCATGATCGGACAGCACGCGTGTCACGTCGGACAACAGGTTGCGACGATCCAAGGCCTCGACCTGGATCTTGACCATGAACAGACCTTTGGTGCTGGTCCATTCGACCTCGACCACGCGCTCGGGCTGCTTGTTCTTCAGATCGATCATGTTCTGGCAATCGGTACGATGCACGGACACGCCCTGATTACGGGTGATGAAGCCGATGATCTGATCTCCCGGCACCGGCATGCAGCAACGAGCCAATTTGACCCACACGTCGCCCACGCCCTTGACGGACACTCCGGTAGAGCTGCTGGAGCTCTTACGCTCAACAGGCTTCAGAGGCAGGGCTTCCTGCTCGACTTCCTCATCGACCTCGTCGGCCCCGGCATCCTTGACCAGATGCGAGATGACGTTCTGCGTGGAGATCTGCCCATCACCGATGGCGGCGAACACAGCGTCGGCGTTCGGGAAATTGAGGTCGTCGGCCACACCGATCAGTGCCTCGGTGGTCAGCAGCGCATTGACCGGCAGGTTACGCTTGCGCATAGCGCGGGTCAGTTCGTCGCGGCCTTCCTCAATGGCCTCGGTACGACGTTCCTTCGAGAACCATTGGCGGATCTTGTTTCGTGCCTTCGGGCTCTTGACGAAGCTCAGCCAGTCGCGCGAAGGACCGGCAGTATCGGACTTGGAAGTCAGGATCTCCACCGTATCGCCGTTATCAAGCGTGGTGTCGAGCGGCACCAAACGCCCGTTGACACGCGCGCCCATGGTGCGGTGGCCCACTTCGGTATGCACGGCATAGGCGAAATCAACCGGTGTGGCATGAGCCGGCAAGGAGACGATCTTGCCCTTCGGCGTGAACACATAGACCTCGGACGAGCCAAGATCCTCTTTCAAAGAGCCCAAGAATTCGTTGGAATCCGGGGTTTCGCTGGTCCAATCGGCGAGCTGCTGAATCCACTTGAGGTTATCGGCCTCGGACAGCTCCTGATTGTTCACATCGCGCTTGCGGTCGGACTTGTCTGGCGAGCTCAGGGCACGACCGGCCTGGCCGTTCTCCTTGTACTTCCAGTGCGCGGCGATACCGAATTCGGCACGACGGTGCATGTCCCACGTACGGATCTGGATTTCGACCGGCTTACCGCCGGGGCCGACCACCGTGGTGTGCAACGACTGGTACATGTTGAGCTTCGGCATGGCGATGTAATCCTTGAACCGGCCGGGAACCGGATTCCACCGCGCATGCACGGCACCAAGCGCCGCATAGCAGTCCTGAATGGTATCGACGATGATACGTACACCTACCAGATCGTAGATGTTCGCGAAATCATGGCCGCGCACGATCATCTTCTGGTAGATGGAGAAGTAGTCCTTCGGGCGTCCGGTGACGTATGCCTTGATGTTCTGCTCGTCCAGATCCTCGTTGATTTCGGCCAGAATCTGCTTCAAGTACACGTCACGCTGGCCAGCCCGACGAGCCACCAACACCACGATCTCGTTGTAGATCTTCGGGTAGAGTACCTTGAAGCTCAGTTCCTCGAGCTCCGTCTTGATGGCGTTCATACCCAGACGGTTGGCCAGCGGCGCATACACGTCGAGGGTTTCGCGCGCCTTCTTCTGGGCGGAGGTGGTCTTCACGTATCGCCAAGTGCGGGCGTTGTGCACACGATCGGCGAGCTTGACCACCAAGGTGCGCACGTCACGGCTCATGGCCACCACGAGCTTGCGGATGGTTTCGGCCTGGGCCGAGTCTCCCACTTCGAGCTGGCTCAACTTGGTGACGCCGTCAACCAGACCGGCCACAGTATCGCCGAACTCGGCACGGCACTGATCCAGTGTGTAGTCCGTGTCCTCCACAGTGTCATGCAACAGACCGGCCGCCACCACGATCGGGCCCATGCCCAGATCGGCAAGAATCTGGGAAACGGCCAATGGGTGGATGATGTACGGCTCGCCGGACTTGCGGCGCTGAGCGGAATGCTGGATGACGGCACGCCGATAGGCGCGATCGAGGATGGACAAATCCTCTCCAGGGTGATGAGCCTTGCACACCTGTTTGATTGGTTCAAGCGGATTAAGCGGATCAGCACTGATCTCGCATCCCAGCTTACGGGCGGCATACTGCTCGCCATCGATCTCCGACATGCCAGTCACCTCCCTCATATGACACTCATTGTAGCCGTGTATCGGGGTTGACTGCGTGTTGGCAATCGCATCCAGACCCCGCCTACGGTTGAATCAGGACGCCACTCCCGTGGATCCGAATCCCCGTTCCGCCCTGTCTGAGCCGGGCAAGGTCTCGGCGGGGATGAATCGGGCTTCGACATAGCGCTGGATGACCATCTGGGCGATGCGGTCGCCCGGGTGGAAGACGGCGGTATGCTCCGGGTCGAGATTGATCAGCGGCACTTTGATCTCGCCACGATATCCGGCATCGACGGTGCCGGGCGCGTTGAGCACGGTGACGCCTTGCTTGGAGGCAAGGCCGGAGCGCGGATGGACCAGTGCCACATATCCTGCGGGCAGGGCTATAGCCACACCGGTGGGAACCAGTGCACGCTCAAACGGTTTCAGGGTCACGTCAACGGTGGTGATCAGGTCGGCGCCGGCGTCGCCCGCATGGGCGTAATGCAGCCGGGCCGGGTGCTCGGGGTCAAGGCTTTTGACCAGGACCTCGGTGGACTCAGGCTCATTGTAGGTCTCGTCAAACGCCATCAGGCGGCGCACTCCTCACACACCGGCTGGCCATCCTCGTCGGTGTAGGCGAGCTGGCTGCGGTGCTTGACCAGGAAGCACTGGGAGCAGATGAACTCGTCACCCTGCATGGGGATAACGGTCACCGAGGAGTCCTCGTTGCTCAGATCGGCACCCGGCAGTTCGTAATCCTCGGCAATGGCGTTCTCATCATCGTCGATGTCGCTCGAGGTATTCTGCGCGGACTTTCCCAGAGCCTGCAGCGATTCCTCGTCCTCGTCCTTGTTACGGGGGGAATCATAATCCTGAGCCATTATGGTCCTTTCGTCGTCTACCGTTGGCGTTCGCGCGGTTTCGCCGCGTTGTACTCGCCCATAGGATACATGATTTGAAATACTTGTAAAGTTCGACACGTGGGGCATACTGGGAATAAGTAATGTCTTTGCGACGGAAAGTGGTGTGCATATGCCTAAGGATCGGCTCGAGAAGGCCCGTTTCGAGCGCGTAAGCGAAACGGGGGACCTCGTATTCTCCTTGGGAGGCCGTCAGTTCGCCGTCAGCTTGGACGACACGCTCGAACGGGCGATTCTCGAGGCCAAGCAGATTCGCAGCGAACAGCAGCAGCCGGAACAGCCCCATGAGCAGTCCACACTTCCCATCTCGCAGATCCAGTCGCTGATTCGTGCGGGCGCCGACCCGTCCCGCGTGGCGGAACGCTACGGACTGAGCACAACGCTGGTACGGCGTTTCTCCGCCGCGGTGGAAACCGAAAAACAGTATGCGATCGAACAGTTCCTGACGGTGCCCGCTCCGAAGGACAGCAAGGTGCGCACCATCAATGAGCTGGTCGAACGCACTTTGGCGGCGGCGTCCATCGGCATGGAGTCGGTGACCTGGAAATCCACCCGCCGTGGGCTGGAACCATGGCATATCGTGGCGATTTTCACTTCCGCCGGACGTGAGATCCACGCCGAATGGACCTGGAACATGCACGACAATTCCGTGGTCTGCCTGAACAATGCCGCACGCAAGCTGCTCGGCGAGCAGAATCCGAGGACCGAGAACGCAGGCGGCGCAAAGGCTTCGCCGGAACCTGCGCTGCCGGGCGATTCCGTCCGTTCGGCGCGTATCGAGCGTGCCGTGTCTGCATGGGCCGCGCCAAAGCCGTCTGCTCCGCAGACCCGTCCGGCGTCCTCGAATCCGGTGACCTCCACCGGCTCGATGCCTCCGATCGATCTCTCCGCCTCCGGGTCCATGCCGCCGGTCAAGCTTTCCGCACCGGTTTCGACCGGTGCCGCGAGTACGCAGACGCCGCCCGATGACGGCCGGATTCCGGCTGCCCAATCCGATGCCCCGATCCATGACGAAGTCACCTCCGATTCCGGTGCGGCGCCAGTGGAAACCGGCAAAGCCGCAAAAAAGGAACAGACCGCAGCACCCGCCAAAGCAGCTCCGGCGGAACCCGCTGCGAAGCCGTCCAGAAGGAAGTCGGGACGCTCGGCGGTGCCCAGCTGGGATGAGATTCTGTTCGGCGACTGATTATTCGCTATATCTGGCATAGCCGGATATAGCCGCCTGACGATACGACTCTTTTCCCCGGAATCATATGACTATGCCATGTCGATATCGGTCAGACGATATCGGTCAGGCGACGTCAATCAAACAGGGAATATCCATCTCCATCATCGTCTGCGACCCATGCACGCTAGGCAAATGGGTGGCCTTATCCCCCTGAGTACGCGAATCCACGAATGTGGCCGCGCCGGCAGCCTGTACCATCACGTCGCCGAGGATCGGCCGAATACGTTCCGATACAGGGCCGAACAGCCCATCGGCACATGCCTGTTCCTTGGTACGCACCAACGCCGCGTCCCCCAAGCGGTCACGCCAGCGATCGGCTATGGCGTCCGGTGATTCGCCGGGTTCGGCGTACAGCATCAGAGAGCGCGGCTCTCCCCCCACCAGTTCCACGCCATGGATCAGCGAAGGCTCCGTCGCGATGTCGAGCCGCTGATCCATGTCGGTCTGCACCATGCCATGGTCGGCGATGATGACGATCAAGGTGCCGGCTGACGCGCTACGTTTCAATAATGCAAGCTGTGCGTCGATGTGTTCGAAAGCCGCCACCCAATGCTCGGAATCCCAGCCGTAATTGTGACCCACCTTGTCCGCGTCACGGATATACAGATAGGTCAGGCCGGGCCTCCTGGCGGCGCGTGCTGCGGCGAGCACGCGATCACGCGGGGTGACATTGGCCTGATAATCAGTGCCGCGCAAGGCTGCCTCGGTCAGTGGAGAGCCGGCAAATTTGGGCAGTCCGGAACTGGTGACGCGCACCTCCTGACGGCGAAGCTTCTCGAACACGGTCTGTTCACGTTGCAAATCATGAGGATCGACCATGGGAGGGGTGGTGATTCTTGGATTGACGGGTTTGGGCGCCAGTGCATCCTTGAATTGGATGAGTTGGATGAGCTTGTGGTTGTTCGGCTCCAGCTGCGTGTATCCGGCCATACCGGTCAATCCCGGGCAGGTGCCGGTGCCGAACGTGGCCATGGCGGCTACGGTGGTGCTGGGCGCGCAGGTCGCGATGGGACGCTGGTTGGCGCTCTCGTTCATCAGCGAGCGCAGGTAGGGTGCATGGCCGAGGCGCATGGCGAGATTCCAGTAGCCAAGTCCGTCCACGAGCACCACGATGGCCGATGTGGCGTCAGGCAGCCCGAGGGCTTTTTTGCAGGCTTGGGGATCGGCGTGGACCTTGGTCGAGATCGGATGACCAATGGCGGCGGAAAGAGCCGGCAATACGGCGGAAAGGTGCAGCGCTCCCCCACGGCCCGCAGCTGTGTCCCCATAAGTCACTGTGGGCACCAATCGCAGCAATTCGTCCATATCCGGCGTCTCAACACTCATAATTGCTCATTATAGGGCTCACAGAAAACCGTGCCCCATCGCAAAAGTGTGAGCCAAACGCACAATATCAATCAATCGCACATAAGTCATTGTGCTGAAGTTCCGCCATTTTTCGTCGTCTTATGTGCGATTGGACTGGCCGAGCACTCACACTTTTCCTATTGAGAACCATTCGCTGCGCGCCGTTTCGCGACCTGACGCTAATATAGGGCGAGTTCGAAAGGGAGTTTCATGGCATCACACCGCAAACCGTCCGCGCAAACCTATGATCCGCGTACGGTCAAGGAGCATATCGTCGAGACGCCGCTGAACGAGGAGATGAGCAAGTCCTTCCTCGAATATGCGTATTCGGTGATCTACGCGCGAGCCCTGCCCGATGCGCGCGACGGCCTGAAGCCGGTGCAGCGCCGCATCGTCTACCAGATGGGCGAGATGAACCTGACCCCCGACCGCCCGTACATGAAGTCCGCCCGCGTGGTGGGCGAGGTGATGGGCAAGCTCCACCCGCACGGTGATTCCGCAATCTACGAGGCCATGGTGCGTTTGGCCCAGCCATTCGCGATGCGTTTGCCGCTGGTGGACGGCCACGGTAACTTCGGTTCCTTGGACGACGGCCCGGCAGCCTCCCGTTATACCGAGGCTCGACTCGGCCCGGCAGCTCTCGGCATGAACGCGGATATCGACGAAGACACCGTTGACTTCACGCCGAACTACGACAACAAGCTCAAAGAGCCGACCGTATTGCCGGCCGCAATTCCGAACCTGCTGGTCAACGGCGGTTCGGGCATCGCCGTAGGCATGGCCACCAATCTGGCCACGCATAATCTCGGCGAAGTGGTGAATGCTGCAAAGTTCCTCATGGCTCACCCGGATGCCACGCTTGAACAGCTGATGCGCTATGTTCCGGGCCCCGACTGGCCCACCGGAGGTACGATCATCGGCCGCGACGGCATTCGCGAGGCCTACGCCACCGGCCGAGGCACGCTCACCACGCGCGCCGCCACCCATATCGAGCATGTCACAGCCCGCAAGCAGGCCATCGTGGTCACCGAGCTGCCGTACATGGTAGGTCCGGAAAAGGTGATCGAGCGTATTTCCGACGGTGTGAAGAACCGCAAGCTGGAGGGTATCTCCGGCGCGTTCGACCTGACCGATCGTCATAACGGCACACGTATCGTCATCGAGATCAAGACCGGTTTCGATCCGCATGCGGTGCTCGTCCAGCTGTTCAAGCACACGCCGTTGCAGGACAACTTCGCCATGAATAACGTGGCGTTGGTGGACGGCCGTCCGCACACGATGGGCTTGAAAGAGATGCTGCAGGTATGGGTTGATCACCGTCGCGTGGTGATTCGCCGCCGTAGCGAATACCGCAAGAAGAAAGCCCTGGAACGCCTGCACCTGGTCGAGGGACTACTCCTGGCCATGCTGGACATCGACGAGGTAATCCAGGTGATCCGCACTTCGGATGATGCGGATGCCGCGAAGACCCGTTTGATGGCCGTATTCGATCTAGACGAGGTCCAGGCCCAGTACATTCTGGATCTGCGTCTGCGCCGATTGACCAAGATGAACCGCATCGAACTTGAGGCCGAGCGTGACGATTTGAAGAAGCGCATCGAGGAGCTCACCCGCATTCTGGCCTCCGCCGAAGCGCTCGACCATGTGGTCACCAGCGAAATGGATGAGGCCGTCGATAAGTGGGGATCGCCGCGTCGCACCGTGCTGTTGGACGCCGATCCCGACGGCACGTTGACGCCGGTCGTGGCACAGGGTTCCGGCACTTCCGGAATTTCGAAATCCGCGCTGGAGGCTGTGAAGTCCGCCACCACCATTTCCTCCGCCGAGGCCGATGTGGCTGCCGCCGCTGCGGCCGCCAAGAAGACCGGCGAACAGTCCGCTTTGACCGGAGCCCTGAAGATCGAGGACGAGCCGTGCGTGGTGATGATGAGCGCCACGGGCCTGATCGCCCGTACCACGCCGAGCGCCATGGATGTGTTCAACTCACGTTCCGCGTCCGACGAACGTCTGCACGATGATCAAATCACCACGATTTTCCGGACTTCCACCCGCGCCACCTATGGTCTGGTCACCTCGGCCGGACGCCTGGTGCTGGCACATGTGGTCGATCTGCCGGCCTTGCCGGCGTCCGCCACGCTTTCTCTGCAGGGCGGAGTCCAGGCCGACGACCTGATCAGCATGACCGAATCCACCGACCCCGTACGCGGGGAACGAGTGGTGACCGCAATCGCCATGGAGCAGTCGGCCGATAACGGCGAAAACGGCGGCGACGGCGAAACCACGGCGGAGGCCAAGCCGCTGCCGTCGCTGGCCATCGGCACCCGCAACGGTGTGGTCAAGCGTTGGAACCGAGAAGCTCCTACCACCATGGATTCCTGGCCGGTCATCGACGTGAAGGACGGGGACGAAGTGGTGTTCGCCGCCGTGGCTGAGAATGACGACCGTCTGGTGTTCGTTTCCTCTGATTCCTCGCTACTCACCTTCGATGCGAAGAACGTGCGCCCGCAGGGCCGCACGGCCGGCGGCATGGCCGGTATCAAGCTCGCCGAGGGTGCTCATGTGATGGCCTTCAATGTGGTGCCCGCCGGCAAGGTGGCTTGGACCTACGAGGAAGGCGAGAACGGTCTGACTTCGGGTGCGGGCGCGGTAGTGCTCACCGTGGCCGGGGATGAGGATGCTCTGCCCGGTACCGAAAACGGCGCCGCCAAGGTGACTCCGCTGGAGATGTATCCCACCAAGGGTCGTGCCACCGGTGGCGTGCGTTCCCAGCGCTTCCTCAAGGGCCAGAACACGCTGATTCTCGCCTGGGTGGGCCCCTATCCGCTGCACGCCTCCACATCCGCCGGCTCCCCGGTCGAGCTTCCCAAACCCGACATGCGCCGCGACGGTTCCGGCGTGGACCTCGCATCCCCCATCGCGTTTATCGCATAGGAATGCTCACAATGAGGCGGGTCCACCGTTTCTGGTTCCGCCTCATAACTTTTCCAAATTCAACGCAGTAAGTGACAACCCGGTTTATTACGGCCGAATCACACGACCCATACGTTCCGCAATCAGGCCGGCGATGACATCGTATCCCCGCTGATTTGGATGAATGGTGTTACCGTACAGTACCCTTCGCTGATTGAAATTCGACGCATAATCGAGGAATCTCCAGCCTTTGTCCTGGCACATCCGTTGGTAGCGTTCGTTTAGTTGCTCGACCGCGTGGTTCAATTCCATAAGAGTCCTCATGTTGAAACGAGTCATGATTGGCTGCTCGAGCGCGAATTCCGGGACGGAAAGAATAGTAACGTCCAATCTCGGCTGAAGCGCAATAGACTCTTCTATGATTCCCCTCATCCGAGCTGCCACGGTCCATATGTCTGATAGTCGACAGTGCTGGCACCGCAATATCCGCAGTTGACGACGTTGATGCCCAGTCGTTCCCCCACTTGCTCGGGCCATGGACGGTGAACAGCCTACCGGCGACTTTGATATTCAATTCGCCTTCCCTGATGTAGGCAAGCATGAAATTATCCATTGATCGGTGACGAAGCGAATAGCCAGGAAGATATGACAGAGAGCCGGCAATCAAAGGATACAGGAATGTATCCTTTACCTCATTGTTCGGGGAGGCCAGATAATAAGTCGATTCCGTGGAATCAAATCCTGAGCCGCTCATTCTCATGAATATGAGTGTATCAGCGTCTCATCAATCGCACTGGATCGTTCTGCCGCAATGATTCTGACAGATACTGCGTTTTCTCATTATGAGCGCAATGGTATGCCTGCCATACGGAGTTTATGCAAGAGTGGGGTACGCTTCATCACTTCGTCGAATCCGAAACGCACGATGGCACTGACTCCGCCTCGCTTCAGACCTTCTTCGCGAATGCGCTCGTCAGCAACGACTTCTCTCACACCTTTGTTATCCGTCATTTCTGGGTCGACGTATTTGCGGGTTCCATCATATTCGCCCACGATCATGCGACCATCTTCAAGCCGCCACAGAAAATCAACACGATATGCCATGCCGGTTTGGGGGTCGATAATGGTCTGCTGTAATTCGGGAATCTTGTATCCGCCTTCGAGGATGGTGCCACGTGTCAATGATTCGCCGCCATTTTCACTGGTAGGATCAGCATAATGCAACAACCGCAGCGCCGCAGTGCAATCGCGTTGCATACTGGCGCATATGCCGATGATGTCGTTAATAGCAACGCCCCGACGCAATGCCGAGTCGACAATGGGCAGTGCATAGCGGAATTCAAGAGTCAGCGCGCAATCCACCACTGTTCGTGCTTCACTGGTCACGGCAACACCATCAATATGCCGTATATCCGTCTGCTGGCTTTTCGGTATGAACAATCGCCGTATTCGTCCGTTACCGGTATCACTTCCCTGAGTATGTGTGGCAATGGTTATTGTGCCGTCATGCAGTAACCATTGATGTTCGAACCCGTGAAGATTTGCGGCGGTCAGACCGGCAAACACCCAGTGACCATGGCGGAGTCCCAATGTGCGCGCAATATGAGCGGACTTCTCGGCAGGGTTCAGCGACTTCCAAAAGTCAGGTTTCACAAACAGGCCGGGGAATACCCGTTCAAGCTCCTGTGCAGAAGCCCGTCTTTCCAATGCGCTTCGCTCTGCTTTGGTTCTGCCGAATGCACAACGACGCTCCTGTTGCGACACTTCCAATAATGTTTCCACTGCTTTGTGATGCTTCATAATATCGACGATATGCAATGATGCACTATTCCAGAAACCCGAACAGGTAATGTGGTTCCAGCTTCCTTTGGTCCCGTCTGGTTATCCGACGAAGACAATATCTCATACCGTTTTTGCAATATGGCAGTGTCGGTTTTTCTCAAATCGCTCACGCCCGGATGCATTCGTTATCGTCTTTCCCCTGCAACTAATTCGCAATTCGTGACTGGACGAAATCCATCATCTTTTGTTGATCGCATCCGACCGAAGTCCACCACCCGGTGCCGATCTCGATTCATTTGCGATCATTTCAATAGAGCGGAACAGAGAGGTATCGCAGTTTTGCCCTGCTAAGCTCACTTCATCGAGGCGAATCGGATATCCCAACCACGAAATTCCCCTCATGGGAAATCCAAACGAGGCAACACCAAGATGGCAGTCGTACTATTGCCCCGTTCCAGATACCTTATCGAGGCCCTGATAAGGCTGGAATCACGAAATTGCCCTACTGACGACATCTAAGCAAGGCAACGGCAAGAGAGCTATCAACATTCTGCCTCGCTCACTCATCTCAGCAAAGCAATTCCAAGACCGCCATCACGGTGCAACCCCACTAAAGCCATACCAACAAGACGATTCCAAGACCGCCATCATGGCATTGCCCCGCTGAAGTCATCCCAACAGGGACAATCCCAAAACCGCTATCACGATGCCACCCCACTAAGGCTTTTTGGCGAAGTGACACCCAGACCGCCATCGCAATGTCGCCCCGCTGAGCCAGCCATGGAAAGATACAATCCTCGACAAAATAATGCACGATGCCATAATTCCCACGACAATGCGGCGTAGTAGACCGCATGCATCCATCCAGTACAGCCGCATGCCTCAATGCGACCACATGATGTCTCAGTACAACCGCATACCTTGTGGCACGGGGATGAATCCGGCCTGATGAAGAATGCGGGCGAAGGGATGTCGGGCATTGAGAGGCTCGCCATTCATATCGCTGAAAGTTACGGTGCCATTGCCGCTGCGTTTGAGGGCATATGCGAGTTCTGTGGCCGCCTTGCGTAACTGTTCATCATTCGTCATGCCGAAATCAGGGGAAGTCTCAAAAGCTGACTCGGTAGAAGAGACACCACCCTCAGTCAGCCCATTAGACGCTGCACCAGTTTCAATCGACCCAGCGGAAACGACACCGACATCGGCAGATCGCTGGAATGCGGTCAAATGCTTGGCTTTGGCGGCTGCATAGAGCAACGCACCTTGCGACCCAAGTACGACTACAGCTCCGGCACGGCGTACAGGCCTGCCTGCACTTACTGGCACATCAGGCCAACCGATTGCCGAACCACTGAGGTTCGCGGGATCAAGTACGCTCACGGCCACCACGGATTGGCTGCGATGCTCCGACGGATGTCTCAGCTCATCCACCGTGTCGCTTTCGGCGAATTGCGCCGCGCCGAAGCCATGTATGAACATGCCACGCACCAGTCGTCCATGTTCCTCCATGCGTTTCAATATCGGATAGACGGCCGAATAACCACCCGGGATATCTTCCTTGTCGATCAGCGGCTGTGCGATCACGCCGTAGCGGTCCAACAATGTTTCGACTAATGCGAGCGCACGCTCCGTCGACTCGTCCTCCCCCATACCGGGAACAGCCGACCATAGGCCGCCCAACGTCATATCCGCAGAGGCACGACGAATTGGTGTCACGCGACCGCGGCGACGCAAGGTCGAAGCCTTGCGAGAGCCACCAGTTCCCGCAGTCAGCGCACGCACAGGTGCAAAACTGGAATTGCTGATTCTGCCTTGCCACACCAGACTCCACAAGGCGTCCTTGAATTGCCGTTCGCTCCACTCCTGCGGGATAATCTCGCCGGTATCTGGGTTGATGTCCGGCTCGGAGGTCTCATTCCAGACGCGCTTGGCGGCATCTGCCAGCTGACGGGCATGAAATGCGCCGCCCGAAGTCAACGCCGTCATTATCGATTCAGGCATGGTCTCGCTATCGCCATCAGCCGATGCATCCGGCTTGGAGTCGAACCGTCCGGAGGATGCGGCACCTGCCGAAAGTTCCGAGGCCTCGGTATCGCCAAGCAGTACCGAATCCGCGGGATGGAAGGCGATCTCTCCGGGCTCCAAGGCACCGGTGCCGCCGGCTTTGGACCCCACCCACACCACATCGCCACCGGTAAGAAGTTCGTCCAGCATCGACGGTTGATAGTCACGCACGCGAGCGGGGAATATCGCGGTCTCCCAGAGACCAGCCGGCAGCGCGACACCCTCCAGCTGCTCGATGACACGCATGAGCCCATCCGCACCCTCGTATCGCTCACCGCCGACCGGACCGATGCCCTGCCTGTCGATAAGGAACATTTGGAAGGCTTCCGGTTCCACTGGCCGCACTGCCTTGCGTGCCTTGTCCAATGACCGCGAACGAATACGACGGAACACGTCCTTATGAAGCCATTGCTGTTCGCTCCCGCTGGCGGGAGCTGTCGACGGAGTCGACTGAGGGCGACCCTTCTCCGGATATGGACCACCCTCAGTCCGCTTCGCGTCCAGTTCCCGCCAGCGGGAGCATGAAGTGGAGTCCACGAAATGACCTTGGAGAAGGTCCCCTTTGGCGGCCAACTCGTCCAATGCATGTACGACGCTTGCGGCGTCAAGATGCAGGTAGGCGATGATCTGATCTGCGGTGAACGGACCATGGGTTTTCGCGTAACGGGTCACTCGCCCGGTCACGTCATCGGCGGCAAGTTCGTTCCAGAAAGTCCGCTTCTCCAGCTCCTGCTCAACTTCTCGGATCACATCAGGATTGAGCACCTTGGCCATGTCGGTGGTGCCGAGCAATCGCTCAAGCATCTGCGAGTCCAGGGACAGCAGTTGTGTGCTGCGCTCGGCCTGAGGCTGATCGTATTGGTACATCACCGTGCCCACGAAGCCGAAGAGGATATTCTCGGCGAACGGCGAAGGCGACTCGGTTTCCACGTCCTTCAAGGCGATGGTTCCGGAGTGCAATCCGGTCATCACCTCGTTCAGTGCGGGCATGTCGTAGACGTCCTGCAGGCATTCGCGCGCGGTCTCCAGAAGCAGCGGAAAGTTTTTGACCGTGCGTGCGGATTGCAGGAGTTGTGCGCCACGAAGACGCTGTTGCCAGAGCGGCACACGACGACCAGGATCGGAGCGGGGCATGAACAGTGAGCGTGCGGCGCATTCGCGGAATCTCGAGGTGAACAACACGGATTCGCCCACTTGGCGTTCCACGTCCGCCCTGAGATCTTCAGGGTCGAACAGGAATAGGTCACACGCGAGAATGTGTCCGTCGCCTTCCGGCAACTGCAGTACGATGCCGTCATCAGCGGCATATACCTGACCGTCAAATCCATAGCGTTGGCTGAGTCTGCGACTGATGGCCATGGACCAGGGTTCGTGGACGCGGCGGCCGAACGGGCTTAAGAGCACAATGCGCCAGCCACCATCTTCATCTCGGGTACGTTCCACGATAAGGGTCCGATCACTGGGGACCGCACCGGTGGCGGCCCGTTGTTCGGAAAGTAGACGGGCGAGGTTGGCGATGGCGTTAGAGTCGAGACCGTCTTGGTGGAGGCGGGTGAGGATTGCGTGGGTGAAGGTCGGAGTGCTCCTCCCCTCAGTCCGCTCCGCGGACAGCTCCCCTCGGAGAGGGAAGCCAGAATAGCCACCTTGCTCCATCACCAATCCGTCGGCGATTTCACGGGTGAAGCGGGCTATGGCGCGGCTGAAACCGTAGTCACGTCCAGCTCCCTCACCATGCCAGAACGGCAGTCGGGCGGTTCGTCCGGGCGCCGGAGTGACGACCACACGGTCGCGCGTAATGTCCTGAATCTGCCATGTGGAAGTGCCGAGTGTGATCACATCGCCGACACGCGATTCATAGACCATCTCCTCATCGAGTTCGCCCACACGGCGCTGCCCTTTGCCGGCATCCACCTCAGGCAATACCACGGTGTACAGGCCTCGATCAGGAATCGTACCGCCTGAAGTGACCGCCACTTTCTGCGAGCCAGGACGTGCCGAGATAAGACCGTTATCCCGATTCCACACCAGTCGCGGCCGGAAGGCGGAGAACTCCTCGGTGTTGTATTCGCCGGACATCATGCCGATCACCGCGTCGAACATGTCACGCGGCAAATCGGCAAACGGTGCCGACCGGCGCACGGTGACATACCAGTCGTCCGCTTTGAGGTCATGCATCACGGCGGCGGCCACGGTCTGCTGGGCAAGTACATCAAGCGGATTCTTCAATACGGCAAGCGGCTCGATATCGCCGGCGATCATGGACTCCAGACTGGCGGCGCCGGTAACGATCTGCTGGCGGGTCAACGGATAGAACAACGCATGCGAGACACCGCCCACCTGATGGTCGGCACGGCCCACCCGCTGCAAACCCGAGGAAACAGACAGAGGCGTGTCAATCTGAATCACCAGATCGACCGAACCCATATCAATGCCCAGTTCCAAGCTCGAGGTGGCCACCACACAACGCAATTCGCCGCGTTTGAGCCGTTCCTCGATCATCTTTCGTCGCTCTTTGGAGACCGAACCATGGTGGGCCATGGCGATGACGTCATCGCCTTCATGCGAGCCGACCAACATGGTGGTGGAACCGACCACCGCATCATAATGCGAGGCGAAACCCTCACGGCCTTCGGGCGACCCCATGTCCCGTACCAAGTCGGGATCGACTTCATGCCGGGTTTGTGCATAAAGGTCATTGAGCCGCGCAGTGAGCTTCTCGGCCACGCCACGCGAATTGACGAACACCAACGTGGTGCGATGTGCCAGAATCTCATCAAGCACGCTGCGTTCCACAACCGGCCAGATGGAGCCAGAAGTCCGGTCTCCGGCCGCACCGACCAGCACAGCGGAGTCAAAGGCGCCGCCTGTCGTACGCTCGCCCGACAACAGGGCGCCATCTCCACCAGCACCGGCTTCGCCGCCGACCAGCACGCCATTCCCACCCGCAGACAAACCGGAATCGCCCGTTTGCACGATTCCCTTGCGCTCCGCCAACCGTTGCATGGCCGGCGTAACACCGCTGATATGCGGAGTCGGACGTTCGGAGTCCACGCCGCCGACGCGCTGCTTGGCGTTCACAGATTGCAGATCGCGCATGTTTTCCAGTGGTTCGACCATACGCAGATCCATCGCGGGCCTGCCGCCGGGATTCACGATGGTAACCGGTCTGCCGCCTGTCAGAAAACGTGCGGCTTCTTCGGGCGGATTGACCGTGGCGGACAGCCCGATACGCTGCAGAAGAGGTTCATTACCGGAATCATCCGAAACCTTGGATTCGCCGTCATTGCGGTCCATCGCGTCGCGTCTGCGCGATTCGGCGACCAGGTTTTCCAACCGTTCAAGGCTCAATGCCAGATGCGAACCACGCTTGGTACCGGCCACCGCATGAATCTCATCGACAATTACCGTGTCGACGGTGCCGAGAATCCGCCCGGCCTTGGAAGTGAGCAGCAGATAGAGCGATTCGGGCGTGGTGACAAGGATGTCCGGCGGACGGGAGGCGATGCGCCGACGCTCCTGAGCAGTGGTGTCGCCGGACCGGTTGGCAACCGCGATTTTCGGCGCGGGCAGCCCCTGCGCCTCACATTGCGCAGCGATACCCTCCAACGGCTGTTCGAGGTTTTTGGCCACGTCGACTGCGAGCGCCTTCAATGGCGAAACATACAGCACACGCACGCCCGCACGCCGCGTACGAGACACGGTCATCAGCCGGTCAATGGCGGAAAGAAACGCGGCCAATGTTTTACCGGAGCCAGTAGGAGCGATGACCAATACGTTCCGTCCGGAATGGATCGCCGGCCATGCCTGAGCCTGTGCCTCGGTCGGCTGACCGAAGGCATGTTCGAACCACGCTTTGGTAGGTTCAGAAAACAGACTCAAGCTTTCGCACATATGTTCGATTATAGCGATGCGGGGAAACATCGTGAAGATTCCGGTTGGGAGTCCATTGCTCGCAGGCGGGGCCTGCGCATCTCTCCCTCACCCGCTTCACGGGAGCCCCTCGTCAGAGAGGGGGCAAAGGGAATCACATCATGACCGTCCTTTGTGAGGAATCAGTCTTATCACAGAGGGGAACCGATCGGGTCTCAGCTGAAGTATGCGATGACCTCGTCGGCGGTGCCGTAGGCGCTTTGGGCGCCGATCTTCGTGGCGGCATAGGCGGAAACATAGGAGCCGATCTGCGCGGACTGCAGCAGCGTATAGCCGGCGGCAAGCCCCGCAAGCACGGTGCCCATGAACGAGTCGCCGCAACCGGTGGTGTCCACCGCCTTGACTTGCGCTGCAGACACACGATGCCAACGGCCGTTTTCGATCACCACGGAACCGGATGCACCAAGCGTCACGATGGCGCGATCAAAGCCGTAATCCGTGAATCGTTCGGCGACTTCATACCAGTCGAGCGACTCCACATCGCCGTCCGGCAGCCCCAACAGCTGGGCCACTTCATGCTGATTGACCAGCAGGATATCGGTAACCTCCACCAGTTCATGGGGCAGCTCATCCATGAACGGCGAGTCGTTGAGCAGCACAGTCACACCGGCGTCATGCGCAGTCTGAGCGGCGGCGACCACGGTGGAAATCGGGCTTTCCAGGCACAGTCCCAGCACCGAGCAACCGGCGATGGTCAATCGATGCGACTGCACATAGCCCGCAGCCGCCTTGGAATTGGCTCCCGGAGAATAGACGATGGTGTTCTCTCCCTCGGCACTGACGGTGATCACCGTGGTGCCGCTGGGGCCTTCGACATGCAGGATATCGGCGGTGCCAACGCCGGCCTCGTCCAGTTTGCTCAGCAGGAAATCCGCATTGGCATCGTCGCCCACTGCACCCAGCAGCTGGACGTTCAAGCCGAGACGGGCTGCAGCGGACGCCTGATTTGCACCCTTGCCGCCGGGCATCACCTTCATGGCACCGCCCTGGACGGTCTCGCCCGGCTTGGGCAGTCGTTTAGTCGTCACTGTGTAATCGGCATTCATCGAACCAATTACGATTACCGAGCCCTGCGCATCCTTCAGCGCTTCCAGTCGTTCCCGTACGGGCTCCGGCATCTGTTCATGTTCTTCTTCACTTATCACCATGGGCTACAAGCATAGTAAGCGGAGAGCCCAAACGTGCACACGGTCAGCCGCGCAGCTTGCGCAGACGCTCATGCATAGCCACCATGAGCACCAACAGCACCAGCAAATACCATGGATACAGGCTGATGGTCACATACTGCGCGATGACGCCGAATAGCGGCGGCATCAGCAGCGATCCCACATAGGCACAGGCCATCTGCACGCCGACAATGGCCTGGGAATTATCCTCGCCGAAGTAGACGGGAGTCGAATGAATCACGCATGGGTATATGGGCGCACAGCCGAGGCCTACGATAATCAGCCCCGCAACCACACCAAGATGATGCGGCAACGGCACAAACATAACGAGGATACCGGCCAATACCAGTACCTGGCCGAGGCGGATCATAACCGGGTCCTTGAATCGCATGGTCAGGAAGCCGGAAAGCGCGCGGCCCACAGTAATGCCTACATAGAATAGGCTGGCCCAGCTGGCGGCGGTGATCTTATCGATACTGCTGTGCATCACCATGTAGCTGGAGGCCCATAGACCAGCTGTGGATTCGATGGCGCAGTAGCAGAAGAACATCACGAGGATTTCTTTGGCGCCGCGTATGGCCAGTACACCGGCAACGCCGAGGGGTTTACGCTCGGCGACCGTCTCTCCATCAGTGTTTTCGTCCGACTGCGCGGTTTCGCCGGATGATTCGCCGGCTGCGGCAATACCACGCTTCTTCCACAACGGCAGGCTGAACACCAAAATGACGGTCAGCATCACTTGCAGGATGGCGATGTACCGATAACCCCATGGCCAGCCTTGGCCTTGCGAAAGCGCATAGCCCATAATGTACGGCCCCACCGATGCGCCGACGCCCCACATGCAGTGCAACCAGCTCATATGCCGGCTTTCGTAATGAATGGCAACGTAGTTGTTCAACGCCGCATCAACGCCGCCTGCGCCAAGACCGTATGGTATGGCAATCAGCAACAACACCCAGTAATTCGGGGCGACGGAGAAGCCGGCCAAGGCCATTGCGGTCAGCGCCACGGAAACTGCAGTGACTTTGCCTGCGCCGAATTTCAACGTCATACGGTCCGAGAGCAACGCCGAGACGATGGTAAACATGGAAATCACCGCGGAAATGCCGCCCGCCCAAGATACCGGCACGTTCAGATCTTGGCTCATGGTGGGCCATGCCGACCCCAGCAGGGAATCCGGCAACCCCAAGCTGATAAACGCCACGTAGATGACGGCAAGCAGCAGACTGGCCATAACCCACTTCCTATCCCATAGACGACACTGGCTGTGATAACGATGTCATCAGTCTATCGAATAACTCATGGGCAACACGCATAAAACATATGACAACGTGCTCACCTCAAACGCCAATTACGGAAATTCTCGGTAAGCACGATGTCATTATCAGCGACGTCTTCGATCAGGTATCGATCTTGGAACGGTCGAAGTCATCGGCGTTATCCACGATGAACTGTTTGCGAGGCGGCACTTCATCACCCATCAACAGATTGAAGATCTCGGAAGCCTGGGCGGCGTCTTCCATGCGAATGCGGCGCAGCATGCGCGTGCGCGGATCCATGGTGGTGTCTGCCAGCTGATCGGCATCCATTTCGCCGAGACCCTTGTACCGCTGAATATCATCGTTGTAGCCGATGCGCTTCTTATCGAGGTCGGCCAGTTTGCCGGCCAATTCGTCATCGGAATACGTGTAGATGTATTCGCCCTTATGCGAGCCGGTCAGCGCGATACGGTGCAGCGGAGGCACGGCCGCATACACGTAACCATGTTCGATAAGCGGGCGCATATACCGGTAAAACAACGTCAGCAGCAGAATACGAATGTGCGCGCCATCCACATCAGCATCAGTCATCATGATGATCTTGTGATAACGCGACTGTTCGATGTCGAAGCTTTGGCCCGAACCAGCGCCCACCACCTGGATGATGGCCGCGCATTCCTTATTGGACAGCATCTGTGTGATCGAGGCCTTCTGCACGTTCAAGATCTTGCCTCGAATCGGCAGCAGCGCCTGAAAGCCGGCGTTGCGGGCGGCCTTGGCGGTACCGAGTGCGGAATCACCTTCGACGATGAACAGTTCGGCCACGTCGTCGTTGCCCGGCTGGCAGTCGGACAGCTTGGCCGGCATGGAAGCGGATTCGAGCGCGTTCTTGCGGCGCGTGACCTCTTTGGCCTTGCGCGACTGGATACGCGCGTGCATCTCGCCGACGATCTTCTCCAGCACGCGGGCGGACTGCTCCTTGTAGCCGCGCTTGGAACCGGTGATCATCTCGCCGAACTGCTTGTCGGTGAGCCTGGTGACGATCGGCTTGACCTGCGCGGTACCAAGCACATCCTTGGTCTGCCCCTGGAACTGCGGTTCTGCCACACGTGCGGTGACCACGGCCACGAGCCCGGCCTGGATGTCGTCACGCTCCACCTTCATGGCGGAGTCCTTGAGGTTCACCTTGAGCTTGCGGGCGTTGTCTTCCACGGCCTTGCGAATCTGCTTGGTGATAGCATTCATGAAGCCGTCCACGTGCATACCGCCGCCAGGCGTCTCCACGATGTTCACGAAACTCATGATCGTGGTGTCGTAACCATTCACCCAACGCAGGGCGATGTCTACGCCGCAAGTGCGTTCGATCTCCTGGGCATGCAGTTCGCCGCCCTCGCCCACGGCCTGGGTCTCTTCCTTGTAGGTGCCCTCACCCTGAATACGCCAGATATCGGAGATGGGCTCGCCTTTGGACAGGAAGTCCACGAAATCCTTGACGCCACCGGTGTGCAGGAATTCGACCGTACGCGGATGGGCAGGCTGTTCGCCAAAAGCGCCATCAACCACTTCAGTGGCGGATGACAGCGAGAAATCCTCCTCGTCCGGAGCCTCGGTGTCGCCGTCAACAGACGCATCGTCCGAAAGCTCGGCGAATCCGTCAAGTGGGGAGTCTTCGCCGGAGAATGACTCGGTTGCGTTAGCCGTTTCGTCCGCATTCAGTGATTCGGCTACGACTGCGACATCTTCGTTGGGCTCAGTGCCGACCGTATCGGCCCCGTTGGTTTTCGGCACATTCTCATCGACGATGGTGATTTTAAGACCGGGCACTAGGAAACTGGTCTGACGCACACGGTCGATGAGCTGCTCATATGAGAATTCAGCAGTTTTATTGAATATTTCCGGATCGTACCAGTAACGAATGCGGGTTCCGGTGGTCTTGGGCGAAACCTTGCCGATGATTTCCAGCTCGGTGGGCTTATTCTTACGGGTACGTTTGAACGGCGAGTCCGGAGATGGGTTGACTGGATCAGCGTCTGCGTATACGCCGGGATGCCCTTGATGGAAGGCCATGTGATGGGTTTTGCCGTCACGATCGACTTCCACATCAAGACGGGAACTCAATGCGTTGACCACAGAAGAGCCCACACCGTGCAGGCCACCGACCGCGTTATAGGACGAATTGCCGAACTTGGCGCCCGCGTGCAGCTTGGTCAGGACAACTTCCACGCCGGATAGCCCGGTTTTCGGTTCCTTATCGACCGGAATGCCTCGGCCGTTGTCTGCGACTTCCACCGATCCATCAGTGTGCAGAGTAACGACAATGTTGTTGCAAAAACCGGCCAACGCCTCATCGACGGAGTTGTCGATGATCTCCCACAGGCAGTGCATAAGACCCTGCGAGTCCGTGGTACCGATGTACATACCCGGACGCTTGCGTACCGCGTCCAGACCCTCAAGGACGGATAAATCCTTAGCGCCGTATTCTTCTTTGGGCATACAGTCCTATTTTCTAATAATTTGGCTCCCCTCTTCAGGGGAGCCTTCAACGGATGGCTCCGTCGTTTGACAGCCCTGTGGGCTGTCAAACTCCTCGCGCAGTCGGCCTGCTAAGCGGGCCGACCGTCATTGATCCAGGAAGTCGCGCAGGGTCTGCGAACGGGACGGGTGGCGCAACTTGGACATGGTCTTGGATTCGATCTGGCGGATACGCTCTCGGGTCACGCCATATACACGGCCAATATCGTCCAAGGTCTTCGGCTGGCCGTCCTCCAAACCGTAACGCATCTTGATCACACCGGCCTCACGCGGAGACAGGGTTTCCAGCACCTGCTTGAACTGCTCCTGCAGCAGGGAGAACGCCACTGCATCGGACGGAGCAATGGCATCGGTATCCTCGATGAGATCGCCGAACTCGGAATCGCCGTCCTCACCGAGCGGGGTGTGCAGGGAAATCGGCTCGCGGCCGTACTTCTGCACTTCCTGCACCTTTTCGACCGGCATGTCCAGCTCGCGGGCCAGCTCGTCCGGCGTAGGCTCACGGCCCAGATCCTGCAGCATCTGGCGCTGCACACGGCTCAGCTTGTTGATCACTTCGACCATGTGCACGGGCACACGAATGGTACGGGCCTGATCGGCCATAGCACGGGTAATGGCCTGACGAATCCACCACGTGGCGTAGGTGGAGAACTTGAAGCCCTTCTTCCAATCGAACTTCTCGACGGCACGAATCAGACCAAGGTTGCCTTCCTGAATCAAATCGAGGAACAGCATGCCGCGGCCGGTATAGCGCTTGGCAAGCGAGACCACGAGTCGCAGGTTGGCCTCCAGCAGATGATCCTTGGCCTTTTTGCCGTCGGCGGCGGCCCACTTGAGTTCACGCTTGCGCTTGAACTCCATGCCTTCACTTTCGGTATCGAGCAGATGCTGGGCGTACAGGCCGGCCTCGATGCGCTCGGACAGGTCAACTTCCTGTTCGGCATTCAACAGGCTGACGCGACCAATCTGCTTGAGGTAGTCCTTGACCGGGTCGGCGGTGGCGCCTGCCGCAATCACACGACGCTTCGGATTGCCGGCGGGGATGATGTTCTCTTCTTCATCATCCGTGTCGGAAACCACATAAGCACCCTTTTCCTTGGGCTGCTCAGGAGCCTTCGATGCGGCCTTGCCTTCGTCTTCCTCGTCTTCGTCATCCTCATCGTCAATGTCTTCGTCGTCCGACTCGGCATCGGCATCTTCAAGATCATCGACGTCCTCGGATTCGACGTCGTCAAGATCCTCATCAAGGTTATCGACGTCAAGATCTTCCGGGTCATCGCTTTGGCTGATGTCGTTCTGAGGAAGCTCCTCCTCTTTCTTGACCTTCTTGGCCGAAGTCTTACGTGAAGTCTTCTCACCGGTCTTGGCAGCCGTGGTGCCCTTCGTGGCCTTGGTCTTCTTGGCGGAGGTCTTACGCGCGGTGGTAGAGCTGGCCTTCTTCTTGGTCTCGGTCTCCTCGCTGGACTCGGCTGTCTGCTTGGTTGCCGTCGTTTCCTTCGTGGCCAAAACTGCTCCTCCTGATCTCTTGCCTCGCAGTGCGCATACCACATGGGCACACTTCTGGCAAGGGCAAATCGTCAACTATGTGAGTAAACCACCCTCCACGGACGATTATTCCCATATCGAACAAGGTTCATGTCACTGTCCGAGCACGCCACTCTTCACACCGCCCCTTCAAGGCACAGCCGATTACACCATTTTGAGCCCTCTACCCCGAGCACCAAGCCGGCGCCACACCCCGCTGCGCAGCGGAAAACACCATGGCCGCCAGAGAACATTCCTCATCGAGCAATAGGCACTGCAGGGCCATGGTCACTGCTCGGGAATCGCCCAACCACCATAAGGTGTAGGCCGCCACAGCCAGTGGCTGTACACAATATGGCACTGGCGCCGCATCGGCTATATCGAGAAGCATGGCAATGCCTGCATGGCAGCGTTCCTTATCTGGCACGATGCCCTCGTCCTCGAAAGCCACAGTCAGCAATTCGCCCATACGACGCTTATTCCGTTTGCTGTGCGGACGTGCGGCAAATTCCATAAGTTGCGTTTTGGGGCATCGTTGTTCGTCAATAATCAGAGAGAGAATCAGGGCATCGCGTATCGAGAGCGTTTCATTCATGCCGACCGCGAACGCAGCCATAGTGTCACGATCCAATACCGTCTCCCCGCTGTCCAGATTGACCAGCCACTCATCCAGTGGATCCGACATCCAGTCGGCATCTGCCTGCTGCGGACCAAGCGTCTGCCTGGTCTCATGGAACAAACGAGAAAGTTCCTCCAAGGCATCGGCATCAAAAAGATTAGATTTGGATTCCGCATGTTTGCGGGTTTTCCGTTTCGCGTTCATCATGTCCTCCTCGACGTGATTTCCATGCCTCGCAAATTAAGGCTTTATCTTGTGTGCGCCCGCTCGAATGGGCGTATGCCCACTATGCATGAGCGGCGCCGTAAACCGGGCAAAAACCGACCTTTGTGGTTCCAGCTTCGCAACCCCCGGTTTTCCAACGTTCTTGTGTTCTTCATAACCTGTGGATAAGTTATTAGTCATGTGGACAACTGCTGACGACCTTGCAATCATCGAACCGCGCATCATACAGCTGGTGCGTGAGCTGACTGCCGCCCCTGATACCGATGAGGTATCCGACGCCTTGAAACCCGTGATGGCACAGGTCGTCGATCAGGCCGCAGCCTCCAGCCAGGGAGGCAAACGACTGCGGGCGTTGCTGACCCTGGATGCCTTCGATGCTCTGATGGCCCAGACCGGCAGCTCTACTCCTGATATGCGTGACGCCATGACTGATCTCGCGTGTGCCATAGAAGTATTTCAGACCGCTGCCCTGGTGCATGACGACATCATCGACGAATCCGATTTGCGCCGCGGCAAACCGTCCGCGCACCGTGCTCTTGAACAGGCTGTGCACAGTGGCGCCATCGGCCACGGGCTTGGTCTGATGCTTGGAGACATTCTGGCCACCGCATGCATCGAAATTGCGCGCCGGGCCGCGCGCCGTCTTGACAACACCGACGCCATCAACGAAGCGTTTCTGACCATGCAACGCGAAGTGGAAATTGGCCAGGTACTGGATCTCGCTGTAGAATTAACGCCACTCGAAGACCCGGATGCGTTGGTAGACGCCTCGCTGAACGTCTTCCGGTGGAAAACCGCAAGCTACACCACCATTGCACCGTTGCTGTTCGCTCTGCTGGCAGCCGGCGCTGACCCCGCTGAAGCATGGCAGCAGGCATTGGCGGTCGGACGGCCTCTTGGTCTGGCTTTCCAGCTTGCCGACGATCTTCTGGATGTTGTCGGTTCCAGCCGGAATACCGGCAAACCAGTGGGTGGCGATATCCGAGAAGGCAAGCGCACGGTGCTGCTGGCCGACGCACTGGCCGCAGCGGGTACGCAGGACCGGCAACAACTTATCGATTTGTTTGAGTCCGACGCTCGCACTGATGATCAGGTGGCATTTGTCATCGCGCTGTTCCAATCAACTGGAGCCGTCGAACGTTCCCGCAATCGTATTCACGCCTTGTGGCTGGAATCCCGCGCAGCAATCGCCAATCTCAATCTGGAACCCGAGGCCGAAAACCATCTGATTGCAGCCTGTGCACGGTTCGTTCCCGAAAATCTTCGTTAGGTTTCGCCGGGCAAAACACCCGTGAAAACTATGCGTCCGTGTTTCCAAAGCGTAGCCAGTGCCATGTAGACTAAACGGTGTTCAGTCTTATCAAAGGAACCGTGCAGTACAACCATGAGTGAGAACGAGCCCACACAGATGATTGAGGGACGCTACCGCATCGTGCGCAATATCGCCGAAGGCGGCATGGCCACCGTGTATGAGGCGGTCGATGAGCGTTTGGGCCGTACTGTGGCGATCAAGGTCATGCACACGCAGCTGGCACAGGGACCGCATCGAGATCAGTTCGTGGAGCGGTTCCGCCGTGAAGCCAATTCAGCCGCGGCCATCGCAAACCCGCATATCGTTCAGGTTTACGACACCGGTGAGTTCAATGGCCTTGATTTTTTGGTTATGGAATATGTGCATGGCGTCAATCTGCGCCATGAGATGAACGTTCAAGGCACATTCTCCGTCCGCGAGACACTGCGCGTTATCGCGGAAACGTTGGACGGCTTGGCTTCGGCACATCGTGCAGGCGTGGTACATCGTGATATCAAACCCGAAAACATCCTGATCAACGATCGCGGCCACGTTCAAATCACTGATTTTGGTCTGGCCAAGGCCGCCAGCCAAGCAACGCTGAGTTCCACCGGCATGCTGTTGGGCACTGCGGCCTATCTGGCTCCTGAAATGATCGAGAATAATCAGGCCACCCCACAAGGCGATTTGTATTCCGTGGGCATCATGGCTTGGGAGATGCTTGCCGGTAAAGTGCCTTTTGACTCCGATAATCCGGTCACGCTTGTGTTCAAGCATGTTCATGAGGATGTGCCGTCCATAGCCACGGTCTGTCCGGATATCGATCCATCCGTGGCCTCGTTCATTGCGCACCTGACTGCCCGCCAGGTCGAGGCTCGTCCTGCGAACGGCTCCGAGGCCGCCCAGGAACTTCGTCAATTGGCCGCCAAACTCCCTATGGAGGCATGGCAATATCGTTTGCATGTCGAGTCTGCGGATGCCGCCAGAACCGATGCTACCGCACCGGCTTTGGTTGGCGGACTGGTTTCGCCGGAGACCGCTCCTAGGCAGAGCTCTGGCACGCCCCCGGAGCCTCCCACCGCCCCGACCACCGCTTTCAATGCGTCTTCCGCACGAGAAGACCTTACGCAAGTCATGCCCAACCCCGGTAATGAGACAACGATTCTGGCAAAGACCGGGGATGATTTCGACCAGGTGCTCGCCGCTGAAGACGATGCCGGAAGCCCCGATGCCAAGCCAACGGACGGAAAGCGCAACAAGAAGCCGCTCATCATCGCCTTGGTAATTGTTCTGGTACTGGCTGTAGCTGCCGGAACCGGCGCATGGTGGTGGTTCGCAGGTCCCGGCAGCTATTGGAGTGTGCCCAAGCCCGATGACGTGACGTGTAAGGAGGACACCGAGTGCTCGTTGTCCGGTGCTGACTGGGCCACGTATGAGAGCACGCTGAAGGTGGCAGGAATCCCCTATAAGGCCGAGAAGCAGTACAGCGACGACATCGCCGAAGGCAAGATCGTCTCCGCCTCGGTGAGTGAAAACAACGCTGTTGTAGGCAGTCACGTCAGCAAGCGTCACAATCAGCAACTGACGGTGACGGTCTCGCAGGGTGTACACATGGTCACCATTCCGAACGATGTCCTCGATACGAATTCCGCGAACGGCAAGGACCCTCTGTCCGCGTTGAAGAAAGCGGGCTTCGACAACATCAAGCACGATGATTCGAAGGACGAGTATTCGCTGGATAAGCCGGAAGGCGCAGCGCTCAGCATAAGCCCCGACCCCGGCACCACGATCAAGCACAATGATGAAGTGACAGTGACGCTCAGCAAGGGTCCCATGCCTGTCAGCATGCCTGACGTAGTCGGCAAAACCAAGGATGAGATGCAAGCGGCATTCGATGAGCTCAAGCTCACCGCCAACATCACCGAACAATTCGATGACAAGATTGCCGCAGGCGAGGTCATCTCCGCTTCCCAAGACGCTGGCGCGCAGCTCAAATGGGGCGACAGCGTAGACGTGGTGGTATCCAAGGGACCTGAGACCACGGTGATGCCGAATGTGGTGGGTCAGCAGTATGACGCGGCAGCCGCACAGCTGAAGAAGCTGGGCTTCACTGTCAAGAAATCCGCACCGCTGGGCGACATTACCCATGTGGTGCGTATCCAGAGTCCCAATGCCGGAGAAACGGTGCGTCTACGCGACGAAAACGGCACTCCAACCGTTATCACGCTGACTGTGGTGTGAGAATCAAAAGCTCCCTCTGATGAGGGAGCTTCATTATGGGTTATTCTGCAGATGCTTCTTCTTCAGCGGCCTTCTGGGCTTTCAGCTCTTCCTTGACTTTCTGGGCGTACTCGTTCACGTACTCCTGGCCGCTCATCTTCTGGATTTCCGCGGAAATACGGTCGGTCAGCGAGCGCAAATCGTCATGGGTGATCTCGTCGTCGGTCTTCTTCTCAACCTCAATCGGCTTACCGTAAATCACCTGCGTCTTGCCTTTGGCTGGAATCACCGTGCCCGGCTTCTGCAGTTCGCGCGAACCGATAATAGCGGTCGGTACAATCGGACAACCGGTTTCAAGCGCAAGCCGTGCCACACCGGTGTGCCCCTTGTACATACGACCATCCGGGCTTCGCGTGCCCTCAATGTGGATGCCGAACAGGTGTCCATCTTCGATAATCTCACGTGCGTGCTCCAGAGCGCCAAGCGACTTGTTGCCACCGGAACGGTCCACGGGGAACACGCCCACGGAAGTGAACCACCACTTCTTGAACTTGCCCTTCAGTCCCTTGCCTTCAAAGTATTCGGCCTTGCCCATGAAGTGCACCATACGCGGGCAGGTAATCGGAATCAGCGCATCATCGATGACGGCCAGATGATTCGCGGCAATGATGGCACCGCCGGTGCGAGGCACATTATTGAGCCCCGATGCGGTGGGTCCAAGACGATGACGCGCGATGGGTCCAAGAACCTTGACGAAGAACCAGTAGAGCACTTAGCATTCCTCCCTCAAACGGACTGGCTATTGGCCGGCCGCTTGATTAGAGTGACAGTTATGACTGACAACCAGAATAGCAATGTCGACGGAGAGCAGCCAATCCCCACGCCGGGCAATGGACGAGATTCGGCCACGCCCGCGGATCCGCAAAAGGCAACCGATACCGGACATAACGCCAACGGCAACGGCGCCATGCCGTCCGGAAAGCATGACATAGGCAATCTGGATGACGCTTGGGCGGCGTTCGAGGCCGAGCACCAAGCCGATTTAAACGACGTGGCATCCTCCCGTCAGGCCAAGAAGTTCGAGAAGCAAGCCAAGAAACGAGAGAAGGAAGCATTGCTTTCAGTGGATGATCTTGACATTGGCTCGTTCACCGATGACGCACGCCCAGACCGAGGCCGTAAGGGTGGTCCGCGCGATTTCACCGGTTCCGGCTGGTTGGACACCGATAATGTCATGGATACCTATGATGACGGCGGCTTCACTCCCCCGAACCCGGATCTCGGGCCGGTCAAGGCATCTACGGTGCTGTTGGTGGCGTTGCTCATCATCGGTCTTGTCGGCGAGACGGTGATGATATTCGTTCCCGGATTAAACGCGATTCCCCTACTGGGCGCACTACTCAATATTCTCTTCGGGTTGGGCGTCATTCTGGGATTGGGCGGACTGGTCGCCAAGATCCTCAACCGCAAAGACCGTCCCGGCGACCAAGGCGGCTACTACGACGACGGAGCACGCGTATAGCGCTCTCAAGGACAATACGCAGCAGTAATTGGTCGACAATACCAATGAGGGGCCAACTGTTCAGCTGACCCCTCATTTTTTGAATTCAGTTCACGCCTTGGACTTGGCGGTTTCGATCCACTTGTTGAACAGGGCTTCGGCCTTGCCGGAGTCAACCGTTTCCTCAGCAAGCTTGTAAGCCTCTGCAAAGCGCTCGGCCAGCGTGCCATTGCCGACCAGATTGCCGTCGGCCACGATGGCGGAGGCAGCATTGAGCAGTGCGGTGGTACGGGACGGGATGTCCTTGCCGGCCAGGAAGTTCTTGAATGTGTTGGCGTTGACGTCCGGCACGCCGCCCTTGAGCTGGTCGACGGTGATCTTAGCCAGACCTAGATCCACGGTCGGATCGAAATCGGTTTCGGTGACTTTGCCATCACGAATCTCCCAGACGGAGACCGGACCGGTGGGCGCAAGCTCGTCCATGCCCTCGTGCGAGGTGTAAACCAGACCGGACTGCCCACGGCTGGCGTACACAGCGGCCATAATCGGGCTTACCTTGCGGTTGGCGCAGCCGATGGCCACGTGTGCCGGGTTGGCCGGGTTGGTCAGCGGTCCCAGAATATTGAAGACGCACGGAATGCCGAGCGCAGCACGAATCGGGCCCACGAAGCGCATGGCCGGGTGGAAGGTGCGGGCGAACGCGAAAGTGATACCCACTTCGTCGCCGACTTCGCCGACCTCTTCCGGCTTCAGATCCAGCGGCAGACCTAGGTCTTCGAGCACATCGGCAGCACCGCACTTCGAGGAGGCGGCACGGTTGCCGTGCTTGACAATCTTTACGCCAGCTGCGGCAGCAGCCACAGAACCCATGGTGGACAGGTTCACGGTGGCGAAGCCGTCACCGCCGGTGCCCACGATGTCAGTGGTCTCACCGGAAACGTTCAGCGGCACGGCGTGCGAGACCATGGCCTTGGCGGCACCACGCACCTCGTCGGAGGTCAGTCCCAGCTGCTGCTGCATGGCGAGCGCGGCGCCCACAGCGGTCGGGTTCGCATTGCCCTGCATCAGGTCGTCCACAAACCACTCCGATTCCTCAGCAGTAAGGTGGTCTCCCCCGACCAGCTTGGTGAGAATCGACTTCCATGTGATCTCGGCCATGATGCCCTCCTTGGCGTTTTGCTACGCCGTGTTATGTATATTCGCCGCTAATTGTAATGACTTCCCATTTCGCGGCCTTGAATCTTCCATATAGCAAAATTGGCTCCCCTCTTGAAGAGGGAAGCCAATGCCCAGTATTCAGCTAGAGATGTGTCACTTCTCGTTCTGGCCGTGGCACATCTTATACTTGCGGCCGGAACCGCACGGACACGGGGCGTTCTTGCCGGTGCCGGGGAAGGTGCGGCCGTCGGCCCACGGCGTCTTGAGCTCGTCGCTCTTCGGACGCTTGCTGGCCGGGACCTTGCCTTCGGCATGGCTGATTGGGGCGGGGCCAGCGACCGGTAGGGTGGATTCGCCGGACTCGGAGACGGCGGCGGATTCGGCGATGGCCTGCTTGGCGTCCTCTTCCTCGACCTCGCCTTCGGCGGCTTCGACCTCGGACTCGCCGTTCTCGTCGGGACCGGCGGCCACAGTGACGGAGTCGGCGGTCTCGTCGGATTCCTCGACCTCGTCAACGGCATCCTCGGTGGAGGCGACCTGCTTGACGTCGATGTGGAACAGCAGCTGGACGGACTCCTCCTTGATGGCCTCGATCATGGAGTTGTACATCTGGTAGCCTTCGCGCTGGTATTCGACCAGCGGGTCGCGCTGGCCCATGCCGCGCAGGCCGATGCCGTCCTTGAGGTAGTCCATCTCGTAGAGGTGTTCGCGCCACTTGCGGTCGAGCACGGCGAGCACCACGCGGCGCTCGAGGTCGCGCAAGCCGGTCTCGCCGATGGTCTCCTCCATTTCGCCGTACTGCTGCCTGGCGTCCTCGACGATCAGGTCGCGCACGGCCTCGACAGCCTTCGCACCCTTGAGGCCGCCGACGATCTTCCTGACCTCGTCTTCGTCGACCTTGGTTGGGATCACGGTGTTGAGCGCCTTGAACAGGCCCTCCCAATCCCAGTCCTTCGGTTTCTCGGATCCCTTGTTGGCACCCTTGATGTAGGACTCGACGGTGTCGGAAATGAAACGCAGGATGTCCTTGTGGATGTCTTCGCCCTTAAGCACGGCCTGACGCTCGGAGTAGATGACGGTGCGCTGCTTGTTCATCACGTCGTCGTACTTGAGCACGTTCTTACGAATCTCGTAGTTGCGGGATTCGACGGCCTTCTGTGCGGTGCGCACGCCCTTGGTCACGGACTTGGCCTCGATCGGCTGGCCTTCCTCCATGCCCTTGGCCATGACCTGGGCCACGAGCTGGGTGTTGAACAGGCGCATCAGATCGTCTTCCAGAGACAGGTAGAAGCGGGACTCGCCCGGGTCGCCCTGACGGCCGGAACGACCGCGCAGCTGGTTGTCGATTCGGCGGGATTCGTGGCGCTCGGTGCCAAGCACGTACAGGCCGCCAAGTTCCTTGACTTCCTCGTGCTCGTCCTTGACCTGGGCCTTGATCTCGTTCAGGGTGCCCGGCCAGCGCTTCTCGTACTCCTCCGGGGTGTCTTCCGGCGAGTAGCCCTCGGACTTGAGCTTGGCGTCGGCGAGGAACTCGACGTTGCCGCCGAGCATGATGTCGGTACCACGGCCGGCCATGTTGGTGGCCACGGTGACGGCGCCCTTGCGGCCCGCGACGGCCACGACGGCGGCTTCCTTCTCGTGCTGCTTGGCGTTGAGCACTTGGTGCGGGATCTTGGCCACGTCCAGCAGGGTGGAGACCACTTCGGAGCTTTCCACGGAGGCGGTGCCGAGCAGCACCGGCTGGCCCTTGGCGTGCCTCTTGGCCACGTCCTTGACGATGGCGGCCAGCTTCTCCTTCTTGGTGCGGAAGATGAGGTCGTCCTGGTCCTTGCGGATCATCGGCTTGTTGGTCTTGATCGGCAGCACGCCCAGCTTGTAGGTGTTCATGAACTCGGCGGCCTCGGTCTCGGCCGTACCGGTCATGCCGGCGAGCTTGTCGTACATGCGGAAGTAGTTCTGCAGGGTGATGGTGGCGAAGGTCTGGTTCTCGGCCTTGACCTCCACACCTTCCTTGGCCTCGATGGCCTGGTGCAGGCCCTCGTTGTAGCGGCGGCCCGGCAGGATACGGCCGGTGTGCTCGTCGACGATAAGCACCTCGCCCTGAGTGACGACGTAGTCCTTGTCCTTGAGGAACAGCTCCTTGGCCTTGATGGCGTTGTTGAGGTAGCCGATCAGGGCGGTGTTGGCCGGCTCGTACAGGTTGTCGATGCCGAGGAAGTCCTCGACCTTGGTGATGCCCGGATCCAGGATACCGACAACCTTCTTCTTCTCGTCGACATCGTAGTCCTCGTCGCGGGTGAGCTTCAGGACGAGCTTGGCGAACTGACGGTACCAGCGGGTCACGTCGCCTTCGGCCGGACCGGAGATAATCAACGGGGTACGGGCCTCATCGATGAGGATGGAGTCGACCTCATCGACGATGGCGTAGTGGTGGCCGCGCTGCACGAGGTCGGCCTTCTCCCAAGCCATGTTGTCGCGCAGGTAGTCGAAGCCGAACTCGTTGTTGGTGCCGTAGGTGATGTCGGCGTTGTACTGCTTGCGGCGTTCTGGCGGCTTCTGGTCGGTGATGATGCAGCCGACGTTCATGCCGAGGAAGCGGTAGATACGGCCCATCAGCTCGCTCTGGTAGCTGGCGAGGTAGTCGTTGACGGTGACCACGTGCACGCCTTTGCCCTCGAGGGCGTTCAGGTAGGTAGGCAGGGTGGCGACCAGGGTCTTGCCTTCACCGGTCTTCATCTCGGCGATGTTGCCCCAGTGCAGGGCGGCGCCGCCCATGAGCTGCACGTCGAAGTGACGCTGGCCGAGGGTGCGCTTGGAGACCTCGCGCACGGTGGCGAACGCCTCGGGCATGATGTCGTCCAGGCTCTTGCCGTTCTCGATCTGCTGCTTGAACTTCGGGGTCTGGGCCTTCAGATCCTCGTCGGAAAGGGCGGAGATCTCATCCTCCAGCGCGTTCACGGCCTTGGCCACGTTCTCCAGCTTCTTGAGCTGGTGGCCTTCGCCCATTCGCAGGGCTTTGTCAACAATATCGACCACAGGGTTCTCCCTTGACTGATTGAGTGGTGATGTCCGCGTACCAGAATACAGCCCATCACCGTCAGACATCGATATTTTTCGACCTATTTACAAAAAAATGGGCCGCTCCTTGCGGGAGCGACCCATTTCATATCAGCTGTCTACGTCAGCGAACCAGCAATTCAGTCCTTCTTGACGTTTTCCGGAGTGTCGATCTCGAACACGCCATAGCTCCAGCCGTGACGGTGGTAGACGACGGACGGACGTCCGGTCTCCTTGTTCACGAACAGGAAGAAGTCGTGTCCGATCAGTTCCATCTCGTACAGCGCCTCGTCGATGCTCATGGGCTCGGCGATGTGCAGCTTGCGACGGATGACAATCGGCGTATCCCCAACCTGGACTTCCACAGACTCGCCCGGGCCAAGATCGGAAGCCACTGCAGCCTGCGGACTGTTGTTCGGCTCCCCCTCCAGCTCCTCTGGCTCCGGCTCCGGGGCGATAACGCCCAGATCCACCGGCACCGGGTTCGCGTAGCCGCGACGGTGATCCTTGCGGCGATCACGGGTGCGGCGCAGACGCAGCGTCAGCTTATCAAGCGCCATGTCCAGTGCACTGAACTCGTCAGTGCTGGAAGCCTCGGCGCGGACCACAGTGCGTCCGGCGATAACGGTGATTTCCACGCGCTTGGCGGTATCGGCCTGACGCGGGTTGCCCTCATGAGTCAAAACAATCTGCGCACGCTGCGCATCCGGGGCGATAGCGGTCACACGATTCATCTTGGTCTCGACGACATCACGGAACCTTTGCTTGATCTGCGTGTGACGTCCAGTAACGACGATTTCCATGTTGACCTCCTCTAGTTCAAGCGGTTTCCCGCTATGTGTGCCGAACAGCATCATCACCGTCCGGGTAAGTTTCATTGTAGACGAACAACGGGTAAACAGCCGGAAACTCGCCCATAGAAATACGTTTATTTTCCGACTTTTATCTGCACCCCATCAGTGCCTATACTGGGTGTTTGGGCCTTGTTCCTCAGCGCCGTATTTTCGGACGGTTCGCCATTTCGCTATATTTTTCTTTTCGCCAGCCGGTTCTCTATGGCATATGTATAATTGCAAGCTTGAGACCTCTTGATGGCCGCGGCCGTGATCTTCATTGGGATCGGCTGAGGAACTTCCGGGCTCCATAGAGCACGATGGCGGATAACGTCCGCCCAGGGTGACCTGAGAGATAGCGCAGCAGAGAATAGACCGCCCGTCCTCGACGGGTAAGGGTGAAACGGCGGTGTAAGAGACCACCGGGCCTCTGGTAACAGCAGGCCGCATGGCAAGCCTCATCGGGAGCAAGGCCAAGCAGATGGCGGTAAGGGCTGCTCGCCCATGTCATCGGGTAGGCTGCTAGAGCCTGACGGCAACGTCAGGTCGAGATGGATGGCCATCCGTGCCGCGCGTTCGCGTACGGCATGACAGAACCCGGGGTATAAGAGGTCTCATTTATTCTTTTGCGGCTCCGCCGTGAGTCTCTCCCTCCGGCGCTACGCACCACCTCCCTCGTCAGAGGGAGGTTATTACGACAGTAATTCGGCGGCGACGCGGCGTAGGGTTTCGGGGCTGTGCCCTTTGCGCCCGCCCGCGGACCAGAACCGGCGCTGACGCACCTGCCGATCAAGTCCACGTGTTCTGCGGGCCACTCGACGCCCCAATTCCCATGCGGCATCTTCGAATACGCCTTGTTGTTCGGCCTCACCGCACACCTGCTCGGCGAGCCAGCGATCCACGCCTTTACGGGCGAGCTCCATCACCGCACCGCGCCTGCCCATCATGCGGCCGGCACAGTAGCGCACCGCCGATTCCGCATAGGCACGATCATCGATCAGTTGCACACGGATGAGGCGTTCAATGACCTCATTAACGATTTCTTCGTCATACCCTTTGCCAAGCAGTCGTTCACGCAGCGCACCGGACGAGCGCGGAGCCGCATCCAAGAGACGCAACGCCGCCTCACGGCAGGCATCTGCATCGTTGGAATCATCGGCAACCGCGCCCATACCTCGCCGAGCGAATCGATGGGACGACTCCGCATCGACGTTTCTTTCGCCCTGTTCGGCACGGCATCGTTCCTCCAACGCAACGGGATTGCGCTGAAGGAACGCTTCTGCACTAATCATGATCGGGCCTTGGCGCGAGACGACTTGGCGGCAGGCGCTGCAGTGGCCTTGGTGTCCTTGGCGGCATCGGCCGCAGCGGCCTCGCTGACTGCGGCAGCTGCAGCAGCGTCTTCGTCTTCGGCAAACTGATCGGCGGAACCGATCAAACCAAATTCTGCCTTGACCTTGTTTTCAATCTCTTCGGTGATGGCCGGGTTGTCCTTGAGGAACTGACGAACCTTCTCTCGACCCTGACCAAGCTGGTCGCCCTCATAGGTGAACCACGAGCCGGACTTCTTGACCACGCCGACCTGTTGGGCCATGTCGATGACCGAACCTTCGCGGGAGATACCTTCGCCGTAAAGCATGTCGAATTCGGCGGACTTGAAGGGCGGGGCCATCTTGTTCTTGACCACCTTGACGCGCGTACGGTTGCCCACCGCTTCATCACCGTTCTTCAAGGTCTGGATACGGCGAATGTCAAGACGCACAGAGGCATAGAACTTCAGAGCCTTGCCACCGGTAGTGGTTTCGGGATTACCGAAGAACACGCCGATCTTTTCGCGTAGCTGGTTGATGAAGATGGCGGTGGTACCTGCTTGGGCCAAGGCACCGGTCATCTTGCGCAGAGCCTGGCTCATGAGTCGGGCCTGCAAACCGACGTGGCTGTCTCCCATCTCGCCTTCGATCTCGGCCTTTGGCACCAGAGCCGCCACCGAATCGATAACGATGACATCAAGCGCGCCAGAACGAATCAGCATGTCTGCAATCTCAAGAGCCTGTTCGCCGTTGTCCGGCTGAGAAACGATAAGCGAATCAGTGTCCACGCCAAGTTTGCGAGCATAGGCCGGATCGAGCGCGTGCTCGGCGTCAATGTATGCGGCCACGCCACCCTTCTTCTGGGCATTGGCCACCACATGCAGGGCAAGCGTGGTTTTACCGGACGATTCGGGACCATAGATTTCCACGATGCGGCCCTTCGGCAGGCCGCCAATGCCCAACGCCATGTCGAGCGCGAGCGAACCGGTAGGGATTACTTCGACATTTTGCACGGGCTGATCGCCGAGGCGCATGGCCGAGCCCTTGCCGAAGCTTTTTTCGACCTGCGCCAAAGCAGTGTCCAGCGCCGCCTTGCGCTTGGGATCGAGCTCGTGCTTGGTCTCGGTTGCCGGATCTTGGGCCGGCTTGGTCTCAAGTGCCATGATCTTCTCCTTATCGAAGTCGTATGCGGGTGAACGCCTTCCACCGTATGGGAGGCCATCTCCCACGACAAGCCAAAACGACCATTGTGGTTCCAGCTTGCCCGATCACGCAAGACAAGAACCGCTTATTCCCGCCGAAACGGGCGATTCGCATCTTGACATATACGGCGTGCCTATCCGTCACTGTGGATAACTATAGCCACACAAGCGAACATTTGTTCGAATTTGTGCAACGACACGCCGGCGAGTATCGTTCCTCGACCCAACCAATGAAATCGACCGCCCAGCGCCACAGCATAGAGCCCACTACGCAGCGGGCAGCGGCGGCGCGTTATGGTCACGGCCCCAACGCTTGGAATCAGGAATCTCCATCTGATCGCAGAGCACGTTCCAAATCACGCGAGGCTCCTCCCCCGCGTCCAAAGCCTCAAGAACGGTCATATTCGCCAGCTGCGGCATACGCTGATCCCGGGCCAGAGACCGGCCATAGCTACGACCGAACACTTCTTCAAGCAGCTCCCAAAATTCCCGTTCACGCATACCCGACAGTGTGCCACCACCCGCCGGACAGAAAAACCCGCACCGCCAAACGGCGATGCGGGTCAACAACTCAGGAGGACGTTCCCGCCCCTCATCTCCCACACGATTAACGTTCGACGGACTCGAGGTAATCGGCCACCATACGCAGCATCTGTGCAGTTGACACGCCCAGCGCATCGGAAATGGAGCTCAGCAATTCGGAGCTGGCTTCCTTCTGACCACGCTCGACCTCGGACAGATAGCCCAGCGAGACGCCGGCCTTCTCGGACACCTCACGCAGGGTGCGGCGATCACGCGTACGCAGATCACGCAGCACACGGCCGATAGCACCACGCAAAGAAACCTCACGTGGCTCCTCCTCGGCCACCGCGGTCTCGGCAACGGCATTGGGCTGGTATGAGGCGGATTCCTGCTCCTGCCGCATACGGTCACGAGCCGCCTGACGTTCATCCTTGGCCTTCTTTGCGGCCTGGGCCTTGAGCACCTGCTGCTGCGCAAACATCACTGCGCGGCGCTGGGCCGGGGTCAATTCACGCATACGGGCGACACCCGGCTGTACCGCCATCGGCTTCTTAGCGGACACTTCCATTTGTTCGTTCACTCGGGTCATCGTTTCCATCGCCATAGCCCCTTCCAAGGTCGGTTCAGTGTTTCCACTTAGTACAACACGATGACCCCGCGGTTTTATTCCTTAAAACTTGCTGTGAATAGACTCAAGTTTTGCAGAATATGAAATACGGTTTGGCGGCGAACCTCCTCGCGGGTGCCACTCAAACGCAATTCGACGGCCTTGACTATCTCGATGCCATCGTCAGCAAGAGTCGCAGGGATACGTAAACCCACATAGACCAGACCAGCGGGCTTATCGCCGTCCGGGCCGGGACCGGCTACCCCGGTGGTGGATAGCCCGATAACGCAATCACCGTATTCCGGCTGCCCATATAACCGCGCAGCGCCAGCCGCCATCTGACGCGCAACTTCGGGATGCACGGCACCCTCGCGCTCCAGCAACGATCGGTCAACATGCAGAATCGAGGCTTTGGCCTTGATGTCATAGGTGACGGCCGACCCCAGCAGCACATTGGAAGCGCCGGGAATACGCACAAAGGCATCGGAGAGCAGACCTCCGGTCAGCGATTCGGTGCAAGCTATCTTCGCGCCGCAAGTCTCGCAGACGGCAAGTATGCCCGCAGCAAGCTCGTCGCAGGATTGCTGCAGCTTCTCATTAGCGCTATCAGTCATATGCGGCCTTCCTTTTCCAACCTATGCAACGCCTATACAACAATGGGATGCGGCGGCAGGCCATATCCCATCAATGCCATACGTTACACGAATGATTCCGTCACTGCTTCTTGGTGCCGACGAACGTGTTGTACAGGTATATGACGCCCGAGTAGAGGCACAGCACCAGAGCCACATAGATAATGGCATAGGTCAGAAAGTAGTAGGCGGTCATCCAGAACGGCGTGCTCTGGCCGCTACCCAGAGACCACATCGGCAACAACAGCATGGCAAGACCCACACATTCAAACACGGTCTTGAGTTTGCCGGGCCATGCAGCGGCGATAACCTTGCCGCCGGGGCGTTCCATCACAAAGAAACGCATCACCGTAATGCCGATTTCGCGAATCAGGAACAGAATGGTGACCCACCAGGCGAGCTCACCAAACGCAGAGCATACGATCATCGCACCGCAGGTAAGCAGCTTATCCGCAATCGGGTCCATCAGCTTGCCCATTTCGGTGACCTGGTTGTATTTGCGGGCCATCCAACCGTCAATCTTATCGGTGGAGGCGGCGATGATGAACAGCACCGCAGCCACCCAACGCATGGTGAGGTTATTCGCGCCCCACTCACCTGCCATGATGTCGAGTACCAGGAAAATCACCACGAGCACAATGCGCGAGTAGGTGACCAGGTTCGGCGGCGCGTTCCATCCGTCGAACAATGATGATTTGGGCGTTGACTGCTTGTCCATTGTGTTCTCATCCATAGTGTTCACGTTACCCCCACACTTCTACCTTAGGTGGGTATTGGCTGGAGATTGACGGTTATTCTTCGGAAATCAGACTGTAACCCAGCGTCTGTGCAATTACGCTTCTCTCCCTCCGCCCCTTCGGGGCACCTCCCTCAGCAGAGGGAGGCCAAAAGATGATTCACTCACCAAGCTCGGGCTGCTGAGGTGCCGAGGATTCCAGCGAGCTGGTCTCTCCTCGGATAAAGGCGAGCACCTGCGGCAAATCCTGCGGTTGGACGAGCACCGCACGAGCCTTGGATCCCTCGGAGGGGCCGACCACGCCACGTGATTCCAGCAAATCCATAAGGCGTCCGGCTTTGGCAAAGCCCACTCTGAGCTTGCGCTGCAACATCGAGGTGGAACCGAACTGGGTGGTGACCACAAGCTCGGCAGCCTGCAGCAGCACGTCCATATCATCGCCGATCTCCTCGTCGGGCTCCAGGCTGTCCTTCTTCTCAGCCTCCTTGGCCATCTGTTCGATGTCCTCGCGATACTTCGGCTTGCGCTGCGTGCGCACGAATTCCACGGCTTTGCGAATCTCGGATTCGGAAACCCACGAGCCCTGCACACGAATCGGTTTGGCGGAACCCATCGGCAGGAACAGGGCGTCACCCTGACCAATCAGAGTTTCGGCACCGACCGTGTCAAGGATGACTCGCGAATCGGTGGCGGATGAGGTGGCGAACGCCAGTCGGGAAGGAATATTGGCCTTGATCAGACCGGTGACCACATCCACGGACGGCCGCTGGGTAGCGAGCACCAGATGCACGCCGGCGGCTCGCGCCAGCTGGGTGATGCGCTGGATAGAGCTTTCCACGTCGTTCTTGGCCACCATCATCAGATCGGCCATCTCGTCGACCACCACGAGAATGTACGGATATGGGGCCACCTTGCGCTGGGAGCCTGCCGGCGCATGTACTTTGCCGGCACGCACGGCTTCATTGAAGTCCTTGACATGGCGGAATCCGAAGTATTCCAAATCGGAGTAACGCGCATCCATCTCCTTGACCACCCATTCGAGGGCCTGTGCGGCCTTCTTCGGATCGGTGATGATAGGAGTGAGCAGATGGGGAATGCCCGCATAGGCGGAAAGCTCCACACGCTTGGGATCGACCATAATCAGGCGCACCTGTTCGGGCGTGGCGCGCATGATCAGCGAGGTCAGCATCGAGTTGATGAAGCTGGACTTACCGGAACCGGTGGCACCTGCCACCAACAGATGCGGCATCTTGGTCAGATCAGCGGTTACGAAATGACCTTCGACATCCTTGCCTATGCCGGTAATCATCGGGTTCGGGTCGTTCACGGCCTTATCGGAACGCAGCACGTCGCCCAGATGCACGATCTCACGATCCTCGTTCGGGATTTCGATGCCGATGGCGGATTTGCCGGGAATAGGCGAAAGGATGCGCACATCGGAACTGGCCACCGCATAGGCGATGTTGCGTTGCAGGTTGGTGACTTTTTCCACCTTGACGCCGGATCCAAGCTCGACCTCATACTGGGTGACCGAAGGGCCTCGCAAGAATCCGACAACCTTGGCATCCACCTTGAATTGCTCAAAGGTGGAAGTCAGCGCCCGAATCACGCGGTCATTTGCCGGCGTGCGCATCGCGTGGGGCTGCCCCCTGGTCAGCAAGCTCAGGTCAGGCAGCTGGTATGGCTTATTGGCATCGTCCTCAGCATCGTTCCCATTGGCAGCGTTTGGCTGGCCATCGGTATTGGGGATGCCTTGGCCCACGCCGCTGCCATCCGCATTGGCTCCCGTATAAGCGCCGGTGGCATCATCCCCGGCTGCCGCAACGGTGGCCATATCGGTTTGCGTGGCGCTGGGTGCCCATGGGTCATTTGTCGCCGGCCCGCTGGGCATAACGACAGTATGGTCGGCAGCAACCGCACTCGTAGGAGCGGCATCGGCGGCAGCCATGTCTCCGACGGCATGCGAGGCACCCTCATAGGCCGAGGATGCGATGGTCCGACCTCCCGTGATTTCGCCGGTTGCCGTATCTACCACTGGAGTTTCCGCAGCGGCGCCATGCTGGCTGGCCGCACGGTCGAAGGGATTGTCGGCGGCATACCGATCAAGGGTCTGGTCGTCCTCCGTCTTGGGTTTACGTCCAAACAGCCGAGCGAAGAGACCCGGTTTGGCCGTACCGGACTTGTTCTCTCCATCAGACTCCTCATCGGTGCCATCATGCGCGGGCACGCCTTCGGCAAAAGCGAGCGTGGAGTCTCCAACACGAACCTCGTTGGGGAACTGATTGCCGTCATCCGGCTCCTGGCCCTTGGGCACATACGGCTTGCGCTGGATCTTGGCGGATAGCTTACGAGCGTCTTCCGGTATATCGGTCACATGGGTGCCGGTAATCATCAGCAGGGAAAACAATCCGACAACTACGAACACGATAATCGCGAATACATTGGATAGACCCCAAGCAAGCGGCGAGCCAAGGAAAAAACCCAGTAGTCCGCCTGCAGATTGCAGAACCGCGATATTGAAGGATGTATGGCTAGACGCGATGGCCACATCAAGAATCGAACAGACGGACCACATCAGCAGCACCCAACCGGTGACCACACGTGGATTGTTGGATCCCTTGCCTGAGTTGCGCATCAAACGAATGGCCACAGCGGAAAGCAGCACCGGCAGCACAACACTCATCAGCCCGAGCACGCCAGACGCTATGGCATGCAGCAGCTGGCCAAACACTCCGTCAACACGAAACCATTCGGAAGCGCAGAACAGTACGGCGAGCACGAGCAACAGGAAGCACAGGCCGTCACGACGGTAGGCGGGATCGTACTCACCGACGCCGGTAACCGCACGTACGCCGGCGCCCAAGGCACGCGGAATCGCAAGCAGGACCTTCTTCCATGTGGGCTCAACATCAAGGTCGAACTCAGGTTGGACCTTGGTCTCGCCATCATGGGTGGAGTTCCCGCCGCCTTTGGATTTGCGGCCATTATTGCTGTTGGAGGATGCTGTTCGTGCCATATCGTGACTGATTCTACTAGGACGGGGGCTCATGGCCGGTGACGACACCGTGACAATGCAGGATAAGCGAAATCACCGGTCACTGTTTCAGCGATTTCATCGCGGCCATTCCCCTATCAACGTCGGATATACCCTATGATGGGTTGCATGACACCCGCAGAGCGTGCGAGCGCAGTCGCATTTGCACTGAAGAACTGCGCACTGGAAGCTATGACGCCGGGCGAGGCAACGATGCGAGCCGCGGCCTCCTACGAACGCGGTTTGGAAGCCGTGACTCATCTCATTGATGTGGCCGATGAGCAAACCGCTATGCGTTTGCGTGCCGCAGCGAGTTCCGCGGGCACGGATCGTTTGGCTGCAGGCAGTCTTGATGATCACGCCACGGATCGTGCCGATGCCGTGTTCGCCCGTACCGTGTTGCTGGCGGAACGTCGCTGGAACCCTTCAGGCGATTTGGATGAGTTGATCGCCATACACAAGGATCTCTTCGAGGGCGTGTTCGAGGATGCCGGCAAGCTGCGTACGTCCAATACCACGCGTGAAGTGACCAATGACCGTGAGCGTGCCGCGAATCCTGAGGCGTTCTTCCCGGCTGGTCTGATTGAGACCGGCGCGCATAATATCGCGACGGAATTGGCTGACAAACGCAACCTGCATGCCATGGATCGCGATGTGTTCGTACATGCGTTTGCGTCGCTGTATGACGAATTAGGTTATCTGCATCCGTTCCGGGGTGGCAATGCCATGGTGCTGCGCATATTTGGCTCACGGCTGGCTCATGATGCCGGGTGGGATCTTGATTGGGGCGAGGTGACACGCGAGGAATACCGTTCCGCCAAACACATGGCCTATCGCGGTGACATCTCCGCATTCGAGGATATGTTCGACCGTATTCTGCGTCCCGCCAATCCAACGCGCGTATTCCTTATAGCCGGTTGGAACCAAGGACCAGCACACTGATTTCCTGTACGTGTCTCCCCTCGAAGAGGGGAGACACGTGATTTATGCTGCGATATCTCCCAGATGATGTTGGGTATATTCGTCGGCACGGGCGTCAATGGGGTCATAGTCGCCGGCATCGGCATGCGCGATGATGGCCATCGCATTGTCGACCAGCTTCGGGTTCAGCGCCTGCAGCCAATGGATGCGAGGGTCGCGGCCGAACCAACCCATCTGCTTGCGGGCCAACCGCTTGGTTTTCTGCGCGATATCGGCAAACGCTTCGTTCACGTCCCAGATGCCGTCCAGTAGGTCGATGACCTGCTGATAACCGAGCGCGCGCACGGCGGTGGCGCCCAAATGAGGGCGGATACGTTCGACTTCCTTGATAAATCCATCGTCATACATCTGCTTGGTGCGCAGGTCGATGCGATGATCCAAATTCGGACGATCCAGATCAAGACCGATTTGGACGGAGGGAATCACATAACGGTAGCGCGGCAAGCTTGCCGAATACGGTTTGCCAGTAAGCTCGATGACTTCAAGTGCGCGAATGGTGCGTCGCGGGTTGCGCGGATCCATGCGCGCGGCGGCTTCGGGGTCTTTATCCCGTAATTCGTCGAACAGCACGCCCGCCCCCTCGGTTTTTTCGCGTTCCTCGAGCCGTTTGCGCACATCAGAATCAGTGCCGGGAAAAGTAATGTCGTCAATGGCCGCCCTGGCATACAGCCCTGAACCGCCCACGAGAATCGGGCGGATATCGCGCGATTGCAGATCGGTGATGGTCTGCCGGGCAAGTTGCTGGAAACGAGCGACGGTCATCGTGTCTTCCGGGTCGATGATGTCGATGAGGTGATGAGGTACTGCCGCCTGTTCTTCAGCGCTCGCTTTCGCGGTGCCGATATCCATACCGCGGTACATCTGGTAGGCGTCCGCGTTCACGATCTCGGCCCGCTCCCCCGCCTCGGCCAACCGCTTGGCAATGGCGATGCCAAGCCCGGTCTTGCCTGAGGCAGTAGGCCCTACAATGCTGACGACTCGCTTCATGTTGTTTTCCCCTCGTACACTTTTGCTCGTACCGTAACTCCCCTCAGTCCGCTTCGCGGCCGGCTCCTCTCAGAGAGGGGAGCCGAGAACTTGCAGTTCCTCTCTCTGAGTGGAAAACCCTCTCAGTGTCGTACCGAGTAGGTCTGCCCTTGAGCAAGGTCAGGGTCGGCGATGAGATTGTGGCGACCGGCATGGGTGACGGTGGCCGTCACGAAGTCGCCAATCTGCGGCATGGGCTGACCCTCGGGCACGCCGATATGCACCAGCACGCCGGTCTTCTCGCGGCCGGTGACTCGATGGGTGTCGGCATCCTTCTTGCCCTGAGTACCGGTGATCATCACTTCAACGTCACGGCCTTCGAAGGACTGCAGATTCTCCGCGGTGATCTGTTCCTGCAACGCCACCAGTCGGTTGAAACGATCCTGGACCACATCGTGCGGCACCTGTTCCATCTCGGCGGCCGGCGTGCCCGGACGCGGCGAGTAGATAAAAGTGAATGCGGAAGAGAACCGCGCTTGACGCACGACATCCAAGGTCTGCTGGAAATCCTCTTCGGTCTCTCCGGGGAAGCCGACGATGATGTCGGTGGAAATCTGCGCATCCGGCATGGCCTGACGCACCTTCTCCAGAATCGTCATGAACTTGGATGCGCGGTAGGAACGGCGCATGGCCCGCAGAATCTTGTCGGAGCCTGACTGCAGCGGCATATGCAGCTGATGCATCACGTTCGGGGTCTCAGCCATGGCTTCAATAACGTCATCGGTGAAAGCGGCCGGATGCGGCGAGGTAAAGCGAACACGCTCGAGCCCATCAATCGTGCCGCAAGCACGCAACAGTTTGCTGAAGGCGTAGCGGTCACCGATGCCATATCCGAAGGAATTCACGTTCTGCCCGAGCAGGGTGACTTCCTTGGCGCCGTTGGCCACGCACTGGCGCACTTCGTCAAGAATGTCTCCCGGACGGCGATCCTTTTCCTTGCCTCGCGTGGTCGGAACGATGCAGAACGTGCAGGTGTTGTTGCAGCCCACGGAAATCGCCACCCACGAACTCACGCGGGAAGCCCTGGCCGCAGGCAGTTGGCTTGGGAACTGCTGAAGCTGGTCATCGACCTTGACCTGCGGAGTATCGGTGGCACGGTTCTGGTTGAGCAGTTGCGGCAGGTCGCCGATGTTCTTGGTGCCGAATACCGCAGCGACCCATGGCGCCTTATTGGCGATTTTTTGGCGGTCAAGCTGAGCCATGCACCCGCCAACGGCAATCTGCAGGTTCGGGCGTTGACGCTTCATCTCCGCCCACAGGCCCACCGTGCCATACATGCGTTCGGCAGCGTTCTCACGCACCGCACAGGTGTTGAGCACAATGAGATCGAGGTCATGGTCATTGACCTGTTCCTCGGTGGCCGGCACATAACCATCTGTCTCGAGCACGCCGGCAATGCGCTCGGAATCATGCACATTCATCTGACAACCGAGGGTATGGATGTGGAACACGCCCTTGCCGCGTTCCTGTGTTGTAAGGTGCTCATCGGATTCAATCGAGGCGCGCTCCGCCTCGGTCATCATGTCTTCGTTCATAATGATCGATTCTATCGGCCGGGTTCGTCATGATGCGCGGCAGCGGTCCGCACCAACTGGAGAAACCGGTACATGGAGTATCTTGGGAGATTCCCCGGAAACTCCCATATCGGGCAGCTTGAGCCGAGTATATTGATTGACGTGATACTTGACCGACATAGCCGACTGAACACTTCCGACCTGCAAGCCCGACTGAAGACGCTGGACTTGCCCGGCGGCATCTTCAACACCGAGCAAGTCACCGAATTCGTGGATCAGATGCAGGTATATGAAGGCGCAATGTACGAAATCAGCACCAAGCTGGAAATCCTCGATGACGAGTTCCAGGTGCGATTCAGCCATGATCCGATACATCATATGGAACGGCGTCTGAAATCCGTGAACTCGATTATCGGCAAGCTGGAACGCAAGGGACTGCCGCTCAGCGTCAATTCCATCAAAGACAACCTGTTTGATGTGGCCGGCATCCGCGTGATCTGCAATTATCGCGATGACGTGTATTCCGTGTCGAACTACCTGTCGTCGCAGTCCGACATTCAGGTGCTGCGGGTCAAGGATTACATCAAGAATCCAAAGCAGAACGGATACCGTTCACTGCACGTCATCTATGCGGTGCCGGTGTTCCTGTCTTCAGGCGCGCATTACACGCCGGTCGAAGTGCAGTTCCGCACCATCGCCATGGATTACTGGGCATCGCTGGAACATGCGCTGCGATACAAAACCGACCTGCCGGACGCCAAACTAAATGAGCATTCGCAGACGCTGCTCGACTGCGCGCGATCCTTGCAGAACATCGAAGTGCAGATGCAGAACATTCACCGCGATATTAACGGCGCACCGCAGGTGGGCGAAGCTCCCAAGACCACAGACTAGTCTTTTCTCAGGAATTTTGGCAGTTTGGCAGGGGCCTGCGCCAGCAGAGTGCCAATGAAGATCAGCGCACAGCCAAGATATCCACGAGGAGTCATCACCTCGCCAAGCAGCAGCGCGCCGCCGACCGCGGAGAAAAACGATTCCAGGCTCATCAACAGGCTCGCGCGAGTCGGCGGCACCCACTGCTGACCAACCACCTGCAACGTGTAGGCGATGCCCACCGAACCGAAGCCAGCATACAGAATCGGAATCCAGGAATGCGCGGCACCGGCCCAATCGACCGAGCCCTCAATCAAGGAACCAGTCCAACTCAACACGGCGGTAGTACAGAACTGCCCGAATGAAAGTTTGATGGCATCCACTTTGGCACCCAGCGTGTCGATGACCAAGATATGCACGGCAAACAACACGGCAGTAAAGACCAGCAGAATATCCGACAACCCGATTGAACCGAATCCGTCAGTGATGCACAGGAAGTAAAAGCCCGCGATAGACAATGCCACGGCCGCAAACACCAGCACGCCGATGCGCCGACGTAGGAACACAAATGCCAGTAACGGCACCATCACGATATACATGGCGGTAAGGAATCCCGCGCGCCCGGCTGATTTACCGTACAGGATGCCATATTGCTGTAAAGTGCTGGCGGTGAAAAGCACAATGCCGCAAATCACGGAAATGATAATCGGGTTGGCGAGCAGACGAATCGCAGGCGATGAGGTCTGAACCAACTGATCTCCCGCACCGACTGCCGCGGTGTCGGCAGCTTCACTGGTACTGCTGCTCCCCCGACCACGCTGCCACAGCAGAATCGGCACCAATGACAATGCACCTAGCGTGAAGCGGGTGGCATTGAAGAACATGGGGGACATCGAATCCATGCCCTGCACCTGCGCCACAAACGCAAAGCCCCAAATCAGCGCGGTCAGCAACAGGCACAACATACCCACAAGTTCTTGTCTTTTCACGGGGAGTCAGCCTACCGCCCAGATGTGTCGGGCATGAAAAAGCCCGGCCACATTGTGGTCGGGCTTGATGCGGTCGTATGCCGCGAATCAGTTCATGACTAATCCCTGTTGCCCAGCAACTGGAGGATGTAAAGGAACATGTTGACGAAGTCGAGGTAGAGGTTCAGCGCGCACAGGATGGAAACCCTCTTGACCATCTCCGGCCCCTGAGCCTCGTACTGGCTCAGCAAAGCGCGCGTGGACTGCGCATCGTAGATGGTCATGCCGGCGAACAGGATCAGGCCAAGCGCGCACACAATCTGGGTCATGCCGTCAACGTGCAGGAACATGAGCACCAGCTGCGAGATGATAAGCACGATCAGGCCGATCATAAGAATCGGGCCGGCCTTGAGCATGTTGATCTTGGTGGTCATGCCGAACATGGTCAAAGCGAAGAAGAACGCCGCAGTGATACCCAGCGCGGTGACGATCGAACCAAGGCTGTACACCATGAAGATGGAGCTCAGCGTAAAGCCCATAAGCGCCGCGTACACATAGAACATGACGCGGGCGGTGCCGGACTTCATCTTGGTGACTCGGGCGCCAAGCACCACGGCAAGACCCACCTGAACCACACAAAGCGCGATGAGGCCGATGGCACCGGTGGATGCGAGGAACGCGTAATAGGCTCCCGTCATCTGCCCGATAAACGCCACTATCGCGGTGACGATGACGCCAATGGTCATTTCGCCGTAGACCTTGGTTACGGAAGCGCGGCGAGCCTCCTCATAGCTGTAAGTCATCGTCGTGTTGATGGCCGTTGTGCCTGCACCCGTGCCTTGCGCGGCATACTGGTAGTTCTGCTGCGCGGTGTTGTAATCGGAAGTATTGTATTGCGGGTTGTACTGCCCGTTGTTCTGGGGCTGCTGACCGAATGTCATAATCGCTCCTTTAGCGTTGTTTCACGTTCCATACTAGTAGAGCAATGCTGAACATTCCATGAATGAGAACGGCTTTTCGTGCATCTCAGCTCGCGGCGTAACGAATACCGAGTTGTTGATGATTGGTATGAAGCTCAGTACCAGTCCCAAAGCGCCAAACACCACGGCAACAACACCACAGATCGTAAGGGGTTGACGAGGCTGATGTTGAGCGGTCTCAGCAGGAGCAATCGGACCGGGCTGCGTAACGGGTTGCTGATCGGATCAAGAGGGACTGACGAACGTACGGCGTCATGCGCCCGAAACACCGGTATCGCTGGAGGTTTCGGCTTTCCCATCGGCGAACAGCCGGATGTGGTGTTGATGGATATTGCCATGCCTGATGTGGACGGCATTGAAGCAACTCGCAGACTGCAATCGCTGCCCCATGCCCCGCATGTATTGATTCTGACTTCGCTCAGCCCTTCCAGCACCGTGGAGCGTGCGGTGGAGGCCGGCGCTGAAGGCTTTGTATCGAAAACCGATGCTCCTGATGACATTATTCGCCGCGTTCTGGGAGTATGCGCCGGGGCACCACAGTTCAACACAGCCAGTCAGAAACAGCTGATTGACGATTTAAGCGAGTCTCAACCGCGCTCGCGCAGAGATGCGGCGCGCGAATTGCTTGGTGCGTTGCCCGATCGTGAGCGTGAAGCCGTGATGTTGGCTGCGGAAGGCTATACCAACGCCGAGATCGCCTCCCGTATGTTCATCTCGGAACGCACGGCAAAAGCGCATCTTTCCTCGGCTGCGGACAAACTGAACATGGGTCGGGTACAGATGGCTCGACTTGTGGAGAGGGCCGACCTGCCCGCACGATTGTAAGATGCCCTTCCGTTACGCTCGCGGCTTCATCATTGTTAGGACGTAACAGGCATAATGGGCATATGAGTGAACCGATTATCCGCACTTTGCGCAAGAGCGACTACCCGGCATTAATCGACGTGGTGCGCCGCATGTGGTACCCCGAGTACGACGAGAAAACCGGCCTGCTGGCGGCCGAGACCGACTGGGAGAACTGTCTGGCGCGCGCGACCTGCGCGTTTACCGCGGAGCTCGACGGGGAACCAGTCGCGTTGATTCTGGGGCGAGTCGACGCGTTGGACCATCGCAGGCCGTTGAACACTCATCGCATCAATTCCTTGCGAGGTCTGCTGCGATTGGTGTGCGCTAAGGACGGACTTAAGGCCGCCGGCGATATTCTGGGGATTCTCAATATCGATGAGCATCTGCGTAAACAGGCTACGCAGACTGGTCACGACTACTCGGCGGAAGTGGTGTTGTTCGTGCTGGATCCGGCGGCTCGTGGACATGGACTAGGCCGCCGCATGTTCGATACCTTGATGACTGCATTCCGCGAAGCCGGAGTGAGCAAGTATTTCCTGTTTACCGACACCACCTGCGATGTCGGATTCTATGTGCATCTCGGTCTGGCCCAGGTAAGCGAGCATACGCTGCCCACGAATGGCGACGGCGAACAGGCCACGTCTTTCTACCTCTATGAGGGGCTGGTTCCCGAGAATTAAATTACCCTGCTCGGCATAGACGACAAACCATTACAAACGATAAAGGCCGGCATCTTAGAAGATACCGGCCTTTGCTCCCCTCAGTCAGCTTCGCGCTCAGAGAGGGGAGCCAAGAAAGTTACTTCATGAGGTTGCGCAGCACGTACTGGAGGATGCCGCCGTTGCGGTAGTAGTCGGCCTCACCGGGGGTGTCGATACGTACCACTGCATCGAACTCGGTCTTGGAGCCGTCCTCGTGAGTGGCAGTGACATGAACCGTCTTGGGGGTTACGCCCTCATTGAGCTTCTCGACGCCGGCGATGTCATAGGTCTCGGTGCCGTTAAGGCCCAAGGACTCATAGGATTCGCCTGCCGGGAACTGCAACGGAAGCACGCCCATGCCGATGAGGTTGGAACGGTGGATACGCTCGAAGCTCTCGGTGATCACGGCCTTGACGCCGAGCATCACCGTGCCCTTGGCAGCCCAGTCACGCGAGGAGCCGGTGCCGTATTCCTTGCCGGCCAGCACCACGAGCGGCACCTTGTTATCGATGTAGTCGCGGGAGGCTTCGAAAATCGTGGTCGGCTTCTTGGCGAGGAAGTCGTAGGTGAAGCCGCCGGGCGTCACCTCCTCGCCCACGGAGGCGAGCAGCTGGTTGCGCAGACGGATGTTGCCGAACGTACCGCGCACCATGATCTCGTGGTTGCCTCGACGGGAACCGTAGGAGTTGAAGTTCTTCGGCTCCACGCCGCGCTCGGTCAGGTACTTGCCGGCCGGGCTGGAGGCCTTGAACGCGCCTGCCGGGGAGATGTGGTCGGTGGTGACCGAGTCGCCCAACAGGGCCAGCACGCGGGCGCCGTGGATGTCGGCGACCGGGTCCGGCGTGGCCTTCATGCCGTCGAAGAAGGTCTGCTTGCGCACGTAGGTGGACTTGTCGTTCCATGCGAACAGTTCGCCTTCCGGCACGTCGAGGCCCTTCCAGCGATGGTCGCCGTCGAATACGGAAGCGTAGTCCTTGAGGAACATCTCGCGGCTCACGGTGCCGTCCACCACGGCGGCCACCTCGGAGTTGGTGGGCCAGATGTCCTTGAGGTACACGTCGTTGCCATCCGCGTCGGCGCCAAGCGGCTGGGTTTCGAAGTCGAAGTCCATCGTGCCGGCGAGCGCATAGGCGATAACCAACGGCGGGGAGGCCAGGTAGTTCATCTTGACGTCCGGGCTGATGCGGCCTTCGAAGTTGCGGTTGCCGGAGAGCACGGCGGTGACGGTCAGGTCGTTGGTGTTGATCGCCTCGGAAATCTCGGGCAGCAGCGGGCCGGAGTTGCCGATGCAGGTGGCGCATCCGAAGCCGACGAGCTGGTAGCCGAGCGCGTCGAGGTCGTCCTGGAGGCCTGCGGCCTTCAGGTAGTCGGCCACGACCTGGGAGCCGGGAGCCAGCGAGGTCTTGACCCACGGCTTCGGCTTCAAGCCCTTGGCGTGCGCGTTGCGGGCGATCAGGCCGGCGGCGATCATCACGGACGGGTTGGACGTGTTGGTGCAGGAGGTGATCGAAGCGATAGCCACGTCACCGTTCTCGATGTCGAAATCGCCACGGAAGTCGGTGGACACAGCCACCGGATCCTTGACGGTCTTCTCGGTCTCGTAGGCGGGAGCGGTCTTCTCGAACATCTCCTTGGCTTCGGACAGCAGAATGCGATCCTGCGGGCGCTTCGGACCGGCGATGGACGGCACCACAGTGCCGAGGTCAAGCTCCTCGTATTCGGAGTACTGCGGTTCCACGTAATCCGGGTCGGAGGCGTCGCCCCACAGCTTGTTGGCCTTGGCATAAGCCTCAACCAGCGCGACCTGCTCTTCGGAGCGGCCGGTCAGACGCAGATAGTCGAGCGTGACGTTGTCGATCGGGAAGATGCCGCAGGTGGAACCGAACTCCGGGCCCATGTTGCCGATGGTGGCACGGTTGGCCAGCGGCACGGAGGCGATGCCCTCACCGTAGAATTCCACGAACTTGCCGACCACGCCGTGCTTGCGGAGCATGTCGGTGATGGTCAAGACCACGTCGGTGGCGGTGACGCCCTCCGGGATGGAACCGGTGAGCTTGAAGCCGACCACGCGCGGTACGAGCATGGAGATCGGCTGGCCAAGCATGGCGGCCTCGGCCTCGATGCCGCCGACACCCCAGCCGAGCACACCCAGACCGTTCTCGGTGGTGGTGTGCGAGTCGGTGCCCACGCAGGAGTCAAGGTAGGCAAGCGTGTTGCCGTTGGCCTCGGTCTTGCTCATGACCACCTTGGCCAGGTATTCGATGTTGACCTGGTGGATGATGCCGGTTCCCGGCGGCACCACGCGGAAGTTCTTGAATGCCTGCTGGCCCCAACGCAGGAACTGGTAGCGTTCGCCGTTGCGCTGGTATTCGATGTCCATGTTTTCCTGGACCGCGTTGGCGATGCCGTACTTATCGATCTGCACGGAGTGATCGATGACCATGTCGGACTGAACCTGCGGGTTGATGACCTCCGGGTCGCCGCCAAGCTCCTTGACCGCGTCACGCATGGTGGCGAGATCCACGATGCAGGGCACACCGGTGAAGTCCTGCATAATCACGCGGGACGGCGTGAACTGGATTTCATGGCTGGGCTCGGCGTTCGGATCCCAGTCAAGCAGGGTCTTGACGTGCTCGTCGGTGATATTGGCGCCATCAATATTGCGTACCAGATTCTCGACCAGTACCTTCAGCGAGTACGGCAGATGATCGATGCCGTCGAGATTGGCGATGTTGTAGTAATCGAAGTCCTTGCCGGCGGCCTTCAAGGTCGCCAGCTGGTCGTCGCGTAAGGACATGCTTCCTCCGAAATCATGTATCGGCTTGTCTATGCCGCTGATTATCCGCTTCAAATGGTACGGGTACGTTACTTTGCCTCTGGCGTGTCGGCTTGAAGTGTGAGACAATTCGCCGCTATTAGATGTTGAATCCGTGTTGGCGCAGCAGCTTGCCGGATACTTTGCCGACAAGCGGCGCCAGCCATAGGCAGATCACGAAAATCAGGGCTGAACCACCCAAGGCGATCAGTGTGGCCACCAACGTAGTGCCGGTCGGCAGAATCAACGCGAAGAAGTTCGCGACAAACGGGATGAACGCACCAATCACTCCGGCTGCGGCAAACGCCGCGACCAGTATGCCTCGCCAACTGTTGAGGGGCTGAGCCACGCGGGCGAGCACGAATACGCCCATCAGGAACAGGATGATCGCGCTGGTGGCACGCAGCGCGGATAGATCGACGTTTTTAGTCACGTCCCAGCCCATGATGCCGGGCAGGAACCATGCCGTCAGCAGCACGGACAGCGCGGTGGCGATGCCGCCCGGCAACGCGAAGGTGACCACACGCTTCAAGAATCCCGGAATATAGCGGCGGGTATTGGGCGCGAGCGCCAGAATAAACGCGGGCATACCAATGGTAAGGGCGCCAATGTACGTGATGTGGCGCGGCAAGTATGGGTACGGAATCTGGGTCAGCACCACACCGAGCGAAATCAGCGCAGAGTACACGGTTTTGACGAGGAACAGGCTGGCCACGCGTTCCATGTTGGCCATGACCTGGCGGCCTCGCGCCACCACATCCGGCAGATGAGAGAACTTTGAATCGACGAGTACCACTTGGGCCACGGCTTTGGTGGCCGGCGCGGCATTGCCCATAGCGATGCCGAGATCCGCTTCCTTGATGGCGAGCGCGTCGTTGACGCCGTCGCCGGTCATGGCCACCACGTGGTTCTGCGTGTGCAGCGCCTGGACGATGGCCTTCTTCTGGTTGGGTAGCACACGGCCAAGCACATCGACGTTTTCCAGCACGCGAGCGAGTTCGTTCACGTCTTCCGGCAGTTCTCGCGCGTCCATGAATCGCGGCTCATGTTCGCCGGTCAGCCTCACTTTGCGGGCGATGGCACCAACCGTGACCGGATTATCGCCGGAAATCACGCGACAGCGCACACCCTGCTCACGGAACCAAGCGAGCGTCTGCTCGGCATCCTCACGGATCTTCTCGGAACACAGCACCAGCGCCACCGGTTTGGCCTGCGGGTCAATCTGTGGATTGTCCGTATCAGCGAGCGATGCCGTGGAACGCGCAACCAGCAGCACACGATTGCCGTCATTGGCGTAGTCACTGACTTGTTGCAGCACATCCGAATAATCACCGTCGAGCGCGGAAATGATGACTTCTGGCGCACCCATGTACCAGGTTTCACCCCCGCTGGCGGGGGCTGTCATCGCAAGATGACTGGGGGTGATTTCAGTACGGCCACCCTCCGACTCGCTGCGCGAGTCACCTCCCGCCGGCGGGAGGATAGGCTTCACCACCGCACTCCATTTGCGGGCCGAAGAGAACGGAACGCGGGATTCGACTTGGCCCGGTCCGTAGCCTTGAGCTTTTAGACCGGCGAGCACGGCCTGTCCGGTGCCGTTGGGCTGTTCCTCGTTGCAGCAGTCGTAGAGGGCCTGCGTGGCCGCCTGTTCAGTCAATGTCTCAAAAGAACCACCCTCAGTCGGCTGCGCCGGCAGCTCCCGCCAGCGGGAGCCAAGCATGATGAGCTGGTTGAAGGCGATGCCGCCATCGGTGATCGTGCCGGTCTTATCAAGGTTGAGCGCATCCACGCGGGCGAGCGTCTCCACGGATTCAAGTTCCTGCACCAGCGTGTTGTGGCGAGCAAGCCGCATGGCGGCCACCGCGAAGTTCAGCGAGGTCAGCAGCACGAGGCCCTCAGGAATCATGCCCACCACGCCGGCGACCGCGGAAACTACAGCCTGCCTCCATTCGCCGGTGGAGAGCGCCGCATCCCATCCGCCGACCGTGTGAATCTGCGAGAGAATCAGCAGAATGCACAACGGCACCACGAGGAAGGTCATGAACTTCAGAATCGTGTTGATGCCCTTGTTCAGGTCGGACACGGTCTTCTTGTAGACCTTGGCCTGAGCGGTGAGCGTGGCGGCATATGAGTGGCTGCCCACGGCGTTGACCTTGACCAACGCCATGCCGGAAACCGCAGTAGCTCCGGAATAGACCTGCTCCCCCACTTTGTGGCGCACGGTTCGCGATTCGCCGGTGAGCATGGATTCGTCGAGTTCCAGTCCCCAGGTCTGGATGATCTGACCGTCGGCAGGCACCTGTTCGCCGGAACGAATCCACAGCAGATCGCCGAGCACGATTTCGTTGTGCGGCACTTCGACATCCTCGCCGTCGCGGCGCACCAGAAAATCAGAGGCCACAAGAATGGAGAGCTTGTCCAGCGTGCGCTTGGCCTTGAGCTCAGTGAAAATGCCGATACCCGTGTTGATGATGATGACGAAGCCGAACACCGCATCCCGCCACGAGCCGGTGACCAGCACCATGACCATGGCCACGAAGATGATGCCATTGAACAACGTGAATACGTTGGCTCGTACGATGTCCTTAACCGAACGCGAGGTGGAGGTTTTCACCGCATTCGATTGGCCGCTTTCAATACGCTGCGACACTTCCTTGACAGTAAGACCGGTTTCGCTGATCTCAGGCATTTCCACAGCTGCTGTTGCACTCATATCTTCCAGCCTACCGTGCCGGATTCCATAATTCGCTACGATTCAAGAATGATTTGATTTAGATTCACTCTGTGGCAACGGCGATGGTACGGTCGTGGGGTTCGTCGCGGGCGATGGTGATGACTGCATCGGCAATGGAGACAGACTTGGCGCTAGCAGCATCGTCTGTGTTAAGAATGGCAGCGTATAGCAGTTCGTCTTCGGGCGCATGCTTGGGATTGAGCAGGGCGACGGGAATGCCGGCTTCGCGCACATTGGTCAGCGCCTGGTTCCAACTGTCTCGATTCGCGTCGGTGACATCGATGCCGCTGATGATTACGATTTTGACTGCGCGGTCCACGAAATCGGTGACACCTTGCTGCGCGGTGGCCGCAATCTTGTCAGCAGTTTCAGAATCGCCCGGCGTATCCAGCGAGGCGTAATACACGTTGAGAGTGTCATCGGCCAGCGCATCGATGGCCTTCTTGTCCGCCGCGGTATCGGTCGATCCGACGAAACCGACGGTGATATCCGTTTTGTGCGTCGAATCATGGGCCACCGATGGCATGCTGTCTTGCGTATCGCCGACGGCGCGACCGGTCGGCGTGCAAGCGACCAATGACAATACGACCGCCCCACAGGCCAACAACCTCAGAATTCGACGCATCATAGACCCACCCGTCAACGGCTGAAAACGGCCACTGTCTCGACGTGGTGGGTCATCGGATAGATGTCGAAGGCACGGATGTCCTTGAGCTCGTATCCCTCTCCAATCAGGGTGGCGGTATCGCGAGCAAGGCTGGTGGGGTCGCAGGCAATGTAGACCACGCTGGAGGCACCGGCCGCCGCAATCTGGCGGCAGACCTTGGCACGGGCGCCGGCGCGAGGCGGGTCAAGCACCACGATATCCGGCTTGGCCAAGTGCGCGGGCACATGTTCCAACGTTCTGGAGACATCTCCGGCACGGGCATCCACGTCGTTCAGATTCATGGCACGCAGGTTGCGCTGGGCATTCTTCACGGCCACGCGCGCGCCTTCCACGCTAAGCATGCGGGTGCGTTCACCGGTCATGGTGGCCAGTGGCAGGGTGAACAGACCGGAGCCCGAGTACAAGTCCCAGATCACAGGTGCCACAGCACCCTGCAACTGCTGGTTGACCTGATTGATCACATGCGTGCCGAGTGCAATCGGTGCCTGACGATGCACCTGCCAGAAACCGTTGGCATCAACCCGATAATCGAAGGTCTTGCCGTTGATGGTCACCTGTTCAGTGAGCAGCTGGGAGCCATTACGCAGCTCGCCATCGATAAGCACGGCATAGTCATCTGCAGCAATATCAGCGTCGCCACGCGGCTCAGGTACGGACAGACGGATCTGGGAGCCGGGCTCAAAGCCGCCCTCCCACACATGCTCGCGCTCGGCCACGTCCAGCAATGCGCGGGTAGCGAGAGGCATGGTGTCGATGGCCACGCGAGTATGCGTACCGCGCCGGCGCATGGACGGCTTGCCGTTCTCGTCGGCAATCATTTCGATGCGGGTGCGCCAGTGAAGACCGTCAAGCTCCTCATCACCGGGCATGCGATCGATTGGCACGGCCACATCGATATGACCGAGCCGGCTCATCTGCTCGGAAACGGTGAGGGCTTTCCACTTGAGCTGGCCGGGCAGTGAGACGTGCACGAGATCCGCGCCGCCGACTCCCCCGCCCATCGCCAGCGGGCCGGCAAGAGACCAAGCCGGATCGACACGGTCCTCGGATGCTTCGAGCACTTCGATAACTTCACCGGTCCAGAACCGATCATCGCGATCATGAGGTTCGTCAAGTTCAATGCGTACCAGTTCGCCGGGCAAGGCAAAGCGGACGAACACCACGCGGCCATCGATATGGGCCACGCAGCGGCCCTGATCGGCGTATCGCTCGATGCGGACTTCAGCTTGCATCGCTGTCCTTTCCGGTTTTGCCCGCCACGGGTTCGCTGACGGCCTCAGCCGCAGATCCCGATTCGGATTGCGTAACGTTCTGAGTAGCCACGGCTTTATGACGGTGCATTGGCGTGGCGATGATGAGGTAGCTCACCCAAATCGCCAGCGCCCAGAACGGGATGCCCATAAGCAGACGGGCCACGCCAAGCGCGGCCACATGATTGGTCAGATACAGCGGCACCTGCACTGCCAATCGCAGCAGGAACAGACCGACCCATAGACCGGTGATGATCATGTAGGCACGTTTCAATGCCTTATCACTCATCCAGTCGTTGAACCACGCCTTGAAATGCTCAGTAGGCAGGCTACGGATAAATTCGACGACCAGTCCGAGGCCGGGTACCCGTGCAATCAATGAGACGGCAAGCAATGCGGCATAGCCGGCATTGGTAATGAATCCGAAGATGTAGTAGTTACGGGCCTCATGGGTCTGCCATGCCCAAATCAGGCAGATGCCGACCGCCACCAGGCCGGAAACCGCGCCCATCACCGATTGGCGTTGAATCAGGCGCGCGATAACCTGCAACACCGCCAAAATAGCCGAAACGGCGATGGTGAGGTTCAGATTGCTCGTGACCACGAACAGCACGACGAATACCACGCCGGGCAGCATGGATTCGATAACGCCACGCGGGCCACCGATGGCGTCGATGACGGAGAAATCCTCGCCTTCATTGCCGGCGTCGGCTAGAGCGGACAGGCCGGTGCGTTTGTTGTCTGCCAAGTCTCTTCCTATAAATCAGCGAACTTCGGAGAACATCGGGCCGCGAGACAGCGTGGTCTTCACTTCGGTCTGCTGGTCCTGGCTCAGCGGACCCTTCGGCTTGTTGTCCGGAATGTCCTTGAAGTGTTCCTTGCCATTCTCCTCGCCGGCTTCGGCGGCGGCCTTGCGCTCGGCAGGTGCCACGGGCGGGTGCATCGGAATCAGATCGCGCGGAGCCAGCGGCTCTTCGCCGCGCTCAACCACGATGTCCGCAAAGAATTTGTTCAGTGCCTCGGTCTCCGGGCTGTCCGGATCGGTGGCAGCGACACCGGAGAAGATGCCACGCAGCATCCAACGCGGACCGTCCACGCCGACGATTCGGGTGTTTACGGTCTTGCCGCCCTTGACGTTGACCGGCAGCTTCAGCTCGGTGCCAAACACGCCTTCGACCTCGGATGCAGCCTTGTTGGCCTCAATCAGATCAGCGCGCACATCATCCCAGAGCCCTAGGGTCTTGGGAGCTGCGAACGCTTCGATTTCCAAGCTGGACTTGCCATAGGTGATGGTGGAACCAAGCACCTGCTGGGTGGCGCGGTTGGCCTTGATGCGCAGTTCGATGTTCTGCATGAACGGCAGATAGTAGGCACCCAGATCCAGATAGTCATCGTAGTCGGGTACTTCTTCGTCGTTCACATCCCACGGACCGCGTTCCTCGCCACGGCCCACGTACTCGCTGGAAGGTTCCGCCAATACGGTTTCAGCGCTTTCCGCCTTTGCTGCGGCGTTTGCGGCCTCGGCAGCCACCTTGTCCTCGTCGACAAGCTCTACGGCCGGCTCGGTTTCCTTCTTGTCCTTCTTCTTGCCGAATCCGAACAGTCCCATGATTCCTCGTTTCGTATAACGGTTGCAACCTTGCTAACACTAGCACTCAGGCTTAGAGAAAGCTGAGCATCGCGGCCGCCGGTGTCCGGTTCGATTCGTAGGGAGGCCACAATAGTATGGCCGCATGACCATCACCATTACCACGTCTAACGTCAACGGCATTCGTGCGGCCAAGCGCAAGGGCATCGAGGATTGGGCCGGCAAGCATGCACCGGATGTCTGGTGCATGCAGGAGGTTCGCGCACCTCAGGACGATGTCGATTCCATTTTCGATGAATTTGGTTTTGAATACGCCACCGCCGGCAAAATCGACGCGCCGGCCGACCTCCATACCATGAACGAGGTCTGCCGGGTGAAAGGCCGCGCGGGAGTCGGGCTGCTCACCGACTTGGAAGTGCTTGACAAGCGATATGGTCTGCCAGGTCTGAGCGAGGATGTGGATTCGGGGCGTTGGATCGAAACCGATGTCAAAACGCCTGAGGGCTATACGATCACCGTGGCATCCGTGTACATACATGCCGGCAACACCGATGATCCGACCAAAATGGAACAGAAGTATCGTTTTCTGGACACTATGCTGGCCCGCATGGGCGCGCTTCGTGATGAAGCCGCACATGGCGGCAAGCAGGCTGTATTATGCGGCGATTTCAACATCGCACATACGCCGCTCGATATCAAGAACGCCAAGGCCAATGAGAAGCACGCCGGATTCCTGCCCGAAGAACGTGCCTACGTGGACAAATGGCTGGACGAATACGAGTTCGTGGATGTGATGCGTTCGTTGGCCGGTGATATTCAGGGGCCGTACACATGGTGGAGCCAACGAGGGCGCGCCTTCGACAACAATGTCGGCTGGAGAATCGACTACCAGTTCGCCACGCCCGAGCTGGCGGAGACCGCACGCGGATTCGTCATCGACAAGGCTCCCACGTATGACAAACGCTGGTCCGATCACGCCCCACTCACGATTACATACGAGGTATGACGTATTCTGTGGGACAACATCCGAAAATCGACGATTTTCGCGGGTCGTCCCACGCCCCGCATCATGAGCAATCATCGACTACGCCAAGAATGGCGTAATTCCGGGCTTCGTGAGAAATCTACTGTGGGACAACACTCATGTTTATCGATTGATGTTGATGTTGTCCCACAAATTGTGGGACAACATCGGAAAAACACTGATTTTTGCCTTTCGTCCCACGCGAACCATCATGCAAACCGACACATATGAATATTGGGGTCTTTCCACGGATGGAAAGACCCCAATACTATGCGCTCAAATGCAGATTATCAGTCCAGACCGAGCTGGAGCTTGCCGCCGGGGATGGCGTCGAGCAGGTCTCGGGTGTACTGCTTCTGCGGGTGGTCGAAGACCTCATCGGTGGTGGCGTGCTCCACGAGCTTGCCATGCTGCATCACCACGACCTCATCGGCGATCTGGCGAACCACGGCTAGATCGTGGGTGATGAACAGATAGCTCAGGCCCTTTTCGGCCTGCAGGTCGTTGAGCAGACGCAGCACCTGATCCTGCACCAGCACGTCCAAGGCGGAGACGGCCTCATCGCACACGATGACGTCCGGATCCAGAGCCATGGCTCGTGCGATGGCGATGCGCTGACGCTGGCCACCGGAAAGCTCGTTCGGGTAACGACCCATCACGGAAGCCGGCATCTCGACCATGTCCAGCAGTTCCTTGACACGGTTGGCACGCCACTTCTTATCGCCAATCTTGTGGATGCGCAGGGGCTCCTCAATGGAACGGAAGATGGAGTACATCGGGTCGAGCGAACCGTACGGGTTCTGGAACACCGGCTGCACATGGCGGCGGAAACCGAGCAGATCCTTGGCCTTGAACGTGGAGGTGTCGCGACCTTCATAGAACACTTTGCCGGAAGTGGGCTTCAGCAGGTGAAGCACCATGTTCGCCACGGTGGACTTGCCGGAACCGGATTCGCCCACGATGGCCAGGGTGGTGCCACGCTTGACGGAGAAGGACACGTCGTCGACGGCCTTGAACATCTCCTTCTTGCGGGGCAGCTTGAATTCCTTGGTCAGGTGGTCGACGGTGATGATGTGCTCGCTTTTCTCAAGCGTGCTTTCGCCGGCGATGTGGTGGCCAAGCAGGGCGTCCGCGTTCTCACCGCGCTCCTTGGCGGAGATGATGCGCTGGGAGGCCAGCGACGGGGCGGCGGCCACGAGTCGCTTGGTGTACGGGTGCTGCGGGTGCTGCAGCACCTCGAGGGACGGACCGGATTCGACGACCTGACCCTTGTACATCACGACAATGCGCTGGGCACGCTCAGCGGCAAGGCCCAGATCGTGGGTGATGAACAGCACGGCGGTGCCCAGTGAGTCGGTGAGCATGTGCAGGTGGTCGAGGATGCGCTTCTGCACGGTCACGTCCAGAGCGGAGGTCGGCTCGTCGGCAATCAGCAGGTCGGGGCGGCAGGCCAGACCGATGGCGATGAGCGCACGCTGGCGCATACCACCGGAGAACTCGTGCGGGAACTGACGGGCACGGGTGGCGGCGTCGGGCAGACCGGCCTCGGACAGCAGACCCGCGATACGGTCATCCATTGTGGAGCCGATGACGTACTTCTTGGCGAGGTACCAGGCCTGATCGTCGGCCACGCCGGCCTTGATGAGGTCGTCGGCCACGCGCCAACGGGTTTCGGAGCCCGGAACCCATTCGTTGGTGAAGCGGGCGACGGCCTTGTCGAAGGCCTCGCCGGACACGCCGGCTTCGGTCAGGGCCTTCTTGGCCTCGGTCATGAGCTCGGGCAGTTCCTTGGCGCCGAGGAAGGTCTCGTCGTCGTTGCCCTTGACTTCGACCTCGTCACCGGCCAGGGCCTTGGCGAGGGCGGAGCGCTTCTCATGGTCCACGTCCATGTTGTTGGCCTTCAGCGCTTCCTTGACCTGGGTGCCGATACGCCACACCGGGTTGAGGTTGCTCATCGGGTCCTGAGGCACGAGGCCCATCTTGGTACCGCGCAGCTTGTCGAACTCGCTCTGCTTGGCGCCGGCGATCTCCTCGCCGTCAAGCTTGATGGAGCCGTTGACCACGTGACCGGTGCCGGGCAGCAGGCCCAGCACAGCCATGGCGGAGGTGGATTTGCCGGAGCCGGATTCGCCCACGATGGCCACCCACTGGCCGGGATAGACGGTGAAGTTGGCGTCTCGCACCGCATGCACCGGCTTGCCGGTGTCGGTGGTGAAGTCGATGGCCAGGTTCCGGACTTCCAGCAGCGGGCCATGCTCTTTCTGCATGGCCAGCATCGTGGCGTTGGTATTGTCAGTCATTGTCTTTCTCCACTCCCCTTGCTCAGGCCGTTCGGCTCTTCGGGTCGAGGGCGTCCTTGACGGCGTCGCCCATCATGATGAACGCAAGCACGGTGATGGCCAGTGCGGCGGACGGGTAGAACAGCACCATCGGATCGGTCTGCAGGTTGGTCTGCGCGCTGGAGATGTCGCCGCCCCAGCTCACCGTGGTGGTCGGCAGGCCGACGCCGAGGAAGCTCAGCGTCGCTTCCGCCACGATGTAGGAGGCCAGCGAGGTGGTGGCGATGACGATGATCGGGGCCAGGGAGTTCGGCAGAATGTGGCGGAACAGGTTTCTGGCCGGCGTGGAGCCGAGGGCCGTGGAGGCGGTGTTGAATTCGAGGTTCTTCGATTCCAGCACGGCGCTGCGGGCGATGCGGCATACGCCGACCCAACCGAAGAGCGTCAACACCAGCACGATCTTCCAGATGGACTTGGAGGTCTTGAACATCTGGAGCACCACGATGGCGCCGAGCAGCATGGGCAGCGCGAAGAAGATGTCGTTGATGCGGCTCAGCACCGCGTCGACCCAGCCGCCGAAGAAGCCGGCGACGGCGCCGATCAGGGTGCCGACGATCACGACTAGTAGCGTGGAGAGCACGCCGACAGACAGCGAGGTGCGCGTGCCGTAGATCACGCGGGTGTACACGTCGCAGCCCTGCAGGTCGTAGCCGAAGGGGTGTCCGGCGGAGGCGGGGCTCAAGGAGTTGCCCAGATCGCAGGCGTTCGGATCCTGCTTGGTGAACAGACCGGGGGCGATGGCCACCACGATGATGAACAGGATCAGCAAGCCGGAGATGATGAACAGCGGGTTGCGGCGCAGGGTTCGCCAGGCGTCGGCCCACATGCTGGTGGCCGGTGCGGATTCATCGACGGAATCGACGTCCTGCAGCGGGGTCTCCTCGAGGGGGGCTACATAACGGTCCTGACCGGGCAGGGTTTCCATGAAGTATTCGGTTCCCGGCTCGCCGGTCTGGTTGAGCTCGTTTTCAGTGGTTTCGTTTGCCATGTGACTCACTTCTCCCTATCACGCGTAGCGGATACGCGGATCGAGGGCCGCGTACAGCATGTCGACAACGAGGTTGCACACTACGAAAATCAGCATGAGCAACGTGACGATGGACACCACCAGGTTTGCCTCGCCCTTCAGAATGGACTGGTAGGTGAGGAAGCCGATGCCGTGGATGTTGAAGATCTGCTCGGTGATCATGGCACCACCCATCAGGCCGCCGATGTCCTGGCCCAGGTAAGTGACGACTGGAATCAGGGAGTTGCGCAGCACGTGGCGCAGCATGACCTGACCGTTCGACATGCCCTTGGCGCGTGCGGTGCGCACGTAATCCTCGGCGATGTTGGAGGAGATTTCGGAACGGGTCAGTCGGATGATGTAGGCCATCGACGCCGATCCGAGCACCATGGCCGGCATGAGCAGGTCGAGGAAGCCGGGGTCGGCGCCTGCCGTCACCGGCAATATCGCCCACTGAATACCAAAGACATATTGCATGACAAAGCCGGTGACGAAGGTCGGCACGGAAATAAGCAGCAGGGAGACGATCAGGATGACGGTGTCGTACCACTTGCCCTTCTTGAGGCCCGAGATGATGCCGAAGACCACGCCGAAGATCGCCTCGAACACGAACGCCATCAAGCCGAGCCGGATGGTGACCGGGAAGGCGCGGGCGATTTCGTCGAGAACAGGCTGCCCGGCGAAGGTATCGCCGAAGTTCAGGGTCAGTGCATTCTTCAGGTAGATAAAGTACTGAACGATGAACGGCTGGTCGAGATGGTATTCTGCGCGGATCTGGGCTGCGACGGCCTCATTGACAGGCTTGTCTCCGAACATGGCCTTGACGGGGTCGCCCGGCAGGGCGAATACAAGGGCATATACCAGAAGAGTCGTACCGAGAACCACGGGGATCATCTGCAGAATGCGTCGCAGAAGATACTTACCCATACGGTTGCTCCTTATTTCCTAGATCGGCCAGAAAGGGTATAACAAGACCCCTTCCGGTCGATAAATACTCCGACAGTTTACCGCATGCCCGGACTGTGATATGTAAATTTGCGTTAACGCAAGGTTTGAGATTGGGCAATACTGGTGGATATGTCCATGGTTGCGGTCGGATAGTGGATACTTTAACTTGGTTCCCGCTGTCGGGAGCTGGCTCGCGAAGCGAGACTGAGGGTGGTTCATCATGGTGTCACCACCCTCAGTCGCCTACGGCGACAGCTCCCGCCAGCGGGAGCAAGCACCCCTCACACAACACAATAAAGGGCGGGGATCTTGCGATCCTCGCCCTTTATTTCCGAACTACCTAACGGTATCCGTTCAGTGAGTCAGACTCACTTCTTGGACATCTCGGTGTAGGTCGGGAGGTTCTGCCAATCGAAGGCGTAGCCGGACTTCACGTTGAGGGAAGCCGCACCGTTGGCGTTGGAGTAGTACAGCGGGATGGCCGGAAGGTCGTTGAGGAGGATTTCCTCAGCCTGCTGGTACAGCTTGTTGGCGTCATCGACGGACTTGGCGGCGGCGGCCTGCTTGCACATGTCGTCGAAGGCCGGGTTCTTGTAGTCACCGTCGTTGGAGCCGTTGCCGTCAGCAGCAGCGGTGGAGTACAGCTGCCACAGGTAGTTCTCGGCGGACGGGTAATCGGGCTGCCAGCCGGTACGGAAGGCGCCCTTCATCTGACGATTGGTGACGGCGTCACGGAATTCCTGGAAGGTCGGGATCGGGTTGGTGGCCGCGTCGATGCCCAGGTTGTTCTTGAGCTGGTTCACGACGGCGTCGTAAATCGGCTTGGCACCACCATCGGCGTTGTAGGAGAAGGTGAGCTGGCCGTCGTACTTGGAGATGGTGTCAGCCTTGGCCCACAGTTCCTTGGCCTTGGAGGCGTTGAACTTCAGGTTGTCGGCACCCTTGAGGGAGTCGGAGTAGCCCGGGGTCTTCGGGGAGGTGAACTCGGTGGCGGCGGAGGCGTTGCCGTTGAGCACCTTGTCGATGAGCTGGTCACGGTTGATGGCCATGGAGATGGCCTGACGACGCAGCTGACCTTCCTCGTCGTTCTTGAAGTGATCAAGGGAGGACGGGATGGTGAAGGTCTGGATGACGGAGCCGACCTCGGAGTAAGCCTGGACCTTCTTGTCGGTCTTGAAGGTCTTGGTGAAGGCGGCCGGGACGGATTCCATCACGTCGAGGTTGCCGGCCTGAATGTCACGGTAAGCGGCGGAGTCGTCGGTGTAGACCTTGAAGGTCACGCCATCATTCTTGGGCTGCTCGTTACCCTTGTAGTCAGGGTTCTTGACGAGGGCGATTTCCTTGTTGTGATCCCAGTGGTCCAGCTTGTACGGGCCGTTGCCGACCGGCTTCTGGCCGAAGGCCTTCGGGTCCTTGTAGAAGGACTCGGGCAGCGGGGCGAAGGCCGAGTAGCCGACCTTAATCGGGAACACGGAGTCGGACTGGTTCAGGTCGACGGTGAAGGTGGTGTCGTCCACGACCTTGAGGCCGGAGAGCTGCTCGTCACCCTTGAGGCCATCCTTCTGCAGATCGTCATAGCCGGCGATGGCGGAGAAGAAGGAGGAGCACTTCTGGGCGTTCTTGGCGTTGGCCACGTAGGACCAGGCCTTGGTGAAGGACTCAGCGGTCACCGGAGTGCCGTCGGTGAACTTCCAGCCAGACTTGATCTTGATGGTGTACTGGGTGGCGTCATCGTTCGGGGTGATGGACTCGGCCACTTCGTTGGAAGCCTTGCCGTCCTTGTCGAAGGAGACCAGACGGGAGAACAGCAGGTCGACCGGCTTGCCGCCGCCGGTTTCGTTGGTGTTGCCCGGGATCAGCGGGTTCTGCGGTTCGGAGTTGTACGCAGTGATGATGTTGGAGCCAGCGGTGTCACCGGAGGCAGCGTTGCTGTTGGAGCCGCCGCAGGCGCTCAGCAGCATGGCCACGGAGCAGGCCATGGCAGCGAAAGCAAGAGCTTTCTTCTTCATATGATTTCTCCTATTCATTAGGTTGCAGGACGTCTCAGCCCCGCCTCATGCGAACGGGACTGGATTCCCCGTCACCCGTGAGACTTGCATCTCACGATGTCTCGAACAATCCAACCCGTTGCTGATTGCCTGACATTTTTGCGCACTTGGGAGACAACCAGTTGCTTTTTTGTTACGCCTATGTAAAATCATGGTCCATTTACCGGCTATGTTCAGCCTTTGCTAAGTTTGTTAACCATCGTCCACATAGTGGTCATGCTCGGGGGAATGCCTGACCGTAACGGTTTTTGAGCTGCTCGATGGACACGTGCGTATAGCGTTGTGTGGTTTTCAAGGAGGAATGCCCAAGCATCTCCTGCACTTCCCTCAAATCAGCTCCCCCATCCAACATGTGCGTGGCTGCCGAATGGCGCAAGGCATGCGGGCTGATGTCCGGAACGCCCGCTTCACGTGCGGCCTTATGCACGATTTCACGCGCCACACGCTGGTTCAGCCGTTTACCACGCATACCGAGGAACAAGGCTCCCTCGTCTGAAGAAATACCGTTCGGGGGGACGGCTTTTTCAATCGCCAAACGAGCCAGCGCTGGCCGTCCATAATCGATCCAGTCCTGCAATGCCTGCTCCGCAGGCAATCCAAACGGAACCACCCGTTGCTTGTTGCCTTTACCGGTCACTCTGACGGTGCGATTGGAAAAGTCGACATCACGAATATCCAAAGAAACCAATTCGGCCACGCGGATGCCGGTGGCATACAGCAATTCGAGAATCGCCACATCCCGCTGGCGTTCTGCGATTTCCCTCGCCCGATCCGCGCTCCGCCCACGAGCGGAATGAGGACCATCAGCCGAGGAATCATTGGAGATATCACGATTCTTCCGTTGCAGGGCCTCACTATGCTCAGCACAATCAAGAAGCTGCTCGGCCTGCGATTCAGTAAGTACAGTCGGCAAGGTGTTAGGAATCGAGGGGGTCATTAATGTGGCGGCCGGATTGACACCAACCACGCCATGCTCATAGCCCCAAGCGAAGAAACCTCGTACCGCTACGGTTTTGCGGGCCATACTGCTTCTGGCGTGATTGTGCGATTCCGTTGCCATCCAACTACGCAGATCATTCAGCGTGATTTCGTTCAGGCTGACCACACCACGCAACTCGAATAGGTGGAGACAAGCCTCAATGTCGCAACGATACGCTTTTAGCGTATTAGCGGATAGCCCACGATTAGCTCTCAGATAGGAAATAAAGGAGTCGACGTCACTGCTAAACCGCATACTTATCGCTCCTCTGTCGAGTACTGTCAGATAAACTATAGGCACAGAGCGGCCCCATACACGGGTATCCCCTTTGCCGTGACAACGCCAACCGGCCTTGACTCAGGGAACGAAACCGTATTGGCCGCAAAGAAACGAACTTCCATGATGATTGGGGCAGTATGGCACGGCACAGCGCAAAAGGCGTCGCACAAAGCATCGAACAGGCCGAGGAACAGCACGACCATGTGGTGGCGCGGGCCGTAGATCTGACGAAAACCTACGGTGACGCCGACAGCCAGGTAGTGGCGCTGGATCATGTGAACGTGGAATTCCAGCGCGGCCAGATGACCGCAATCATGGGCCCGTCCGGCTCAGGCAAGTCCACGCTGATGCATTGCATGGCGGGACTCGACCAACCGACTTCCGGCAAGGTGTTTATCGAAGGCCTCGAAGTGTCTTCGATGGGCCAGAAGCAGCTCACCGACTTGAGACGTGCGCAGATAGGATTCATCTTCCAGTCGTTCAATCTGGTACCCACGCTCTGCGCTGAAGAGAACATCCTGCTGCCTTTGCAAATTGCGAAGAAGCCGATTGACCGCGATTGGTTCAAGCAGGTGGTCAAGGTGGTCGGGCTGGAGAAGCGACTCACCCACCGGCCAAGCCAGCTGTCCGGCGGACAGCAGCAGCGCGTGGCCTGCGCCCGTGCGATGATGGCCCGCCCGTCCGTGATTTTCGCCGATGAGCCCACCGGTAACCTCGATTCTCGTTCTTCACGTGAGGTATTGGGCTTCCTGAAGCAGTCTGTGACCGAATATGGCCAGTCCATTGTGATGGTGACGCATGATCCGCGCGCCGCCTCCTACGCTGACCGCGTGCTGGTTTTGGCCGATGGCCATATTACGCAGGATCTCGACCACCCTACCTATGAGCAGATTCTTGAGGTCTTTGCCGATGACGGTGCGGATGAGGCCGGCAAGGTGGCACAAGCATGATCAAAATCGGATTGCGCGACGCCCGCGCGCATTTCGGGCGATTCGTCATGTCCATCATCGCCATCGCACTAGGCGTGAGCTTTGTGGTCGGCTCGTTCTGTTTCCGTGAAATGATGAACAACCAGGTCTCCGACATGATGGGCACCAGCGCCGACCATGACGTATATGTTCGCGGCTCAAAAGAAGTCAAATCCGACTCCTCCGGCCTGATGGCCGCCTCGTCTTCCTCGAAAACCTATAACACCATCAACGTCGATCTGGCCTCGACCATCGGCGACGTCAAGGGCGTGAAAAGCGCGGAAGTCGTGTATTCCGTGTCCGGCACGGTGCTGGTCGGTAAGGACGGCGCGGCCGTATCCACCATGGGAGCGCCGACATTGGCCGTGGGCTTTGGCAAGGATGTGCCATGGCGTTCCGCCACATTCACTTCGGGCACAGACCCCACCTCGGACGACGAAATCGCCTTGCATTCCTTTGCCGCCGAGAAGGCGAATCTGAAGGTTGGAGACAAAACCAAAGTCGTCTACCCGGACGGGCCGAAAGACGTAACGGTAACCGGTATCTTCGATCTGGATTCCTCGCTTGCCGGTGCCATCATCATCGATATTCCACCATCTTTGGCCAAGACGTACGCCACCCAGCAAAGCGACGACCCGGATAAGACCGACCAGATCGGTATCTACGGTAACCTCAAAACCCCGCTGGACGAGCAGGCGCAGCAGGAACTCGCCGACCGTATCAATAAGGCGTTGCCTGCCGGCTCCAAAGCACATGCCATCACCGGCAACCAGCTGCGCGACGAGTCGACCCAATCCGCGCAGGAGGCACTGGGCTTCGTTCAGCCATTGATTCTTATTTTCGCGGTAATTGCCCTGTTCGTGGGCTCGTTCATCATCGCGAACACGTTCTCGATGATCGTGCGCGAATCAATGCGCGGCTACGCAGTGCTGCGATCAATAGGAGCCTCCCCCGCCCAGGTGTTCACCACGGTGATCGTGCAGGCGATTGTGCTCGGTGTGGTCGGTTCCGGCATCGGTATCGGGCTCGGCTGGGGCATGGTCAAAGGCATCGTCGCGATGATGGGTCAGATGGGCACGCCGATGACCGGATCCTCGAATCCGAGCGTCTCGGACATGCTGGTTGGTCTCGCGGTAGGCCTGATCGTCACGCTGATCGGCGCGGCGTTGCCGGCCAGTCGTGCCGCAATGGCCCCGCCCATTCAGGCAATGAACGAGACCGTGAACCCGGAGAAGCCAGTATTGACTCGCGGCATCATCGGCACCACGATGATTGTGGTGGGCGCACTGACCTGGGCCTGGACCTGCCGCATCGCAGTGGCGGACGGCGATCCGACGCTAATCGGCTGGCTCAACGACTTCGCTTCCTGGACCGGCACCGGCTGGCCGCTTGGCGTGGGCGCGGCGCTTATCGTCATTGGCGTTATTGTGGCGGGCCCGGCTTGGGTCTCCCCTGCCGGCGCGGTTTTGGGCTGGATTCCGGCGCATGTGTTCCAGGTAACGGGCCGGCTCGCCACTCGTAATCTCTCCCGACACAAGCGCCGCACCTCGAACACGGCGGCGGCCCTATTCGTGGGCGTGGCAATCGTCTCCTGCCTGAGCGTGGTGGCCACCTCGGCCAAGGCCTCGGTGAATGACATCGTCGACACTGGATTAAAGGCTGATTTCTCCATATCGTCCGCGGCATCCGGCCAGATTCCCGATAATGCCGTCGAAGCGATTAAAGGTGTAGATGGGCTGAAGTCCGTGTCTTCAAATCGAATGATTTTCGGTGCGAAGTATGACGGCAAGCAGGTCAAGGGCATGACGTTCGCGGCTCAGGATTCCCTGTTCACTGACGTGTTCGCGCCCGAAATCATTGCAGGTGACGCGAATAAAGCATTGCGTGGCGGCGAACTGGTGGTCGGCGAAGACATCGCCGACGATCAAGGATGGAAAGTCGGCGACACCGTAAAGGTGTCCACCGAGAACACGACGGTCGACGAAGAGGCCACCGCCCAGGCACAGGCCGACTATCAGACACAGGTTCAGGCTCAAATTCAATCGTTGACCGAAGAGGCGCAGAAGCTGGCATTGGCTGGCGATGCGGCGGGAGCGCAGGCCAAATCCGATGAGATTCAGCAAGTCACGCAGCAGGCTCAAAACGTGGATCCTGCAACTTTGGTGAAAACCAAGCAGGTCACGGTAATCAAGAAGCTCAAAGTCGGTGCGATCATCTCGAATTCGGTATACCGTTCGTGCGTGTTCGTCAATGATGATTTGGGCGACCAGCTGGGAACCAAGCAGACGATGTTCACCATGCAGATGTATCTGGTGGCCAAGCCGGGCGAGAATCTCGACAAGTTGGAGCAGCGCATCAAGAAGGCGGTCAAGCCGTACTACGTGATTTCGGTGATGAACCGCGACGAATACAAGTCCACGATGGGCTCGATGGTCGATCAGATTCTGTTGGTGCTTTATGCGCTGTTGGCATTGTCCATTGTGATTGCGATTTTCGGCATTGTGAACACGTTGGCGTTATCCGTGTCCGAACGCACCAAGGAAATCGGTCTGTTGAGGGCCATCGGCACGTCGCGCGGCCAGGTGCGAGGCATGTTGGGCATCGAAGCGGCCATTATCGCCGTGTTCGGCACGGTGATGGGCATGGTGGTCGGCGTCGCGGCAGGCGCTGTGATTCGCGCGGTGTACGAGGCCGACGGCCTGAGTGTGCTCAGCATTCCGTGGGATCAGCTCGGAGTGTTCCTCGTGCTCTCGATTCTGGTGGGTCTCATCGCCTCCGTCTCGCCTGCCTCTCGCGCGCTCAAGCAGCCGGTTCTGGATGCTGTTGCCTCGGAGTAACTGCTGTCACCTCGCATTATTCACTGATATCTCGGAGTAACCCAATAATCTCGTCATCATTCATCTCGCCCAGCGACAGATATTCAGGAAATAACCCCTTTCGTCCTGAACTTCTGTCGCTGAGTCGCAGTCAGCAACAGGATTTTAGGGTGAAGACGTTTGTTTCCTGAATTTCTGTCACTGAGTTACTGTCAGCGACAGTATTTCAGGGCGAAGCCGTTTATTTCCTGAATTTTTGTCGCTAAGCAGTCGTTACGGCCTCAGAGGCGTGACCGGACGCTCCGGTATCGGCTTCAATGTGGCGATTTGCTCCTGATGAATCGTCACGTTTTGTGCTGGACGAGAGCCGTTGGCCGCGGCGTCACGCACCAGTTCCAACGTGTAGCCGTCCCATGAGACCACATGACCCACGTAATCGCGGAATTTCATACGATGGTCAGTGGGATCCACGCCCTCGGTAACACGCACCACCACTCGCGCGCCTGTTGGAATCTGCCTGGGCAACGTCATAATCATCATCCCCTTGCCGTTCCCGATATATCAACTTCGATACGCATTCCACTGTACTCGTCGTACCTGTGAGCAACGGTATTGACTACATGGCAGGGCGCAGCTGAATAATCGCCTGACGTGGGTTGACGAAGCCGATGATGGCTTCACCTCTGCGCGCGGAAAACAGCAAGGTCTGCTGCCAACCGGATTCAGGAACGGTAAGCTCGCGTTCCGGCAAGCTCTCGGCTGCACCGTCACTCGCATGTGTGAGTGCGGACTTGTACTGGCGGAACGGGTTGCCTTCAGCAAAGAACCGAATCACGTCGGTTTCGTCGCCGTCATGCAATTGGTCGGCCATATCAGTCAGACGCTTGGCCATACGGCGAAGCAACGCTTCGACATTCAACGCATCCTCCTCGACCATCGCACGCGTGCGATTAGGGTCGGTCAGAGCCACACGGGTCATATCCCTCCAACAGCCAGCGGCCAATGCGGCCGCAATATTGCGATCGGGGTAGGCAGACAGTTCGTTGATCAGCGCGGTGGATACCACGTGTGGCATATGGGAGATCATTGCCGCAGCTTTGTCGTGCGTCTCATCGTCCAGCACGATGAGACGGTTGCCAACACCTTTGGTAATCAAAGCGGCCACGTCAAGGAATCGTTGATAATTCGTGGCACTATCAACGGTCACCGCCCATAGTGCATCATCGTACAGATGCGGGTCTGCAGCCTGCCAACCGGACAATTCGTTGCCGGCCATCGGGTGGGCACCCACATAGCACTCCCCCAATCCGGCGGCTTCGACCTGCTCGCGAACCATGCCTTTGACCGAGCCCACATCAGTGATGGTGGTACGCGGATGTTCGACCATAAGAGGAGCCAACGAGTCAAGCATTGCAGGCATGGCTTTCAGCGGATTGCACAACACGACCACATCCGGCTCAGCATCCATGAGCTCAGCCAATGTGCTTTTGCAGAATATGCCATCTGCCTCGGCTTGAGCATAAGGATGCGGGCGATGGTTCCATGCGACTACACGTATGCCCCGCTCGGCCAGGCGCCGGGCAAGAGAACCGCCAATCAGTCCCAGTCCAATGATTCCGACTGTATTTACCACAACAATTCCCTCCTGGCCTCTTCGGTGTGCTGCCAGCCTTCTGACGGATGCTCAGCATCGACATGGACACCACCTTCGGGCAACATCCATGCATCAACCGGCGGGCTGGGACGTTCACGACGTGGGTATACAGCCAGAGTCTTAGCCCAATCACCATGTTCGGCAATTTCTTCGAGCACGGCATGGAACTTGGGCTCCCGCGGCGAGGCATCAAGCGTGGCGATGAAACTATAAGTGCCATCGTTCCCCTTTATGGGGCGGGAAATGAAGCTGGTCATATTCAGTCCTGCGTCACGCAGCACATCAAGCAGATCGGCCAATACACCAGGACCTGTGACCAGCGGAATGAATGTGATGATGGTTTCAAAATCGTCGGCATTATTGCGGTGCGCGCGGGCATTGAGATCCTGAACCACATCTCGCGGAGCAATGACAAGGAATTCAGTGCGGGCTCCCTCGAAATCCTGCACATGTTCGGCAAGGGTATCCAGGTTGTACAACTCACCACAGATGCTGGGACCGAGCGCCACTTGGCCGGGCTGCAAATCGCGGCAGGCAGCGGCATTGGACGATGAGGGCTCGGGCTTGAGATGATGTTCGGCGATGAATCGTTTGCATTGCGCCAGACCATGTGCGTGAGCGCTGACGATGCCGCCGGTGCAATCATAAATGCCGTGACCTCGCACCGTGAAAGCATTAAAGACCACATCCACACTGACACGGGCAAAACCCGCTACATCAGTGGCATCAATCAGGGCATCGAGGTTGGGCACCACATACCCTTCGACGTTGTTTTCCCAAGCGATCACGCCCCAACCCTGACGCGATTCGACGGCTTGCATGATGGCAGGTACATCCGGTAGAGCAACGAGGTCAAAGTCCTCGAGCGGTGCGAACCGATTGGCGGCCGTTATTGCCGCCTGATGGGTGAATGTGCCCTCCGGGCCCAAATAGAACAGTTTCATGCGTGCCATAAGGTTCTATGGTAGCGGGTTTGAGGGCGATGGCTGCGCTTTTGCTCAGCGATGGTCTCTATCGGGATTGCTTCGGCATAACGCTGAACCAGCGTGCGGGAAGGACAAGCAGGATCACTTGGACGAGAATCAGGCCGTAGAGCCAGATGTATCCGGCATGCTGGGCGAAGAACGGCATCTCGCCTTGGAATCCGGCGACAATCAGCGCCTTGCCTGAGGTGGTGGTCAGGGCCATGCCCCAGGCAGTCAGGGAAGATGCGATGAGATGCAAAGCCAGACCAACCACGCCCATGCGTGAGCGGGCACACCATGTCGACAGGCCGATAATCAGGAACGCAAGAACCAATCCGTATGGAATGTTCAATTCAGCCCCCATACGATGGGCGAACGTGCCCACAAAGGCAGATGCCACGCCCGCCGCAATCGTGATCAATACTTTGACCAGCACGTTCTGACGATGCGACCACGGACGCAAATCGGTATTGCTCTTCACAGTCATGCGTTTCAGTATAGATATAGACATGCCCCCGCTGGCGGGGCTGTCGAACGAAATGAGACTGGGGGTGGTTTACGATGACCACCCCAGTCGGCTCCGCCGACAGCCCCCCCCGCCAGCGGGGGCAATTCGGAATCACTTACCCTGCTGGGCGGCGTTCTGGCGGCGCTGCTTGGCGCGCCACTTGTACCAGTCCTCGCGGCCGAGGATGATCTTGCGCACGCGGATGGACTCAGGGGTGACTTCCACGCACTCGTCCTCGTTGGCGAAGTCCAGGGACTCCTCGAGGCTCATCTTGATCGGCGGGGTCAGGGTTTCAAGCACGTCGGCGGTGGCGGAACGCATGTTGGTCATGTGCTTGGCCAGCGTAATGTTCACATCCAGCTCGTCGGGCTTGTTGTTCACGCCCACGACCTGGCCCTCGTACACCGGAGACTGCGGCTCGACGAAGAAGTTGCCACGGGCCTGCAGACGCTGCATGGCGTACGGGGTGGCCACACCCTGACGATCGGAAACCATGGAACCGTTCTGGCGGATGGTAATCTCGCCAGCCCACGGCGCATAGCCGGCGGACAGGGAGGAGGAGATGCCGGTGCCGCGAGTGGCGGACAACAGTGCAGTACGGAAGCCGATCAGACCGCGGGACGGCACGGTGAACTGCAGACGAACCCAGCCGGAGCCGTGGTTGGTCATGCCGTCCATGCGGCCCTTGCGGTCTGCCATGAGCTGGGTGACGGTACCCATGTACTCTTCCGGCACGTCGATGGTGGTGTTTTCCATCGGCTCGTTGACCACACCGTCGATCTTCTTGGTGACCACCTGGGGACGGCCGACGGTCAGCTCGTAGCCTTCGCGGCGCATCTGCTCGGCGAGCACGGCCAGCGCCAGCTCACCACGGCCCTGGACTTCCCAAGCGTCGGGGCGATCGGTGGGCAGCACCTTGATGGACACGTTACCGATGAGCTCGCGGTCAAGGCGATCCTTGATCATGCGGGCGGTGAGCTTGTGATCCTTGCCTTCGGTGCCGGCCAGCGGGGAATCGTTGGTGCCGAAGGTCATGGAGATGGCCGGGTCATCGACGTGGATGAGCGGCAGCGGCTTCGGATCGTTGGGGTCAACGATGGTCTCGCCGATCATGATGTCGTTGACGCCGGCGACAGCCACAATGTCGCCGGGGCCTGCGGACTCGACCGGGATACGGTCAAGGCCCTGGGTGCGCAGCAGTTCGGAGACGCGGAAGTTCTCGAGAGAGCCATCCACCCGGGACAGACCATAGGTCTTGCCCTTCTCAAGGGTGCCGTTGTAGATACGGACCAGGCCGAGTCGGCCGAGGAAGTCGGAGGAGTCGATGTTGGCCACGTGAGCCTGCAGCGGAGCACCCTCTTCATATTCCGGAGCCGGAATGGTGGAGATGATGGCTTCGAACAGCGGCTCAAGGTTGTCGTTGTCCGGCAGGCCTCCGTCGGCGGGCTGGTTGGTGGAGGCGTAACCGGCCTTGGCGGCGCAGTAGATGACCGGCATTTCGAGCAGCTGGTCGAGATTCAGGTCGATGCCTTCGTGCTGCACATCGTCGGCCAGGCCGAGCAGCAGGTCGGAGGTTTCGCCGACGACCTCTTCGATACGGGCGTCAGGGCGGTCCACCTTGTTCACGCACAGGATGACCGGCAGCTTGGCTTCGAGTGCCTTACGCAGCACGAAACGGGTCTGCGGCAGCGGGCCTTCGGAGGCGTCCACGAGCAGCACGACGCCGTCGACCATGGAGATACCGCGCTCGACCTCGCCACCGAAATCGGCGTGGCCGGGGGTATCGATGATATTGAGGGTGATGCCCTCCGGGTGGCCGTACTTGGCAGCCAGCGGGCCGGTGTATTCCACTGCCGTGTTCTTGGCGAGGATGGTGATGCCCTTCTCGCGTTCCAGATCGTTGGAATCCATCACACGATCCGGCACTTCCTCACGCTCGCTAAACACGTGGGACTGCTGAAGCATGGCATTGACCAGGGTGGTCTTGCCGTGATCGACGTGAGCCACAATCGCCACATTACGGATATCTCCACGAACCGCCATCGAAACCTCTCTTAATACTGATTTTCTTGCGTAATCGTTCGGTACTTGCGTTCTCGAGTACTTGCTCTTGGATATCTACCTGTACCTACACACAAACCGTCACGATGTTACTGGCACACCTTGACACACAACGGGCCCGGCTTTCTGAGAATTAGTCACATGTCATCTGGCTTGCGAGACTTGTTGTATTCCACACTCTCGACTCCCCTCCCTGAGGGGAGCTGTCGCCGTGGGCAACTGAGGGGGCGCCAAGTGCATCCCTGAATGTATCCCTGAATCTCCCCTGAATCATCCCTGAGTACAGCATCGTCATGGGTAGTTACTGAGTAACCTGATATCCAACGATAGTTACTCAGTAACCTTCGCCCAAGGCAAACCGTCTATGCAAAGGGGATGCGGTATGGCAATCAGAGAAGCGCTATTAGCACTGTTGGAGCGAGGCCCGGCCAGCGCCTATCAGCTTAAGAAGGACTTCGACCGCACCATCGGTCTGACTTGGCCGCTCAATATGGGGCAAGTTTCCACTACGCTGCAGCGGTTGAACCGCGACGGATTGATTGAAGAGACCGCGCCGACTACTAGCGGATCCAATGATGTCGGCACCGCAGCGGCCGCACCATTATGGCGATTGACCAATTCCGGCGCCCAAGAGCTTGACCGATGGTGGCGCTCCCCCATTACCCCGGAACAACGCGGACGCGACGAACTAGTGATGAAGCTGGCCGTCGCCGTGGAAATACCCGGCCTCGATGTTTCCGAACTCATCCAACACCAACGCCACGCTTTGCAGCAACTGCTGCACGACATCACCCGACTGCGCCGGCAAACACCGCCCACCGAACTCGCCACACGTCTAGTACTCGACCACCATATTTTCATCACTGAAGCGGAATTGCGCTGGCTCGATACCGTGGATGAGACCCAGCTGCGAGCACAACTGGCGCAGCACCCCGTTTCGGCACCTCTCACGGCAAGCTCAGCCGCACTCACCGCCACCATTCAATAGTGCATAGGAGCACATCATGACTTCTCCCGTTCTTTCTTCTCTCCCGCAATCTTCCCCATGCGCGCTGGAATTACACGACGTCACTCGCGTTCACGGCAAAGATGCACGTCGTGTCACCGCGCTCAGTCACGCCAATCTCACGCTTCGCCCGGGTGAATTCGTGGCCATCATGGGCCCCAGTGGTTCCGGCAAATCCACTTTGCTCAATCTTGCGGGCGGGCTCGATGTGCCCACGCAGGGGCACGTGCTGGTCGAAGGCCGCGATCTGGCCACACTGTCAGTGGCCGAACGCGCGGCCATCCGCCGCAAATCGATAGGCTACGTGTTTCAGGATTTCAATCTGCTGCCTTCCCTGAGCGCAGCCGAGAACGTGTCGTTCCCCTTGGAATTGGATGGCTGGAATCCCCGCAAGGCACGTGAGGCCGCGATGCAATCCCTCAATGAAGTGGGGGTAGCCGATATGGCTGATCGCCGACCTGAAGACATGTCTGGCGGCCAGGCGCAACGTGTGGCGATTGCCCGCGCACTGGTCGGCCCACGCCGTCTACTACTGGCCGACGAGCCGACCGGAGCTCTGGATTCCAATGCCGGCATGACGATTCTCGAAGTGTTGCGCACCCGCGCAGATCGCGGCGCGGCCGTACTGCTGGTCACTCATGAGCCTCGCTTCGCCGCCTGGGCCGACCGCACGGTGTTTTTGAAGGACGGCCGTATCATCGATGAAACCGGCTCCAGCAATATGGATGATTTGCTCAACCTTGAGGAAAGGGGAGCATGATGGCACGCGCAGCCCTCAATAATCTTGCCAATGCCACCGTCGGTCGCTCTGCCCAAATTCCCCATGCCGCTAGGCCAAGCCTTGGCGCACGTTGCAACCGGTATCGGGCCGCGCTGCGACTCGGCTGGCGCGACGCACTACGGCACAAGGCCCGCACCCTACTGTCCTTGCTGCTGGTAATGCTGCCAATCGCCGCAATGGTGGCCTCCATCGGTATGACCACCACCATACCGCCCACCAGATCGCGTGCGCTGGCGACAATCCCGGCTGATACGCAGGCGGTCATCACCGCCACCGCCAGGCCCCGCACCGGCCAACCGTTCCGGCAGTCACCCGAAAGCGGCGGCGTGTGGCAGGACGATCCCTCCCAGCAGCCGGCCTCGGCCGCCGAGCTTGCGAAGATTCTGCCGCAACAGGATCGGCTGCTCCCGTATTGGCAGTCGCCCGAACTCATCGCCATCACCGGCACCGCGTTGCAACCCGGCGAACAGACCAAGGCTGGGATCGACGTGAAAAGCGGGAACGACATTGATCTGAACGCAGCCTCCACCGCGACCATGACCGAGGCTTCACCTGAGGCATTGCAACGAATGTTGCCGAAGCTGGTCAAGGGTTCGGCGCCGCAGAATAATACGCAGATTGTCATCAGCCGCACATTGGCGGATAATCTCGGCGCTTCTCTCGGTAGCACGGTGACGTTCGTCGCTCCGCCGTTCGATGGCTGGATGAGCCTGGACGGGCGCATCGGCGAGGCGGTGGCCGACACTCAGCGTGCTTGGACAGTCAGCGGGCTGACCGATGAATCCGAAGCCGCGGCATGGGGCTTGGAAGGCTGGATGTCAGCCATATTGGAATCTGATGGCGTCGGCGTGGATGGCCATTATTTGGTGATCGGTCCAGAGCCGGTCACGTGGGCGCACACCCGCAGCATGAACCTGTTGCAGGCCATCGTCATTTCCCGCCATGTGCTGACTGACGGCTATCCGCCCGCATCGCAGCTCTACCCGATACAGATCGATGCGGCTACCATGTTGAACCACATGGTCACTGTGGTCATCACCATGCTGGTGGGTATGTTGCTGGTACTGTTTCTGGTCACGCCCGCGTTTACGGTGTCGGCAGATCAGTCACGTCGTGTGCTTGGGCTCGCGGCCGCATCCGGTGCTGCACCACGTGACCTCAGTCGAATCATTTCCTCGCAAGGTCTCGTTATCGGCGCCATCGGTGGCGTGCTGGGCTCGGCATTGGGATTCGCGCTTACCTTGGCGGCCGGCCCTGCGATAGGTGCATTGCGCGGATCCACGCCGCTGGAGATCCTGCACGGATTCTCGTGGAGCTCGCTGCCGATGGGTATTGTCACGGCAATCATCATTGGATTTGCCGCGACGATTGCGCCGGCTCGGCATGTGGCGCGTATGCATCCAGTCGATGCGTTGAAGGATCGCCCGACAAGAGAGGAAATCGGCTACGGTGAATCCGCGAATGGCGTGGATACGAAGCTTCGCCGTAATCCTTTGAGACTGCTCCGTGTTGCGGTTGGTCCGATTCTGGTCTTGGCCGCCATCGTATGCGCCGCGCTCAGTCTGACATTGCCATTGCCCACGCTGGCCGATCACAATCCGGGCGCGGTTCCGGCCGGAACCGAAGCGCATATGGCTCTGCTTGTTGCCACGATTTTGTTGGCTGTCATAGGGCTTGCGTTGTCGATTCGCACTTTTGCACGGTGGTGCGGCAAAGCGAGTTCCCAACTGAACATCGGCGCACGCCTGGCACTCAGGGATGCAGCCGAGCATCATCGACGGTTCGTTCCGGCGGCATGCGCGGTGCTGATTACCATGTGCATCGCCTCGTACACACTGGTAATCACCGGCTCCATGGTGGCGGACCAGCGAAATTCCACGATGACGATGACGTATGGACCGTCGGGGATGGCCATTGGGGCCGACGTGCATGTCAGCAATGAGTTCGACCGTGCTGTGGTGTCGGATGCGATACGCCGGCTTGGCAAAGAGACACCGATACGCGCTCATTACCCGGTGTACACCGAGGATGTCAAGCGATGGTCAAAGCTCAATGATACGACCGAAGTCGATTCCGACAAGTTGAACGCCGAACACGGCTACATGTATGCCGCTGCATTGCTCCCGGCCGGTCACACTTGTGATAACCCAACGATCCAAGAGCAACCGGACACGTCCACATGGGTGGGCCAGGATGCCGCTTCGGCCCTGTATCCAAACGTTCCGATACGTTGTGTGCCGATAAACCGATCCCATCAGCCAACGTATTCGAATATACTGCCGAGTTTCCGCGGCGTGAATCTCATTATGGATGGCAATGCGATGCGTTTGTCCGGCTTCCCGAACGCGGATGAGGCGGCACAGGTGCTTGATGCGGGCGGTGTGGTGGTCGGCGATGCCGGCACAATCGACGCGGGAGGTATGGTGCGTGTGGCCATTTCGCCGAATCCGGCAATTGCAAACGAATCTCAGGCCACACATATCGAGAAGCGCAAGGCCATCTACGTGCGCGGCGCGTACCCGCTGGTGATGAGCCCGGCAACAGCACAGGCGCTCGGCATCAAACAATTGCAGTATCTGGGTGAGTATCTAGACTTCGCCGGTGGCAACTCCCCCATTACCGTAAAGAAGGCCTCAGCTTATGCAATCGAAAATCTGCCGCTAGCATCCACGAGCACTGACGGGAATCGCCTGCCGTGGGGTGACAATATGGCATTGGTGCCCATTGGCCTGTTGGCATTGCTGGCACTGATGGCCACGCTCGTTTCATTGCTGCTGGCTCGCACGCAGGCCCAGCGCGACATGGCCACGATGGTCGCCGTGGGCGCGCCACCCCGATTCCTCAGACGTTACGGCCTGACGCAGGCTGCGGTGATTCTGCTGGCCGGCGCGCCAGTGGGCGTGGTATCCGGCGTGGCGTTGGGATGGCTGCATGTGGCATGGAACCGCAGGATCGGCGTGGACGGTCATTGGCTGGAAACCGTGCCGATCTGGGGATTGCAGGCGGCGCTGGCATTCGGCGTAGTGGCAACCGGACTGCTGGTGGCGTGGCTGGTCACAAAACCACCGCGCAATCTCACCCGTCGTTCCCTCGATTGATCAGTGACATACGGCAACTCTTGCCGTGTCATTCGGGAGCTATAAGACAAAAAGTGGCCCACACATTGGTGTGGGCCACTTTAGTAGTGAAGGCTGAAGTGTAATCAGTCTTCGAGATTGAGGCCTTTGCGCTCGGGCAAGCAGAGGGCTGCTATGCAGGCGAGGATGAAGGCGGCCGCGAAGGAGACGAGGCCGACGTCCATGGCGTCGAATGCCCAGCCGACGCCGGAGGCGACGAGGAGTTTGCGATGCGCCTTGTTGAACGGCAGTCGGTCGAGGCGCTCGTTGCGGGTGAGCTGCGCGGGTTGCGCTGAAGTGGTGGTGCTCACGGCGTTTCCTTTCTGGTAGCGGGGGCAGAATTCGCGATATCTGCGAAAACCACCCCAGGTCAGCTTTGCTGACAGCCCCCCAGCCAGCGGGGGCAAGTTAATATCGGGTGAGGTCGGTGTAGGACTCTTCGATGGCGAGGCTGATGCGTTCGACTTGTTCACGGGTCAACGGTGTGCGGAACGTCATACGCAATGCCGATTTAGCAATGGATGGTTCGAGCCCCATAGCCAGCAGAGTCGGCGGAATTTCGTGACGTCCAACCGCGCAGGCCGAACCGGACGAAGCAGCGATGCCGCGTGCATCCAAATCGACGAGCAGGGCTTCGCCGGTGACGCCGGGGAAGATGAACGAGGCGTGGCCCGGCAGGCGACGCTCGGGGTCGCCGGTCAGGTCGGCGCGGGGAGCCACGCGGCGAACCGCGTCAATGAGCATGTCACGGGAGGCAACCAGTTCGCGATAATGCGCCTGCATGCGCGCATTCGACTCATTGAGCCCGATGGCGAGCGCCACTGCACCGGCCACGTTCTGTGTGCCTGAGCGCAGGCCACGCTCCTGCCCACCGCCGGAAAGCACTGGTTCGATGGATGTGCGGCCACGTACCAGCAGCGCGCCCAAGCCTTTGGGCGTGCCGAACTTGTGGCCGGAAACGGATAGAGCATCCACATCCCAATCGCGGAAACGAATCGGAATCTGCCCGGCGGCCTGCACGGCGTCCACATGAATGGGCACGCCATGCTTATGGGCTATGCGAACCAACTCCTCCACCGGCTCCACAGTGCCGACCTCGTTGTTGGCCAGCATGGTGGAGACGAGCGCGGTGCGCTCCCCCGCCTCGCCGTCGAGCTCGTGTTCCAGCGCGTCGAGATCGAGATGTGCTTGCGCATCCACGGGAATATGCACGACGTCGAAACCGAACCATTCATGCAGCCATGCCGCCGATTGGGCCACGGCCGGGTGTTCGATGGCGGAGATGATAATGCGTGGGCGGTGGTTTGTCGTCTGCTCTCCAGTCTGCGATAAGGCGGACGGGTCGGCCAGGTCGGTGCCGAACTGCTCGCCATCGTCTTCGGCAAGTCCATAGAACGGCTGTAATCCCAACTGCCGCATACGGGCCATGGCAATGCCTTTGATGGCAAGATTGTCCGATTCGGTGCCACCGGAGGTGAAGATCACGTCATCTGGCCGGGCTCCCAATGCCGCAGCGAACGATGCGCGTGCCGCGTCCAGCGCACGGGCCGCGGTTTTGCCGGGCTGGTGCACGCTGGCCGGATTGGCATAGGCGTCGGTCAGGAACGGAGTCATGGCTTCGAGAACGGCCAGGCTCACCGGTTCGGTGGCAGCGGCATCGAGATACAGTTCGCCGGCTTCGCTGGACGTGTTGGGAGTATCGGCCATGATCAGATCCAGTCCAATCCGAGGTCGATGCTGCGCACGGAATGGGTGAGCGCGCCTACGGAAATCACGTCCACACCGGCGGCAGCCACGGCCGGAACACGCTCCAGATTCATGTTTCCACTGGCTTCCACGATGGCCTTGCCATCAATGAGTTCTACTCCGCGGCGAGTGTCATCGAGTGAGAAATTATCCAGCATGATCGTGTCTGCGCCGCCCTCGAGCACGGCAGGAATCTGCTCGAGGCTATCGACTTCCACCTCAATATGCGTGGTGTGGCCTACCTGTTCGCGCACGTGACGAATGGCACCGGTCAGGTCGATACCATGTGCGGCGAGCGCCGCCAGATGATTGTCCTTCATCATGACCGCATCGGACAGTCCGTAACGATGGTTGTGGCCGCCACCGCAGACCACGGCATACTTCTCGAACGGGCGCAAGCCCGGAGTGGTTTTGCGCGTATCGACGATGCGGGTGCGTTCGTAACGGTGAGGACGGGTGACCGATCCGTCATAGTTGTCACTGTAGATGGCGTTCACCGCGTCCACGAAAGCGGCGGTCATGGTGGCGATGCCGCTCATGCGCTGGGTGAAGTTGAGGGCGATGCGTTCGGCGGTAAGCAGGTCACGTACCGGACCGGTTACGGTGGCGAGCACCTGGCCGGCTTGGAATCGTTCGCCGTCCTTGATGGCAGCGGTGACAGTGACGGCTGGGTTCTGCGTGGTGAACGCAGCGCGAAACACCTCGATGCCGCTCATCACGCCGTTTTCGCGTGCGGTGAGATGGGCCGAGCCGGTTTCGCCCGCGGGGATCGTGGTCTCGCAGGTGATGTCGCCGTAGGGTGCGTCTTCGGCGAGCGCCGCTTCGACGGCGGTATGGATGATGTGTTGCGTAAGCATGGGTCAATCCTTGATGTAGGCGACGGAGTGAGCCCATTCGTCCTGCGGCTCAGCATAATCGGTGCGGGCGTGGGCGCCTCGGGATTCGGTGCGGGCGAGCGCGGCGGTGGCGGCCACATAGCCCACGGTGAGCATATTACGGTTCTCCAGTGCTTCAGCATCGGCCACGTCGGCCTGTGCGTCTGCTGTAGCAAGTCCTTGACCGAGTTCGGCGATAGCGGTTTGCAGCCCATCCGCGTCGCGCAGTACGCCAACGCCATGCCACATGGTGTTTTGGATGCGGGTGCGATTCCACACATCTGCGGTTGCGTCATCGCTGGTGAGCACCGGGGTCTTCAATGCAATTAGCTTATGCGTGAATGCTTCGCCGGTGGCGGAGTTCAGGAACGGTTCGGGAGCCCAGACCGTGTCATCACCGTCCGCGACTGCGGCCAAACCGGCACGGCGACCGTAAACGAGTCCTTCGAGCAGTGAGTTGGAGGCGAGCCTGTTGGAGCCCATCACACCGGTACGGGCGCATTCGCCGGCAGCATACAGGCCGGGAATCGAGGCGCGAGCGTCCAAATCAGTGCGGATACCGCCCATGTAATAGTGCGCGGCCGGTGCCACCGGAATCGGCTCCTTGCTCCAATCGAAGCCCAGCGAGCGCGTGTAGGCGTCGATGGTTGGGAATCGGTGGGCCAGGAAGGCTGCCAGATCGGGATTCTCCTTCGCCATCGGCGAGGCATCGAGCATGACCGGCTTGCCTCCCTGACGTTGCATCACGCGGAAGTTTTCGCGGGCCACTACGTCGCGCGGAGCAAGTTCGGCACGCGGATCCACGTCTTTCATGTATCGGCGCCCGTACTCGTCCAGCAGTACCGCGCCTTCGCCTCGCACGGCTTCGGAGACGAGGAAGTGCTCGCCCACGGCCATGGCGGTGGGATGGAACTGGTAGAACTCCAAGTCGGCAACCTGTGCCCCCGCACGCCATGCGGCGGCAACACCATCAGCAGTGGCAACCTGCGGATTGGTGGTGTACGGGTACATGCGTCCCGCGCCACCAGTGGCCAGAATCACGCGGTCGGCGGCAAGATCCTTGTCCTGCCCGTCAATCAGCAGCCGGACGCCGGCAATACGGCCGTCACGCACGATAAGGTCTTTGAGGAAGGCATGTTCGATGATATGGATACGCGGATTCTCACGCACCATGGCGGAGACGTCCAACTCAAGCACCTTGCCTGTGGCGTCTCCCCCGGCATGAACCACGCGGGCACGAGAATGCGCCGCCTCAAGGCCACGTAGCATATGCCCCTGTGCATCCCGGTCGAAGTGCACACCGGCCGCGGCAAACTCACGAACACGGTCAGCTCCCTCACGGGTGAGAATGTCCACGGCCTTCGGGTCGCACAGACCGTGACCTGCCGCCATGGTATCGGCCGCGTGCAGCTTCGGGTCGTCATCGGAGAAAATGGCGGCGGCGATACCTCCCTGCGCATGGTAGGTGTTTGATTCCACCAGTTCCGTCTTGGTTACCAAGGTCACGTCATGATCGGTACCGGCCACGGCCAGAGCCGCGGACAGTCCGGCGACGCCGGCGCCCACGACGACGATTTCAACGTTGCTCATTGTGTTGCTTTCCTCTGTTTTTTGGTTCGCTCCCGCTGGCGGGAGCTGGAGAGAGGTCACGGGTGAACGCGCAGCATGCGCTCCAATGCCACCTTGGCTTCGCGGGCGGTGTTGTCATCCACGATGATACGGTTGACCACATTGCCCTGTTCGAGGTTTTCCAGCGCCCAGGCCAGATAGGCCGGGTGGATACGGTACATCGTGGAGCACGGGCAGACCACCGGGTCCAGGCAGAACACGGTCTTGTCCGGGTACTGCGCGGCCAGACGGTTCACCAAGTTGATTTCGGTGCCCACGGCGATGGCGGAACCGGCGGGCGCGTTGGCGATCTCCTTGACGATGTATGCGGTGGAGCCAGTGCCGTCGGCGGCGTCGACCACCTGCATCGAGCATTCGGGGTGCACAATCACCTTGACGCCCGGGTATGCCTTACGTGCACGCTCGATCTGTTCGACGGTGAAACGCTGGTGCACGGAGCAGAAGCCCTTCCACAAAATCATCTTGGCTCGGGCGTAATCGGCCGGGTCGGAGGCACCGCCCTGAGCCTTGAATGGATCCCACAGCGGCATCTCGCTCAGCGGAACGCCCATGGCGCGGGCGGTGTTGCGGCCAAGGTGCTGGTCAGGGAAGAACAGCACGCGCTTGCCGCGCGCGAACGCCCATTCCAGTACGGCGTGCGCATTGGAGGACGTGCACACGATGCCGCCGTTGCGTCCGCAGAATGCCTTCAGCGCCGCGGAGGAGTTCATATAGGTGACCGGGATAATCTGCTGACGACCATCGGAATCCGGCTCGGTGCCGCAGATCTCGCCGAGCTGATCCCAGCATTCCTGCACCTGGTCGATGTTTGCCATGTCGGCCATGGAGCAGCCGGCGGACAGGTTAGGCAGGGTCACACTCTGCTCGGGGGTGGAGAGGATATCGGCGGTTTCAGCCATGAAGTGCACGCCGCAGAACACGATATGGTCGGCGTCCGGGCGTTCGGTGGCGTTCTTGGCCAGCTGGAAGGAATCACCCACAAAGTCGGCATGCTTGATAATCTCATCACGCTGGTAGAAGTGGCCGAGGATCAGCAGTTTAGAGCCAAGACGCTGCTTGGCGTCGGTGATGCGCTGCTGCAGTTCCTCGTCGGAGGCCTTGCGGTATTCGTCCGGCAGCACCTGCTGGCGCGGCGCGTTGGCGGGCAGACGGTCGAGCATCGAGGCACCGGGACCGTAGCTGGGTGCGGTGGTGTCGAAATGCCACGGATCCTGGGTCAGTCCTGCATCGCAGGTGCTTTGCGCGCCCAGCTTGGCGATGATCTCGTCAACGGAGGGCGCAATGAATGATGCGGTCATAGTGGTTCCTTTCTGTAACGTCTATGCGCCGTGCCTGCAGGCATGGCAAAAATCAAATCTGTGCGGATGGGCTCAATGCAGCAAGCACATCCTTGCGTTCGTTGCGCTTGGCCATTGCCGCAATGCCACTGCCGTCGAATTCATGCGGCGTTCCGGTATGGGCAGGTAGCTGAGGCACATATCGGTACACGGCTGCCGGCCGCTGACGGCCTTCACGCACTTTCTCACCGGTGTCTTCAAGATCGCCGGAGGAGAGCATTTTGCGACGGAAATTCGCCAAATCAAGGCTTTCTCCGGCGATGGCCTCGTATACGCCGTGCAACTGCCGCAAAGTGAAGGTGGGACCGAGCAGACGGGTGGCCACGTCAGAGTATTCGATTTTGGAGCGCAACCGAAGCAGTGCGTAGTCGATAATCTCGCGATGGTCGAAAGCCAACGGCGGCAGCTCATCCTCGGGGAACCAGCGCACATTATCGCCATCCTCGAAATGCGCGGCCTCGGCCTGGCCTACGAGCGCCCAGTACACGACGGAGACCATCGGCAATCCACCATGGGAGCGCTCTGGCCCGCCAAAGGTGTACAGCTGCTCGAGGTAGCGAGGATGCAGCGCAGTAGTTGACTCCAATGCGGAGTAAGCGGACTGTTCCAGCGACCAATCGGACCTCAGGTCGCCTCCGGGCAGAGCCCAAGTGCCGAGGAAAGGCTGACGGACTCGCTTGACCAACGGCAACCACAGACGGGAATGAGGTGTTCCAGCTCCGGTCTCAGCAGATTCGGCTTGCGTTGCGCCATGTTCGGGCATGTCATCAGGGCCAAGCGCCAAGATCACCACGGACACACCAACCTGCGGTGGTGCACTGCGGCGCTCCGACACATTGCCGAATCCCATGCCTTGCCTCTTTCCAGTGAAATATTCTTTCTGGTCAGACAGCATAGCACTACTTATAGTCATAATGACTATAAGTCACAATATATGCGAGAACAGTAACAAAAACGGTCTGCATTACCGCAGACCGTGCTGTCAGGAAACCGGCTCCTCGTCTGATTCGCCGGGTCTTGTCATTTCCGCCACAGACGGCAGGAACGGGGCCAACGATGGCAACTCATCAAGGCTATTGAGTCCCATCTGGTCCAGGAAGAACTCGGACGTGACCAGCAGCGCCGCACGGGAATCGGGGTCCATGCCGTTCTCTGCGATAAGGCCTCGCACGGCGAGCGAGCGAATCACGCCATCGGAGTTGACGCCACGGATTGCCGCCACCTGCGCACGGGTGACCGGCTGCCGATAAGCCACAATAGCCAGCGCCTCCAAAGCCGCCTGGCTCAGCCGCGCGGTCTGCCCATCGGTGACGAACGCGGAGACGACCGGCTCGAATTCGGCGCGGTTAGCGAACTGCCATCCTCGTGCGGTATGACGCAGTTCAAATCCTCGCGGGCGAATGCCACGAGCCGCATCACCCTCATATTCGGCACGCAGTGCCTGCAATGCATCTTCTACGTCGCTCTCATCCACCACCAGCACACGGGCCATATCCTCTACAGTCTGTGGCTGGTCGGCGACCATAAGAATGGCCTCCAGACATGCAGCCAGCCCGCCGGGAAAATCATCGACGGTAAAGTCCACATATTCGGGACGCGACTGCTCCGCTACTTCCGTCTGCCCATTATGTTCGTCATATTCGTTGCGCTCGCTCATCGGTCACCTCTCTTACGCAAAATCACCTTCGGAAATGTTCACGTCGCTCATGGCATCATCCACACCGGCGACCCATCGCAGATGCAGCTCCTCGAACGGCCCATTCTGCCGATATTGCAGCACACCTTGTTTGAAGAACACCAGCACGGCCATGAACCGGGCAACCACCTCGATACGGGATGCGCAATCCTGGGTCAGCTCGCTAAATGACATCGATTGACTACCAGATTCCAAAGCCTTGCGCAATCGGTCACGCACCACCACGGATTGCGCCCGCAAATCGACCAACGGCACATGCAGTTGGTGAACCGACACCTCGGAGGCCGGTGCATTGGCGATCACCTGTGCGGCGAGTTTCGCCAGTTCCGCGGGCGTGAGCGTCCACACGAGCTCGGGCAGCATGGCCTGTATGCCCTCATCCATATAAGCCGGGTGGGGGAACCGCCCGGAATTGGCGGCGAATCGCGCGCGGAAATCGCCGGCCGCCTGCTTGTAGGCGCGGTACTGAATCAGGCGAGCGAACAGCAGATCGCGTTCGCGCAGTGCCTCGAGACTCTGCTCGTCATGCTGATTCTCCTCGCCACCGGGCAGGATGGCCACGCTTTTGGCCTCCACCAGAATCGAAGCAACATCCAGGAACGCACTGGCCTCGTCCATGTTCTTCGTGAAGTCAAGGCCACGCACATAAGCCAGGAATTCCTCGGTGATTGAGGAGAGCGAAACCTCGGTCAGTTCGAGCTTGTTGTTGGCGATCATGCCGAGCAACGCATCGAACGGCCCGGAATAGACCTCAAGATTCACCTGGAAGCCGGAGCCTATGGCGGCCTCGACTTCCTCCTGCTGGCTTACGAGAGTTTCGCTCATCAGGCCACAATGCCGCGAGACACGAGCTCGCGGGCCACCTCGCGGTATTCCTTGGCGGTCTTATGCCCGGGGGCGTAGATAACGATGGGGGCCGCAGCCACACTGGAGTCAGGCAACTTGATGGATCGGGAGATGAACGTGTGGAACACCTTGTTCTCGAACGCCTCATAGATACGCTGGCATACTTCCTCGCAGTGGAGGGTGTTGGTGTACATGGTCACCAGCACGCCGTAGACCTCCAACGCGGGATTGATGCGGGACTGGACCTTCTCGATGGACTGCATGAGCAGAGCCACGCCACGAAGGGCAAAGAATTCGGCGGCCACCGGAATGATCACGCCATCGGCTGCGGCCAGGGCGTTCACCGTGAGCAGGCCAAGCGAAGGCTGGCAATCCACGATGATGACATCGTATTCGGCCTTGAGCTTGCGCAGCACACCGTTGAGAATCTGTTCTCGGCCCACCTCGGTGACCAGCTGGACTTCGGCCGCCGACAAGTCAATGTTTGCAGGAATCACATCGATGTTGTCGAACGCGGTGTGCTGCACCACATCATGGGGATCCACAGACATATCGAACAATGCGGTGTAAATGGTGCTCTCCACGGCATTCGCATTGATGCCCAAGCCCACGGTGGCGGCACCTTGCGGATCAAAGTCGACGATAAGCACTCGGCGGCCATACTGTGCCAAAGCTCCGGCGATGTTAATGGAACTCGTGGTCTTACCCACACCGCCCTTCTGGTTGCACATGGCAATGACTCGAGCCGGACCGTGCTGCTGCAACGGTTCGGGAGCCGGGAAGGTTTCGTATTCACGTCCAAGAAAATCGGTAGGCATATCGTCTACCTTATCAATATCCGTGTTCCGAGATGGTGCAGCGACATACGTTTCGTCCATCGGCAACGTACCTTGGCGGAATGTGCTGCTGCCGCGACGATCTGCCATGCCTGAACCTTCCATCAAACTCTGATTTCTCCCGACTAGCCTACTCTTATCCGTTCGCTGCCACCGTTACCACATCGCGCCACGCCAGTATGCCGAAACAATCCGTCTCATCGCCGCTAACGCGCTCTGGGATGCGCGGTGAGATACGTTTCGATCAGAGCCTCGGGACTCACGTGCGTATATATCTGCGTGGTGGTGACGCTGGCATGGCCCAGCAGTTCCTGTACGGTGCGCACGTCCGCACCGCCCTGAATCAGATGAGTGGCGAACGAATGCCGCAGCGTATGCGGATGCAGCGGCTTGGTGATGTCGGCCCGCCCCCCCGCTGTTTTGACGATTTCCCATACCGATTGGCGTGAGATGCGTTTGCCTCGCTTGTTCAGAAACAGCGCTCGACGTTCAGGGACTTTGGCCGTTGATCTGCGTTCCAGCTCGCCTCGACCCGCGTTGAGATACGCCACGACTGAGTTACGGGCATAACTGCCCAACGGCACCAGCCGTTGCTTGGACCCCTTGCCCATCAATCGGACGACCTTCTCCTCAAGGTCGATGTCGTCCAGATTCGTGCCCACGGCCTCCGAGACGCGGCATCCGGTGGCGTACATGAATTCGAGAAGGGCCTTGTCCCGCAACACCACCGGGTCGGTGGAACCGCCGACGGCTGCGGCATCCAGCAGCCGGGACACCTCGTCAACGCTCAACACGTCCGGCAACACACTGGCCCCTTTGGGGGCTTTGACCGAAGCGGCCACATCCGCCGATACCGCATGCTGGGCCAAGGCAAAACGGTGAAATTCGTGGATGGAGGCCAATCGGCGGGCCTTGGATCGCGCGGATTCCCCGTCCGCATCAAGTGCGGCGATATAGTCCTCGACATCCTGTTTGGCTATATCATCCGGCTTGGTGATGCCATGGGTCTGAAGCCAGGCGACATATTTATTGAGGTCGGATTCGTAGGCGGAGACGGTGGCTTTGGCGAGTCCCCGTTCGATGCCGATATGCACGAGGAACTGCTCCCGCAGTGTGCCGAATCCGTCAACGCCCATAACGGCTCATATTACGCCATCGTTCTGTGCCGGCCTCAACGCCGTCCGAGACGTATCAGACGTCCGACGTTTTCCGCCGCGCGAATGAGATTCCTTGGCCCATCGGCAATGGCCTCGTTCAATGGCATGGCACCGGGAACAATGCCGAACACCGCATCGACACCCACGTCATAGAGTTGGTCGATGCCTTCGCCCACATGTCCGGCAAAAGCGACCACACCGATATGCGGATTACGCTCTCGCACCGCCTTGGCCACTCCCATCGGCGTTTTGCCGAATTTCGTCTGAAAGTCAATGCCGCCTTCGCCGGTGAAGCAGTAGTCGGCGCCTTCGGCGCGCTCGACAAGACGGACCGTGGAAGAGACGATATCCACGCCGGCACGCATCGTGGACTGGGTGAAGGCGAGCAGTCCCGCGCCAAGACCGCCTGCGCCGCCGGCTCCGGGCGTATGGGCCACATCGATGCCCAGTTGATCCTTGATCACCGCCGCATAATGGGCAAGATTATTGTCGAGTTGGGTGACCATCTGCGGCGTCGCACCCTTCTGCGGACCGAATACCGCCGAGGCTCCGGTCGGCCCCACAAGTGGATTAGTCACATCGGAGGCAATCAGTATGCACGTGTTTGCGATGCGCGGGTCAAGCCCCGACACATCCACCGTGGCAAGTCGATCAAGAAAACCGCCACCGCGGGGAATGGGATTGCCGTGTTCGTCAAGGAAGCGGACGCCCAATGCCTCTGCCATGCCTGCACCGCCATCATTCGTGGCTGAGCCTCCCACACCAAGTATGATCGTGCGGACTCCATCATCAAGCGCGTGCTTCATGAGCTGGCCTGTGCCATAAGTGGTGGCGACGAGCGGATTGCGGGTGTGTTCGTCGACGAATTGAATGCCGCTCGCGGCGGACATCTCGATTATCGCAGTAAGTCCGGAATCGTTAGCATTCCCAAGAATGCCGTATTCCGCAAAGGTCTCTCGCTGCAGCGGATCGAGCACCTGCGCACTGCATATGCGGCCATGAGTGGCATCCACCAAAGAGCGAACCGTGCCTTCGCCGCCATCGGCCATCGGCACCATCACGTATTCGGCATCCGGAAACACCCGCAGCAAACCATCTCGAATAGCCGCGCATGCCTGCTTTGCCGTCATACATCCTTTGAATGAATCCGGTGCAATCACAAATTTCATAGCGAATCCTTACCGCCACATATGCGAAAACCCCGCACAATGGCGGGGTTCTTACCAGATGTCGATAGACTCAGGCCTCAACCGGAGCGTTGACGTCCTCAGGCAGAGCAGCCTTGGCGGCGTCCACGATGGTCTTGAAGGTGTCCGAGTCGGAGACGGCGAGCTCGGCGAGAGCGCGACGGTCCAGCTCGATGCCGGCAAGACGCAGGCCCTGGATGAAGCGGTTGTAGGTGATGCCCTCAGCGCGGACAGCAGCGTTGATGCGCTGGATCCACAGCTTGCGGAAGTCACCCTTGCGAGCCTTACGGTCGCGGAAGTTGTAGTTAAAGGAGTGCAGCAGCTGTTCCTTAGCCTTGCGGTACAGGCGGGAGCGCTGGCCGCGGTAGCCGGAAGCCCTCTCGAGAACAACGCGACGCTTCTTGTGGGCATTCACTGCGCGCTTGACACGTGCCATAATCTATTCCTCAGCTTTCTAAAGTCTTGTTTGTTCCTGTAAGCCCTAAGCTCACTTCTGCAGCAGCTGGTGCAGCTTCTTGGCCTGGCCACCGCGCAGCACGGCATCGGCGGACAGAGCGCGACGCTTGCGAGCGGACTTGTGCTCGAGGTTGTGGCGCATGGCGGAACCGGCCTGCATCACCTTGCCGGAGCCGGTGATACGAGCGCGCTTGGAAGCGGCGGAATTAGTTTTCATCTTCGGCATTGCTGCCCTCCTTGCTGGTTTGCTTCTTGTCGGAAGTCTTCTGAGAAATCGCGGTCTTCGCATCGGCCGCGGCCTGAGCCTGCGACTCCTGCTTGGCCGCTAGGCGAGCCGCCTGACGAGCCTGACGCTCGGCGCGGGACTCGGCGCCACGACGGCGCTGCTCGGACTGGGTATGCACCTTCTTGCCCTTCGGCGCGAGGGTCATGATGATGTTGCGACCCTCCTGCTTCGGCTTGGACTCAACGGTGCCGAATTCCTCGACATCGTCGGCCAGACGCTGCAGCAGCTCCACACCACCGATCGGACGGGAGATCTCACGACCGCGCAACATGATGGTGACTTTGACCTTGTCGCCTCCGTTGAGGAAGCGGGTCACATGGCCCTTCTTCACGTCGAAATCGTGGTCGTCGATCTTCAGGCGGAAACGAATCTCCTTGATTTCCGCGGTGCTCTGGTTACGACGAGCTTCACGAGCCTTGATCTTCTCGTTGTACTTGAACTTGCCGTAATCGATGAGCTTGGCGACCGGAGGCTTCGCGTTCGGGGCCACCTCGACGAGATCGAGGTTTGCCTCCTTGGCCAGGTTCAGCGCGACGGTGGTCGCGATGACGCCCACCTGCTCGCCCTTCGGGCCGATCAGGCGTACCTGCGGGACGCGAATCTCGTCGTTAATGCGTGGTTCGTCGCTGATGATGACTCCAATCCTCTGCTTCAATTCCTTGGGCCGGGCTCCTTGATGAAATGCAATCAACGCTCGATGGTTCATGGCAAGCCGGAACATACGCATTCACGCATATGCACGCAGACATATCGTCATTCCTGATTGTGCTCATTCATCTGGCACAATCGCTAGGCTGTTTGCCTTGAACCCGAGGCCTTGAAAAGCTTCCAGGTGGGGGTGCCCCGCTTTCTTGATTTCTCAAGCCAAATGGAAAGTCTACCATATGCCCGGACATTGACGGGCCGTGTGTCGGGTTCCCTACTGCACGGCGCGCAGCAGGCCGCCAATACCCTCATCTTTCAGAATCTGACGATACGGGCCGGCTTCCTCGGCGATGATTTGATCAATGGCATGCATGCCCAGCACTTCGACCGGCGCTTTGTCGTCTGTGAGAATGGTCGACGATGAGTCCGGTTCGCTCGTAAGTGGTCTCACGCAGGTTGAGTGCCTTGGAGGCCTGCTGCATGGAGTTCTCTTCGGAGCCGGAACCCGGCTTCTTGGCGAACAGTTCGCGGTTCGTGGTATTCGGCACGTCGGCCGTCAGCATGTTCCCATTGCCGAACACGCTGGCGATGTTCATTTTCGGATAATACTGCTTCAGCTGGCGGGCGTAGGTGCCGGTGCCCATGCCGAGGATCAGCGCGGCGGCCACCATAATGCGCATATAGAGCTTGTCCGGGTTCGGGTCCTTGTCGGTCCAGCGCCCGCCGAACACCGCGCCCAACGCCAAGGCGATCATGATGGTGCCGATGATAATGGTCCATACAATCTGCGAGCTGGAGAAATAGGGCGCAAGCAGACGGGACGCGCCAAGTTCCGCGGCCATGACGGACATGCCGGAGAAGAACTCGGTGACGTAGAGGAATACCTTCGATTTGAGAATCGGTCTCTCGCTAGCCTCGGTAATCTGTGCCATCACCTTCGTTCCCCTGCCTGATCACTACTGTTCTGTTGCGTAGCCTATCAGTATTTTCTTCCCCGCAGGCCGCGCAACGGCTACAGTAGTCGGATATGAGTAAGGTATGCGTGATTTTCGGAGCCGGAGAATACTATGCCGGAACTCCCGTGGTGCCGGATGGCGCGTATGTGGTAGCGGCCGATGGCGGACTGGATCATACACGCGAGCTGGGCATCGTCCCCGATGTGATGGTGGGCGATTTCGACTCATTGGAAGGACGCCCGCCCCGCACCGACGTACGCACGATTACGCTGCCCTCGCTGAAGGATGACCCGGACATGCTCTCCGCCTTGAAAGTCGGCTGGGCGGCGGGCTGCCGCGAATTCCATGTCTATGGAGGTCTGGGCGGACGCATTGACCATACGATTTCCGGCATTCAGCTCATGACCTTGCTGGCTGGGCACGGGGCAAGCGGATATCTGTATGGCGACGGACTGATAGTCACAGCAATCACGGATGGCAAGCTCTCCTTCCCCGCGCACCCGGTACCCGAGGACGGACGAATGGTGTCGGCGTTCTCCCACTCCGATGTTTCACTTGGCGTGAACGAACCAGGATTGAAATACGAACTCAAAGACAGCACGCTGACCAACACAATGGTGCAAGGCGTCAGCAATGAGTTCCGCGACGGCATAGATGCCGCCATCAGCGTGGAACATGGTACCTTGATCGTCACCTTCCCCATCGAAGTGGCATTGCCGCAGGTAAGCCGTTTCCATGAATTCAGTGGCGGCATCGGCAAGCTGGACACTGAAGTGTCCAAGCTGTTGGTTCGCTGACCGGACGTGAGCCCCAACTTCCGTGGATTCACGCCGTCGGTCCAATACGGGAAACCGCATATCGGTTGCCGGCGATCCACAATGTGAGCGCTCACAAAAAAAACGACGTTTTTGCTCAAAACGCACGCTCAGACATTGCCATGTGTACAGAGTCGGCATTACAGTAGCAACTGTTGGTAAACAATGGCCCGGTGTGCCAGAGCGCACCACGGGCACCCTACAAGGGAGAATTACATGACAGTTAAGATTGGTATCAACGGCTTCGGTCGCATTGGTCGTCTCGCCTTCCGTCGCATTTTCGAGCTGCAGGCTCGCGGCGGCCAGGCTGGTGACATCGAGGTTGCCGCCATCAACGATCTGACCACCCCGGCTACCCTGGCTTACCTGCTGAAGTACGACAGCACCCACGGCACCTTCCGTCATGACGACGGCACCCCGGTTGACGTCAAAGCCACCGAGGACTCCATCATCGTCGACGGCAAGGAATACAAGGTCTACGCCGAGAAGGACGCCAACAACATTCCGTGGGTCAAGAACGACGGTGTCGAGTACGTGCTCGAGTGCACCGGCTTCTACACCTCCGCCGAGAAGTCCCAGGCTCACATCAACGCTGGCGCCAAGAAGGTCCTGATCTCCGCCCCGGCCAAGGATGACACCACCCCGACCGTCGTGTTCGGCGTGAACCACGACATCCTCAAGGCTTCCGACGTGATCGTCTCCGCCGGCTCCTGCACCACCAACTCCATGGCCGCCATGGTCAAGCTGCTGGACGAGAAGTTCGGCATCAAGGCCGGCTTCATGACCACCATCCACGCCTACACCGGCACCCAGATGCTGCTCGATGGCCCGCGTGGCACCAAGACCGGCCGCAACCTGCGCGCCGCCGCCATCAACACCATCGCCCACTCCACCGGCGCCGCCAAGGCCATCGGCAAGGTCGTTCCGTCCGTGAACGGCAAGCTGCAGGGCCACGCCCAGCGCGTCCAGGTTCCGGACGGCTCCGTCACCGAGCTGACCACCGTTCTGAACACCGAGACCACCGCCGACGAGATCAACGAAGCCTTCAAGGCCGCCTTCTCCGACACCGACTACTACGGCTACAACGATGAGGGCATCGTTTCCTCCGATATCCTCGGCGACACCCACGGTGGCGTGTTCGACCCGACCCAGACCGACGTCAACACCATTGACGGCGTGACCCTGGCTCGCACCGTGTCCTTCTACGACAACGAGTACGGCTTCACCTCCAACATGATCCGTACCCTGCTGTACTTCGCTGAGATCTCCGAGTGAACCACTGCGGTCTAGGCCGCTACGGTTCGTTTGAGAACTAAGCTGTGAGACCCCCGCCTTGTGCGGGGGTCTCTTCGTAGTAGAACGGTAATCATGGCAAAGAAGAAGCACGATAAAGGCGCAGGATCCACTCCGGCGACCGTCCAGCTGGAAAAAGCGGGCGTCGAATTCCACGTCTATGAATATGAGCATTCCAACGATCACATGGACGATGGCTACGGCGTGGAAGCGGCCACCAAGCTCGGTTTCGACGAACACCAGGTGTTCAAGACGCTTATGGCGGACACCGGCTCGGAGCGTGTGGTGGGCGTGGTGCCGGTCAGCGGGCATATGGATTTGAAGGCTCTGGCCGCGGCAGCGGGCGCCAAGAAGGCCTCGATGGCCGACCCCAAAGTGGCTATGCGCGAATCCGGCTATGTGGTCGGCGGCATTTCGCCTTTGGGCCAGAAGACGCATCATAAAACCGTATTAGACGAAAGCGCATTGCAATTCGACCAGATTCTGGTCTCCGGCGGCAAGCGCGGCCTGTCCGTAGGCGTCAATCCGCAGGACCTGCTCAAGGTGTTGGACGCCGTCGCCGCGCCAATCGGCACGTGGTGACTTTGTCTTGGCTCCCCTCGCAGAGGGGAGCCAAGGATGACTATTTCTTCCGGCGCAGCTCGGCAGGCAGCACGAAGTGCATGTTTTCCTTGATGGTTTCCACCGATTTCATGCCGGTGAAACCCTGATTGCGCAAAGTATCAATTACACCGGAAACCAACTCATCCGGCACGGAGGCGCCCGAGGAAATGCCCACGGATTCCACGCCCTCAAACCATGACGGATCAAGCTCGTTGGCATCATCCACGCGGTAGGCCTTGCCTCGCTCGCCCAAGCCCTCCTGAGCCACTTCCATCAGACGTACGGAGTTCGAAGAGTTGGCCGATCCGACAATCACCACACAATCGGACTGCTGGGCCACCAACTTCACCGCCGCCTGACGATTCGACGTAGCATAGCAAATATCAGAGCTCGGAGGCTCCTCAATCCACGGAAAACGAGCCTTCAACGCAGCAATGGTGCCGGCCGTTTCATCCACGCTCAATGTCGTCTGCGAAAGCAACACCAACTTGGTGTCGGGTGCAAAATCCAGCGAATCGACATCCGATTCATGCTCAATCAGATGCACATGCTCGGGGCTCTCCCCCACTACGCCAACCGCCTCATCGTGCCCTTTATGCCCGATGTAGACAATCTCATACCCCTCGCGCACAAAACGCAACACTTCACGATGCACCTTGCCTACCAGCGGGCAAGTAGCGTCCACCACGTGCATACCACGGCGCTGAGCCTCCGACTTCACCACCGGAGATACGCCATGAGCGGAAAACACCACCGGAATGCCAGCCGCAGCGGCCGCATCCGGAATCTCGCTCAACTCTTGGACGAATACCGCACCCTGGCCTGCCAAATCCTCGACCACATGCTTGTTATGCACGATTTGCCTACGCACATACACCGGTGGCAGACCATCCTCACGGTGGAGCTTCCCAGACGATTCCGCAGCCTTAAGAATCGTTTGCACGGTGAGAATCGCACGATCCACACCAGCGCAAAACCCGCGCGGGTCGGCGAGCACCACACTTTTGGTCATCGGAACCTCCTGAATGTCAACACTGTTCTCCAGTGTAAAGCAGGGACTACAGGAGGTTACTGCCAACCTCCTGTGCCAGAGCCCGTGCTCCGCCATCTTTTCAAAGAATCCCCGCGTTTTTCGCGTACGATGTGACACTCGCCACGTTCACCACCCGCAATGCTCTTTCCTGATACACGTGCCGACTCCATAGCCGCCGCCAATCCCGCTTCGACAGCGGAAACGCGCTAGACTGAGGCCAGCGATAGCAGGAGCTACCGAACCATCCATCCTCACTACGGGAGTGATTCCATGACGAGCAAAACGCCACGCACCGGCAACCAGTATTCGATTCACCACGGCGACTACTCCGCTGTGATTTGCGAGCTAGGCGCGAAAATCCGCCGGTTCGACTTCAACGGCAAGGAAATCTTCTGTCCATTCGGGGTCAACGATCTGACCCCGACCTGCAACGGATACGTGCTGGCCCCTTGGCCAAACCGTATTGAAAACGGTGAATACGATTTCAACGGCAAGCACTACTGCGCTCCGGTCAACGAATATCACCCGGCTCCGCGCAACAACGCGAACCATGGATACGCCTACCACTACATGTGGAAGCTCGAATCGCTCACCGACAGCGCCGTGACGCTTTCACTGCGCTTCCCCAACCTGGACGGATACCCGTTCGATGTGACCGTGACCGTGACCTACGAATTGGGCGAAAATGGCATGACCGTGACCATCAATGCCCGCAATGATGGCGACGAGCCGGCACCTTGGGCTCTTGGCCTGCACCCGTGGCTTGCCAACGGCGAGCAGGGCGCGACTTCCGCCGAACGCGATGCCGACTCCGCCGCCTGCCATCTGCAGATCAAGGCCGCCAGTCATGTGACGGTGAACGAGGCGCTGATTCCCACCGGCACTGAACCTGTTGCCGGCATCTACGATCTGAACGATGGTCCGACGCTCGAAGGCCGCGCTTTCGATGACGCCTGGGTTGATGTGGAGCGCGCCGCCGATGGCACGACCACTACCACGTTCACCCGTCCTGATGGTATCGAAGTGAAGCTGATCGGCGACGAAACCATCAATGCCTGGCAGTGCTACACCGCCACGGGAGCTCCATTTGCCGAGCATCCGTACGGCATCGCCGTCGAACCGATGACCGCCCCGGCCAACGCCTTCCGCACCGGCAACTATCTGGTGACACTCGCACCCGATAGTGATTACACCACTGTGGTGCGTTATGAAGTAGCCCAGAAGTAATCCAGAAATAGCCCTATGAATTGGCTCTCCTCATTGAGGAGAGCCAATTTTGTTATCTATATACGCCGCGTCCCAACGCTGATGCGGTACGATTGCGAGCGGTAACAATACGCTTTCACAAAGGAGTGTGCACTATGGCTTTGAAGCCTCGCACCGGTAACCAATACGCCATCTCATCCGGCGAATGGAGTGCCGTTGTCACTGAGCTGGGCGCCAGCTTGCGCGAACTGAAATGGCGCGGCGAAGACATCATCGTCCCCTTCGACCCGGACAAGGTGATTCCCTGCTGCAACGGATGTGTGCTGGCACCGTACCCGAACCGCGTGACCAACGGTCAGTACTCCTTCGACGGTGAAGACTATCAGATGCCGATCGACGAATTTGACCGTCAATCCTCCCTGCACGGCTATGCCTACCGTTATATGTGGGAGCTTGAGGACCTGCAGGAATCGCATGTGACGCTCTCATGGCGCTCCCCCGACATCGCCGGATATCCGTTCGACATCACCATCACCGCCACCTACGCGTTGGACGAGAACGGCCTTACGGAGACCTTCACCGTGCACAACAACGACGCCGTGAAGGCACCGTGGGCGTTCGGCATTCACCCGTGGCTTGCCAACGGCAAGCATGCCACTGGCCCGGCCATCACCGCCGACAACGAGCCATGCCGCCTCGAGCTGCATTGCGACACTCACGTGACTGTTGACGAGCATCTGCTGCCCACTGGCGAAGAGCCGGTCTCCGGCATCTTCGATCTGCGCAGCAACCCCACCCTTGAGGGGCGCGGCTTCGATGACGCCTGGACCGACATCACCAACCGCAGTGCTGACGGCAGCACCTCTGCCGTATTCACCCGCCCCGATGGCATCAAGGTCACTCTGACCGGCGACAAGACCATCAATTCCTGGCAGGTCTGCACCGGCAACGAGATTGGCGAGAAAGTCCGTCAGCCCGGTGTGGCCGTCGAACCGATGACTGCCTACGCCGATGCATTCCGTACCGGCAAGGATCTGGTCGTGCTCGAACCAGGCGCTGATTACACCACTGTGGTCACGTTCCAGGCCGAGCAGCTCTGAACCAATCAGCCGAATGTGCGCCATATGGGCGCGCGGTTTGAGAACGTCGCGCTCATGTGGCATAATTCCGAAGGCTTAATTTTTTACTGCAGCAAAGGAGTCCATCATGGGCATGCGCGGACGTAAGCGCAAGGATCGTCGTAAGAAGGCCGCCAACCACGGCAAGCGTCCAAACGCCTGATTCTTCGCGTTTGATATAAACGCAAAAGGCCCGTCTGAGCAATCAGACGGGCCTTTTCATATATATCTCTCACATCATTTGTCCTCGCCGCAGCAATGGTCGAGCGTGGCTTTCAGACGGGCCATGAGGCATTCAGGAGCCACATCCGGCCGCAAGTAGGCGCGCATCGCGGCAATCAGAGCCTGTTCGCGCGCATCGCAACACGTGCTGGGGTCAAAACAGTCACCCTCGGCCACGATATGCACGTCAGCCGATGCCGTTCCAGTCTCATCATCACGATGATGTACTGCAGTAATGTGCACTTCCGTCTGGCTGACCGTGCCATCGGACGAAGTACGGGTTATGGAGATGTGACGGGTATGCTCTGTCGGCTGGTCGTTCATCGCATCTCATTTCCCTGAGGCTTACGAGACTGTCGAAGCATGCGAGCGCGTGCTACCGTATCCGTGATGGTTTGCGCGGCGTCATCGCTGTCAACAGTATGTTCACTAGTTCCATTATGGACGTGTTCCACGGTTTGACCAACGTTTTCGCCCAACTTCGCTGATGGTGAATCGGTAATGTATCCGCGATCCTTGGCATATGAGGCAAGTTCCCGTTTCAGTTGAGTACGTGCACGGTTCAACCGGCTCATCACCGTGCCTATTTTCACCCCTTGCTCGTCAGCCACCTGCTGATAGGACTTGCCGTCGATGGCGGCATCGATGAACACTTGCCGACGTTCTGGAGACAATTTGGCGAGCGCAGCCATAATCTCTTCCGGAGCAAAGGCATCCAGATATTCCTGTTCGGCAGATTTCAACCCATCTGAAGTATGTTCAGAAGCATCGTAGATGTCCCAGTCATCATATTCGCCGGTCGAATCGTTGGCGCGTTGCGGACGTCGTTTGGCCTTGGCGTACTGGTTGAAATACGCGTTTCGTTCGATGGTCGTCATCCATGCCTCGAAGTTCGATCCAGGCTGGAAGGAATCAAACGCCTTGAACCCGCGCTCGAACGTATCCTGCACCAGATCCTGCGCATCGTCGGGGTTGTTGGTCAGCCTCATGGCCTGACGATAGAGCGTGTTGACGGCGGGCATGGCGAGCTGCTCGAAACGAGCGCGCTTAGCCGCCATGGATTCCCCGGCTTCGGCCGGCATCCCGGTATGCACTGTTGCTTCGCTTGTCGTCACAATTCTCCATTCTAGCCAAATCTTGTGCCCATATCGTGGCTGATGACATGTGAGCCACGCCACGGCATGACCGCCCTGTAGAATGGCTAATCGGCTAGGAATAGGGAGAAAAGATTTATGGCTTTGACTTTGGCTGCGGCCGCCGAATTGCTCGACCGACATCATCTGCTCCGCGAAATCATCCAAGGCGATTGCTGGACCGACAACGCAGCGGATCTCGCCGGCGCCGACGAGCCGTTCACCGCCATCACCTATGACACCCGCAAAGTCACTCCCGGCACACTGCTATGCTGCAAGGGCCGGTTCAAGGCGGATTACTTGACGGACATCGATCAGGCCGGACTTGCCGCATACATGGCCGAAACCGAGTATTCCGCCGTCACCCGCGCCCCTGGACTGATCGTCAATGATGCGCGTAAGGCCATGAGCCTGCTGTCCGCTGAGTTCTATGGCCGCCCGCAGGATGAGCTGACCGTCATCGGTATCACCGGCACCAAGGGCAAGACGACCACCGCCTATTTTGTGCAGGCCGTGCTCAACGCCTATTCCGGCGGCAGGGCCGCACTGTTCTCTTCGGTGGACAATTGCTTGGACGGCCACACATATGCAGAATCCGACCTGACCACGCCCGAGTCGATGGACGCTTTCCGCATGATGCGCGAAGCCGCGAATAACGGCATGCGGTATCTGGTGATGGAAGTCTCCTCCCAGGCATACAAAGTGGAGCGCGTGTATGGCCTGACGTTCGATGCTGGGGCATTCCTCAATATTTCCCCTGACCACATCAGCGCCATCGAACACCCCACATTCGAGGATTATCTGTATTGCAAGCGGCAGATCACACACAATTGCCGCACACTGGTGCTCGGCGCCGACTGCGATCATGCCGATTTGATTCGGCAGGATGCTCAAGCCTCGAATGTACCGGTCACCACTTTTGCGCTGCATGCTGCGGACGGGCACGGCACGCATGCCGATTTCGTCGCGCTGCCGGATGCATCCTCAGGCTACCTGTTCCAGGAGCAGGGCAAGGCTATTGGCGATTTCTCGCTGGAACTGGAAGGCGAGTTCAATGCCGCCAACGCCGCTGCCGCCATTGCCTTGTCACGTGCAGTCGGCGTACCAGCTGGCTCAGAGGCTTTCCGCGCTCTGGAACATGTGCATATTCCCGGGCGTATGGAACATTATGAATCCGGCAATATGGTGGCGTACGTAGATTATGCGCACAACTATGTGAGCACGAAGACCCTGGCCGAGTTCGTGACACATAAATACGCGGATCGCAATCCGCGTGTCGTCGTGGTCACTGGCTCCGTGGGAGATAAAGCCGTGGACCGCCGTGAAGGCATCATCAAGGGTGCGCAGGATTATGCGGATCGCATTATTCTGACTGCGGAAGACACAGTGCACGAGCGCATGATCGATATTCTTCATGAGATGCAGGGTTATATCACCAATCCTCGAGTCGTCTCGGATATCGAGCTCGATCGTGCGAAGGCCATCGAAAAAGCAGTCGAGGATGCGCACGCCCATGCGGACAGGCTGACCATTCTGCTGGTCATCGGCAAGGGCGAAGAACGTTGGATCAAGGTCGATGGCAAGCACGCGCCTTACGAGGGCGATGACCATGTGGTCAAGCGACTGTTCGGACTGTTGAACGACTGATCAGCCAGCCATCTGAACCCGCAATCGGAATAAGAAAAGCAAGAGGATAAGGAGCAATCATTGATTACGCTGGAACACGTCACGTTGCCGACCATGGAACAGGCCGCGGCAGAGGCAGGCATCGCACTGCCGATTGAGCAGACGGAAGCCTGGGGCCGCTATCAGGCCAAGGTGCCGGGACGTCGCCCGTGGGGCGCGTACCTTATTCGCCGCGACGGCGATTTGGTGGCGGTCATCTCCCTGATCGATTACGAGACCCACGGCTACCACTACCTGCGTTCGCTGCATGGTCCGGTGTGGAAGACCAAGCCCACCCAGGATGAGGAGCGCGAGGTCATCGACGCGATGGTCAAGGCCGTGCGCTCCCACGACCGCAAGGTGGTGTTCCTGCGCGTGGATACATGGTTCGATGAAGGCTACTACCGCGTGCTGTCCACGGTACCGTATGACCAGACCGTGATCGTTGACCTGACCGGCGGCGACGACAAGATTCTTGAGCGCATGGTGGCGCGTGGCCGTCAGAACGTGCGCAAGGCCCTGCGCGAAAGCCCGGCCACATGCGCCGACGAAACCGAGCAGGCTTCCAAATCGTTCGACGAGTATTACGGCGTGATGGTCGACACCGGCAAGCGCGACGGCTTTGCCCCGGCTCCGAAGCAGGACTATGAGGATATGATTCAGGAGCTCGGTCCTGAGCACTGCCGCCTGTTCGTCAGCCGTATCGACGGCAAGGTGGTCAACTGGTGCCTGATTACCTTGAACGACAATCGCGCCGTCTACTACTACGGCTGCATGAGCACCGCCGTGCGCCGCCTGCGCGTGCCGGACAAGATGTTCTATCACATCTTCTGCACACTGGGCGCGCAGGGCGTGGAAAGCCTTGACATGATGGGCATCGGCTCTGACTTCGCACCGTCCTTGAAGGGACTGAACCAGTTCAAGACCAAGTTCGCCCGGGAGATTACTCCGGTGGCGGCAGGCCATGACATTCCGGTCAAGCGCGGTTTCTACAGCCTGCTGCGCTTCATTCAGAAACTGCGTAAGGGCTCAAACGCGGACAGGCACTAAGCTCGCTTCCCCCTGATGACGAGCTATCGTCATCCAGAAAACATTCAGCACAGCTCCAGCTTCTAGGCGGGTAGATTCTAATCGTTCTGCCACGTGAGCGTCGCACAATAACCAATGGTTATCAATACATCGACGCATAGAGTCTGGTTATGCTGACTGTCGCCAGAACGACATTTCGTGATATTGAAAAAGAAGCCGCTGGTTGCGATATCACGCTGCCCATTGAAGACTATCTCGACATGATTGGCGCATTGGGCGCGAGACACTGCCGCGTATTCGCCGCGCGCATCGATGGACAAGTGGTGGCCTGGTCCATCGTTACGGTGGAAGGCTCGTATGCGGTGCACTATTATGCCGCCATGCGCGACACTGCCATGCGTATTCATGTGACCGATCGACTGCTGTATGCCGAATGCTGCATGCTGGGCTCGCAGGGTATCACCGATTACGATTTGATGAGTATCGGCTCTGACTTCGCGCCATCGCTCAAGGGTCTGAACGCATTCAAGACCAAGTTCACCGAGACGATCACACCGGTGGCCCCGACCCGTGACGTGCCGCTCAAGAAGATCTTCTACAAGACATTGCAGGCCGTGCAAGGTGTGCGCCGAGCGTTCCGCCAATAAACCCGGGAGTGGCTTATTTGTCCAGCTTCTGGCTCACTACAGCGGTGACGCCATCGGCTCGCATCGTCACGCCGTACAGCGCATCGGCGATTGACATCGTGCGCTGCTGATGCGTGATGATGATGAGCTGGGCATGGGCACGCAACTCGTTGAACGCGTCGATGAGACGGGTCAGGTTCACATCGTCCAGCGCGGCCTCGACCTCATCCATCACATAGAACGGGCTTGGGCGCGCGGTGAAAATCGCGAACAACAGAGCCAATGCGGTCAGCGAGCGCTCGCCACCGGAGAGCAGGCTCAGCTGTTTGACGCGCTTGCCTGCCGGGCTGGCCTCGACCAGCACGCCCGTGGTGAGCAGATCCTCTGGATTCTCCAGACGCAACCGTCCTGTGCCACCCGGGAATAGTGTGGCGAACATCTTCTCAAAAGCTTCGGCGGTATCGTCAAACGCGGACTTGAACACCTCGACCATGGTGGAGTCAAGATCCTTGATGAGCTGCATGAGATCATCACGAGACTTGACCACATCGTTGCGCTGGTCGTTGAGGTACTTGTTGCGTTCTTCCAGCGCCTCGAACTCCTCGGTTGCCAGCGGGTTGATCTTGCCAAGCGCAGCCAAGTCGCGGCGGGCCTTGTCGAGTCGCTTCTGCTGTTCCTGGCGGTTGTATGGCACGGTCTGGAAGCGGCTGGGGTCCGTAACGCTGTCCGCTGCGGCGTCGGGGGCATCGGTTGCCGCATCGTCGGCATTGCCGTCGCTCTCGCCATCCATATGCTCCAGTGGCACAGGATTGCCATCATCGTCAAGTACCGGGACCGGCTGATCGGGGCCATACTCACGTACCAGTTCCTCCAGGGTGAGACCGAGCTCATCGGACACTTTCTGCATGAGCTGACCGGCTTCGGCGGCCAGACGCTCACGATTCACGTCCAAGGCGTGTTCGCGGCCTGTCAGATCGGTGACCTTCGGCTCAATCTCATTGCGCTGGGCGCGCAGGGTTTTGAGCTCATCGTCATGACTGGACGCCGCCTCCTGTAGCTTGTCCCGCTCAGCGGCGACGCCCTGCAGCGTGCGTTCCACCATGGCGGCCACCTCGCGCGCATCATCAGCCACGCCTTGCAAATGGGCGGCCTGATCACGCCGACGCTCGTTCAACGATTCGATACGGGCGCGACGTTCAACGGCTTCCTTGGCATTATCGCGCAACAGCCCGGCCTGTCGGGTCAGGGACTCCCCCTTGCGACTGGCTTCAGTCCATGCAATCTTCGCGGCGACCTCATGCTCACGGGTCAGGTTCAAGTCACGTTCCAGTGTGCGCTCGCGTTCGTCAAGCTCATCGAAATCGGCATGCTCGTCAGTGGATTGCTGCGCCGATTCCAAAGCGCGGTTGAGATCATCGAGCTTCAGCTGATGTTCGTTACGATTCTCTTGAGTGTCAGCAATTTTCTTGTCCAACTGTTCAAGCTGACGCGCGAACGACGCAACCCTATCCTCGGCGGATTTCAGCGACTTTTCCGCTTGCTGAGCCTTGAGTCGGACTTCCGTGCGCTTGGCGGATTCCTGATCGACCAGACGGGCGACCTCGTCACGCTTGGATTTGGCCTCGCTCACCTGCTCAGCCAATTCATTGGCCTCGACACCAAGCTGCTTGACTTGGGCCAGCGCCTTGTCCCTGCGGGCGGCAAGCGACAGGTCGGACTGGGAAATCGATGATCCGCCGACTGCGGCCACACCGTGGGCAAAGGTCTCGCCATGCTTGGTGACGGCGCGTGGGGCCTTTCCGGAAGCGACGAGACGCTGCGCTTCATCAGCCGTCTCGGCTGCGGCCACATCGGCCAGCAGCAGCTGCACGGTGCGCACGCAGGCCGCGGCCTGCGTCTTATCCGAGGCCTCGGGATTAGCCGTCACAAGGTTCGCCAAGCATATATCGGTATCGGCAAGAGCAGCGAATGGTTCCTCGGCCGGCATTACGGTCAGCACCACGGCTTTGCCGAGCTTGTCTTCACGGGCACGCTCGAGGGCATGAAGCATATTGCCGGTTTCCGGCACCACGATGGCACTGGCATATTGGTCAAGCGCGTGGGCCACGGCTTCTTCCCAACCATCAGCCACATGGATAAAGTCGGTGAGACGCCCGAGGGATGCCACCTGCTCGTCCCGTTCCAGCGATCCGGAGGCGTTGCGGCTGTCCAACGTGTCGGACAGTGCATCGGCTTTGGCCTGCAACGAGATGATCTTGGACTGTACGTCACGCTGACGATCGGTCAGCTCATTCAACACATCGCGACGCTCTGCCAGGGCGGCACGGGCCTTGTCCAATGCGGCACCGTCATCATCGGCCACGGATTGCGCCTCACTGCGCAGCGATTCCAACTGATGCTGCGCATCATCATGCTGCTTGGCGAGCGTCTCCCGCTGCCCGGTATGATCCTTGGCGCGGCTGTCCGCCAGTTGTACGGCGGATTCCTCTCGGGCTATCAATTCACGCAAACTGGCGATATGGGCGTCACGCTCTTGCGCGGTTTTACGGAGCTCGGTCAAGGTCTGACGGATGGAAGCGAGCTTCTTTTCATCGTCGGCGCGCTCTTCGGTGGCCTTATCAAGTGCGATGCGGGCGTCCGCCACGGCTTTGGTCTGCGCTGCAGCCTGAGTCTCCAGCTCTTCGGCCCTCTTGAGCAACATGTCCGGGTCTTCTCCGAAATTACTGACGATCTGGCCGGTGAGCGAACGTCCGCGTTCCTCAGCCAACTGGGCAAGCGCATGCAAACGCTCCCGGATCTGGGAAAATTCATGCCAATACTGATTGGTCTTGGCAATGGCCGGGCTGGATTCGGAACTCAACGCCTCGACTTGTTCGATGCGCACCTTGACCTGGGCAAGCTCGCGTTGGGCAACGGACAGCTGACTGCGCACATCGCCGAGTTCCTTGCGCACCGTCTCGCGGCGAGCCATCGAACGCTGGGCATCCTCGGCATAGATGCGAGCCTGGGCGTCACGTACGGAAACCTGAATGGCATCGGCCCGGCGAGAAATGCGCGCCTGACGGCCCAACGGGCCAAGCTGCCTGTGAATCTCTCGCAGTAAGTCATCGAGTCGGTTGAGATTTGATTCCGTATTGGCCAATTTGCGCAGGGCGCGTTCCTTGCGCTTGCGATGCTTGAGGATTCCCGCCGCCTCCTCGATAAACGCACGGTGGCCGGACGGGTCGGCCTTAAGAATCGCATCCAGACGGCCCTGCCCCACGATGACGTGCATCTGCTGGCCCAAGCCAGTATCCGAAAGCAATTCCTGAATATCAAGTAGGCGGCACTGAGAACCGTTGATGGCGTATTCGGACCCACCGTTGCGGAAAATAGTGCGGGAGATAGTGACTTCCGTGTAATCGATGTCAAGCGTGTGATCGGAATTGTCGATGGTCAGACTCACCTGCGCGCGGCCCAGTGGAGGGCGGGAGGAGGTGCCGGCAAAAATCACGTCCTCCATCGACGTGCCCCTCAGGTTCTTGGCTCCCTGCTCACCCATCACCCAAGTCAGCGCGTCGACGATATTCGATTTGCCTGAACCATTGGGACCCACAACCGCCGTGATACCAGGCTCAAAACGCAGCGTGGTCGCGGAGGCAAAGGACTTGAATCCGCGGAGGGTGAGTTCCTTGAGATACATAACTTGACCGTTTTTCGTTGATGGGTGTTACGGACTACTGTATGTCAGGCGTCCGAGCCCGCACTGGAGTCCTGGTCAGATGAACCGTCGGCATTGTTGTTCTTCGCCGCATCGCCGAGGCCGAGCACATCAAATACGTCGAAATCATCGGGGCTGACGTTATCCTCGAGCGTATCGGCGCCGGGCTGATCCCCGTGACCATCTGTGGCATCATCGAGATCGACCGCCGGCTGATGGATGGCCATAGCCTGCTGCATCGTGGGGCTGGCATGCTCGGCGAGCATGGTACGTGCGTCACCGGCGGTCACGAAGCTGCCGCAAACGAGCACGCCATGGCCATAGCCGACACCCAGCTCATCTTCCGCATCGACCATATTGACGGCTGTCTGGATGGCATCAGGCAGATTCGGCTCCTTGATGACACGATCACGGCCGAACACCTCAACGGCGATCTTCTCCAGCTCATCGGCCGGCATCACGCGCTCGCGCCAGGAATTCTCAGTGACCACCACGGAGCTGAGAATCGGCTCCAACACACCAAGATACTCTTCGACCTGCTTGTCTCGCATCATGGCGACTACACCGACCAGTTGCTTGAAGTCGTAGCTTTCCTCGATGGCCTTACGCAGGGCTTCGGCGGCGTTGACGTTATGGCCGCCGTCCAAAATGATGGTCGGCGAGGTACGAATCTGCTCGATGCGGCCCGGAATCTTCACCGAGCCCAATGCTTCGGCCACCAGATCGCCGTCCAGTGGCCCGTTGACCGGAATCACCACTTCGGCGGCGGCGAGCGCGGCGAGCGCGTTATGCGCCTGATGTTCGCCGAACTTGGCAATCGGCACGCCCTCGTACGTGCCATTGGGCGTGGTGAGAGTGGCCACCTGGCCGCCGACCGCGGCCATGCGATCGGACACGGTCATCTCGTAACCATCACGCACCAACATGGCATGGTTGCGTTCGGCGGCCTCTTCAAGAATCGGCATAACCGCTTCCTCATGCGGCTGCGCACCGATAATGGCGGTGCAATTCGGCTTGATGATGCCAGCCTTCTCGCCTGCGATCTGCTCGACGGTGTCCCCCAGCCATTGCATGTGGTCCATGTCGACAGGGCCGATGACCGCGGCATCCGCGTTCAACACATTGGTGGCGTCCCACAGGCCGCCCATGCCCACCTCGACGACGGCCACATCCACGGGAGCGTCGGCGAATTTCCAGATGGCCATGGCGGTGAGTACTTCGAAGAAGCTCATCTTCGGCTTGCCCTGTTCCTCCATTTTGGCATCCACCAAGGCTACGAGGTCCTTGATCTGGTCCCATACGTCGATGAAATCGTCATCGGAAAGCTGCTGGCCGTCGATGGCGATACGCTCGTTGACCTTCTCCAAGTGCGGTGAGGTGTACAGGCCGGTACGCATGCCGTACGCACGGCAGATGGCTTCGGCCATGCGCGCGGTGGAGCCCTTGCCGTTGGTGCCGGTCACATGGATCACACGGAACGACTGCTCCGGGTGGCCCAAAATATCGAGCATCAGATTCATCCGGTCAAGATCCAGATTCGTGGTGTTATGCTCCGGCGGACGACTCATGATGTCCAGTTCGACGTCCCGCATGCTCTCGTTGTTCCGATTCGGATGCTCGAATGACATGTACTCTTCTGACCTCTGCGCTCAATTGATGCTCATATTGATCCGTACGTTCCCATTATGCGTTCGTACGAATTTATGCGTGTCCGTATGAGCTCGTATGTGTCCACACGAGTTCGTACATATCCGCATGTGTTGCTTTGTGTAACTCGGTTGCGCGCGACCTTTCTTCATGCTTTCGCATGCGCAAAACCGCACTCTCCCAAGCTCCTCCATCTTAGCCGCCGGGGTAGTTTATCGTGCGCGCTCAGTGAAACCGCCTCGCATATTGTGTCTGGAAAACTGAAATAGTCCATTTCACATATACCGATGTCATGGAATGCAATCTTTTGCGCATCAAGCTGTTCAAGGCCGGAATCCCGAAAACGGATGCCGACGGATAATCCGGATATACAGGGACGAGCAGATTGCAATAGACGGTTGCGCCCATAGTATGGCCCATGTCCACAAGTCTGTCCACATTCCGCGCCGAGTTCCGCTTCCATTCCACAATCATGCCAGGAATGCAATCATGCCAGGAATGCATATGGCCGACTAGTATGAGGTTGGAAATCGATGATTCGATAACAACTACATACAGGAGAGTGGCAATGGGTGAAGTGATCACCGCCAAGGACAAGGAATATGAGGCCGAAGAGCGCAAGAGCGCGCCCGGCGACAACCAGTCGATGAGTGACCGCGTGAACAATCGATCGCTGCGTCCGCAATCGCCCGCATTCAAGGATTTCATGAAGTCCGGCTGGGCCGACGACGACCCGGAAATCAAGCCGCTCGAATCCTCCAAGTACATTCCCGCCCGCCTTGAGGCGCTAGGCAAGGCATTCCCCGGCGAGCGTCTGGTCATTCCGGCCGGCCAGCCGAAGGTACGCAACAATGATTGCGATTACGCCTTCCGCCCGGATACCACCTTCGCCTATTACACGGGCCTGGGCTCCGACTACGAAGCAGGTGCCGTGCTGGTGCTGAACCCGGTCGACCCTGACTCCCCCGAAGCCGGAGCCGGTAAGACCCATACGCCGGAACTGTTCGTGGCTCCGCGCGCAGATAACTCCACCGAGGACTTCTTCATGTCCGCACACTATGGCGAGTACTGGGTGGGACCGCGCGCAGGCCTCAAGGAAATGCAGTCGATGACCGGCATCGAAACCCATGACATCGCCCAGCTGGCCGACTCGCTCGGCAAGGATGTCGGAGCCGAGGCCGGAGCCGTTCGTGTACGCGTGGTCAGCGAAACCGACCCGCAGGTCACCTCGATGGTCGAATCCATTCGTGAGGCAAACGGCTTCGCCGACCCGGACAAGAATTCTGCCGCCGATGACAAGCTGCACGAGTTCGCCGCCGAGGCCCGTATGGTCAAGGACGACTACGAGATCAACGAGATGCGCAAGGCCGTGGATGCCACCAAGCATGGCTTTGATCGTCTGCTCTCCTCCTTGCCGTCCGCGCTCGACAAGCCGCGTTCCGAGCGCATCCTCGAAGGTGCGTTCAACGCCGTCTCCCGCGAGCTGGGCAACGCCGTCGGCTACGACTCCATCGTGGCTTCCGGCCCCCACGCCCCGATCCTGCACTGGATGCGCAACACCGGCGTGGTGAAGAACGGCGATATGCTGCTCGTGGACGCCGGCGTCGAGGTCGATTCCCTGTACACGGCCGACATCACCCGTACCTTCCCGACCAATGGCAAGTTCACCGACTTCCAGAAGCGCCTGTATCAGGCAGTGCTGGACTCGCAACAGGCCGGCTTCGAGGCTGCCAAGCCGGGTGCCACCTACTCTGACATCCATCACGCCTGCATGCGCGTGATCGCCGAGCGTCTGCACGACTGGGGTCTGCTGCCGGTGAGCGTTGAGGAGTCGCTCTCCCCGCAAGGACAGCAGCACCGTCGTTGGCTCGCCTGTGGTGTGGCTCACCATCTGGGTCTTGATGTGCATGACTGCGCACAGGCTCGATTCGAGTCCTATCAGGGAGCCCCGATTCGCCCGGGCATGATTTTCACCATCGAGCCCGGTCTGTACTTCCGCGAGGATGATTTGCTGATTCCGCCGGAATATCGCGGCATCGGCATCCGCATCGAGGATGACGTGCTCATGACCGAGAACGGCCCCGAATGGATTTCCGCCGGCATCCCGAAGCAAATCGATGATGTCGAGCAGTGGATGGCCGATCAGGCCGCACAGGCGAAGTAATCAAACCAGCTCCCTCTTTGAGGGGAGCTGTTACCGTAGGTGACTGAGGAGGGTCAGCTCACGTAAACTCCCCTCAGTCTGCTTCGCAGACAGCTCCCTTCGGAGAGGGAGCCAATTATTGTGAAAAGGGAGGCAACATGCCTACTCCAGAATTCGTGTTGGAACTTCGCAAGAAAATCGGCCATGATCTGCTTTGGCTGATTGGTGTGACCGGCTGCGTGCTCAACGACCAGGGCCAACTATTGCTCGGCCGCCGTTCCGACACCGGCGAATGGGCGATGATCTACGGCATCAATGAGCCGGGTGAGCAGCCGGCTGACACCGTGGTTCGTGAAATCAAAGAAGAGACCGGGGTCGATGCCATCGTCACCGATCTGGTGGCCGTTACTTCGTCCAACAAGGTAATCACATACGCCAATGGCGACAACACCATGTACATGGATCATTCGTTCCTGTGCGCTTTGAAGCCGGGAGGCAATGTCAAGCCATTTGTCGGTGATGAGGAAAGCCTCAATGTGGGCTGGTTCGACCTGGATGACCTGCCCTCTCCCCTGGCGGCAAGTACCACGGAACGACTCGGACTGTTCCACCAGTATTTGGAGAACAAAAAGCATGGCGACGCTCATGCCCTCTTCCAATTTGACGGGCAACAGCACTAGCAAAATCCTGCTACAGCATGAATGTGGGGAGCTCCGGTATCACACCGGAAGCTCCCCACATTGTTAATCGGTCAGGAACGAAGCCTTGCCATTGCAGCTATTTCAACTTACGCCCCGCACACCAAACCTGTTCGACCGTCCAGTCGGCGGGATTGATAAGATTGAAGTCGGCGGCAAAACCGGGCGCAATCAGGCCGATTGGAGCACCAGTCACCTCATTTGGCCGATTGAAGCCAAAGGCCTTTGCCGGTGTCAACGTCGCAGCCTCGACCGCATCGACAGCACTGATGCCGAGCTCGTTAACCGCACGACGCACAGCCACCTCCAGCAATAATGTGGAGCCGGCAATGGCGCCGTTGGACACCAGACGAGCATGACCATCGACCACATTCACGTCCAGCGCACCGAGTTTGTATGCGCCATCCGGGCAATCGGTGGCGGCCATGGCGTCGGTGACAAAGGCGGTACGATGCGGCGCGAAACGGAACGAAAGCTTCACCATGGGATTCTGCACATGGAAACCATCGTTGATCAGCTCGATGGTCACGCGAGGATCCTCCACTGCGGCCGGAATCGGGCCCGGCTCACGATGGTGCAGGCCGTTCATCGCGTTGAACATGTGCGTCATGATGCCGGCCCCTGCATCAAAACCAGCCTTGGCGGTCTCGTAGTCGGCATCACAATGCCCCACCGCAGGCACCACACCGGCGGCGCGGAACTGGCGGATGGCGGAAATGCCATGCGGCAATTCAGGGGCAATGGTTATCTGCCGGATGCAGCCCAGCTTGCCATTGACAGCACCTGAGGCCTCCAGCATCTCATCCACGATTTCAGGAACCGGATCCTTGAGGCATTCCGGGTCATGAGCACCCTTGCGGGCCAAGGCCAGGAAAGGCCCCTCCAGATGGCATCCCAAAATATCGGGGCGTCCGGCTTCCATTTTGGCGCGCACATTGCGGATATTGCCGCAGATGACGTCCACGGGATTGGTAATCAGCGACAGCACCTGACGAGTCGTGCCATGCACGGCATGCCCGGCACGAGCCACATCGATGCCATCCGGGCCGTCATCGAAGCTCTTCTCCCATGCACCGTGCGAGTGAATGTCCACATAGCCAGGAGTCAGGATTCGCCCTTCGGCATCCACCACTGCATTACGGTCAGCGGGGTCGATGCCCACCGTGCCGCAATACTGTTCGAAAGCCTCATCGCCCACACCGGATGCCACGATGGCACCGGATGCGTTGGACACGACCCAATACCCACTCTGTTCGCCGCGCGCATCCACCTTGCGGGCATTGCGAATGGCCACCGGAGCCGGTGCGCCTTCCAATGCCGCCGTCACACGGGAGACAATTTCTTCCCTATCAGACATATGCAATTCCTCCACGTGGTTGCCCCCCCCTGAAAGGGGAGCCAACCAATAACTCAGATGCCCTGCCAAGCCGGCTTGTGGGTGTATGCGTAGCGGTAGTAGTCCTTGTGACGCAGGCGGCTCGCAGCCTCCTCGTCCACGATAATCGTGGCGTGCGGATGCATCTGCAGCGCGGAGGCCGGGCAGAATGCGGAGACGCCGCCTTCGACGGTCTCCTCGATGGCCTCGGCCTTGCCGGCGCCGAAGGCAAGTAGCACCAGATGGCGGGCCTTCATAATCGTGCCGATGCCCTGCGTAATGCAGTGGGTCGGCACCTGGTTGATGTCGTTGTCAAAGAAGCGCGCGTTATCCACACGGGTCTGCTCCGCCAGAGTCTTGACGCGAGTACCGGAAGCCAGCGAAGAGCCCGGCTCGTTGAAGCCCACATGGCCGTCCGTGCCAATACCCAGAATCTGCACGTCGATGCCGCCAGCGGCCTCGATGGCGCGATCGTAGGCAGGGCCGGCAAGCGCCACCTTGTCGCCATCCTCAAGCGGCGTGCCATTGAGCACGTCACCGGGCACGTGGACCTTGGACGGATCCAGGCCAAGAGGCTCCACCACGGTACGGTGGATGGTGGCATGGTAGGACTCGGGATGGGTCAGCGGCAGCCCGATATATTCGTCGAGCGCGTAGCCACTCACCTGGGAGACGTCGATCGACTCGTCATGCACGATCTTGGCAAGCGCCTGATAGGCTGCCAGCGGGCTGGAGCCAGTGGCCAGGCCCAGCACTGCGTTCGGCTTGGCTTTGATGAGATCGGCCACGCAACGGCCATAAATCTCGCCTGCTTCGGCTTCGTTCTTGACAATGATGATTTCCGGCATAGGTATCTTCCTCCGTTCATGAGGCCCGCTAGACACGGGCTTCTGCCCAAAGCCGCCCATCATGGTTCATGGCAACTTCTTTGTCACTTTCCACAATGTGCAATCCGATTATGTCGATGTTCGCATCAACCTAACCAGTTATTTGTTAATACTACTTACAATTATGGACGTACGGACACTCGGCGTTCCCAAACCAGAACAATCGAGTACACTGGAATGTATTAGTGAAGTTCCCTAACAGATTCAACGCCGAGCGGAATCTCACATACCGTGTGGTTATATAGACATACAGCCGCCACGGCACATGCGCAGTCATCGTTCAGGCAGGAGGAATGTATGTCGTATCCCGGTCTTGCCACCGCGACGGATGACCGTACCGCCAAAGCCTCCCCCGCCGATGTACGCCGCAAAAACCGTCAGCTCATTTTCGCCCTACTGTTTCCGACCAAACAGTATTCACGCGCCGAACTTGGCCGCCGCACCGGACTGAGCCGCGTGGCCGTGTCTGACGTGGTCGGCCAGATGCTCGAAGAAGGCCTATTGCGCGAAACCGGCCAGGCGCCCAGCGGCGGCAAGGGCAAACGAGGCACGCTGCTGAGCATAGACACCAACCGGCTGCGCATAATCAGCATTGATTTGACGCAGGAGCATCTGCTTCACGGCACGGTCACCAATCTGCTTGGACAACCGCTGCGCCACGCCGAAGTCACCTTGAATGCCGGAGCATATGTTTCCGTGGACATCATCATCGAACTCATCGAGAAGATGCTCGGCATGTCCGACGGCGAGGTCATCGGCATCGGCGTGTCCTCCCCCGGTGTGGTCGATGGCGGCGTAGTGCGATCCTCCACGATGCGCGGATGGCGCAATCTCGATTTGGCCACACCCATCAACGAGCATTTCGGCATCGACACCACCGTCAGCAATGACGCCACTAGTGCCATGCTCACCGAACGCTTCTTCGGCCAGGGCGGGCCGAATATGCTGTTCGTGCGGATGGACAGCGGCCTCGGTTCGGCGATTCTGCTGAGCGACACCCCAGTCATCGGCGAACTGCATGCGGCGGGCGAAATCGGCCACATCTCCATCGACTTGAATGGTCCACTATGCCCATGCGGCAAACGTGGATGCCTGGAGACCATGATTTCCGCCGATGCGCTGAGAAAACAGATGGCCAACGTCGACGATGACGAGCGACAGGCAATACTCGCCCGCGCCGGACGGTACCTCGGCCAGGCCTTGGCCATGCCCGCGGGCCTGTTGGATATGTCCGACGTCTGCATATTCGGGCAACCGGACATCATCAACACGACCTTCATCGACGCCGCCCAGGCCTATCTCGACGCCAGCACGTCATCGTCCTTCCACAAGCATACCGTGATCAGGCGCTGCGAATGTGGGCCGGACATCACCGTGCAGGGAGAAGCCATCGCCGTGCTGCTCCAGTATCTGGCCAAATAGTCAGATAGCCAGCACCGGGTGGCAGCACTATGCGGCCATAGCCGCTCCGATGGCCCCCACCGGCTGCCCCGCTGGGGCCAGACGAAGCCGAGCCGGCAAATCCAGCGACTCCAAAAAGCGGCACTGTGATTCTCGACGACGCAGCTCAGCGGTAATTACCTCAACCAACGGTTCGCCGGTTTTGGCCATACCGCCACCCAACACGATCAATCGGGGATCGACCGACTGAGCCAAAATCTGGATGGTGTCGCCAATGGCCCTCACCACCATATCCAGCACATCCACGGCCTTCGCCTCACGTCTGCTGGCGCAGCGAATCAAGTCGGGCATCGGCGGATCGGCGTTCGGCCACAACCTGCCCACCGCAGCCCCCGAGCACACGGTTTCCAGACACCCATACTGGCCGCAGGGGCACTTCAAACGATGCGGCTCAACCGGAATATGACCGATTTCGCCTGCGGCCCCACTATATCCATGCAGCAGCACCCCGTTCTGCACGATGCCCGCAGCCAGTCCGGTACCGAAATTCAGGAACGCGATGGTGCCGTCCAAGCCATCCGCACCTCCCAACAGCACTGCAGCACCCACTGCGGCAGCGTTGACATCGTTTTCCACATGCACCGGCACGCCTGCCAGTCTGGAGACTTCGGGGCCCATATCCAACGAAACCACATCAAGATTCACGATGTTGCCCACGTGTCCGGTGGCGGAGTCGACCGTGCCCGGTGTGCCGATGCCGATTGCCGAGACCTCGTCAAAGCGGGTTCCCGCGGCCTGCCGCGCGACCGATACAATGTCCTCGACCACCGCAGCGTTACCATGACGTGCAGGGATTCTGGCGGAGTTCAGCACCGCGCCCGTTGCATCGACAAGCGCCGCCTCGATTTTGGTGCCACCCACATCAACACCAATCCTGAAATTGTTCACGGTGTTATCAGTCATTGCCTATCCCCCGTTCTTCGTCGAACAATATGCTTGGAATCAGTATGCATTTATGTATTGACAACTATCTTAACAAATTACAGAAAACCATGCGCCTCATACGCGACACGCCGAGACATAAGTTGATTGCGCGAATAGATTAACTACGTTAATATCTTAATCAAGTTCAGATTCAAAGACGAGCGGACGTTACCCAGGCAACGACGCGGGACAAAGGAGAATGATATGGCAGACGATACTGCACGCGCCACTTCTCAGGCCAGCGTTTCCGAATCCAACCGCTCCCGCATCGTCAAGCATCTCTACCACAACGGCATCAGCTCCCGCGCACAAATCGCCAAGGCCTTGGAACTCACGCCGGCCGCCATCACCAAGATCACCGCACGGCTTATCGAAGCCGGCATGATTGAAGAGACCGGCGACCTGGAAGGCTCCAAGAACCGCCGTTCCATCGGGCTGAAAATTGACACCGCTCGCTTCCGCGTCATTGGTGTCAAGTTCGCCCGTCCCCTCGTGCAAATCGGCGTGTTCGACCTGTGCGGCAATGCGCTCAGCACCGAAAACCTGCCCCCGGTGTACGACCACACCATCAGCGACACCATCACGGCCATCCACCAACGCATCAGCGAGCTGCTTGATGACGATCCGTCCATCGTGGCCATCGGCATGGCCGTTCCCGGCCCTTACCTGCGCAACGTCGGCCACACCGCTGTGGTCTCCAGCATGCAAAGCTGGCGCAAAATCAACTTCATCAACGAATTTTCCACCGCGTTCCGAGTGCCCGTCTTCATCGAGCAGGATGCCCGCGCCGGCGCGCTGGCCCACTACCTGTTCGACCCCGCATTCCACACCAACGATTACCTCGCCTACTATCTGGTCGGCGAAGGCGTGGGACTTGGCGTCATCGACAATGGCCACCTCGTCAACGGCGCGCAAGGCGCAGCCACCGAAATCGGCCATATCTCCGTTGATGTCAACGGCAAGCCCTGCGATTGCGGCAACGTCGGCTGCCTGGAACGTTACTGCTCCGCCCCGGTCATCCATGACATGCTTATCGAGGACGGCTCGGTTATCCCGGACGCCTCAGACATGACCCATGCCGAAGCCGCCCGAGCCTTGTTCGCCAAAGCCAACGAAGGCAACGCCGCGGCCCAGTCCATGGTTCGCGAAGTGGCGCGGTATATCGGCTACGGCTGCATCACCATCTTCAACGCTTTCAATCCCGAACACATCATCATCGGCGACATCGTATCCGAGGCGGGCCATCTGCTGCTGGACACGGTTCGCGCCACGGTGGCCGAACGAGCCATCCCCGAAATCAACGATTTCACCTCCATAACGCTCTCCACCCTACCGATTGACTCCACCGTCTGCGGAGCTGCGGCTGTGGCGGTCACCCAGTTTTTGGAACACCCCTCGGTGTTCTTCGACGTTTCCTGACCGAAGCGCCGACCAGAGATTTCCATACGAAATCAGTAATCAGAGAAACCATAAGGAAAGGAACCAACCATGACTACCCCGATCGTTCTGAGCCTTGGCGAACTGCTGTGGGATATGCTGCCGGGCGGCAAGCGAGCCGGCGGCGCCCCTGTCAACTTCGCCTACCACGCGATGAAGAACGGCACCGAAGGCTGGGCTATCAGCGCGGTCGGTGAGGATGAGCTCGGCGACGAGCTGATCGCCAAGGCCGACGAAGCCGGCATCAACACCGTTATCCAGCGCAACGCTTGGCCGACTTCCACCGTCGAGGTCGCCCTGAAGAACGGTATCCCGGAGTACACCATCGTCAAGGGCGTGGCCTGGGATCACATTCTGTACACCCGCCAGCTCATCAATGTTGTTTCCAAGGCCGACGCCGTCTGCTTCGGCACCCTGGCCCTGCGCTCCCCCGAATCGCACGCCACCATCACCGAGCTGCTCAAGCACACCAAGCCGGGCGCGATGAAGTTTTTCGACATCAACCTGCGCGGCGACCACTACTCCAAGGAACTCATCGAGGAGCTGCTCAAGGCCGCCACCGTATTCAAGATCAACGACGAAGAGCTCCTGCTGCTGCGCGACATGTTCGATATTCGCGGCACCTCCGGCGAGGATGCCTCCCGCTGGTTCCTGGACGAGTTCGATCTCGATTACGTGATTCTGACCGCTGGCTCCGCCTACTCCACCATCATGTCCCGCAAGGGCGAGGTCTCCACTCTGGACACCCCGCATGTCGAGGTGGTCGACACCGTCGGCGCCGGCGACTCCTTCTCCGGCACGTTCACCGCTCGCACTCTGCTCGGCGACTCGCTGGCCGACGCTCACCGCAAGGCCGTCAACACCGCCGCCTTCGTGTGCACTCAGGCCGGCGCTTGGCCGGAGTATCCGGCTGAGATGCCTGACTACCTCGTTGCCGCAGGCAAGTAAGCCTTCGGCAACACCGACCAATAGGCCATACTTTTCCAGCCTTTTTCGGCTCATGCTCACGCTGGGACAATGACGTTCCGGCACTCGCCAGACCCTGTCTCCCGGCGTGAGCCATGCCCAAAAACAGGTGATTGATAACTGAATATCGATTAGCGATTCATTGTCTCATTGCAGTAAAGAAAAAGGGAATTCAAAATGAGCAACGAAACCACCAAGACCGGCAACGCCGGCCTCGTAAAATCGCGCCTGTGATGTTCGCGTTCTTCGTCATGGGCTTCGTCGATCTGGTCGGCACCGCACGTCTGGTGCTAATCGTCATCTCTTTCGCCTTCCTCGGTATCGGCAACACCTTGATGCAGGTGTCTCTGAACCCGCTGCTCACCGTGTTCGTCAAGGGCGACAAACTCGCCTCCACGCTGACGCTCGGCCAGTTCGTCAAGGCCTTCGACTCCCTGTTCGCCCCATACATCGCCATCTGGGGCGCCACCAAGCTCGGCATGTGGTGGATCCTGTTTGTGATCTACCTGGTCGTCGGCATCATCGGTTACGCGCTGCTCGCCTTCGACAAAATCGATGAGCCCGCCCCGACGCCGGTACCACCACCATCGGCCGCTGTTTCAAGCTTCTGTTCTCCGACCACATCGTGTTCCTGTACTTCCTCGGCATCGTAGCCCACGTGGGCGTGGACGTCGGCATCAACGCCCAGGCCCCGCGCATCCTCACCGAACACACCGGCGACACCTTCACCGAAATCGCCGCCACCGCCACCATGGTCTACTTCATCGCCCGTATGATCGGCTGCTTCACCGGCGGTATCGTGCTCTCGAAGATCTCCAACCACGTCGGCATCCCGGTGTGCGGCATCATCATGACCGCCTCCGCCGTGTGCTTCGCCATCTTCTGCTCGATCACTTCCAACCCGCCGGTCGCCTTGTTCTGGGTGGCTGTGGCTCTGGTCGGCTTCGGTAACTCCAACGCGTTCTTGCTCTTCCTCTCCCACGCCCTGATGTACCGCCCGGAGCGCCAGAACGAGATTTCCGGCCTGATGTTCATGAACCTGATCGGCGGCGCCATCTTCCCGCCCATCATGGGTGCCCTGGCTGATGCCATGAACGCCCAGCTCGGCACCATCATCGTGATGGCCGTTGGCTGCCTGTACGTGCTGGTCATCGGCGTTGGCTACAAGGCCATCATCGAAGGCAAGAAGGCCGCTCAGGTCGAGGCCTGATAATTTGGCCCGCGTTGGCGGGGTTTGCCTCAGCAGATAAACGACAAGCCCTGTACGAATCACGCTCATGGTTCGTACAGGGCTTTTGCATGCGCACTTGGCACTTGGCACAGTGCACGCCACCTGGCATATCGATTTCGGTATCGATGATGATGGTCACCGGCCCATCATTGACCAAGCCAACCCGCATATGCGCGCCGAACCTACCTTCTTTGACCGGCACTCCCCCGGAGCGTAGCGCCTCATTGAACTTGATCCATGTAATATCGGCGTGCTCCGGCTTGCCCGCCTTGATGAAGCTCGGGCGGTTGCCTTTGCGCACATCGGCAAACAATGTGAACTGCGAGATGGAGAGAATCTCACCGCCGATGTCCTGAATCGAGCGGTTCATTTTGCCCTGCTCATCTTCGAATACCCGCAGATTGAGGATCTTGTGAGTCAACCACGCAATCTGCTGGTCACCATCCTCATCGGTCACACCCACCAGAATCATGAATCCCGGACCAATCTGCTGGGGCTCAAATGTAGGGTCCAATGTGCCCAACTCATTGATCACGTCCACGGATGCTTCAGATACTCGTTGCACTACAACTCTCATGACTCCCTACAGTAGCAACAAAAAAGCGCCGTTCCCTTACGGAAACGACGCTTGTCTTGGTGGAGTCGCGGGGAATCGAACCCCGTACGGTCTTGTCTTAAAAACGTTGAAAACATGCGGTTTTTAAACGTTTATTGCGTTTTTTGCCCACATTTTGCCCACGTGTCACCAGACCATTGGCAGTCCGAGGCATTGGCGCGCCCACCGCTCAAGCCGCCAGACTCCTACCCTCACCAATCGCCCGCACCAGCAATCCATCCATCGCATCGCCGACGGCATCCAAATCATCGTCGAACAGATCCGCATACACGTCCAAGGTCATGGTCGCGCTCTTATGCCCCAGCTGCCTTTGCACCGCCTTGACATTCGCGCCGGCATGCACCAGCAACGACGCGCACGTATGCCGCAGGTCGTGGATCGTCATCGAGTCCGCGATCTCGTCACCGAGACTGCGCTTCTTCGCCCAGTAAAACCAGCTCGACGTGCTGCAGGGCCCGTGCGTCTTCCGCAGATACGAACCGGTGCGCCTGTCGGGAAAAAGCAGGTCGGACTGCCGACGGCCATCGCAGGCCTCCTCAAGGCATGACTGCAGCATGCGCGGGAAGATGACGGTGCGCTCCTCCCCTGTCTTCGGTGCGTCCACCACGATCTGATGATTGACCTCGGTGGCGGACCTGCGCACATGGATGCGCTGCCTGTCGAGATCCACGTCACCGACCTGCAGGCCCACCAATTCGCCCCAGCGCAGACCACACAATCCAAGCGTGAGCACTATCGGCCTGCGCCAGTCCGAGGCGTCGGCCAGTGCCAGCAATTGGTCGATCGAAAGATAGACGTGCTTCTTCCTCCGCTTGCGCGGCAATTCGAGACCATCACAAGGATTGTCGTGTATGCACTTGTCGGCCTTGGCTTTTGCGAGCAGTGCGCGGAGGATGCCTTCGGCGCGGAGCACGACGCTCGCGCTTTTCGATTCGGCCAGTGCGCTGACCCACATCTGCACTTCGTCGTGGGTGATGGACTGGACCTCGCGCATGCCCCATTTCGGTGCCACGTGCACGCGCCAAGCCCGTTCCAGCGTCTCGATGTAGCTTGGTTTGGCCTTGGTCTTTTTGGCGGCCAGCCATGGCTCCCATAAGTCTTCGACCAAGCGTCTTCCGGCCTGTGGGTCGATGTATGCTCCGACGCTTTTCGCGGTGGTCACGTTGGCCGCGCCCCATGCGTCGGCGTCCATCTTGCGGCGGAATCCTCTTTTGCCTGTGGGCGTGCCGTCCGGCTTACGGTAGCGCACTTCGTAGCGTTTGCCGCTTTTCGTCGCGTATTGGCGGATTGTGTAGGCCATGCTCGCCCCTTCGTTTGCGTGGCATCAAGTCTATCAATCCGTTGATTTTTTCTGTTTTTCGTGTTTCGGCTTGCGTTACTTTATTTACTGTGCTAATATAGTTTATATCAAGGAAAGGAGGTGAACATGACACCATCGGAGATAATCACCAGCGTCTCGCTTCTCGTCGCGAGCATCGCGGCCCTCATCAAAGCAGTGACCGGACTCATCAAGGAGATGAGGCGGAAGCCGAAGAGGAAAAAGTGAGAAAGGGTTCCGGCCAGTCGTAGGGGCCGGAACCCCATATCTCCGATTATGCCATGGGACATCATGAGAACGGAATCGATAGTCAGCGCGGTATTCGCGCTCGGAACCGCCGCCAGCGCATGGTTCGGCTGGCCGTTCACCCTCACCGCCGGATGCGCCATCGTCAGCGCCGTCTTCGCGCTCATCGCCGGAAGGAAGGACTGACATGCCCATCGAATACCTGAGCGTCACCGACGTGGCCAAGCGCCTCGGCATCAGCACCGCCGCCGTCAGCGCCTACAAGCTCCCCCAGCCGGACGCCACCATCGGACGCACGCGCGGCTGGCTCCCCGGCACCATCGACCAATGGAACGCGCAACGCCCCGGACGCGGAGTCGGCGGTGGCAGGCCGCGCAAGCATCCGGCGGAGTGACGTCCGCCCCGGCGCTCATCCGCGAGCGCCGGGGCGGTTTTGTTGTTGGAGGTTGGATGTTGTCAGTCTTGGATCGATGGGTGGAACTGTGCCGTGTTCAGGTATTTGATCGAGACTACATGGTGGATCTGGGTTCCTGGCATTTTTTCCTTGGCCGCGTTCCCCTTGCGTAGGGATTGCGGATAGTAGGGGCCGTCCTCTCCGCTTCTTCCGAGGCCGATGCACCAGACTGTGTTTCCCATGTAGAGGCGTATCCGGCTGTTGCCTGATTCGACCACCATGGATGCGTCGTTCAGTGCGAATGCGCTGGCTATCACGTCGGTCTTCCTCGCGAGCCATCGCGCGTCTCCGGTGGGCGCGACCCTTTTCACCGAGATCCCATGGCCGGACAGGAGGTCGGTGTACAGGCGTCGGGCGGGAAGTCTGCGGGTGCGGTTGTCGTCGGCGTAGTATTCCAGGCCGCATAGGTGGGCGAAGTTCGAGGCCTTCCATTGGATGTCCAGCGTCATCCCGTCGTCGCACGCGATTCTCGTGATCGTTCCGACGAGATTGGCGTATAGTCGGGCTGCCTTTCGGGCCTCGCCAAGCATCCGCCGCTTCGCCTCGGTCACGTTCACGCCCGGAATCCTCCCAGAAAATTAAAAGAGGGGCGCCGACCAAGCGCCCCTCCGAAGCCGTGTGGCTGATCTTTTTACAGTCTTCTGCATGACTAGCGTCCCGTTTGCGCGGGAAGGGTCACGGCTCCGGTTGGTCTCAACCGTCTGGCCCAGCCGTTGGGCGAGACATCCAGCTCTCGCTGATGGCGCATCGACTCGCCATCGGATGCCTGCGGCAGCCAGCCACACGCTTCGAACCCGAAACCCTGCCCACCAGCAAAGCAGGTCCGGGTCTCAAGTTCGATTGCAACGATACCCCATGACGGCGGACATTCGTCTCGCCGTGAGCGTGATCCGGACGGTATTCGCACAAAACCACCGGGCCGCCGCGACGGCGGCGGACGACCACGCAAACACGCCGAATAACAAGAAAAGCCCCTCCCCCAGCAATGCTGAGAGAGGGGCGATGTTTCATAAGGGCGCAAAATATTCGTTTATGGGTTATCCATGCGATATTTCACACCTGAGTTTGATTTCCGGGCGCGAGTTTCAGTTTCACGCCCGGAAATTAATCACGGTCAGGCGTTGCGCAGCGGATTGTAGGCGACGCCAAGACCGCTGGCGATGAAGCCGGCCACGGTCGAGATGTAGCCGCCGATGGCCGCGTCACCGAAGGTCATGAAGCCAAGGCCGACGCACGAAGCGATCAGACCCAACACGTAGACGACGGTGCGCACCTGCTTCGAGAATACTGGCGTGTACGCGCTGTCGGGCTGCACGGTGTCGGTGCCGTCCTCACGCTCGTCGGTGAGATTGGCGATGGCGGTCTCCAGAGTGTTCTCTTTTGCATGCTCAGCCATTAACACCACCTTCCTTTCAGGCTTTGACGAGATACCAGGTTGACTTGTCCGCCGGGGCCAGCGCGATGTACCGGATGGCGCCGGAATACGCCGTGTAGCGGCCCCAGATGTAGCCGTCCGCGACCGTGCCCCAATGATCCAGATTGACGGTCTGGCCGTTGGAATAGGTGGCGACCACATTGCCGGAAACGCTCGGACGGTCGCGCACGTTGAGCCCGCCCACGTTCACACGGTACGTGCCCTGCAGCACGTTTGCGGCGGACGATGCCGTGGCGGGCTGCGTCGGCTGGACGGTCGGCGTCGGCGCAGTCGCGCCGGTCATCCTGTCATACCATGCCTGCGCCTTGGCCATGTAGGCCGCGTTCTGGCTTCCTGCGATGGATGCGGGGCAGGCTGTCGCGGAGAAATGGCTGTGCGGGAAAACGTTGACGCCCCACTGAGGGCGTCCGAGGCCGAAATGCTTGCAGAGCGCGGCCACCAGATGCGCGCCGTTGTCCAAGGTCGCTTCGGAGATCATCCACGGACTGGACGAGATGTCCGCATGCTCCACGCCGATGGACGTGAGGTTAGCGTCCCAATCACCCGAATGCCATGCGGTATCCGTATCCCAGACGAGCTGCGTAACCCTGCCGTCCGCCGCCACCTGATAGTGCGCGCTGGCCTCGCGGGTCTGCCACGTGTTGTAGCAGTCCCTGCCGGTCAGGTTGCCGCAATTATGATGCAGAACGATCTTGTCGACCTTGCATCCCTGACGGCCCTTGGTCATGTGCGTGGAGAGGATGAGATCCTCGTCCGCTTCCAGATTCTCCCATGATTTCATATGTTTCCTCCTTTTTTGATGGTTTTTACGCGAAGACGAGCGTCCACATCACGACGGCCATCTCCAGCAGTCGCAGGAGCGGCAGCATGAGCAGGATGACGCAGACGATTGTGAACGCGCCCAGAAGCAGCGTCACGACACAGACGAGCCATACCGGCACGTCATGTCCGCGCCACAGCAGCCACGCCACCGCAAGCAGCAGCACGACGAACACGGCGGCCACGGACGTCAAAGCGAGCATGCTAGACGTCATCGCCATCACCCCACAACGCCGTCAACGGCATGCCTTTGTCGAGGATGCCCACATCCTCTCCTTCCCGCCCCCGAGTCAAGGGCAAATAGAAAAGCCATCCCGAAATGGGATGGCTTTGAAAACCGGTGTGAAAATCAATGCCTGTGCGCGCCATGATTGAATATGATGACGAGCGCGAGCAACAGCAGCCATATGCCGCCTGCGATCATGAGATGCGTCATTGCCGGTCCTCCAAATATTTTTCGGCGGCGTTGACGATCCAGCATTGCGCGTCCAATTTCTCAAGCTTCGCCAACTCGTATCGGACGGCCTCGCTATGGTCATGCGACTGGTCGCCGTAGATCAGGCTGATGATCGTGTTCTTGATCGTGTCCCGGCAGAGCTCGTCCATACGGTCGTCGATCTTCGCCGTCCGCTCTCCCAAGGTCCGCGTTTTCGCGAAATGCTGGGAAAGCGGACTGTCGTATGGCAGGCGTTCGGGTCTTACGTGCGCGTACAGGCCGGTCGCCAACGCGTCCAAAGCGCCCGGCCATATCCTGAGCAGCAGGGTGATGAGGGCGCACGCGCCGCCCACACCGCCGAAACCAGCTAGAAATGTCTGAAACACATTACGTCTCCTTAAAAAATCAGTTTTGCAGCGGCATGAGACCGCCATACAGTGCGTCCATTTTCGGGACGAGCTTCTTGTATTCCTGCCAATCCGCCTGTGTCATCAGATTGATTGCCGAGAATCGCAGCGGATGATTCAACGGACACTTCAACTGGATGTGTTGCGCATCATCCATATGAAAATCAAAACCAAGGAATGTGTTTCCGCTTGTATTGTCATGAGGAAGCAGAACTCCCCAGTTATTTGCTGCGTTGGATACGTAGCAGATACCATTCTCATGCCATCTGCTACCTTCCGGCACTTGGGAAACCCAGAAGTTCAGATGGAAATCACCGGAGACCGGTTCGCCCAGTCGGATATCGGCACTAGGATTGACAGCGCCGCTGTTCGGCGTAACGATCATGCCATCAGGGTCAACATGCTGTACGGTCGTCTGGTATGTCGAGATGGCACTGTTCGGGAGCATGAGGAGTGGATCTGGAATCAGATTCGTTACCAGGCTCATGCCACCACCCCCAAGAGGGTCAGGCGAGCGGCATCGTATTCCCGGTGAAATATCCGATGCTGTCGAGCAGGGTCTTGTTCGCCTGATACTCGTCCCACGTGCAGATGAGAATATTCGTCACTGTGACGGTCGGATTGCCTGACTTGACGGAATAATACATTGACATCGGACCGGCCAAGCTGGCGGTCAACGCGTAGCTGACACGTTGGCTTGCACTGAGGTCGCCATACGCTCTCATCGAGATAGTGCCGCCGGTGACGTTCACATAGGCGCTGACCAGATATTTCGTCCCTGGCTTGTTCGGAATGGTCGTGATATCCACCCAACGGCCTGCCGACAGGGTGATGGTCGAGGATGGTCTCGTGCATAGGTTCGTTACCATCATCGGGCATCACCGTCCCGGTGCGCGGCGTCAGCCGAGTGGCATGGTGTCGCCGGAGAAGAAGCGAGGATACCCCCCCCCGAGCGCCGCGTCATACGTCGAGGCGAGCTCCAACTGGGGTTGCGAGTACACTCCTTGGTTAAAAAACACGACGCGGTTTTTCTTCTGGCTGCCCGTTGCGGGCGCGGTGAGCCGGATGACGATCATCCCGTTGCCGTCCGGGACGGTGTTCGAGGAGTACAGTTCGCCGATGACGAGCATGACAGAGCCTCTGCCGTTCTCTGACCTGACGCTAAACACGTACTCGGCGCCGGGGTTCAGCTCGGGGACGTGCAGCTCGTCGTACCCCTGAGATCGCGACGGTCGGAGCGTGCCGTCACCGGGCATGTCATTCGCGTAGTCGATGCCCCACGCGCCGAGCGAGGCGCCGTTACGGTCGAACCGTGGATTGGGATACCAGTTAATCCTCTGCATGATTCTCCTTATCGAGACTGTCGAGCACATCCTGCGGGATCAGTTTCATGACCGCCGCGAGTTGGCTGGTGAGGATCGCTATCTGCTTGTTGAGTGTGCCGATCTGTTGCGAGAGCTGGTCGATGACGGTGTTCGCGTCGGCTGGAATCTGAGTCAAAATGTCTCCTTTTTAATGCGGAACCCCCACAATCCGATTGGATTGCAGGGGTTGAAAAACTGGGTGAAAAGCAGGGGTCAGTCGGCGGCGGTCATCGTGTCGATACGGGTCACGGCCTTAAGCTCGTCCAAGGTGAGGGTGCGTCCGAGATTCGTCTTAACATCCGTCACTTTGACGGATGTGCCGGAATCGTCGAACGTGGCGAGCACGCCGCGCTGGTAGTCGCGCCACGATTCGGCGGTGCCGTCAGCGCTGGAAAACTCCAATCCCAATCGGCACAATTCCGCGCGCACCGACTCCTTCGGCGGACGCAAATCAAGCACGCCAGACGGCTCGGCGGGCGTCACGGTAGGCGAGGTATCGGTAGTGGTCTCAGTGGTCACATCGGTCATAATCAATCTCCTTAATTCTGTTGGTTTTGTCTTGGCATGAGCGCTTCGTAAAAGCGTTCCTCGCATTCGTCCAGCATCGCCTGACTGGATTCATCCTCAAGGAAGGCGTCCAATCCATCGACATCCTGCGTACAGGCCACGTCGATGCCACTCGACGCTTCCGGTGCGGAAGCGTCAGCAGCCAATGCGGCGCACATTCGCGCGTCGGTCTCATTCGACATGACCGGCAATCGCAGCCCGGCGCGCGTCCTGTTTCGTGCGGCTGTCAGCGGATCGTCCAACACTTCCCCATCGGCGGCGAGCATGCTCACGTCTGTCGCGGAATCGGCCAAAGCGTTTTCCAACGCTTCGAACGCCCCGGTCCACACGCCACGCCCCGTCGAAGGATCGTATCGGCTCGTGTCCTCCCTGCCCTGCATGATCGCCGCGATCGCCTCACGGGTCGAAGCCAACCCGAGCAGCGCCTTCCACGATGCGAGCACCTCAGGCATGAACACGAAACTGTTCGACCCGTTCACCGGCGGATCGCATCGGATGATGCACAATCCGTTCGCATCCCGTTCGAAAGTCGATGACAAGATTTTCCCTCCAATCATTTGACCAGATAGGCCAGGTATTCTGCGTACACTTCGACCGGGCACGGCTGGTCGGCGTTGAAAAGCTTCAGGTTGAAGCCGCTCTGACCGCCCGTGCTGGTGGGATGCGCGATGATGCCGGCCCATTCCGAATCCGCGTTCGCGACCGCATAATAGCGGCCGTATTTCGTCGGACTGAGCCTGCAAGTGATTTGCGCTGATGCGCCGGTCGGGATGCTATGGCCGGGGTTCGGCCACCACGCCTTCCACGCGGCGCCGGATTGGAAGGTGGACCTGTTCGCGATGCCGCCGAGAAAGCCGCCGAGATACAAATATCCGGTCGCGATGTTCGCTCCGACTCCGACCCTGCCGTTCGCGTCGCGCGCTTGGAGCCAGACCCTCGCACCGTTCACGCTATCGTAGGACAAATCGAGCGACGCACTGGCAGTTTTGCTCTCGTCGGGCTCGTCGTAATTACTGTCCGCCATGGCGTACACCTCGGACGCGATACCGCCGCTTCCGGTGCCGCCCCGCTCGCGTGGCTTGGATCCCAGACGCAGGAAAGACGCCGGGTCGTTCTTTTTGACGTGTCCGCTCCAAAAATCCAAGACGCTCATCTCGCCGACATCGTTCGACTGGACGGCCGATGCGATGGCCGGAAACCTGTAGTATTCGCTGTTCGACGAGTCACAGGCCACGAATTCCACTCCGTCACCGATAGACTTTTCCGCTCCGCCAATGACACCGGTCGCGTAGTCCGGAGAAATACGCACCCTATGCCCGCTAACGCGGGTCTGGAACGTGCCGGTCAGCAGGTTCGACCTGCCCTCGCCGTCCAGAATGACGGTCTGGTTGTGGTTCGAATCCCACATCCGCAGGCCCGTCGAATTGAGCTTCACGCCAGTGTTCGCAGCCTCGGAGCTTTGGAATATCGCGCCGGTGAAGACGTAGCCTCGGAACTGGCCAGCGGCCACCTTGTCGGACGTGATCGTTCCAGCCGCGATCTTCACAGCGGTCACCGAATTGGCGGCGAGCTTGTCCGTGGTGATCGCGCCGGATACTATCTTGTCGGCGTTGACCGCGTTGGCGGCGAGTTTGTCGGCGTTAACGCTGTTGGAGGCCAGCTTGTCGGTCGTGACAGCGCCAGCCACGATGTCGCCAGCCTGAATCTTATGGACATTCAGGAGCGCCACGGTCATGTCCTCCGTCACGCGGAGCTTCGCGGTCGTGACCGAGTTCGCGGCCAATTTGTCGGTGGTGATGGCGAGCGAGACGATGTTGCGTGCCTGCACCGAGTCGGCTGCGAGCTTCGCGGCGGTCACCGCGTCGGCCACCAGCTTCTCAGCGGTCACGCTGTTGGCGGCGAGCTTGTCCGTGGTGATCGCATTGGCCTTGACCTTCTCGGCGGTCACGGAGTCCACGGCGAGATGCTTCGCGGCCACGGTTCCAGACGCGAGAATGTTGTTCGCCACGAGGTCAAAAGGTTCGAAGCGCGTGCCGTCCCACGTCAGGACTTCAACGACGCGATCTGCAAGCGGCACCAAAACGCTTGGAGAAGCATTGGGCGCACCCTGCCAGTACGTGTAGAAGTCGGCCATGAGGCTGGGCGAATTGTTCTTCTCGCCCTTCCAGCGCGTCCAATATTTTTGGGTGCGCCACCACATGTCGCCCGGCTTCAGCCCATCATGCGCGGGTTCGTCCGGGCCACGGTAGATGAGGTTCTTGCCGTCCGCCGTGGTCTGCGCCTTTCTCGCGGCGGCCTGCGCCTGATTCGCCTGCGCGGCCGCGTTCGCGGCTGTGGTCTGAGCCTTGTCAGCCGTTGATTGCGCCGTCTGCGCGGCAGCATGTGCCTTGACAGCCGCATTGGCCGCATCGGTGGCCGCCTTGTCCGTCACCGCCGACCATGTGCCGCCGTTCCACCGTTTCGGCGTGTTAGCGCCATTCGTCGTGTCTATCCACAGTGTCGTGGACTTGCGCATCGACGCATCCGGAGCAGTGGACTGGATGAGCACGTCGGCCTTGCCGTTCGCCACGCCAGCGGCGGCGGCAGCAGCCGTATTCGCCTTCTGCGCGGCATTCGCCGCATCGGTGGCGGACTGGGCCGCACTGTCAGCCGTGGCTTTCGCTTGGGTCGCAACGCTCGAAGCATTGACTGCTGTGGACTTGGCGGCATTGGCGGACTCATTGGCAGTATTCGCCAGAGTCTGCGCATTGCCAGCCGTCTTCTTCGCGCTCTCGGCGGCGGTCTGTGCCGCGTTGGCGGCATCCTTCGCCTGACCTGCGGTGACGGTGGCACTCTTGGCGGCAGTCTGGGCGGCATCCGCCGTTGACTGGGCCGTGCCTGCGGCGCTCTTCGCACTGTCTGCCGTGCCCTGCGCGTTTTTCGCTGCGGCAGCGGCATTCTCAGCGGCCTTCTTCGCGTCGGTGGTCTTCGCCGCGTTGTCCGCGATATCCGACTTCGCCTGCTCGATCTGCTTCGCATTGTTCTCCACGTCGGCATAGCCCATGTGGTTCCACGCGGAGCCATCCCACACAAGCGTATCGACCACGCGATCAGACAGAGGCACCAAGACGCTCGGACTGTTATTCGGAGTCCCCGTCCAGTAGGTGTAGAAGTCGGCAAGCATGGAAGGGCTGTTATTGGGCGTGCCCTTCCAGCGAGTCCAATACTTCTGCGTTTTGAGCCACAGGTCGCCGACGATGAGATTGTCCTTCGGCTCGTCGGGGCCGCGAAACGTATGGTTCTTGCTATGGGCTTCGGCATACGCCTGCGCCACCGACTCCTTCGCCTTGCTGATCTCGCCGTTCGCCGTGGTCAGGTCGCTTTTGGTCTGCGCGATGTCCTTCCGCGCCTGAGACAGATCGGCCTTGGCTTGCGAGAGCGTCTGATTCGCCGCATCAAGACCAGTCTTATTCGCCTGAATGTCCTTCTGGGCCTGCGTCAGCTTCGCCGTATTATCCTTCAAAGCCGTCTGATTGTCAGCCAGGTCTTTTTGGATCTGCTTGACCTCTTCAGGCGAGACAGCCGAAGCCACCGTCACCGAGGCGACTGCCGACCAGTCGGACCTGTTGCCCGCATGGTCGACCGAACGAAGGGCGTAGGAGTGCTGTGAACCGGCTGCCAGACCGGTCACGAGATAATCGCCCTGACCGGACTGGTTTGCGCTGATGACGGTCATGACGGCCGCATCGACGCCCTCGCCGACCTCAATATGGTCGAAGTCCGATTCCATCGACGCGCCAGTGCTTGTCCTGCCATCCCAATGGACGGTCACCACGCCAAGCTCGGACGCAAGCACCGGCTTCGACGGTACGGAGCATGGCGTCGTATCCGACTCCACAGTTGCCACCACGACGGCCGACCATTCGCCGAGCTTGTCCGAATACGTCGGCACGGCCCTGACGCGCACCTCGATTTGCGTGCCGCAATCCAAGCCGCCGAAACCGAGCTGCGTCTTATCAGTCGTGCCTGCCGAATGCCAAGGCGCACCATCCACGTGCCTGCGCCACTCAATGGCGTAATTGCTGATCTCGATGGACGTGTTGTTCGTGGCTTCGGTCACGGCGGACCACGAAGCCGTGGCCAGACCATGCGCGAAACCATCCGCACCAATGTAGGCGTCGGTCTGCACGATCAATCCGAGAGGGGCCTTCGGCACGCGATGGTCACGGTCGGACGAGGCGGTCGTGCCGCCCTCGCTGCCGGCCAACGCGGCGCCACCGGTGATGCCCTTGATCTTCTTCGCCTGACGCACGGAAGCGTCATACTTAATATCATTCAGAGCGATTGAGCAGGATAAGCCCTCGTTCTGGCGCATGCTCAGGTCGATTTCCTGCACGCGCACCTTCTCCCCATGGGAGACGGTGGGGGCGGTAATCCAATCGCCAGCATGATAGTCAACGAGCGGCAGACTGTCCATGTCGGAAACGATGAGATCGCGCGTGTACTGGCCACGCACTCTCGCCGCATCATCAAGCGTGGACTGCATGAATGCCTGCGCGGTATCCTTATCGGACACGCCACCCTGCGAGCTATAGGATTCCCACTTGCCCCAAGGCGTCGGAGCAGCCGGATTATCCATGCGAAAAAGCAGATTATTGTCACCCTCGACAAGGATGGTTGATGCCAGGTCGGCGATGGACTCCTCGAATGGGGCTTCGCTGATGTCACGAGCCAATTGCAGCACGACCTGCTTGCTTAGATCACGACTCAAAGCCGTGCTGTCCGCATTCCACATTTTCAGCGTGCGGCCGCTGGTGCGCCAGTCGCAGCCACCGCCATTGACCAGCGAGCTGAGAATGGTCTGCAGGTCGGTGCCGAGCGAATAATACAAAGTGTATTTTCTGTTCCAGGCATCACCATTCGAGTCTCTGGCGGTGTCGAAGCCGAGCGTCAGGCCGGTGGCCGCGCCGCCACGGGCCTTATTCTCGTCAAGGAGCGTCTTGAGAATCGTGCCCGGATTGGACGAATAAAATGGGCGCTTGCCCTTGTTGTCGCCGTCCGTGAGCAGATGGCTGGAATCGTTGTTCTCCGCCTTGCTCAGGAGCCAGCTGATCGACTGGCCGGAATAGGTGACGGTCTTGGTACGGTCGTCCGTCTTGCCGCTGCGCCCAGTGATGACATAGCGAGCATTGTCCGGCTCGCGATAGCCGGTGCCGTCCGACACCTCCACGGCCACCTCGATACCGTCAGTAAGCTCACGGTCGAACGCCTGCGCGTCACCGGACAGCATCGAATACTCGATACTGATGGCACCGTCATCATCGTGGAGCATCGACGCGCTGAAGCTCACCGGCTCCGCCAATACGCCGATACGTGCGCCGAAAGGCCTGTATGCCACCAGACGAGCATGCAAAGACTTGCCCATGATTAACTACTCCCATGATTGCAAAAACCGGCATGTCACCTTGTCGGTGCCGCCGGTCTGTCTGATATCGAGCCGATAGTCGCCGGAATCGATCGCGGGCCACACCTGCAACGGTTCGGTGGTCCAGTCGACGCCATTCGACGCATCCGTACCACCGGACCATGCGTCGGCATTGGCAGCCGTCCACGCCTTGCGATTGGCCACATCGATAAAGAGGTAAGGTCGTGAGGCGTCACGCTGGCCGCCCCACATGAGGTTCGTGCCACTCACCGGATCCGCGATGGTAACGCCAGTGGCCGCTCCGAAACGAAGCACCAGCATGCCGATCGGAGCGTTGGAAAGCCACCCCTCCGGCATGATGTCGAAAAGCTCGGACGGCCCGGCGTTAGGCAATCCCTGCCAGCGAGCCCAATACCCCTTGCCGCTCGGCTTGGAAACCCCGCCCGGCAGCAGCCTGCCACCCGACGCGGCCAACGTCGCCTCCTGCCACTGCACGCCACGCCAAAACACGTCCGGCAGTTGGAACACGGCGGTCATGACGCGCAGGTCGCGGAACGGGCGTTCGTCATCGTCCGGCTCGCAGCTCGTGCACACCGCTCTCGTGACCATGCTGCGAGAACTGCCGTCCTCCAAGGTCTCCGTCCTGCCGAGCGTGAGCTTCGCCGCATGCAGGCAACGGGCACGGAAACGCGAGATCAGCGCATCGGAATCCGCGCCCCACGCCGCGACCTTGATTGTCAGCTCCGGCGCGTCCAGCACCGGAATCGAGGAGCCTACGATGACGCCGCTGCGTCCGCTCACCTGCACCGTGTCAATGATCGGCGACAGCGACGTGTAATGCGTAGTGCCGACGATGACGCGCATCCGCTCGGAGTCGAGCGGCTGGCCGTTGAGCGAATAGCTGACTTTCATTCGGATTCCTCCCGATTACCATTGCGGCATGGCCGCTGTCTGCAACTTCTGCTGCGTGCTTATCGACGTCGGCGCGATGGCCGGATAGTTGAACGTCTGCGTGATGTTCGTCACGCTCCCACCATTGCCGTAGGCGACTGCGTTAACTCCACGCGAGGCGTTGGCGACGCCGACGGAATACGAGGCGTCCTGCGACGGCAGGATGCCAGTCAGCCTTCCAGCCGCCTTCCTCACCTTCGAAGCGCTCTCGTCGATGCCGACGGCCATGCCCTCGCCTATCATCTCGCCGACCTGATCGCGGAACACTCGCGACGGTGAATGGATGCCAAGCTTGCGTTTCACCCAATTCAAGGCGTTATCGGCCGCATTGACAGCGGCGGTCACGAGTCTGCCTGCCGCGCCTGCGATGCCGGTCGCGATGCCGGTGATGATATTCATACCGACACTCCCCCAGTTAACCGACGTGAACCCGCTCATGATCTGTCCGATCATGCCGGGAATGGCACCGATAAGCCTTGGCACCGACGCTATGAAGCCGTTGGCAAGTGCGCCGAGCAGCTGTACGCCAGCCTGCAGGATCTGCGGGAGACGATTGATGATGCCACCGACAAGCTGGCCGATGAGGATCGGGACCTTGCCGTTTAGGTCGGGCAGGGCGTTGATGAGGCCCTGCGCCAGTCCGAGGATGAGCTTCAGGCCGCTGTCGATGATTTGCGGCAGGTTGTTGAGGATGCCTTGCACGAGGTTGAGGACGGCGTTGATGCCGATGGGGATGAGCTGCGGCAATTGGGCGGACAATCCGGCCAGCAGCGTCGTCAGCACGATGACAGCCGTGGATGCGATCTGAGGCAATGCCTGCACGATGCCCTGCAAGAGGTTCGTTATCATCGTCAATCCGGTTTGCAGGAACGACGGCAGTCTCGACGTGACCCACGATTGGAACTTGGTGAGCAGCTTGGGCAGGCTCGTCGAGATCCATGTGGTCGCGCTGGTCAGCAGCATTGTGCCGAGCTGTCCCAACGCGCCGAGCACCGGCGGCAGTATCTGCATGACCAACGCCGGCAGCGTGCTCCCCAAAGATGAGAACAGTTGCGGCAGTGCGGCGGTGATGCCGGTGATGATCTGCGCGATGCGTGGACCCACGTTCTGGATGACTGTGCTCACGGAATCGACCAGTTGGGTGGTCAATCCGTTGATGTCGGCATTGTCCTTGCCGAGTTCCGCCAGCCAGTTCTGCCATGCGGCCTTCATCATGCCGACGGAGCCCTCGATGGTTGTCGCGGCCTCCTTGGCGGTGGTGCCGCTGATGCCCATCTGCTCCTGCATGATGTGGATGGCCTGCACCACGTCGGAGAACTTGTCGATGGACAGGTCGCCCATCTCCCCGTTCGCCTGCTTGACCTTGTTCGCGTCCTGGATCAGACGCTCCATCTCGGATTTGGTACCGCCGTAGCCGAGCTTCAGGTTGTCGAGCATGGCGTAGTTGCCGCGCGCCAGAGACTGGTAGGTCTGTTGGATGGACTCGATGTCGGTGCCCATCTTGTTGGCGTTGTCCGACATGTCGATCATGGCGGTGTTGCCGAGTTCCGCCGCCTTCGCGGTGTCGCCGCCGAGTGAGCTGATCAGCGAGGCGGAAAAGCTCGTGACCTGCGTCATATACTCGTTGGCGCTCACTCCGGCTGTCCGGTACGCTTCCGCCGCGTACTTCTGCACGGTGCCAGAAGCGCCCTTGAACAGCGTGTCCACGCCGCCGACGGCCTGCTCATAGGTCGCGTATGCGTCGAGAGCGCTCTTGCCGACTCCTGCCAAAGCAGCGACGGCGGTGCCTACGCCAGCCAGTCCGACCGTGGCGACGCCCTTCAACGCGCCGACGGCCTTGCCCGACATGGAGCTGATCGCGCTCCACGCAATGTCGGCTCCGCCCTTCAACGCTCCGGCCATCCGTGAGGCCACGGAGCTGGCGACGCCGAACAGGCCTGAGAACACTCCGCTCGCCGCCGATCCGACGTTGCGGAAATAACCGCCTATGCTGCCCACGGCATTCTTAAATGGTGCAGGAATCTTCGCGGCGATGCCGCTGATGCGCTGGCCGAGCCCGTAGGACAGGTCGTCGCCGAACTGTCGGGCGATGGCCGCGCCCTGTTTGAAGGGGCTGGCGACCTTGCCTCCCAACGCGGACGCCTTCGAGGCGACCTGATCGAACGCGCTGCGGGCGATGCCGCCGATCTTGCCGAACACGCCCGCCCCGTCGAGCATGGCCATGTCGGCGTTCGCCCAGCCGGCGCGCACTTTCTCGATCGCACCCAACGCCGGGGCAGCCATCGCCCTGCCGAGGTTTCTGAACGCCGCTCCGAGCGAACCGGCTGTCTTCTCGCTGCTGGCGGCGAGATTGTCCTGAGCGTCCTTGAGCGCCTTCTGCGCATCCTTCAACCGGTTCTCGGCCTGCGTCGCCCGGTCGGTCATGGTGGACAGTCTCAGCCGCGCCTGTTCGAGCCTGATGGTCGCGGCCTCGGCCTGCGTGCTGCCCTCACCATGCTTGGCTATGGCATTGGCGACGCTCTCCTCGGCGGCACGCACCTGATTCGCCGCCGCCTCCTGCTGGAGCATGGACTGACGGTATGCGGCCGTGGATTTCGCCACGTCACGCTCATAGGATTTCAACACGTCCGCGCTGAAATCGTTCGCCGACTGCTTGAAACCGTTTTTGAACGCGCGTCCGAACAGTCCACCGCTTTTGCCGCCGTCCATGCTCGAATCGAAGGTCTTCGACGCGGCCTTGCCACTCGCGCCGACCTCCTTGTTGACCGCGCTGCGGAAACCCCTCATCGAGGGGAAAACGCTGATGTGCGCGGAACCGAGTTCGCTGCCGAACGCCATGCGGCACCTCCACTATTCAGTTTTGTCCAAAAAATCAGTCCTCGTAGAGCGTCTGGAACACCGGGCTCATGCCCTTGGTCTGTTCGCGCAGCCGCTCACGCTCGGCCTTCTCCCTGTCCGCCCGCAATCGTTTCGCAAGAGAATCGAAAGGTTTAGGATACTCGTCGCTGCCAAGCGCGTAGACGACCGGTATCTCACCCCACCGGGCCGGATAATCCAAGCCGTTGAGCTCCGCGCCCGTGTAGGTCGACGGATCGCCGATGAGCTGCTCGAGGAGCGCTATCGCGTCGCCGTAGCGGAGCCTGCCGCCAAGATCGGCCTGCAGACTCCACCCATGCGTCGTGAAATCGGCTCGGATCACGCTCCCGTGGTCGGCGAGCTGGCGGGAGAACCATTGGATTTTCCCAGTGAGGCTCCCTGCGAGCGCACCACCGCGTCGCCATAGTCGGACAGGAGGTTGAACACGACCTGCACCGGTTCGCCGTTCAGCGCTTTCGCCTGTTTGTCTCCGGCGAAAGCGCTCAGAATGCGTTTGAGCTGTTCGACGCTTTCCGTGTCATCGGACGTGTTCGACAGTCTGGTGAAATCGTCGATGCTCATCGACAATGGGAGCTTGTACGTGCGTCCGCCGGGCACGAGCGCCCAATACACATCGCCCTTGATGATGTGGCGCACCTTGTAATTTTGTGCGATGGAGGCGAACGCCTCCTCGTCGTTTTCTTCCGTCCACTGGTCGAAATCCTCGACGGTCGGCTTGAAGTCGGTGGAAGTGGAAGTCATTGTCTTGTCCTATCTGCTTTTCGCCTGCCTGCGGTAAAAAGGGTTCCCGGACCGCGCAGACAGGCGAGATAGGCGGTCCGGGAAGATTTTCGTCCGCCGGTCAGGCGGCGCGTGCGGTGACAGTGACCGTCAGATCGGGTGAGGTCACGCCGCCATACGTGGCGTTGATCCTCGCGCTCCCGGCCTTGACGGCGGTGAGCGTGCCGCCATCGACGGTCGCCACGCCTGCATCCTTGGATGTGAACATGGCCTGTCCGGTCACGTCCACGGTGGTCTTGTCCACATGGGTGGCGACGGCCTTGAGCGCGAGCTTCGCGCCTTGGACGACCGACGGCCTCGTATTGCCGTCAGCCGAAGTCACGGCCACCGCCGTCACGCTTTTGGGTCGTACCAGCTTTCGATCCAGCGCGTGTTCGGATGCGCAGGATCCACGTACAGCGGGTCCTTCATCCATTCGACGGTGAGCTCGCGGCCGGTGGCCGAGCCACGCTCCTGCTGGTCAGGTTTGTTGTCGTTAATCTGCATGACGCCGGCGCGACGGTGGACACGCCCGGTGTCGAACGTCTCCTCCTCGTACGCCATCCATTTCGCATCCTGGATGATGTCGGCCACGTGGTAGACGCCATTGGAGTCCGGCTCGCCGATGGTGATCTTGCGGGTCAGCGCATTGTTTTCGGCCGGGCTGAAAGTCTGCGTGAGGCTGGTCGCCAGCGGCCGCTTCTTGTACCCGTCCTGCAAAAACTCGATGGGATCGTCGCCGTCGCGCGAATCCTGATTGCCGCCGTCGGACTTGACGAGTCCGATGCATGCGGTCGACCGATTGTATGCGGCCGGAAGTTCCGTCGTCGCCTTGCTGGGTGCGATCATTTCCGGCGTGATTTTGTTTTCTGTGGCGTACGGGACGATCATGATGGCTGCGGTGACGAGCGCCTCCACCTGTCCCAGATCCATGCCCTGACTGTCTTTGGCCATGGTGATTCCTTCCTTATGGTTGTCTGATTCCGGCCGTCGAATATTCGACGGTCATGTAGTAGCGGCACCATGCCGCGTCCTCGCCGACCGGGTACGGGCCGTTGCAGCCGTCAGACACGACGGCGCAGATGCGGCTGCCTTCGGCAAATCCGATGAGGATGCCGGGCTCGCCGGTCAGCACGCCGTACACGCAGGCCGCCAGATCGCGGCATGGTTTCGTGTCGTTGCGCGTCCATCCGAGCACGTTGACGCCTATCGACCTGTCGAACGTCACGCGGTCGGCGGATTGCGTGCCGCCGTCATCACGCACGACCACGAGCGGATAGGAGCCGTCGTAATCGTCCGGGATGCGGTTTCCGACCTGCAGGCCCGCGACGTCCGTGATATTGGAGCGCAGCCAGCCGGTGAGGAAAAGCTCGAGATCGGGTGGGATGACGCTTGCCATCAGACCCTCGCCTTCCTCAAAGACTTGGCCAGATTGCCGGTCTGCGCCTCCACGAGCAGGGTCTTCGGGTCGTGGCCGACGACCATGACGGTCGTTCGGTGCTCCCTTTTGACCTCCTCGATTCCAAGGCCGTCGCGGTATGCGCCTGTTTCGACCGGCGCGGACGCCTTCGCGTAGGCGAGTGCCCTGTTCGCGGCCAGCGTGGTGAGCGCCTTGACCCCGGCGCTGTTGAGAATCTCGTCGAAGAACTTCGGATTGAAGTCGACCGATATCCTGCTTTTCGCCATTTGTTCAGCCCTTTCTTTCCGTCAGACGGCATTCCAAGGTCGGACGCCAGCCAGTGAACGCGTTCGCGTCCTTAGAAGGGAATCCGTCGACTTCCCACAAGCGTCCGTCGTCGGGGTCTGCGCGGATCCGGTCGCCGATTTTCACGTCGGCTGTCGGATCCGGGATGGTGAGGTACGCCGTGGATGCGGTCTGCGTGTCGAGCGTGTCCGGCGTGCGCATGCTGGAGCTGGATGAGAGCGCGCCCATGATGGTGAGCTCGTCCGGAGGCACGCTCCAGTCCGGCTCGTTCTGCGCCGGATTGTACGGGTTGGCCTTGCGTTTGGCGCGCAGTCGCATGAAGCGCGTGGCACCAGCCATGCCGAAAACGCCGCCACCGGCATTCAGATCGTCAAGCAGGCTCATGGCAATCCTCCAAGCCGGTAGGGTTTGAGCTTGTCCTTCTCCTCCTGCATGAGCGACACCGCATCGTATGACGCGCTGGACCCGTTGGTGGACTGGGATTTGACGAGTCCGATCGGGCTCATGCCGGCACGCTTCGCGGCGCTGATGAGCACCTGCTGCACGTCCGGCGCCTCATTGTATCCGGCATGGATTGAATAATGGATGGCCGCGACACCGACCGGGAAGCCACCGGAAAGCGACTCCACAAGACCCGTCTCCGGGTCATAGGCGTAAGCCAGTGGATTGCCCTGACGGTCGGTCAATGATTCGATGCTCGTCACATGACGTGCAGGCAGCCGAATCACCGTGCCGCCGCGAGTATTCAGCGTTCCCGCCAATGCCGCGTTCGGCATGACATGCCAGCCACATTCGCGGCGGATGGCCGCCTGCGCGGCCCTGAGCCGAAACTGCGCGTCATCCTCGAAGGCCGAAGGGTCGGCAATCATGTCAGGAACCACATTCGCTTCATCACTCATGCCGACCTCCAATCTCAGCTCGTCTTCACACTGCCAGCAGCCACAAGACCAGCCACAAGCGCATTGACACGCCTCGCCAAATCGTTGTACGCGGTCACGAGCGCGTCGTACTCCGCCTTCGTCGGGGCGGTGGAAGCCGCAGCCGCGACGGAGGCGTTCGCAGTGCCGGAGATCGTGACATTCGCCAGCTTCACGCCACCAAGAGTGTTCTCGGCGGCGGCGGGAAGCACATACGGAGTGGCAGTGGCGCCGCCGGTGACGTTCACCGGATTGTCGTTGCCGTCCACGAAGAGCACGTCCTCGATGTACGTCGAAGCGTCCACCTTGGCCTTGGATGCGTCGGCCAGCCGATACTGCTTCACGGCTCGCCTCACTTTCCGGCCTTGCCGAGGGACACCTTGACGAAAGCCTTGGGGTACTTGACCTGCAGGGCGAGGCGTTCCTTGACTCGGAACGTGATCTTGTCGTTGGTGAAGTCGTTTTCGTGGCTGTTGGTGGATTCGACGGTCAGACCGCCCTTGCGGTAGATGGTGCCGCCTGCCTTGAACGCGCCGACGAGCACGGTTCCCTTGGTCATCGCCTCGGTGACCACGGTGCGCAGTCCCCACAGCGGCGGGTTCTGCATGATGCCGCCGTTGCCGTACTGTCCGGCGAAGAAGCCACCGCCGAAATACTGGCCGTTCGCATCCTTGGACAGGCGGATTGTCTGATAGTCGGCAGGGTTGATGACCACGGCGTCGGCGGAGAAGCCGGTCGCGGTGGCGATATCCGTGGTGGCCGCGAAGATGCGGTCGGGGTCGGAATCGTTGGCCTGCGCCTTGGTCTGGATTTCGCGGTTCAGAATGCCCCTGAGATTCGGGTCGGTGCCGTTGCCGGACAGGAGCTGAATCTCCTCCTGCAGCTTCAGATTGTATTGGGCGTGCTGGTTGATCTCGGACACGACGAACGGCAGGTCGTCGGCCATGTCGTCGGTGATCTTCCACCATGCGGCGATCTCGTGCAGGCTGTCGGACACCCAAGTCGGGTCCGGAAGGTGGATCTGCGGCTTCTGCCCGCCCTCGGCGACGGTGGTGGCGTTGCCTTCGAACGCGCCGTAGACCGGGTATTTGATGGTGGTGCCGCTCATGGTGCCGGACGCGAACAGGTCGGCGATGACGAGCGGACGCTCGTACGGCCATACGCCGTTCTGGTCGGTCTGGGTGAGGAACGGCGCGTAGGCTCCGGACGCTCCGCCTGTGGCCTGAGTGTCGGAAGCGGCCTTGAATTCCGGAGTGGAGAACAGGCCTCCCTTGGTGGCGAGCACGCTCAACCCCTTTTCCTTCAGGGACTTGACGTAGAAGTCGCCGAGGGTCTGCGCCTCGACGCCCTTGTGTTCGGTCTTGGACGTGCCGGCGAGCTTGTCGAGTCCTTCGCCGGCCTCCTTGAACAGGTCGATGCGTTCCTGCAGCTTCTTCGCCTCGGCGTAACGCTGCTTCAGCTCCTCCTGCTCCTTTTCGGTGATGTTATCCATTCCCTTGGCGAGGATGGACTGTGCCGCCTTCTTCTCGGCGGCGAGCTTGTCCATGAGGTTCATGGCGCTCCTTTCGGTTAATTTTGCAGCGAGAAGAAGTCGCTGATGGTTTGGTATTCCTTGGCCCACTGCGGGTCAAAGCTTTTCTGGTCTTTCCTCTTCGGGTCATCCGTGGAATCGTCTGGCTGATCGCTGGAATCATCCGTGGAATCGTCGGTTGCGTCATCGTCCGGCTTCCTGTTGTCGGAGTCGATGCCGTCAAGCACCTCATGCAGACTGTCGAGCGCCGCGCGGAGCTTGCTTTCGTTCGAAGCGCTGATCGCACGTCCGCTCTTCACTTCAAGCACCTCCGCGCCCTGATTCGCGGCCACCTGCACAAGGGAAATCTCGAACAGTTTCAGCTGGCGAATCTCACGGTATCCGTCCCACGAGCTCTTGCCGTCCTGCACGAACGCGGTCTCCTCGGCGAGGAAGCCGATGCTCATCTGATGGATGAGTCCACGCTGCAGAAGCTCATACGCGCGCTTGCCTTCCGGCAGGTCAAGGTCGAGGCGGGCCGTGACCAGCAGGCCATGCTCGTCCTCCACCGCGCTCAACGTCTCGCCGATGATGTCGGTGGGCTTGTCGTCCTTGTGCTGCCAGTGGATCGGGATGCCCGCGCCCGTGCCGGCGTAATCATTCTCCAGTGTGCCCGCGAAGGCCCCCTTGACGATCACGTCATCGTACAAATCCTTGTCCCACGTCGAGGCGTAGCCGCTGAACACGCCCTCGCCTTGGCTATCGTCGAGGGATTTCAGTTCGAAGCCCTTGAAATCAAGCCTCATGATGTCTCCTCCTTGGTGAGCGCGTTCCACTCGGCGTGGAATTGCGCGTCATACCGGTAAAGCCGTTTGAATTCGGCGAGCATGGCCTTAGCGTCCTCGCCGTTGACTGGATTGTTCTCCTGCGCGTTCTGCGTCCTGCCGCCGTCCTGCGGACTGGGCTGGCCACCCTCGCTGACGTTCAACGGCGTGATGAGCTGGTCGCCGCCAGGAACGCGAGGCCAGTCGAGAATCTTGCGTGCCTGATTCGTGGTCATGAAAGGCCTGCCGGTAGCAGTGCTGAGCGCCTGATACTGTTCGTAAGTGGTGCCACGGAGTTTCGCGTCCACGTTCGCCCTGATATAGCAGTCCGGCTCGCCCACAGCCTCTGGAAGGCTGAGATTCAAGGCTTCTTCGAGAGCGACGATGTACGGCATGAGCTCCACGTTCCAGAGCTTCTCCTTGTAGGCGCTGATATTGGAATTCGTGCCGGTTCGGAATCCGATGTTCTCCGGCGAGATTTGGAAGGCGTTGCATACCGCGATGTTGATGCGGTCACGCGCCTCCAGATCGTTCACATCCACCGGCTTGAACACATTGTCCAGCGGGCGCATCTCCATGCCGTCCTTCAGGACAGGCCAACCACCCTCACGTCCGCCATTCTGGATGAAGTTACGCAATGCGTTGGTGAATTCGTCGTAGTCCTCCTGCGACAGCCACGGCATCTCCTTCGGTCGATACACGTAGCCACCGGCTTGCATGCCATTCTTGGCGATACTGCGCCGGTAGGACGCCATGGCCTTCGCCTCGGCCAATAATGGCCGAAGCACGTTGGTCACACTATCGCCATACTGGAGGCCGGAAATAAAGCCGACATCCAAATGCACGCGCGGATCCGGCAAATCGAAATGCATGGCCTGCTGACTGTCCATCGTCAGCAGATTCACGCCGGTAATCTCGCCGAAAGCGTTACCAGCCAGCTGATAGCAGTCGGATGGTATGCGACGGAGCGCGAAACGGCCACCATTCACACCAAGCAGGCAAAGCCACCGGTCATCGAGCAGCATGTCACGAAGCAGCATGCTAAGGAACCGATAGCGCGTCATGCCCGGCAATGGCGAAGGACGCTTCATCAGGTCGGCCAACGCTCCACTGGTGACCTCCTCGGAGTCACCATCAGCGTTCTTTCGATACACCTTGAATGGCAGCGAGGCGATATTGCGGGTGATGAAGTCGATCACGACACGCACCGCGTACTCACGGCAGTAGATGCCGGAAGCGTCCCCGTAGAAGTCCATGTCGGACGGCCAGCAATCACCGTTGACGAGCGGGATGCTCGTGGCCGGCATGGGATGCTCGACGGCCTCGGCCATCTTCATGCCCACGGTTGCGGCGTTATTGCTGAGGAGCCTGTCAAGGAAACCCATTCACTCTCCTCTCTTGGAAAATCAGAATCTAACCCTTACGCCGACGCTCGGCGCGTATTTCGGTGTCTCGGCTCCGGCCTGCATTGTCTCCAACGCATACAATGCCTGCGATTCGGCGACCAAGCCGGAAATCTGCAATGCGGACTTGGTGCGGTCCCACACCTCGACCTCGCCGAGCCTTCGGGACACGGCCACACTCACCTGCTGTTCGACTGCAGGCTGCGGGAGATGCCGCAGCTTGCCCTCACGCACACGGTCGTGGAAACGCCCGCAGCACGCGCCCAGCCGGAATCCTTCGATGAGATGCACCGTCCACCCTTTTTCGGTCAGCGGGTCGATGAAGTCCACTGCCGGACAACCCTTGCCCTGCACGGCGATCTCCGTGATATGCGGCCAACGCTCCTGCAAAAGGTCGAGATAATGCGGCACCCACAGCATGCCGTCACGGCGGGCTATCAGCTCCACGTGCGGCAAACCGTCCGCACGAATTCCGGCGGCGGCCACATACGTGGTCTTACGGTCGGCAGACGTGTCCACGGACAGGACGACACGATTACCGTCAGGGATCGTGGAACGCGAGTCGATGCCACTGGCCCACATTTTCGGACCGATGAAAGGAATGATGTCAGCCGTGACCCACTGGCACAGGACCTCGGTGCGGAACGCGGCCTCGGTCATGCCGTCAATGTCGGACCGAACCGACATGACGGTCATCGGCCCATAGCCGAGCGACGGATTCGCATGCCGGATGGCGTCGGCATCATCCACCGGACACTTGTCAGGCGCAGACCACTCGAAATAGCCGAACGATCCGTCCTGCTCGCCGGACGTGAACACGTCGGCCGGATTTCCACCGTCGGCGCTCAGGCGCGTCCACTCGTCTACAAGCTTGCGCCCCTTGTCCACCTGCTTGCGCAACGCCACAGACCTGTAGTCGCCAGCATTGGAAATGCCCCACAACTGGCTCGACCACACGGCCTTCGTGGTCTGGCTGACGGCATTCCAGCCATCATCATTATGCTGCTCACGCAGCTCGTCGAACACGACACGGGCGGCCGATTTCGCTCGAATGTTCTTATCGGCGCGGACGATATACCGGGCTTTCGAGCGGGTGATGATCGCTTCCTCGCCGTTAGTGTTGACGAATTTCTGCGTCATCGCGGCAAGATCCGGAATCACCAGATCCGCTTCCTCATCGGTAGAAGGCTGAGGATTGCACCACTCCTTGACCTGATTGTACGGGCCCTTCGCATTGTCCAACGTCTGCGCAGCACCGACCACGAGGAATTTGACGGGCGGAACCCGGTCGGGATGCTTGTTGGAATCGACGAACAGCCACCATGCGGCCAGCACGCCCATGAGCGTGGTCTTGCCATTCTGGCGGGCGACAAGCACAATCACCTTGCGGAAACGATACGAACCATCCTCCAGCAGTTCGAGCGCATGGACGAGCAGCCACTGCTGCCACGGGTAGAGATGCACATGCAGCATGATCTCCGCGAACGCGATCACCGCGAAACCATTCGAGGTCTCCTTGGTCAACGGCCTGAGCGGCGGCGTGAAGATACGCGGCAAGGTCACACCATGCCTCTCATCGTCGATGGCACCGAAAACCGTGAGATTCTCCGCCGCCATCAGACACCGCCTCCTAGCCGAAACGCTTCATGAAATCCGCCATCTGCACAACCTTGTCGCTCTTCGGCTTCTCCTGCTTCGCCTCGGCCTTCGGCTTCGCAGGCCGACCAACCTTAGCCGGAACATCCACCGTCAAACCAAGCGACTGGCAGTATTTCAAAAACGTCGGAACCGACACATTGTCCAATTTCCCGTTCTCGTCAATGAAACCAGTCTCGCAAATCGAATCAATCCGGTTGGCAAGGATACGCGCAGCGGCCACGACAGCCGCATTCTCGGCACGCAACGACTTCGCATTACGCAAAGACCTCTCCAACGCATCAGCCACGGACTCATGCGGGAAACGACGCTCGGAAACACCCTTCTTAACTGCCATAAAGCCTCCTTCACGCGCGACCCATCAACAAAAAACATCATCGGGGAGAGGAAGAGCAACCACGCGGGCAGTGTTGCGTGGTTGCTCTGTTTTCAGGATTTCACCGCCCCTACCTCGTCGGGGTTGGTTTCGAATGCTGTTTTGAATGCTTTGATTGCGTTTGTGAATCGTGTGATGAGTTCGTCTGTGCTTGGTGGCTTGGGTCTGATGAGTGTGGTGTATGTGGCTCCGACTTTGTAGGTGTTGACTTCGTTGTGGGTGACGTTGATCGGGATGTTGACGGTGAATGAGCCGATTGGGAATGTCTTGTCACTGATTGTGGCGATGAGCTCTAGTGTGACTGGCTGCTGTGGCATCATTGCCTCCTTGCTCATGCTGTTGTTATCCATTGTCTTGAGAGTGTTCCGATTGGTGTTGGTGGGTCTTGGTTGCCTCGGAGTCTATTGCAGCTGGTGTGGCTTGGGCGGAAGCCTGCTGGGTCGAACTGGAGTTCGGCGTGTTTGCTGACTGGGTAGAGGTGGTCAAGATTGTATGATTCGTCGCTCGTGTTCTTTTCGGCGGTGTAGTCGATTGGCATTCCGCAGAGCCAACAGACCGCATGCCGTGCTTTGCATTGGTTGAAGAATGCGGCCTTGTCTTTTTCGAATTGGCGTGTGGTCTTGCGGACTCTTGGCATGTGGTCACCGCCTTGGTGCTTCGTGCCGGAGTCGGACCGGCGTGGGTGGAATGCGTTGTTGTCATCATGGTTGTGTGCGGTGTGGTGCCATGGTTGGTTGGGGTCCGACCGTTGGTATTTGCGCTATTCCGCCTGCTCTGCTGTTGAGCTATCGAAGCTGGATATGAATAATGGTCCAACCGTTTCCGGCTGAACCATTCTACGAACATACGACAGTATAGCATTTCAACGGTGACAGTCAAGTAGTGCGGCCAGCTCGCCTAGGTTGAACATGTACTGCCGCTTGTGTTCCGTCGGCGTGGCGTGGAGTTTGCCGCGTTTGAGCCATTGGCTGATGAGGTTGCGTGATATGGTCAGGCCGTATCGTTTCAACTCCTTGGCTGCATCGCTGGGTGTGCCGGTGATTTGCACTTGCCATAGTCTTTCGTCTCGGGCTGCTTTGATTGCTGGTGCCGCCCATTCGCTGTGGCAGTCTGGGCATGTGGCTGATTCGGCTTCTGGCGTGCCGGTGAGCATGCTGTGGCAGTTTGGGCAGGTGCCGAGGATTATGAGCTCGTCTTCCGGTGTCAGGGCTTGTTCGTTGCGTCTGGTGATGTGTTCCAGGGCGGCGTAGTCGTCTGCTGCGGTGTTCATCGTCAATATGGTGTGTTTGTTGCTGATGATGGCGAACCATGCTTTCCGCCAGTCGTATCCAGCGTATGCCGCTCTGATTTTGCCTGCTTGTTCGGCGAGCCATGCTTCCGATTCTTCGATGAGGTCTTGTGCGCGGGTGTCGATCGGGAGTGGCGCGTTTCCTCGGTTTGGCGTGTGTTCCGGGGTTCCGATGTGGGCTTGTCGGAGCATGATGCTTCGCAGGGTTGGTAGTTGGGTGTGTCCGAGTTGGTGGATGAGCTGCCAGTAGTCTTCGCGGCAGTGCTGGCAGAGTGGATTGTCCGCCTGCTTCGTGGGCTTGTGGCAGTGCTGGCAGTCGGTCAAAGTCTGGTCTCCTTGTCGTGCTGGTGGATGATGGCCGCGATTGCGGCTTTGGGCACTTGCGGCACGAGTGGCGCGATCTCGTCGAGCGTGTATCCGGCTCGATGCCATTTGATGATCATGTTTTCGAGTATTTTCTTCATTTGCTTTTCCTTGGTTTGAAGGTCTTGATGATTCGCTGCGAAGTATCGCAGGTTACGCGCACCTCGTATGGCCTGTGGCGGGAGTCGGCGCGCTCCTGCGCCACATCCGATGCCTCTTGGAGCGTTTCGTACACTCGGCATGTATACAGTCTCATATCACCCTTCGGGCGGACGATGTAGCCGGACCAGATGCTTGTGTCCAACGTGCCAATGCCGTCCATCATTCACCGTCCTTTTCGATGACAGCGCCCATGGCTTCCCGATATTTCTTCGTTCGTTGGAACCGGTCGGCGAGCATGTTCGCGGCCTTGTCGATGATCTCGTCCTTGCGTTCTTCGAGGAAGCTTTGCAAAGCGGCCCCCAGCAATCCATTCCACATGTTTTCCCGCGAATACGCGTTGGTGTGCGCGAAAACACTGTCCACGGCGTTTTTGGTGAGCTTGTCGAGCACGTCACTGTAGGCGTGTTCCTCGATGCGGTTCTGAATGGCCTTGTCGTCGATGCCGATGGCGAACTGCACGATGTGTTCCATGATTACTTTCCTTCCTTTTCGATTTTGACGGTCTCCTTGTATGGGTTTTCGCTTGTATATTGCGGGAAGTCGCATTCCTGGTCTTTCCAACCGGCGGCATAGCCTTCGCTCCATGCCTTGCGGCGCTCGTGTTCCAATCGTTCATGGCTGTACATGGTTTTCGGTTCGTCGTTTCTCATTTCGTGTCCTTGCTTTGGTTCGGTGTCTCGTCCGGCATGGTGTCGGGATGGTCGAGCATGTGCTGGCAATGGCGTATGACCATCGCCAGTGTGTCTGCCTTTATGAGGTTGGCGTTGATGTTGGCGTAGAAGTCGCCGTCCGGTGCGTCGCAAAGCTCGTTGGCGAGGTCGGTGCACCAGTCGATGATTTCGTGCAGGGTTTTGTTTTTCTGGGTTATGTTCGTGGGCATGGTTTTTCCTTCCGGTTGAGTTCGGCGGCGAGCGTGCATGCTGTTTCGTCTGGTTGGGCGGTTTCCTTGTCGCGTCCGAGCGCTTGCAGGACGTGTTCGCATTGCCACGTGTGTATGTGGCGTTTCGAGGGTGGGATGCCGCTCATGTTGGCGCGGCGTTGGCACCAGCCTTTCCATTGGCGTGTCCAGTCGTTAATGGTGCGTGTTTCGTGTTGGTGGCGGCCTGCGAATGCGAGCCATGCGGATTCGAGGTCGAGGTTCGGATATTCCACGGCCAGTGTCTTGTCGGTTTCGACGCACTCCCGCGATTCGCCGAAATCCTTCACGCCGGTTTCTTTGGAGAAAGAAGAAGAATATTCTTCTTTCTCTTTCTTTGGTGTTCTGGTGTTCTGGTGTTCTGGTGTTTGTCCCGATTCTGTTTCGATTCTGCCGGCAGTCTGCGCACTTTCTGCCGGCAGACTTTCGGCAGAATACCGTTCGCGCTCACGCTTGCGTTTGGCCATGACCTGCTGACGGCTCCGGTTGTGCTCAAGATAATCGTGGATGACATAGCCGCCATCCACGCTCTCGATCAATCCGACCTGCTGCAATGCGTCAAGCTCCTGCACGGTGATGTCGAGCACGAACTCGGCGGTGTCCTCGTCCACATAACCGTCCGTGAGATTGTCACCGCAGTAGGAAAGCATGACGACGAATGCGCTGATGGCAGAGGGCATGGTGCGGCGTAGACGGCGCACCTTCCGGTTCAGGTAGAAGCCGTTCGACAATTGCACGTACCCGCGCCTAGCCATTTATCTCTCTCCTTCCTTCATCTTTCTCCGGTGCGCATTACGACGATCATGCTGGGGAATGGCGCCGGGCCGCCCGGTATGCCGTTCGTCTCGAACCGGAGTCGGCCTTTGAGGAACCTGACCTCCGCACGGTTGAGAATGAATTGTTGGAACCAGCGTGTGTCGGTGCGAGCGGGCAGGAGCATGACGACGAGGGTGTCTTTGCGGCTGGCTTCTGCGCTGCATTTGCGCACCCATTCCGCGATTGCCTTGCCGTATGGAGGATTGCAGAATACCGTCTCCCCCCCCCACTCATGATCAAATGCGCTGTCTTCGGCTGTATAGTATTTCTGGCACTTGTGGTTCGTTGCGCTGCTAGCCGCGTCTAACGTGAAGTGAAACTCCGCGTCGAGCTGGTCAAACAATTCCTGTGGAGTCTCCCAATTCATGCGGTTTGACATGTAAGCTGCGCCACCGGCACCAGTGAAATCGCTCATTTTTAGTCTCGTTTCCTTCCTTGTTCGGCCATCACATGCTCCCGAGCCCTCGGTAGAATTCGTCGTCGGTCATGCCATACAGCGGGTCCATGCCAGTTGTCGGCCTGCGCATGGCCAGCTTGTACCCGCAGTAGGGGCATGTCACGTAATATGTGCCGACGGTCTCGCCGCAGTGGGCGCATTCCACATACTTGATCGTCTTGCTCATTCGTTTACCGCCTTCCGTGCGGTTTCGAGCAGGTCTCGTGCCTTGTCAAGCCATTCGTCTTGCGCGTCGCACATGCCCATGTTCCGCCATAGGTTCTTCTCTTGTTCGGCTGGCGGCTCGGTCGGGAACCAGAGTGGCGGTTGTGAGAGGTAGCACAGTCTTTTCGCCACGGCCTCTATCTCGGCATTCGTGGGTGGCGCGTTGCGACCGCGCAGGTATGCTTCCTGCAAATCGTCCGTGTCGCAGCAAAACTGTTCCTTGACATGCGTTCCATCCCAGTGGCGGGTCGGATACGCCTTCTCAGCTTCATCATCCGCGATACTCATTCCCACATCTCCGTTTCGTCGTTCCTGTAGTTCTTGCATTGGAATATGCGTGCTAACGTGTCAGCATCATCCAACGTTTGTTGCGGTATCGGTTCGAGCATTCCGGTCGGATAGTCGCGTGCCGCTACAGCTATCCGGGCTTTTTCCTGCATTTCCCAGAGGATCAGCTTGTACCCCTTGAGCATGTCGGTATGCGCGTCGTAGATTCTCCTGATGCTGACTGCATAGTGCGTATCAGTCATAGGCAGTGTTTTTTCATCGGTTTCCGCTGCGCTCATTTCGTGTCCTTCCAATGTTTTTCACGCCAGTCGGCGATTCTCTGACGGTCTTCGTCTGTTAATCCCTCATGGCACTTGAACATGACAAGGCTGAGCGCGAACTCGTAGCCTTCGCTCCACTTGTCAGGCACGCCATGCACATGGTTCTCGTCGAAGAGGTAACGGCAGTAATCATGCAGTTCGTCAATCGTCATTTCGCGTCCTCGCTTTGCTTGGTGGTTTCGGTTTCATGTTCATCGAATGGGACTGCCAGCTTCACGTGGCTGTTCATGATCGCGATGCGAGCCGGATCTTTAAACCACGTAATGCCTTCGGCATAATGCACGTATCCGCAAGCAAGCCCATAAATCCCGTCACAGCGTTCCGCCCACCCGCTTTTCAGGTAGTATGTTTCGTTCGTATCAAGTTCCACGCGCAGACCCATGTCATGCGGGAGGAGTTCTGACACACTGCTCTTTTTCGTGTCCTCGCTTTGATTCGGCACCTCGGACGGCATGGAGCCGGAATAGCCAAGCAGGTGACGGCAGTAATTGATTACATGCTCGTAAGCCGTCGTCATTCCGTCGTAAAAGTTGTACTTCAGCACTCCTTTGTCTGGATTATCAGAAGCGTTATTAGCTGCGTCCCACTCTTTTTCCAGAAAGTCGATGACTTCCTGCAGGGCCTTGTCTTTCTCGGTGACGTTCGTGGCCATGGCTAGTGTTCCTTTTCTTCGATTCTTATGGTGATGTGGTAGACGCCCTTCTGCGTGCTGGGCTGGCCGAGCCGGTAGTCGGGGCCTGTCACGTATATGGCGTTGTCGTCGGGCCAGTAGCCTGACTGGGTGATGCCGTCGAGTATCGCCTTGACCATGGGGGCCGCGTTCTCGGGGTCGAACCGTCCGTGTGTCAATGGGTGGATGATGGCTGTCACGTGCACCGGCCAGTATGTCGGGCGCGTGAGTCTGCCGGCGTTGATGAGACTGCGGAAGGTGATGTGGGCGGCGTCCTTGACCCGCTTCTTCTTGGCGTATGGCACCGCCCAGCTGCGGCTTCGAAGGTTCTGCGTCCACCACAGTTGCCTGCTGATCGCGATGTCAATCTCGCTCATAATGGTCGGCCTCCTCTTCCTCGGCTTCGATCTCGCATTCGGGGCATGGGATGGGGCGCGCCGGATACAACGCGCACCCATGCCTCGGACAGACCGGTTCCACGTCAGGTGGTTCGATCCATTCGCGCATCAGAATTCACCGTCCGCGTCCGCCCACGGGTCAGTCGCTGTCGCGCCACCACCGGCGGCGCGGTCGGCGGCCCACGGGTCGGTCGCTGGCGAGTCGGCCCGTTGTCCCGTGGGTTGGGGGCGCGTGGCCCGTTGGCTGTCGGCGCGCGTGACCTGCGCGGTCGCGTACCGCAGGGACGGGCCGATCTCGTCCACCTGCATCTCGATCACGATGCGGTTGGAGCCATCCTGAGCTTGATAGGAGTGTTGCCGCAACCGTCCCTGCGCGATCACGCGCATGCCCTTCGACAGGCTCTGCGCGCAATGCGCGGCGAGGTCACGCCAAGCGGCGCAGCGGAGGAACAACGCTGGACCGTCCTCCCACTGGCCGGACTGGCTGTTGTATTGGCGTGGCGTGCTGGCGATGGTGAAATTGCAGACCGTGCCACCATTCTGAGTCGTGCGGGTTTCCGGGTCGGCGGTCAGATTGCCGACGATCGTGATAACGGTCTCTCCGGCCATCACTCACCATCCTTCACGTCGAAGATGTGTATGAATTCACCTTTTGCCCTGCCGTAAGCGTCCCCACGCCCATCGTCGTAAGAGAAGTCCAGGCACAATTCCTTAGCTCTTTCAGCTTCGGCGCACTTACTGTCCAGCCATTGCAGGTACTTGCGAATCTTCTCGTCCATCACTCACCGTCCTTTGCTTCCGTCTCAGGCTCGGCGCCGGTGTCCGACATGTCCGGCTCCAGGACTTCGGCGGTCACGTCGTCGGCTTCATCGGTGCCGTCATCCTCAAGCACCGGCTGGAACACATCGCCGTAATCGGGCGTGGTGTCGTCATTGGCGGCGGCGGTCTGCGCCTGCACGGTCAAAGGCAGGTACGGTGCCGCGCGACGGATGGCGGTCTTCTTCGCCATGGCCTCGTAATCGGTCTTCCACGGGCCGAAATTACCGCTCTTGCTGCGCGCCCTCGCCTGCTCGATCTCCTGACGGTTCAGAACGAGGAAGTAGTGGCCACCGTCCTTGAAATGCGCGACCATGTACACGTGGGTCAGTTCGCCGGGGTTGGCGCATGGCACGTGGCGCAAATCCTCGTTGAGACCATAACTGTAGGAGAATTCGTCTCCCTGGTGTACGGCTCGGGCGCTGATGTCCACGAGCTGGCCGCTGCGGCGCGCCAGGTCGATCATGCCGCGATAGCCCATGATGAACGTGGCCTCCATGCCTCCGGTCTTCTTGTTGCGGAAGGGCAGCACGTAGGCGCGGCCCAGTCCGTCCACGTTGGACGGTTCCAATCCGAGCGCGCTGCAGGTCATGAAGCAGGAGAGCACGCTTTGCGGCGAGCATTCCGCGAGTTTTGGCGTTTTGTTGATCGCGGACACGCACATCTGGTAGAGGCGGTCGGGGCTGATGTTGTTGCCGACGACGCTGGCGATGCGCGGCCAGCTTTTCTTCATCATCATTTTCAGATTTTGTTTCGGCGTCATTTCGACCATCTGCTGTCCCTGCGCCTGCTGTGCGATTGCTCCCATGATTATTGCTCCTTTTCTTCGGTGGATTTGAATGCGAATTTGCGGTATGTGGTGGCTTTGACGACGTATTCCTTGCGGGTCGTCGGCTTGTAGGTGGCTTGGAGGTTGCCGCAACGCACGCCCGTATGCGAGCCGATGCGCACGATGATCTGCTCCTGCAATGCCTTCTGCTCGTTTTTCAGTTCCTTCGCGCGGTTGGACGTGCTCTCGTATCTTGCGAGCAGGTCGTAGAGGTCATCGTCGTCGCTTTCGTCCACGATGTCCGGAGCGGGTTCCGGGAACGCCTTCTGCACGTCGCCGCCGGTCAATTGCGGTGGCGTGCCGGTGGTGACGAAACGCCAGAAGTCGGCTGCGGCCTTGTCGATCGCGCCCATATCCTCCACGTCGGCCTTGAACGGAATCTCTACCGGCTCGTCGTCTCCGATGGCCGCGTACACGACTCCCCACGTCCATCCCGTTACAAGCGCGTAGAACTCGACTTGGGCGAGATAATAAGGTGGGATTCGGAGGCTGCCGTCCTCGTCATGCCAGTCCCCCGCTCGACGGTTGCTCGCCGTTTTGATTTCAAGGATTCCAAAACTTCCGTCCTCACCTTGCAGGATGCCGTCAAGGGAAGCGCGCAGGTATGGCTTCCCGCGCATGATGAACTGCTTGTCGGTGCCGTCCGTGACGAGCATTTCCGGATGATTGGCGCGGAAACGCTTCCTGAGCTCGTTCTCCAAGGCATTGCCCTTGACGATCGCCCACTTGTCCGAGATGTCCTCCGGTTCCACGCGGCCGGTCTTCTCAAGCCACAATTCGTACGGTGTCTTGAAGGAATTCAGGCCGAGGATCGTGCTCATGTCGGAACCGCCCACACCCGCCTTACGGCTTTTCAACCACGCGAGATGACGTTCCGTCTTCTTGCACTGCCGGAACCGTTCAATCGTGTAGCGTTCCGTGTCCTTGAGTGGGATACGTTTCATTCCTTCGTCGCCTTCATTTCTTGGACTTCAGCGTCGAAAAAATCGATGATGAGATTGCAGATGGCGGGTGCCGACGTTTTGAGTTGGGCTTTTTCCTCTTCGCTTTCGGCTTTGATGGCGAAAACGCCATCCTTGCTATTGAAATTGAGTCTCATTTCGCCACGTCCTTCGAGTAGTTGGCTTTCAGGTCCATGAGTTCGCCGTTGAGGAGTTTCGTGGCGAATCCGTAGACGACCTTGTCGTTGGCTTGGAATGCGGTTCGTTGCAATGCGCTTACTGCGTCGAAAATGCCGGTCAATGCGTTGGAGATGATGGCGCGTGGATCGGCTGTGGCTTGTGGCCTGACGCTGATGGTTCCGGTGGTGATGCCGGTCGGTGTGAGTTTCTCTGCGGTGATGCTGGTCGCTGTGAGTTTCTGTGTGGTGGTCATGGTTTCTTTCTTCTTTCCGGTTGTGGTGGTTTCCCGTGCTTTGCTGCGTGGTGAATGCTTGTCGAAGGCCGGCAATAGTCCTTCCTTGCGGAGTTGGCCGAGAATGTTGCCGACCGTTTTCTGGCTTAGGTTGAGCGCTTCGGCGGTTTCCTTGCCGTCGAACGGTTGGCCTTGGTCAATGCGTTTCTTGCAGTGCGCGAGGATGAGGTCTCGTTTCGACGGCGCTTCCGGTTTCGCCGGAAGGCCATTCGTGAGTAGTCCGGACTTGCGTAACGCCCGCATTTCCGTGATGTCGAGACCGGCCTCGCCCAACTCGTCGTAGATTTTCTTCAGTTCGGCGAGTTCGCCGTCCGTGTATTCGTGTTTCAACGTGTTCCTTTTCTTAAGTTTTCGATGAGCGCGTGGTTTTCGCGGATGAACCCGTCCACGTCGATTCCCTGCTGCGTGAGGGTCGGCTTGCCGGTGTCGACGCGTGCTTTCCCGTCGTTTTGACGTCTGGACTGCTTTTAATCCGTGTCACCGGAACGAACACTCCGTTTTTCATCTCGCCACCGTCCTCTGGTACTTGTGTGCCAAAGCCCACTTTTCCGCGATTTGACGCTGGTAGCGGACCTTACGCCTGTCCTGATGGCCTTCCGGCGGTTCCACGCCGATTTTCAAGTACGGCGGGCCCTTGCCGGTACTCCGCCAGTTGGCGAGGGTGCGTGGGCTCATGCCGAGCATGGCGGCAAGGTCGGCTGGCGTGAGCAGATCGTCACTCATGGTCGGCGCGTGGGCAGTAGCGGCTGATGAAGTACGTCTGGCCTTTGCCGGTGACCTTCGCGGTGCGGTTGATGGTCACGTGACCGTCCGAATGGGTGATGGCGGTTTCCTTGATTCGGAACAGTCCCAAGTCCATGGCCTTCTGTGTTGGCACGTTGCGGTTCGAGCCGGTCTTGCCGAGATACCCGTCCTGTCGAAGAATCTCGAAAAGTCGGTTCTGGCCGATGTCCAAACCGTTCTGACGCAGCATCTTCGCCAGTTCCCCGATCAGGCACGTGCCGTCCGACGCGGCCACGGCGTCCGCGAACCGTGCCTTGGGTTCCAGTTCTTTGATGTGTGATTCCTGCGCGGCGATGCGTCGCTTCTGTTCCTCCATGGTGCGTTGGCCGATCATCACGGCCTTCGCGAGGATGGTCATGTCATCATCCGCGTCTGTGGTTGGAATGTAGCCGCCGGTCTTGCGAATCTGGGGCAGTACCTCATGCGTCACCCAACGCTTAAACTCCTTGGCTTCCGGCTTCCGCGACTTCATCACAAGACAGTAAAGGCCAGGCTCGCTGATGATCGTCTTATTCGGATTACCAGCAATACCGTCACTAATAGTTACGGTATTCTTTTCGTCCGAATCAAGTTCCGCAGTTGCCTTGCGGCTATTCTCAAGACCGAGCACGTCGCATACGTCCTTGGCGATGAACCATGGTTCGCCATTCTCGTCGGTCAGCGCGCGCAGTGCCGCGCCTTTGAAATCGAATCGCTGGATTTCAGTGTTCATCGGGTTTCCTTCTTGAAAAGTTCCTTGTTGTCTTCGACGAGTTGAATTCCTTCGCCGATCCATCTCATGACCGGAACGGCCATTGAATTCCCCAACGCCTTGTAGCGTGGACTGTCCGGCGAATGCTTTTTGCCTTTCCACGAGATATCCGTCCACCCGTCCGGGAATCCCTGGAGCCGTTCGCATTCCAGTGGAGTTAACCTGCGAACCGTCATGCGTTCATCGTTTGTCGGAAAGACGATTGGCGTATCTTTGGCGGCATGGGCCGTCAATGTTGATGACATGTCCACCTCTCTGGCGCTGTTCGCCTGCGTCCCGTCATAGCAGTAGATGGCTGGATTATGTTCGGTGCTGAGAGTGGGACTCACTTCACTAATCGCCAAGCTTCGGCTTTCCACACCTTGATTCCATTTGAACGCTTTTATCACCGGCGTACTGCATCCGTCGTTTGCATCTGCGTTTTCAGCAACTCCAGCAATTCCGCCGGCAATGCTTTTCCTCTTTTCTCGGCTCGACGGATGATCCCAGCACAGGCTTTCGCGCTCAAAAAGAACCGGGGCGGCACGTCGCCAGTCTCTAGTGTTGACGACAAGGAACACACGCTCGCGTCGTTGGGCCACACCGAAGAACTGAGCGTCCAGCACTCTCCATGCCGCCCCCCCCATCAGGCCAGAGTTCGGCCACGGCTTCAAGGAGCGACTGGAAAGCCCGTCCGTGTTCAGCCGACAGTACTCCGGGCACGTTCTCCCAGACGATCCATTCCGGATCAATCTCTGCGCAAGCTCGGAAATATTCGAGCATGAGCTGGCCGCGTGGATCGTCCAAAGCCTTCCTGAGTCCGGCGATCGAGAAGGCTTGGCAGGGGCTTCCTCCCACAACGACATCTGCTGCATGGTGGTATTCCTTCCAGTTGACTTTGGTCATGTCTCTCAGGTCGGGGACGTTTGGGTAATGGTGTTTGAGCACGGCTTTTGGGAATGGTTCGACCTCCGCGTATGCGATTGGCTCCCATCCGAGTGGCTGCCAGGCGACCGATGCCGCTTCGATGCCACTGAACAGGCTGATGTAACGTATCGTGCTCATTGGCTTTTCCTTTGCTTGTTGACGTTGTGCGCCCGTCCTGACGAGTGGATGGGGCTGAGTGTCTGGCATCGGAGTCGGACCGATGCCGTCCTTGGAATCCGTGGACGGGCGAACCGTCGCCCAGCCAATGCGCCGACTAGTGAACGCGGATGTCCGCGAAACGTCCCTAACTGGTTTGTTTTGTTGGACTGCCGGCTGGCGTGGAGTCTTAGTCGCGTGGGGCGAACCGTATGGTCAGCCACAGGCCGGTCAGCAGGTAGATGATGCCGGCGAGGATGGTGGCGGTCTGCGAGTCCGCCGTCCGCCACGTGACCAGCAGGGTCGCCGACACGGTGAAGGCGATGATGGCGATCAGGGTCTTGATGCGGCGGAGCGTGTAGTTCGGTTTCGTGTTGCTAAAATCAGATTCTTCGGTCATTGCGTCTCCTTCATGAAAACAATCCAATGTGTTCCGGTGCGGTTCGGCTGTTTGTTGCCGAAAAGCGGCTTGCACGTGGCGAGCTTGAGAATCTGAGAGACGGGTATCTGGGTCTCATTCCATTTGAAGATCAACACGCCATGCTCTTTCAGGACGCGGAAACACTCGCCGAACATGGTCTTGATGTCTGTTTGCCATGTCTCTTGATCGAGGCATCCGTATTTCTGCGCCATGTAGCTCTTCTCTCCCGCATTGCGCAAGTGCGGTGGGTCGAGCACGACCATGCGGAACGTCTCGTCAGGGAACTGCAGATCGCGGTAGTCCATCAGCATGTCCGGCTTGACATCGAATCTGCGTCCGTCACATAGTTCCCAACTTTCGTCGCGCACGTCACCGAAGAGCACACGGCTGTCTGACTTGTCGAACCAGAACATTCGCCCGCCGCAAGCAGGGTCAAGAACTGGCTGATATGCGTTCATTTGTCTGCCTCCAGTTCCTTTCATCTGGTGGCTCCTATGGCGTCTTGGAGGTGGTATGCGAAGGTTTCCGACTGCGATGGTTTGAGTGTGGCGAGCGTGGTGTGGCCGGTGGCGTTGAGTTGTATGAGTTCGGTTCCTCCGTCCGGTGTGAGTCGCAGGGCGTATGGGGTGTCGCCGTAGGGGATGATGATCGGTGGTCTGGGTGGGTTCGGTGTCGTGTTCATTGGTTGTTTTCCGTGTTTGTTGGCGTGTATGGCGACGAGGAGGAGAACCGGGCCATGTTGTTCGCGGTGATGAGGCCGGTTTCGTCCGTTTTGGTGTCAGACGTGGAATTTGGTGATGCTGTCGATCGGCTGGATGAGGAGCATTAGGAGTTGCGTTGAGTCCATATCGAGCACCGGAGCGGCTTCTTCGATTTCCTTGATTGTCAGCGGAATGCTGCCGTCAAGCCGCTTATCGACGGTGTTGAGCGCGCAACCCCACGCCTTCGCCAAGTCTCCGCGCGTCTTGCGGTGTCTGACCAGCTCCGCTTTGAGGTTCCTGCTTGACGTGTCTATCAGACCGGCCATTCATCCTCCTCGATGCCTTGGTGGGTGAGACAGGCGCGCCAGTCGTGCCAGCCGGGGTCGCGCATGCGGCCGCACGGGTAGTGGTCGTGGGTCTTGGTCTTCTTGGTACTCAACATCTCGGTTTTCCTTTCGACACTTCAAAGTGTATTTAATTAACTACACTCATGTCTTCAATTGTATACATCTTCACAGTTCGCGCACAAGTTGGTATTTAATTGGCTATACTGGAGGCATGGGAAGCAAAGCAAACGAAATGACACCACTCGCAACACAGATCATGCGCGAGTGCATCAGACTCCAAAAAGCCAGCGGTATGACTGTCGCCGATTTCGCCAAGGCCTGCGGCTTCAGCCGCGACTACTGGTACAAGCACGCGAACCTCAGCCGACCGCTGAATATCGGAGATCTGGAACGCATCAGCCAAGTGACAGGAATCTCTCCTGGCGATATCGTGATGAACTCTCAGCGCCATGCGGTCGAAGCCACCGAGAGGAAAGCGCAGGCAGGCGGTTATGGTCTTGCCGCGTACAGGGAAGACGGCAAGCAGGAGGCTATTAATGGAGAGGCTGGGCCGGATTACGACGAGCCTGCCTGACCTGCCGATAGACCGCCGTATGACCTATGGCGCGATGCGCCGCGCGATCGTCGGCCTGCCCGTCACCATTTCAAGCGCCCTGCTGCCGAATGGATTGTGGGGCTGCTACGACAATGAAAACCGCGTCATACTGATTGATCGACGGCTCACGTACACGGCCAAAAGGTGCGTGCTCACGCATGAGCTGTTGCACTGGCGGCATGGCGACGCCGGTTGTTCGAACGATCGTTCGAAGCGGGAACGACGGACGAGATGGCAGACCGCGCGCCTGCTCATCGACCCGGCAGAACTAGCATTGGCGGAACGCATGTACGACGATGACCTATGGTCGATAGCCGATGAACTCAACGTGACCACGCAGGTGCTCACGGACTACCGAGCCACGCTCAACACATCGCCAAACAGAATCAAAGAAAGGTTTTTCAATGCGTAAGAAAATCATTGCCATCACAGCGGCGACGCTTCTCCTGGCGACGGCCTGTGGCTGCGGAAGCCAGCAGGAGCCGGCCCCCACGACGGCCAAGACGCCGGACGTCAGCGCACAGCAGGAGAAGCCACAACAACAGGCAGCCGAGAAGACGGCGCAGAGCTTTGTGGATGAGTTCAACGCGAACTCCTCGACACCGATAACCGACGTCGAGAAATTCACGCCGAGTGATGCGAACGGCCCCTATTATCGGACGGAGTATCGCACCGGCGCTTTCTCCGACGCGGACGCGCTCCACGGAAAGCTAGGTCAATTGTCGGTGGACGTATTGGTCTATGGCGCAGTGCTTGGATACGGGGAGAACGATATGATCCGCGTCTACGTCGATGGGCCGCATGATGAGATCGACGGCGTATTCCCCATCATGGCGAAGACGCTTGATCCGTCGCTCTCCGATCAGGACATCCAAAGTCAGCTGGCGAAGGAGTATCCGTCCAATGATCTTGTTTACGCCGAGACGCATAAGTTGATCGAGAGCGCTTATATCGATGGCGATCATGCGTTTCTTGATGCGAAAATCAACTAGCGGCACCTTATAAGAAGAATGTTAAAACTTGTAGAGTCTTATATATGTGTAATTGAGATTACATCATTCTTAGGGATTCTATTACTTCAAATTCTCTCCGTTGTGTAATTTGACTTCCCCGCTGGAATGTGCTTATAATTCCGGCAACAAAAGAAAAGGCCCTTGGGACTGTTCCAGAGTCCCAAGGGCAGACGGAAAACCAGCTAGATTCTCCATGCACCAGCATACTGCAAGGCGTGGAGGGAAAGACGTTGGAAGAGATGGGATACCAGAACGCGCAAGCCGTATACGACATCAGCCGCACCGGAAGACTGGCGAAAAAACGCGGAGAAAACCTCACCGTGTACGCCATGGCGCAACTTGTGCTCGGCTACATGGCGATCAACACCTACGACTGGGACCGCGAACACAACCAGCCACCGGAGAAACTGCGCAAGGTCAACGCGCCGTGCCGCTACTACACGCTCGGCTGGCGCGCAATAGCCGACGCATACGGCATGATTCTGCTCACCCCGGAACAAGCCATGAGTGATAATGCCGACGGGGAAATGGAGAAACGCGAGAACACCATCCGAAAGAACATCAGCAACGCATGGGTGTTCCTTCAGGAGCGTGGCGTGATCAAGAAGCTGGAACCCGCTTCGCTCGGCAAGAACGCGGGCTTCCTCCTGCTGCTTGGCGACGACGAGGAGAACCGGGCGGTGGAACGGTGGGCACGCCAATGCCTCGGACTACCAATGATCTGGTGAGCAGTGCCCATCCGTGCCCACATTTTGCCCACGTCCTTGCGGTAATTGCAGTGATTTGGAGTGAATTGCAGTGAATTGGGAAGTGGCGGGAACCGTTGGAAATAAAGGAAAAGCCGCCATTTCCGGCGGCTTTTGAATCGTGGAGTCGCGGGGAATCGAACCCCGGTCCGATGACCGAGCCCACAGTCTTCTACGTGCGTAGTCTGCTGGCCAAGTTGGCGGTTTTTCTGCCCCCATCGCTGTCGCAGACAACTGATGGCGAGCATATCCGCAGTAAAAGTCCTGATGGAGCCCTGAGGCTCAACTCCATCAGCAAGTCTTCTTAACGACGCTCAGCATCCTCCCAAAGACGAAGAGGAGTGAACGGAGCGGCTGCTCACTGGTTAATCCTGACTAAAAATCAGGCAGCGAGAGCGAACTCAGTGCGGTTAGATTTAGCACTTATTCTTTTGCCGGGGTCATCCACGAGCGGACCCGGCGTTCTCGGCACGCTTCCCTGCAGCGAACAGGTCACCGTCGAAACCGATCGACCCCAATCTTGAATTATCAAGCTTCCAGCCTTTCGGCCGGACGTTTCACCATACACCTGTATCTATGCATTTGCAAATCAGCTCACAGCAGACCACGAACAAGCCCGCTCACGTCAGTCAGCCCAAACGACCAGGAACATCACTTCATGATAGGTTTCAACGGCGCGGATACATCGACCTGATGACGGTCGCCAATCACATTGGAGTCATTGATAATCTTATCGACAACTGCCATTTTCAGCTTGAGCTGAGAGGAATTGCCCCACACAATCACACGGTCGCCGTCATTGAGTGTGGTGGTCACGGAATCCTGCGTTTCCGCAGTGACCTGGGTGATTGCCGAACGCATTGATTCCGGTAGCGCACCCAGAATGGTCAGGGCTTCCTTGATCGAACGATTCTTCAGGCTCTTATCGACATCCTTGACTTCAATAACGGGAATGCCGTCCACATTCGCGTCCGTCACCGAATTCAATACGCGAGCCTGTGAATCGACCGCAGTCAACGTATCCCCGTTTTTCAGCATGGCGGCGGGCCGTTGCGCTTTGACCTCAACGCTCATCGATTTCGGGAATTGCTTGGAGACGTTGGCCTCACTCACGCCGGGAATATCCCCGAGCTGTTTGGACACGTCGTTCGTGGATACCAAAAACAGCGATTTACCCGCCTGCTTATCGGCAATAGAGCGAATGGTCTGCTCACTGACCCATTCGTTGGCTCCAGATACGCTGATCGCACCCACTTCCAGGCGGAACACCGAAGAGAAGAACAGCAACCATACCAGCCCAATCAGCACCGCCACACTGGTTACCATGGCTACCACTCGCAGCGCGATGACGCGCATGCCCGCACGCTTGCGCTCCTTGGCTCGTTCGGTGAAATCCACCACTTTCGGACGGGAAATCACTCCCAGCGTACCGGTGGTCTGATGCAGCGTCTCAGCAACATAATCCTCACTATGCAGCTCGCGCGCGTCTACAAACGCACCTTCCCGCCCGATGGCACGCGTCACTTCCCGAGGCCGAGACTCGTCCACGATTTCCGGACGGGAGGCCACGGAACGGGCTTTACGCGACTTTCCAGCCTTGCCCGGACCTCGCTGGTGCGATTCCACCGAACGGGGTTTGCGACGCTCTCCTTTCGCGCCGCCAGAACTGACGGTACGACCTGCCATTACTCACAACTTTCGCGATGGGCCTCGAGCGCGGTGAGCAGCACCTGATCCATATCAGTGATGTCGCCGGCGCCCACGGTAAAGATCACATCCCCATGGTGGGCTCGCATGGCCATCATCCTGGCGGCAAGACCCATGTCTTCAACCGGTTGAATCCACTCGCCGGCAGCCGCATCCTTGATGCCAGCAGCAGCATCCACGATGGTGGCCGCGGTAATCTCCGGGAAGTCCTCCTGCTTTTCACGGGCAGGGAAAATGCCGGTGACGATGACATCATCGGCCTTGGCCAGCGCCTCGGCGAATTCGTGCGCAAAAAACTTGGTACGAGAGAACAGATGAGGCTGGAAAATCACGCGAACGGTCGACTGCGGATAACGGCGCCGTGCTGCATCCAGCAGAGCCGCGATCTCCGTAGGGTGGTGCGCGTAATCGTCCACCACCGTGACCTGCTTAACGGTTCCGTGCACCTGAAAACGGCGTGCAGCTCCCAGGAACGTACCGACAGCCTGTGCGGCGTCGGCGGGAGAGACTCCCAACAGCACAGCGGCGGTGATTGCCGCGGCGGCATTACGCGCATTATGGATGCCGGGAACCTTGAGTTCCACACGCTGGGCCACAGCATCTGCAGAGGTCACCGCGGCGGGAAGGTGCAAGGTAAGCCGTTCAACGCCGGTGCCGGCGGTCTCCTGTTCAGAGGAAATCCACACATGCGCGGCACCCCCTAAATCAGGCAGCTGCTCAATGGGCGTGGTGCCATAGACGACGGTATGGGCCTTGACGTCGGCAGGCAGCGCCTGGAACACGGCCAGCGCGTCCGGATCATCAGCGCAGATCACCACATGGCCGGTTGCATGGCCGGCATGATTCACGAATGCGGCACGGTAATGCGCTTCATCGCCGTAATGGTCAAGATGGTCGGCCTCGGCATTGGTAATGATGGCGATGGTGGGGTGGTATTTGGCGAAGCTGCCGTCGGACTCATCGGCCTCAGCCACCAACACGTCACCTTGACCGGCATGGCCACCGTCCAAGGTGGTACCGTCCGGCCCTTGGATGGAACCGCCGATGGCATAGCTGGGATCAGCTCCGGTATGCACCAAAATGTGCGCAAGCATAGAACTGGTAGTGGTTTTGCCGTGCGCACCGGCCACGGTCACGGCTCGCTTGCCGTTCATCAGTAAAGCGAGAATATCGCTGCGATGCACGATGTACAGGCCAGCCTCGTTCGCGGCAACGATTTCCGGATTGCTGGGCTTGATGGCACTGGAATAAACAACGGTCGAAGCCGAAGCCACATTTTCCGCCCGTTGCCCGAATTCAACGGTGATACCCAATGATTCCAGTCGGTCAGTTTTTGCACTGCGCTCACGGTCGGAGCCGTCCACCGACACGCCCTCGGCGTTCAGCATCTCGGCCAGGACGCTCATACCGGCACCCCCGATACCGATGAAATGCGTAGGGCCAAGATCTGCGGGACGGGCCGCAGCATCGAACGAAGCATGGGTAGGGTCAAGCACAATGGGCTGATTCTGGGACAATTGACGCTCCTTGAGGGATTTCCAGCACCTCTATTATGGCTGTACCCCGTGCCAACGCAACGAGGTATGGCCGATTCTGATCAAACGTGAATTTACCGGTTCCTATTGAGCAAGCTGCAGGACACGGCGCGCCATGATGCGCGCGGCATCACGTATGCCGTATTCCCATGCTTTGCGTCCAAATTCAGCAAGCATTTCGTGGTCGGCAAGCATGCCCGGCACATGATCATGCACCCATGCCGGCGTCAGGTCCTTATCCGCTACCAGCAGACCGCCACCAGCGTTCACCACCGGCTCCGCATTAAAGCGCTGTTCGCCGTTGCCAATGGGCAGAGGCACATAAATGGCCGGCAATCCCAGCGCCGCCAGCTCCGATACCGAACCGGCTCCAGCACGGCATATCACCAGATCGGCGCAGGCAAAGGCCAAGTCAATCCGCTCCAGATATTCAGCCACGTGATAATCGCCTTGACCTGCCGAATCGGGGCCGATTCCAGTAAGCACATCAGCCTTCACCGACTTGCTGACCATACTGCGCACCTCATCGCTTTTGCCACGTCCGGTCAGATGAATGATCTGAGCATGGGCCAGCAAATCAGCGGCGGACGAGGCAATGGCTCGATTCAGGCTCTGCGCGCCCAGGGAACCTCCGGTGACCACAACCACAGGACGGTTTGGATCGATGCCGAGCTCAGCGGCCGATTCCTTTCTCACACCCTCGCGGTCGACTTCCAGTCGCTGGGAAAGCGCGGCAATGGCCGGACGCAACGGCAGACCGACACGCTCGAGTGCAGCGCCTTTTCTGGGTTTCAGACCGGTTTCGTCATACACCGTACCGATGAAGTCGGCCCATCGCGCTCCCAACTTGTTGGCCATGCCGGCACGCGCATTTTGCTCGTGTATGGCGATGGGGATGTCCATCTTATGCGCCGTGGCATACACGGGGGCCGATGCATAACCGCCAAAGCCAGCGACCACGTCGGCATGCCTGCTCTCCAAAATGGTGCGCACTTTGGCCGTTTCGCGCTTCCACTTGGCCGGGAATTGCAGCAAATACGCATTGGGGCGGCGTGGGAACGGCACTTTCTCAATGGTGTCGAGTTCGTATCCCGCTTGAGGCACCAAATCTTTTTCCAGGCCGACCGCAGTGCCGATAACAGTGACCTGCGCCGCGGGTTCAAGTTCGCGAATCGCCCCGGCGACGGCGAGTAATGGATTGACGTGTCCAGCGGTTCCGCCGCCGGCAAGAACGATATGAGGTGCTCCTTGGGTCATGACTACCGAGTGTACTCTACACGCTCTGGCGAGACTGCTTAATCTGCGGTTGACATCGCATAAGTCCCACAACTAGTCCTGCGGCCGCCAAACACATCACCATTGAGGAGCCGCCTGCCGACACGAATGGCATAGGCACGCCAAGCACCGGGAACACTCCTACGACCACGCCGATATTGACCATGGCCTGTCCCACAATCCAGATGGTCACACACATCAGCACCATTGATACGTACCGATCAGCGACCTGCAGCGCAACGACGATCATGCACCATCCCAGAATCGCGAAGAACAGGAGCACTATGGCACATCCCACGAAGCCGGTTTCCTCTCCGATGATAGCGAAGATGAAATCGTTATGCGCCGCTGGAAGATAATTCCACTTCTCACGCGAATTGCCAATGCCCACACCAAGGAAGCCACCCGAAGCAATGGCGTACTTCGCATGCATGGACTGATAGCACACCGTCTGTGCGTCGGCCGCAGAACAATCCCCGTACGTGGCGAGAATACGCCGCATACGGTTCGGGCTGGAAATCGCCAGCACCGCCACCATCGCCGCCATCACCAGCACGCCTATGCCCATCCATTTGCCCGGAAAACCCGCAATCAGGAAAGCCACAATGCCGATGAAAATCAGAATCATGGCAGTGCCAAGATCCTTACCGCCAATAACGGTCAACAATCCGACCGCAGAAACGCCAAGAGGAACTGTATAGGCTTTCATGCCTTGTTTGCGATAGAGCTTTTTGGCGGCCCTCAGCGCGGTGGGAAGCCACACGCACAGCGCGAATTTCATGAACTCGGCCGGCTGTATGGTGGTGAATCCCAGATTCAACCATCCTCGGTTGCCGTACACGTCAATACCCAACGGTGTGAAGGTCAACGCCTGTACGAGTATCGAGCAGAGCATCAGCGGCAAACCGATGCGTTTCCAGAACCCGACCGGCATCACCATGGCAAAAAAACCCACAATCAGGCCAAGGATGCAGAACACTCCCTGATTGAGCAATTGAACAAATGGCGATTTGCCTTGCGCCGCCATGGTGACCGTGGAACTGGAGAACACCATAATCAGGCCAAAGCAGGTCAGTCCCACCACCGCCATGCGGAAACCGTTATAGCACCACAGCGGATTGAGCAGGCTTCGCCAGCCGGTGTAATCGGTAATGACCAGAGCCGGCTTATTTGCATTCCCGTGCGCTTTGCGAACCGAAGAATTATCGGAGACCATGCACCTCGCTCCATGCCTTGGCTGCGGCTGCAAAACGATTGCCTCGATCGGCATAAGACACGAATTGATCCATGGACGCGCACGCAGGCGCCATCAGCACCACGTCTCCGGCTGCCGCATAGTCTCCGCAGGCAGCCACCGCACGATCCATCACCGTATCGTTGTCCTGCGGATCGATGACGGTCACCGGAATGTCCGGTGCTTGGCTGCGGAAGGCTTCAATCATCGGCTGCTGATCTTTGCCGATAATGACGGCGGCCTTAATGGTATGAGCCTGATTGCTGACCAAATCCTCAAAACGGCTGCCCTTGGCCAAGCCTCCGGCAATCCAGACCACGGACTTGGCCGAGAAGCTGGACAACGAAGCGTTGGCGGCATGGCCATTGGTGGCCTTGGAATCGTCCACGAATCGAATAACGCCGCCGTTCACACGTGCTTCGGCCACGGTTTCGATACGATGCCCGCCCGGTTTGAATGTCTGCAACGCCTCAAGAGCGGTTTCCCGGTCGGCGCCAAGGCCCAAAACCAACACCAGCGCGGTCAGGGCGTCGGCAACCAGGTGTGGGTACAACGAGCCATCCGGCTCCATCAAATGGGTGAAATCGGCGATGGCGGCGAGCTTGATAGGCTCCCCCACTTTGCCGCCGGCAACGCCGCTGCGATCCACAATCCAGCCGTCCGCGATGCCAATCTGGCCGGCTTCAGGCTCGTTCAACGTAAATCCTACTTTGCGGCATCCTGCGGCAACGGGTGCGGCTTGAGCCAGTTCGCTAACTTTGGCGTCCTGCGCGTTATAGGCGATGACGCGCCGGGCGGCGCGGAATACCTTGGATTTATCGGCCGCGTAGTTCTCGCGCCCGCCATGCCAGTCAAGATGATCGTCGGCGATATTGGTGATGGCTGCACAGTCAAGTTCCAAGGAATCGGTGAAATGCAGCTGGAAGGAGCTCAACTCCACGCAGAGCACATCATGCTTGGGGTTGGTGGCGCAGCGGGACAGGCTCATGCTCATGTCTCCAGAGGCAATGTTGCCGGCGGTGGGTGCATCCAGACCACACGCGGTAAGCATCTCCGAGGTCATTTCGGTGGTGGAGGTCTTGCCGTTGGTTCCAGTGATGCCGATCCAAGGCGCAGGCTTGCCGGTCCTCGCATTATCCGCGCGCAGACACCACGCAAATTCCACCTCGCTCATCACGGGAATACCACGACGCTGCGCTTCGAGAATGAACGGAGTACGCGGATTGAACACCGGCGAGGCCATCACATAATCGACCTGATCCCAATCCACCTCGTCGAAGGAATGCAAATCAGCATCGCTTTTTCGTTCGTCTACACCAATGACATGGGCGCCGCGCTCCCGCAGCACCTCGGCCAACGAAGTGCCGGACACTCCCAGTCCGGCAATCACCACTGTCTTATCCGCTACTTGCATGATTCCTCCCAAATTTAGGAATACCGTGGGCGAGCTTAGGCCCTTCAGATTTCCGCTAGCTGAACAGCAGTCCGGATCGGGTGACCCAGTCACAGTAGAAAATGGTCAGGGCGAGCAGCACGAAGATGAGTTCAATCATCCAGAAACGCACTACCACCTTGGTCTCCGTCCAGCCTTCAAGTTCAAAATGATGGTGAATCGGCGCCATCTTGAATACACGCTTATGCGTCATTTTGAAGTATCCCACTTGAATGACGTCGCTCATGGCCTCCATGACGTATAGGCCGCCGAGGATCACAGTCAGGAACTCGGTGTGCGTGGCAATGGACAGAGCCGCGAACAGGCCGCCAAGTGCCAGGGAACCGGTATCGCCCATGAAGATGGACGCAGGGTTCGAGTTGTACCACAGGAAGCCGAAGCACGCCACCGCAGCGCAAATCGCGATGATGGTCAGATCCAGCGGATCGGACACGGCATAGGAATAGCCGCCATGATCGCCACCCTTGATGTGGTAGCTTTCCCAAAACGCGATGACGGCGAATCCCACGAAGGAGATCATCGACGATCCGGCGGCCAGCCCGTCCAGACCGTCGGTGAGGTTCACTGCGTTGGTCCATGCGGTCATCAGGAAGTTCACCCAGATAACGAACAGGATGATGGCCACCGCACGGCCCGCAAAATCAAAGCTGAAAAACGGCTGTTCAATGAAGCTCATACCAGGCTGTGCGCTGGGGAACCCGGATTTGGTGGGGATAATCAGCGCCAGCACCGCATAGATAGTGGAAAGAATGAATTGGCCGATGAACTTACCGCCCACCGTCAGGCCTTCATTCTGCTTCTTGCGGACTTTGGCAAAATCGTCGATGAATCCCAACACGCCCATGGACAGCATGGCGAACAGCACCAGCACCGCAGACCATGAGGGCACATCACCCGATCGCAGGTATCGATACAACGCCGAGGCGCCCCATCCCAGCACAATCGCAAAATTGATAACCACACCGCCAAGCGTGGGAGTACCGCGCTTGACCAGATGCGATTGAGGACCGTCCTGACGGATGTACTGGCCATAGTGCAGCTTGTGCACCAGACGTATCAGCAACGGCGTGCCGACCAAGGTGACAATCAGCGACACCAGCATTCCAATAATCAGAGCAATCACGTGTGGCTTCTCTCCTCTTGTCGGTCTTCTTGTCGGTTCAGCGTCAGGCCCACCGCTCAGCCAATGCGCTGAGTCCGGAGGCGTGCGAGCCCTTGAGCAGTACCACGGTATCCGTATGATTCTTGGCCAAGTCAAAGACTATGCGCTCGGCCTCATCAATGGTCTGCACACAGTCTACCGAAGCCGCACGCCCACGTGTTGCGCCTTCGGCCAAAGATTCGGCCAACACGTTCAGATGCGCGTCTGAGGGCGATCCGACCGTGATGATGGCATCCAGTCCCAGACCGGCCGCATATTCGCCGACCGAAGCGTGCAATTCACGCTCATCCGCACCAAGCTCGAGCATCGCGCCCAGCAATGCCACACGGAATGGCTGGCGACCATCATTCGCATTCCATGCTCGCAGGCCGTCCAATCCGGCTTTCATGGAATCCGGGTTCGCGTTGAAGGAATCATCAATCAGCTCGAACGAAGCTCCTTGACGGCTCACCGTGGATAGAGCCATACGATGCGGGCTGATGGTGTGCTGCGCGGCCAACGTCTGTGCAATAGCAGTCAGCGGCATGCCATATCGCAATGCGACGGTTGCCGCGGCAAGCGCGTTCATCACATTATGACGGCCTGGAATACCCAGATGTACGGCAACCTGCTCGCCGTGCGCGTCGGTCATGGTGAATTCGGCGTGATCAGCGGCATCTGCAGCAATATGATCGGCATGCACCTCGGAGTCACGGGTGTGCCCCTGACCAAACCACAGTACGTCGCCGGAAGCAAACTGTGCCATGGGCACGACGTAATCGTCATCGGCATTCAGCACGGCGGTGCCGCCGGGCAGCAGCCCCTGCACGATCTCGCTTTTCGCCTGGGCAATGCGCTCCCTGGAACCGAATTCGCCGAGATGCGCGACTCCGACCCTGAGCACAATAACCGTATTCGGCGGTGCGATACGGGTCAGCCGCGCGATCTCACCGATATGGTTGGCGCCCATTTCCGCTACGAAAAAACGGGTGTCGGCATTGACTCGCAATGCGGTCAACGGCAAGCCGATCTCATTATTGAAAGAACCGATCGGTGCCACGGTGGGACCCAACGTGCTCAGCAGCGCGGAGAGCAAATCTTTGGTGGTGGTTTTGCCCACCGAACCGGTCAATCCGATCAGGTCAAAGGCACCGGGCAGCTGGCGCCGACGATCGATATTATGCTTGGCCAGCAATCCCAATGCTGCGACGGTGTCTTCGACCACGATCTGCGGCATCGTTGTGCACGCTACTTCATGGTCGACAATGGCGGCTGCGGCTCCTTGGTCAGCGACCTTATCCACGAAGCCATGGCCATCGACCCGCTCGCCCTTAATGGCCACGAACACTGCTCCGGAGCCAGCCTGACGAGAATCAGTCACCGTTTCGGTGGCTTCAATGGCGGGACCGTCGCCTGCTACCAACCGACCATCAACGGCCTTGGCGATTTCCTCCACGCTCATCGGGACCATGGTGTCTTGAACTCCTTCAGTGTGTCGTATATTGCTGTATTGTATTGCATCCGCCGCACGTCATCTGAGATTATTGGCCACTCGCAGAGCACTACGCACGTTGTTCCTGCGCACGCCTGCCGCGAGCACCATGGCAACAGCAAGAGACATATGGCCGAGCCTATCCTGGTCAAACATGGCGGGCGATTCGGCCGCCAGTTCGTCAGACTCCCCAGTAGGTACGGTCAGAGCCAGGGCACGGTCGGATACAAACGCATATCGGGTTTTTAAGGAGGCCACATCCTCCCCTTGCGCGACTCGCTCGGAGCCCAGCACGTCCACGTTCACTGATTCCAACGCTTCACGTTGCAGTGTGGCGTTATTCATCGCGATGATAACGGCGGCAACGCCGTCCTCCGCGCAGACCGCGAGGGTGCGCTGCACATCGAGGATGCCCAACGGATACGAAAGGTTCAAAGAACGCGTCATCGACGTGGAACCAGTGGAATCGATCACGGCAACGGGGTTGCCCAGCATGTGCAGGAAATCGGCAAGATGCTTCACACCGGCATGGATGATGTCATCATCATCGCCGGCCACGGCAAATACCGCCATAGCATTGGATGGGGTTCCTGCCAGAGAACTGGCCAAATCACCGAGCATATGGTTGCCGCAATCGCCGAACACCAGCGGGATGCCAGACTGGATATCCCGGCCACGGCACGTTCTGGGCAGCAGAGCCGCATAGGCACCGGATTGCTCGGCACGGGGCAGATCGGCAAGATGATTGCTGTCGCAGATATACATCGCGCCAGGCGAAATGGTATCTACAGCATCGCTGAGCGATGTGATGGTGACATTGGATGCAAATTCCGGATCAATATCGAAGCCATACCGCTCGGCCAGCATGCCCAAAGTCATTCGCTGGGCGATGGATTCGCTCACTGCGCTCATGGGTCAACGCCTTTCTTTTCGATATATCACCAAGTGACCGGAATAGCATCTTTACGCGGCGTCGAGATAGGCACCTCGTATTTCTGCATAAGGAACGCACAAATCTGCGCGGATACCGGGCCTGCGGTCAGGCCACCGAAACCAGTCGGGTCCTTGAGCACCACAGTCACGACGAAACGCGGATTGTCGGCGGGAATGGCCACCGAGTAATCGGAGATGATGGAGGACAGCTTGCCATCGGCGCCCTGTACCTCGGCGGTACCGGACTTCGCGGCCATGCGGTAGCCATCAACCTTGACGAAGGCGCTGTAGCTATCCGAAACGGACTCCATGGCATCCATCATCTGAGCGGCCACCTGCTCATCGACCACGCGAGTGGCCTTGCTCTTGTTTTCGGTGTTGCCGTCATCCGACTTGATGATGGACTGCTGCTGCTTCACTCCCTTATTGGCAATGGTGGCCACGATGTTGCTCAGCTGCAAGGCATTGACCGTGTATCCCTGACCGAACAGCACGGTGTTGCGAGTTCGCGCATCCCATGCCGAGGGAGAGGTCAGCACGCCACTGGACTCGCCAGGCAGATCCAATCCCGTGGACTGTCCGATGCCGAACTTGGTCAGGTATTCGTACCGCTGCTCATCCGTGTAGCCATCGCCGGCCATGACCATGCCGATATTCGATGATTTCTGGAGAATGCCAGCCAGAGTCCAATGCTCATCACCATGCTCGAAGGCGTCCTTATAGGTCTGGCCATCCACAGTGAGCTGGCCTGGCACGGTGTACTGATCCGTCGGTTTGCGCAACCCGGTCTGCAAATAACCGGACATGGAAATAACCTTGCCGATCGAGCCCGGTTCAAAGGTCTGGGACACGGCTCGCGAAACGTTCATCTTCGCTTCGTCACTGCCGGCCGCTATCTCATCGCTGTCCGCCAGAGCCAGTATTTCGCCGTTCTGCACGTTCTGCACCACGGCGATACCCCACTGGGCGCTGTACTGGGCTGTCGCTTCCTTCATGATCTTCTTGGCATACCACTGCACATCACGATCAATGGTCAGCGTAACGTCTTTGCCGTCCTTGGCGGCCACGGCTTCGGTCATGGTGCCGGGAATCTCTTCGCCACCGTAGTTGCCACGCTGGTAAATCTGGTGTCCATCGGTGCCGGTGAGCGTTTTGTTCTCCATTTGCTCGAATCCGGCCACGCCTACGCCTTCGTCGTTGACTCCGCCGAGCAGCGATCCCATCAGTTCTCCATCAGGGTACAGGCGTTCGCTGCTGAGTTCGCCCCAGACGATGCCGCCAAGGTTCAAATCGTCGATGGTGCGCTTGACCTGTGGCGTGACATCCTTCTTCAGCACGACGTATTGGCCGCTGATCGACAGATCCGCGCCCAGCTCCATCGCATTCATGTCAAGAGCCTTGGCCAGCAGACGGCCCACTGCGGCAGCGCCCGTGGCACCCACCGGCTTGCCGTCGATCTCGTCGCAGTAGTCTTTGGTCTTCTCGTTGCAATCGGTGGGAACGAATTCCTGGGCAGCCTCGGGGTTGGCCACAATGGTATAGCGTTCCACGCTCTGGGCGAGCACAGTGCCGTTGGTGTCAAGGATGCGTCCGCGCTTGGCGCTGAGCGTCACGCGCGAAGTACGGCTGGCCGTCGCGGCCTGTGCGGTTTGACGTCCGCCAATCAATTGGGTGGAGGCCAGCTGGGCAAGGCACATTGTTGCCACGATGCCCAATGCCACGCCCACGGCGATGCATTTGAAGGCAAAGGTCTTCACCTTGTACAAGTGAACGATACGTGCGATGGTGGCTTTCACTGTGCTCCACTTTCTCCGGACTGCTGGTATCCGTTCAAATCAATAGTCACCGATCCGCCTTGCGACACCATGCCCATTTCATCGGCCTTATCCGGCAGCGATGCGACCAACTGGTCAAGCTTGGCCTGATCGTCTTCGATGTCCTGGGTCAGCGTGCTGATATGCTGCTTGACTTCTGCCGCCTCAAACGAGTTTTGCACCATTTGGGTGCGCAGTACCAGCGCACCGAGCAACGTGGACATGAGGAACACGATGGCAATCACCACATGCATCAGCGGGGCGCTGCGTGTACGGGTCCATTCAATAACCCGTTCAATCATGTTTCCTTCTGCTTGAACCCGCTGACCGGAAATCACCTTCAGTTCAGGGCGCGAAGGAGCCTGAGGCCTGGACTGCGGCCTGGACTGCGTTGAAGCACTGGATCGAATGCTGCGTGCCGTTGCTGCCATGGTCAGCCCCTCCTTCCGTGTTTGCCATTGTTACGTGTGGTGTTCGATTCCTTTGGGTTTGCCGCTGTTTGTGCGAAGCGTTCTCGCCACCTCTCAGGAATCCGTCTGCTCAACTCAACCGCCCTGAGCCTCACTGAAGCGGATCGCGGGTTGCGTTGCCGCTCCTCATCATCGGCCTTGATTGCGCCTCGGGTCAGTTCCCGGAAGAACGGCTGGGCATCATCCGGCACGATTGGCAGGTTTGCCGGCGCATCAATCTTCAGGCCCTGTGCCATAAAGGATTTGACTGTCTTGTCTTCCAACGAGTGGTAGGACTCCACCACCAAACGGCCTCCGACCTGAAGACGATTCGCGGCCTGAGGCAGAATGGATGACAGTTTGTCCAACTCGCCGTTGACTTCAATGCGCAGCGCCTGGAACACACGCTTTGCCGGATTGCCGGCCGGACGGTGAGCTTTGGGCACCACATCTTCGACTAGAGCGTTGAGCTGGCCGGTTGTGGTAAATGGCGTCTGCGTGCGGCGCGACACGATCTCACGCGCGATCTGACGAGCGAACCGCTCCTCACCATATTCCCGGAAGACGCGAATCAGCGATGCCATATCATAATCAGCGAGAATCCGCTCGGCCGTGAGATTCTGGCTCACGTCCATGCGCATATCCAACGGGGCATCATGGGAGTACGAGAATCCACGATCCGTTTCATCAATCTGCAAACTCGACAGACCCAAATCCATGAACACGGCATCCACTCGTTCCACGCCTTGATCGGCAAGCACCTGATCAAGCTGATCAAAGGCCGCATGAACCGGCGTGAATCGGTCGGAAAGCCCCTCCTGAACCATACGCTCAGTCGCCAAGGCCAACGCCTCACTATCACGGTCAATACCGATAAGACGAGCTTGCGGCGCCGCTTTCAGGAAAGCGGTGGAATGACCGGCAAGACCCAGCGTGCAGTCCACGGCCACGGCACCTTCGTGTTGTAATGCCGGCGCCACAAGATTCACACAGTCATCAAGCAGCACTGGCTGGTGGATATTCGTCACATCAATCATCAGAACTCCACCTCAGGCAGTACATCATCGGCGATATCGGAGTATCCCTCTTCCTTTTGTGCGAGGTAGGACTCCCATGCATCCTTGTTCCACAGTTCGGCGCGCGTACCCACACCGATCACCACAATGTCGGACCCGAGATTGGCGTAGTCACGCAGCATTTGCGGCACCACAACTCGCCCCTGCTTGTCGGGTTCCTGATCGACTGCGCCAGACAGGAACACACGCAAGTATTCGCGGGCGGCTTTGTTGCCCACCGAAGTGCGCTGAATCTGGGAGGCAATACGACGAAATTCGTCAAACGGCAACAGGTACACGCAACGTTCCTGGCCTCGGGCCATTACCAGCCCCTGGCCAAGCTGGGAACGAAATTTCGCGGGAAGTGCCACACGACCCTTGGCATCGATTTTCGGCGTGTACGTGCCCAGCAGCAGCGGAGGCAGGCCGGCCATGAGGCCGTCGATTCCGGCGGAGCCTTGCTGATCAGCATCGGTTTCACGCGAGTGCTTGCTCTCGACCATGGCTCCACCTCCTTTGTACTCGCCGGGTATACTTCGGCCAACTGATTCACCACTTTACCCCACCATTCACCATTTTTCCCCACTACAACACGTTTTACTCACCTTTTTGGAAAAACCGTCACGATTGCACACGGCCGCGAAGCGGAACTCACCGACCATCGCAAAACGCAAAAAAGCCGTCACCGATTTGGAAACGCATCGCGCGCGGCGTGGGCAGGCACATCACCAGAGCAGCCGCACCACTGCCCTTCCCCGACGTAGGGGGTGTGCGGTAAATTTGAATGCCTTAAAGTTTGTGACCATTACGAGCGGAGACGAAGAGAAGCATGTCGAGTTACGCCTCACAGCTGCACGAGGAGCAGCAGGCCGTCGATCGCGCCTATGGACGTCTGGATGACCTGCGCGCCGAAATGTGGCAGCGACTGAGCACCGTACGAGCAGCCGGTTCGCACGGCTCCCCCACCCAACGCACCGAGCGCGATTCTTTTGCCACCATGTACGAAGATCGCCTCACTCAGCTGCGCAGCGTGGAAGACCGGCTCGTGTTCGGACGACTTGACTCGCAAGACGGCACTCGTCATTACATCGGTCGCATCGGTCTGTCGAGCACCGACCATGAACCCATTCTGACCGATTGGCGAGCCGAAGCGGCCCGCCCCTTCTACGAGGCGACGCCCTCCAACCATGGCGACATCGTGATGCGCCGCCATATCACGTTGAGTTTCCGCGAAGTGGTAGGCGTCGAAGACGAAGTACTGGACGTGCATTCTGACCAAGTGGGCCAAGCCTCCACTGCCGGCACCCTGACCGGCGAAGGTGCACTGCTCGCTTCGCTCAGCTCGCGTCGCACAGGCAAAATGACCGACATCGTGGCCACCATCCAAGCCGAGCAGGACCGCATTATCCGCTCTGACATGAACCGTGCCGTGGTGGTACAGGGCGGCCCAGGCACCGGCAAAACCGCTGTGGCCTTGCACCGTGCCGCTTACTTGCTCTACACGCATCGACGCACACTGGAACGTTCCGGCGTACTGGTGGTGGGCCCCAGCTCCGCGTTCCTGCATTACATCGATCAGGTGCTTCCCTCGTTGGGCGAGACCGGTGTCGTCTCCCGTACAATCAGTGACCTGATTCCGGGAATCACCGCATCGGCAATCGACACTCCGCAAGCCGCCAAACTCAAGGGCGACCGTCGCATGGCACAGGTGATCGCCAACGCCATCGCCTCCCGCATCCGCGTGCCCGGCAATCTGCCAACCGTCACCATCAGCGGCATTCAGATACCGATGCTTGCCGTCGATATCGAACAGGCGCAGTCCGACGCCAAACGCACAAGGCAACCGCATAACAAGGCCCGAGAGACCTTTATCCGCTCCATGCTGCGCAGCATGCAGACCCGGTATGCAGAGCAACTCGACTACACCCCCGATCAGGCGGAGCTCAATCGCGCCATGTCGCTGCTGCGCATGAACGAACAGGTGCGCAAAACGTTGAATCTGTGCTGGCTGCCGATGACCGCCCCCTGGCTTATCGACCAGCTCTTCGCTCACCCGGAACGCCTGAAGTCCTTGGCCGGATGGATGACCGATGACGATCTGGCCACTCTCGCACGGCCGAAAGGTTCACCTCTGACCCGGTCGGATATTCCGCTGCTTGACGAGGCGATGGATCTGCTGGGACCCGATCCCAAAACCGTGGCCAAGCAGTCCGCCGCCAATGCCAGACGCGCCGCCGAAGAGCAGTACGCCAAAGACACGTTGGCCGCAACCGGCCTCGGTCAGGGCATCGTATCGAGCCAGATGCTGCTCGATCAGATGAACGGCGACGACGGCGAGCTCACCGCCCAGCGCGCAGCAGCCGATCGAGAATGGACCTATGGTCACATCGTGGTGGATGAGGCGCAGGAATTGACCGCAATGGATTGGCGAATGCTCATTCGTCGCTGTCCGTCACGATCGTTCACCATTGTGGGCGATGTGGCACAGACCTCGGCACTGGCCGGCACCCGCCGTTGGGACAAGACGATGAACCGACTGTTCGGCGAAGGCCATTGGGACCTCAATGAGCTGACCATCAATTACCGCAATCCGCAGGAGGTCTCCGACCTCGCCTCCCGTTTTGCGCAGAACGAAGGACTCTATATTTCCACGGTGAACGCGGTCCGCGCCTTGCCGGATTCCGTGTCTCGACACGTGGTAGACGACATGAAGGCTCTGCTTACCGTTACTTCCAACCAGGCGGCACAGCTGGCCAATCATTTTGTTTCGGCGGACGGCACTGGACGCATCGCCATCATTTGCCCGAACGACCTCATTAAGCCGGTGCGCGAAGCAGTAAGGCATCGCCTATCCAGTCTGATGGCCCCATCCGAATATCAGCGTCTTATCGACCAGCCCGAATGGGATGAGCAGATCAGCGTATGCGGCACCGAAATGGTCAAAGGCCTGGAATTCGACGCTGTTATCGTCATTGAACCCGGACGCATCGAAGATGACGCCCCAAGCCGTTTGGTCGCCGCATCCGACCTCTACGTGGCAACGACCAGACCAACACAGAAACTGGTTATAGTTCGGACAAAAGAGGACGAGCGTTCCCTGAACATCTAAGGTGAAAGATATGCCTAAAGCACTGTTACTGGAAAACATCCATCCTGACGCAGCCAAATCGCTGCGAGATCACGGCTTCGAAGTCGAAACCATGAAGGGAGCCCTGAACGAGGACGAGCTCATCGACGCGTTAGAGGGCGTGGATCTCGTCGGAGTGCGATCCAAGACCAATGTCACTGCACGCGTACTGAATGCCCGCCCGACCCTCAGCGCCATCGGATGCTTCTGCATCGGCACCAACCAAGTGGATCTTGATTATGCCGGCAAGCACGGCATCGCCGTGTTCAATGCACCGTATTCAAACACCCGTTCCGTTGTGGAACTGGTGATTTGCGACATCATCTGCCTGATGCGTCGCATCCCTGCGCATACGCATCACATCAAGCACGGCTTGTGGGACAAGTCGGCCTCCGGTTCTCATGAGGTGCGCGGCAAGACGCTGGGCATCATCGGATACGGCAACATCGGTTCCCAACTGTCTGTACTGGCGGAAGCGCTGGGCATGCGCGTGGTGTTCTACGACATCGAGGAGAAGCTCGCACTGGGCAACGCCCATCGTTGCTCGACGCTGAACGAACTACTTGAACAGTCTGATGCAGTGACTTTGCACGTAGACGGGCGCAAGTCGAACACTGGCTTCTTCGGCGAGGATCAGTTCGCGCACATGAAGCAGGACGCCATCTTCATCAATCTGTCTCGTGGATTCGTTGCTGATTTGGGCGCGCTGAAGCAGCATCTCGACTCCGGCCATCTGTCCGGTGCCGCCGTTGACGTGTTCCCGGTCGAGCCTAAGAAGAGCGGCGACCCGTTTGAGACGGCGCTTGCCAACGAAGATAATATGATTCTGACCCCGCACATCGGCGGTTCGACGCTGGAAGCGCAGGAGTCCATCGGTCACTTTGTCTCCCAACGCCTGGAGGATTACTGGTCGAAGGGTTCGACGTCACTGTCGGTGAACTTGCCACAAATCAATCTCACCGATTGCAAGGGTGTATGCCGCATCGCGCATTTGCATGACAATCTGCCCGGTGTACTCGCCCGTGTGAACCGCGTGCTTGGCGAGGAGAACATCAATATCTCCTTCCAGTCATTGGCCACTGAAGGTGAGTTGGGATATGTGGTCACCGACGTGGCTCAAAAGCCCAGCCCCGCCACACTGGAGGCATTGCGTAGCATCGAAGGCACCATCCGCATGCGTGTCATCGGCTGATACCGCATCGACATAAACTGCATCAGCACGACAGAAGGCCCGTCATCAGACGGGCCTTTTTCTTGGTATCGAACCATTATTCGCGCAATTCATCGATGGCGCTCTGGAAATCTTCCAGGCCGGAGAAATTCTGATACACGCTCGCAAAACGTAGGTACGCGACCACATCAAGATCACGCAGTGGCTTGAGGATTGCCTTGCCGACCTCGCCGGAAGTCACTTCGGCCAGTCCTCGAGAGCGAAGATCCTCCTCGACCTTCTGCCCCAGCAGCTTCAGATCCTCCTCCTTGACAGGTCTGCCTTGACAAGCCTTACGCACACCGGAGATAACCTTATCCCGGCTGAACGGTTCAGCGCCGCCGGAACGTTTGGTGACCAGCAACATGCTGGTTTCCACGGTGGTGAAACGCTTATTGCATTTCGGGCAAACACGACGTCTACGAATGGAATAGCCGTCGTCACTAATACGGGTATCAATGACTTTGGTGTCAGGATTCTGGCAAAAAGGGCAATGCATGTCCCCCAGAATAACGTGAACACACGGAAAAACAATACTTATCGAGTGTTCCTTTACTCAGCAGGAACAATTAGACGCTGTCCCGCACGAAGAGCCCCTGACTCCAGATTGTTCAACGAGATCAACTCATCCACCGTCTCCGAGACATCTTGCCCGGCGGGCGTGATGGAGGATGCATACGACCACAGTGTGTCCCCCGGACGCACTATATAGCTGATCACCTGCGTGGCACCGGTATCGGAGCGCGCCGGCTCAGCCGTCAGCATGGCGAATCCGCCCCACGCCAGGGCTGCCGCCAACACGACCGCCATCACCTTACCGCGACGATCGCTTCGCACGGCGTTGGTTCTACGCACCGCACCACGACGCGCAGCACGATATGCGTTGCTGCGCTTCCCCGCCATACGACCCATTGCCATCACCATCGAACCAGTCATCACGACCACCTCTCTCGAACAAGTGTTCTATCGAACATCTGTTCTTAGAGTGGCACAAATGTTCGAACTCGTCAAGTCAATACTCGAACAGATGTTTGATTTCACACGAATATCACGTTATGCTGGTGAGGTAACGAAAGGAGCCCCGACGTGAGCAGCATTCCCGCCCCCCCTCAGCAGGAGCCGGACGAATCCACTTTGACCGAGCGCCAGCGCAAAGTTTTGGATGCCATTCGACTCCACATCGACGAACAGGGCTTTGCGCCATCATTCCGAGAAATAGGTGAAGCTGCCGGGCTCAAAAGCCCTTCCTCAGTCAAACATCAACTGCAAGTGCTGGAGGACAAGGGCTTTATTCGCATGAACGCCAATAAAGGTCGCGCCATCGAGGTGGTCGCTCCACCACCGGAAAACACTGCAGCAGTCACCGCGAACACCGTAGAAGAGCACACCGCCGGTATCTACGCATTCCCCAGTGAGTCAATCGCCGAATCACAGGATGTTCCGCTGGTCGGACGTATAGCCGCCGGCGTACCCATCACCGCCGAACAGCACGTCGACGATGTCATGCGTCTACCGGAACGACTGACCGGCTCCGGCAATCTGTTCATGTTGGAAGTACACGGCGATTCCATGGTTGATGCCGCCATCTGCGACGGTGACTTCGTGGTGGTGCGCGAACAGAACTCCGCCGTGAACGGAGATATCGTGGCCGCACTGCTGGATGACGAGGCCACTGTCAAGACCTTCCGCAAGGAAAACGGCCACATCTGGCTTATGCCACACAATCCCGCATACTCCCCCATCGACGGCACTTACGCCACGATTATGGGCAAGGTCGTCACCGTATTGCGCAAGCTATGAATTTCCCTCGCAGCCGATTCGCTCATATCGTGCTATAGTCGCTCTCAGTTCATGAAACCCCGGCCTCGCGCCGGGGTTTCGTCGTATTTGCACCATAACGGAAATGGAAATGAGAAGCGGTTTCAACACCGTGAATAAGGAGGAACAGACATGGCTCACAATCATGCACCGGCACCATCACCATCATCCGGCGTCGACGCGGCCGCTCACCAGCGCCGCCTCATCGCCACGCTGGCCGTCACCGGCTCCGTTTTCCTTATCGAAGTAATATCCGCCGTGCTTACCGGATCCCTGGCCCTGCTCGTGGATGCCGGACATATGCTCACCGACATGTCAGTATTGGTTGCCTCGACCATCACCGCGGCACTGATGCGCCGCAAACCAAGCAATACGCGCACCTGGGGCTGGGCACGGCTCGAAGTAATCACTGCGGCCGCCGGCGCTGTTGTGCTGCTCATCGTAGGTATCTACGCACTGATCGAAGCCGGCATGCGTTTGTTCGGTGGATCCAAAGCGGAGATCGACGATATCGGACTGCTGCTGTTCGTCGGTATTCTCGGCCTCGCGGCAAACATCATCTCAATCTTCATACTCGCCTCGCAACGCAAAGACAATATGAATATGAAGGCCGCATTCCTCGAAGTGATGAACGACGCACTCGGATCGGTTGCCGTGGTGGCCTCCGCATTGGTCATGATTTCCACCGGCTGGAACGGCTTCGACGCCGTGGCCGGCGCGGTCATCGCATTGATGATGATTCCCCGTGCCATCAAGTTGCTGTCCAACGCGGTCAAGGTACTGTTGGAAGAAACTCCTGAAGGACTTGACCTCGACAAGGTTCGCGAGCATCTGGAGAACGTTCCCCATGTTGTCGCCGTTCACGATCTGCATGCCAGCACGGTTTCCACCGGCATGCCGATTCTCATGGCGCACGTGGTGGTGGAACGGGGACTCACCATGGAACAGGCAGCGGGCATCCTCACCCAACTTCAGGATTGCCTGCGCGAACACTTCCCCGTCTCAGTCCCCCACACCACGTTCCAACTGGAGCCCGAAGGTTACAGCTCCCCCTCCTCCAACGAACTCCACGAATGATGCTCTGTGGAGCGTCCCCGTCGTTGCCCCTCGGTCGACGTACCCTCGTACGCCTTCCCTCGGTGCGCCTAGAGGCCGCACGCGCAGACCATTATTCGCGCAAATAAATAATCCTCGACTCAATCGAGTCGAGGATTCCCGTTCGATATAAAAATCGTTCTGCGCGTGCGGCCTCTAGGCGCGGCAGGCGAAGGCGCACGAAGGTACGTCGAGCCTGCCGTAACGACGAGGACGTCCGCAGAACGATTTTTTATCAGAAGCCGAACTGGGCGGCGGTTTCCTTCAGCGTCTCGGCGGAGCGCTTCAGAGCGGCGAGCTCCTTGTCAGACACCGGGGTGTTGATGGCGGTGTTGACGCCCTGACGGTTGAGGAGGGTCGGCACGGACATGCAGATGTCGGAGATGCCGTGGAAGTCCTTGAGCATGGAGCTCACAGGCAGGATGCGGTTGGTGTCGTGCATGACGGCCTCGATGATGTCAACGCCGGACATACCGATGGCGTAGTTGGTGGCACCCTTACCGTTGATGATCTTGTAGGCAGCGTTCTTGACTTCCTGGTGAATCTCCTCGCGCTTGGCAGCATCGAGCGGTTCGTGACCGGGCAGCGGGGTCCAGTCGCACATGGGGACGCCACCGATGGTGGCGGAAGCCCACAGCGGAACCTCGGAGTCGCCGTGCTCGCCAGCGATGTAGGCGTGCACGTTCTTGACGTTGACGCCGGTCTGCTGGGCGATCAGGAAGCGCAGACGAGCGGAGTCCAGGTTGGTGCCAGAGCCGAAGACCTGGTTCTCAGGCAGACCGGTGATCTTCTGAGCCACATGGGTGGCGATGTCGACCGGGTTGGTGATGAGCATGTAGATAGCGTTCGGAGCCACCTTGACAAGGTTCGGCATAATGGCCTTGAGAATGTTGACAGTGGCGCCAACGAGCTCAAGACGAGACTGGCCCGGCTTCTGGCGAGGGCCAGCGGTGATGACGACCATGTCGGCGTCGCGGCAGATCTCAGGATCGTCGGAACCGGCGATGGACACAGTCGGGTAGAAGCTGGAGCCGTGCTGCATGTCGAGCACCTCGGCCTCCACGCGCTCCTTGGCGATGTCCTCGAGCACGATCTCGCGAGCGACGCCACGCTGTGCAGCGGCAAAGGCAAGAGTAGAGCCAACGGCACCGGCACCAATAACAGCAAGCTTCGTGGGCTTAACGGTAGTTTCCGCCATGATGGATAAACCTCTCTTCAAAGGCGGTCTGCTGATGAATGGCAGGCCTTGTAACTAACGGTTTCACTTTATAAACCCGCTAAGACGTTTCGCGGGCCACAATGCATATCCAATGATGCCATAACCCTAATGTTTTCAGCAGTTGTTAGCGCTCACAGCCATTATGTGATTTTCGTCACGTTATTTATGCGATTGATTGCTCCATGATTTGCGCAGCCAAGTGCGAATCGACATCCGCTTCGAGCGCCACTCCGTCATCGCGATATTCCACGGAATCCACCTTACCGTATTCACGTACACGGGAAAGCAGAGACCCCGCCGTGTACGGCAGCAACGCATTGATATGCACATGCGGCACGGGCAACAGCTCTTCGACCGCATCGCGCAACGCATCCAATCCCTTACCGCTGTATGCCGACACGATGAACGCATCTGGCTGCAAGGCGGCCAGACGTTCTCGCTTGGCGTCATCAATCTGATCGGCCTTATTGAACACGAGAATACGGGGGATGGAGACGGTGCCTTCAATATCCGCCAGCACATCGTTCACCGCATCAATCTGGGAGAACGGATCCGGGTGGGAGCCATCAACCACATGCACAATCACATCGGCCTCTCCCACTTCCTCCAGTGTGGATTTGAATGCCTCGACCAGCTGCGTGGGCAGTCGACGCACGAACCCGACCGTATCCACGTAAGCGAATGCACGCCCGTCATGGGTTTTGGCACGGCGCACCGCCGTGTCCAGCGTGGCGAACAGCGCGTTCTCCACCAATTCCGCAGACCCCGTCAGCCGGTTGGTCAACGACGATTTACCTGCATTCGTATACCCCACCACAGCCACGGTAGGCAGCCCGAATCTCCTACGGGAGCCACGCTTGATCTCGCGCGCCGGTGCCATTTCGCGAATCTGCCGACGCAAGCGGGCGATACGCGCACGAATCACACGGCGATCCATCTCGATCTTGGTCTCGCCAGGACCACGCGATCCGATGCCCGCATCCGCACCAGCCGCACGACCACCGGCCTGACGGGATAGAGATCCACCCCAGCCGCGCAGTCGTGGCAACATGTATTCAAGCTGCGCAAGCTCCACCTGGGCCTTGCCCTCACGTGAAGTGGCATGCTGGGCAAAAATATCGAGAATCACCGCAGTGCGATCCACCACTTTGACTTTGGCGGCATCCTCAAGTGCACGACGTTGAGACGGTGCCAGATCATCATCCACGACAATCGTATCGGCCTCTTCACGGGCCACGATATCCGCGATTTCCCGTGCTTTGCCGGAACCGACATATGTAGCGGCATCCGGCTTGGACCGATGCTGCAATAAGCCATCGCACACCACGGCACCTGCCGTTTCGGCGAGAGCCGCCAACTCCCTGAGCGACTCCTCCGCCTTGGCCTGGGTGGTCACCGCCGATGACCAGACACCGACCAACACCACACGCTCAAGACGCACCTTACGGTATTCGACCTCAGTAACATCCTGAAGCTCCCCCAAGCCGGCCACATGTTTCAGCTCGTTACGGGCCTCACGCTCCTCCCATTCCTGGTTGGAGTCTTCATGCCATCCCGCGGCTCGTTGGGTATCGTCGAGCAGCACATTGGATTGGCCGGACAACACTCCCGATGGGGCTTCATCAGCGTCGCTGCGATCAAGGTCGGTGTACTGGGTGTTGTCGGTCAAAGGCACCTCGGTGTCAGTCAAGTGTTCACGATTCTTCTATGCCTCCTTATTATCATCGAGTGAGGTGACATGCCAGCATTGGCATATGCAAGAAGCGGGAAACCCGCGGGAATGGAGCGAAACATGGCCGAACAGTATTTCTCCGCGGAGCCATCGTCAAAGGACGTGCGCCGCACGCTCAATGTGACGTTGCAAGGTCATGATGCCCAAGTACAGGTATCGAACGGAGTGTTTTCCGGCTCCCGCGTCGACTTGGGCACTTCCGTGTTGCTCAAGCACGCTCCGGAACCGCCGGTATCCGGCAATGTGCTGGATCTGGGTTGCGGCTGGGGGCCAATCGCCCTCGCTCTGGCGTTCGCATCGCCCGAAGCGAACGTATGGGCCGTGGACGTCAACGAACGCGCCCTGGAACTCACCCATGTCAACGCCGAGGCCAATGGCTGCCGCAATATTCACACCACACAGGTGGATGAAACCAGCACCCCACTGCCAGCCGACCGCCAGAGCGCACATTGCGAGCCGATTCCCGGCGACCTCACATTCGATGCGATATGGTCGAACCCCCCGATTCGCATCGGCAAGGAGGCCTTGCATACGCTGCTCATGGCCTGGCTGCCCAAACTCAAGGTGGGAGGAGCGGCTTATCTGGTGGTGCAAAAGAACCTTGGCTCCGACTCGCTGATCCCCTGGCTGGACGAATCGCTGGGCGAAGGGTTCACTGCAAGCAAATACGCGAGCTCCAAGGGCTTCCGTATCATTGAAGTTCGTCATGAAATATGAGTATCCTGCCGAACTTCCCGTATCCGCCGCACGTGATGAGATAGCCGACGCTGTCCGTCGTTCACAAGTCGTCATTGTTTCCGGTCAGACCGGTTCCGGCAAAACCACGCAGCTGCCGAAGATTCTGTTGGAACTCGGCCGGGGCACACACGGCAAGCAGATCGTGCATACCCAGCCCCGCCGTATCGCCGCACGCACGGTGGCCGAACGCATCGCCTCCGAAATGGGCGTACGTCTGGGCGATGAAGTCGGCTATCAGGTGCGCTTCACCGACGAAAGCTCCCCGAATACGCGTCTGCGCGTGGTGACCGACGGTATTCTGCTCGCCCAGATTCAACGCGATCCGAAGCTCAGCCAGTATGACACGATCATCATCGACGAGGCCCACGAGCGCAGCCTGAACATCGACTTTCTGCTCGGATATCTAACGGCCCTGCTCCCCCAGCGTCGCGACCTGAAGCTCATCATCACCTCCGCAACCATCGATTCGGTGAAGTTCCAAGAACATTTCGCGCACGCATTGCACGAGAAAGTACCAGTGATCGAGGTGTCCGGACGCACCTTCCCTGTGCAGGTGGTGTACGAACCGCTCGGCACCGCACCCGCACTGATGCGTGAGGTGCCGGGCTTTGCGACCGGCGCCCGCCCCGGAGACGCCGACTATGACGAGCTGGCGAGCGCCATCGCCGAATCCGATGCCGATCATTCCCGCAGACGCGGCAATGCCGATTACGCCGACGACGGCATCACCGACATGCCCACAGCGGTGGCCCGAGCCTGTGCCGAGCTGGTCATCCATTCCTCCCATGAGCGCGGCCCGCGTGACATTCTGGTCTTCGCTTCCGGCGAGCGCGACATTCACGAGTTCGAGGCAGCTCTGCGTCACCATTACGGCCCGCGAGCCGATGATATGCACCGCCCCGACGCCATTGAGATCATGCCGTTGTTCGCGCGCCTGTCGGCCGCCGACCAGCACAAGGTGTTCGAGTCTCACACCCATCAGCGCATCGTCATCGCCACCAACGTGGCCGAGACCTCGCTGACCGTGCCCGGTATCCGTTATGTGGTGGATCCCGGCACCGCGCGCATCTCCCGTTATTCGAAGACCGCTAAGGTGCAGCGTCTGCCCATCGAGCCGATCAGCCAGGCCAGCGCCGATCAGCGGTCCGGCCGATGCGGACGTGTGGCCGACGGCATTGCCATCCGGTTGTATTCGCGTGAGGATTACGAGACCCGTCCCCGTTTCACCGAGCCGGAGATCCTGCGAACCTCGCTAGGCGCGGTGGTGCTGCACATGCTCTCCGTGGGCGTGGCCCGTACGGCGGAAGACGTCACGAACTTCGGTTTCATCGACCCACCGGACATGAAGGCTGTGTCCGACGGATTCAACGAGCTGACCGAGCTGAAGGCCATAGGCCGCAAGCGTGGCGAGGTGACGCTCACCCATACCGGTCGTCAGCTGGCGCGTATTCCCATCGACGTGCGTCTGGGCCGCATGGTCATCGAAGCGGCCAAGGCCGGTTCACCGAATCTTCTGGCTTCGGTGCTCGTGGTGGTGGCGTTCCTCAGCTTGCAGGACCCCCGCGAGCGCCCGGATGACAAGCGTGAGGAAGCCGACCGCATTCATAACCGGTATGCGGATGAAACCAGTGATTTTCTTACGGCGTTGAATATCTGGGATCGCGTATTCCAGGCGGATGGCGATCCGAGCAACAATGCGTTGCGCCGTATCTGCAAAACCGAATATTTCAGCTGGCTCAGGATGCGCCAGTGGAAGGATCTGGTCTCTCAGCTCAGGCAGATGTGCAAGGAGCTGAAGTTCAAGGTCGGCGACCCGTTGCCGTCTTCCCGCCCCGGTTTGGAGATTCGTCAGCTGCCATTGAATCAGCAGGCCGCGCATTCGCTGTGCTGTTCGTGGGATACGGACGGCATTCATAAATCGATGCTTGCCGGCTTGCTGTCCATGATGGGCATGCAAGTGATCCGAGAGCCCAAGGCTTCCGACTTTGCGGGACTCAGTGGAGCGGCTCGTGCCCGCGCGATGAAACGCGCCCAGAAGATGTCGAAGAATGACTATCAAGGTGCGCGCGGCACTCGTTTCGCCTTGTTCCCGGCCTCCGCCGTAGCCAAGAAGACCCCTTCATGGGTGATGAGCACCGAACTGGTGGAGACCTCTCGTCTGTGGGCCCGGTATTCGGCCGCCATTGACCCGGCATGGGCCGAACCGCTGGCCGGCCAGCTAACCCGCACCACGTATGCAGAACCGCATTGGTCCGGCTCGCGCGGCTCCGCCGTGGCCACCGCACGCGTCTTGCTCTATGGTCTGCCGATTGTGCGGGATCGTGCCGTGCAGTGGGGGCGCATCAATCCGCTTGAGGCCCGTGATTTCCTGATTCGTCAAGGCTTGGTGGAAGGTGACATTCAGCAGCGCTTCAGCTACGACGAATTCGTGGGCAGGAATCGCGACATTCTTGAGGATGCCGCCGATGATGCCAGCCGCACCCGTCAGCTGGCGGACACCGTGTCCGACGAGGATCTGTTCGATTTTTATAATGCCGTCATTCCCAATGATGTGACCTGTGTGGCCGATTTGGCGAAATGGTGGAAGATCGACCACGATAAGCAGCCGGATTTGCTGGATTTCGACCCGGCCAAGGTGGAACGCCTGGCATCCAGCGATTCGGTCAGTTTGGATGATTACCCCGACCATTGGCATACCACGGGTTCCGATGGCCAGCCTATCGACCTGCGCCTGAGCTACGTGTACGACCCAACCGACCCGGCCGATGGCGTCACCGTGCATGTGCCGCTCAAGGCACTCTCGCGCATTACGCCCGACCAGTTCACATGGAATGTGCCGGGTTTGCTGGATGAGCTGATTCTGGCAATGATTAAGGCACTGCCCAAGCAGCTGCGCGTCCAGTTCGTACCGGCTCCGGATGCCGCACGCACGATTCGCGATTGGATTAACGAACATTACCCCGATTTGCCGGGTTCCGGCTCGCAGCAGAAACCGAATCTGCCACCGGTGGACGAGGAAGGCACCACTGTTGGCTGGCCCGATCTGGCGCACGTGTTCACCAAGGCCGCCATCGCTACCGTGGGAGCGCAGATTCATCCTGAGGTGTTGGGACCGGAATTGGTCGAGCGTCTGTCCCCGTATTTGCGGGTTACGTTCTCAGTGGAGCAGCAGTTGCCGGCCGGCAAACATCCGCGTGGCCGCCGTCACGCACGCGGGCCGGTTAAAGTGCTGGGCACCGCCAAAGATCTGAAGGCATTGCAACGCGAATTCGCCGCGCAGGCGGAGGCTTCGGCCCGTCAGATGGTCAAGAAACAGGCCGAACAGGCCGGCGAGCAAGGCAAGCTGGTGCAACAGGCGAATCTGCTGCATAAGGCGGGTGCCACTACCGAGTCGAGGGCCACGATGCTATGGCGTGGCGCATTGGATGCGTTGCGCTTGCCGGGCGAACGCATTTCGTCTCGTTGGCTGGGCACCGAAGCGTTGATGCTGGCTGCCGCCCCCTACAAGTCCACCAAGGAATTGGTTGAGGATTTGCAGCTGGCCACGGTCAAGCGTCTGCTGCCGAACGTCGACAAGCTCGCAGATGATGAAGCTCTGGCCAACGCAGTGCTCGACATACGCGAAGTGTATGAGGATACCGTGTACCAGGTGGCGCATGATGTCATCGGCATCATGAAGTCTTATGCCGACGTGGATAAGGCCACTTCCGGCAAGGCCGATCTGCCCATGCTTTCGGTGTTGCAGTCTATCCGTGACCATATCGCCACGCTTGTCTACCCAGGTTTTATCGGCCGCACTCCCCCGGATGCGCTGAAATCATTGAGCCGTTATCTGAAGGCGGATGTGAGCCGTCTGAACAAGGCGAAAACTGATAAGAACCGTGACGTCAAGTGGGCATGGCAGGCCGACGAGGCCAAGCAATTGGTCGATAAAGCATTGGCACGGGCAAAAGCCGAACCGGCTGGCCCGAAGCATGAAGCACTGACGCAGCAGGCCGAGCAGGCGCGTTGGATGCTTGAAGAATTCTATGTGTCTCTCTGGGCTCAGGAACTCGGTACCAAGGGGCCGGCATCGCTCAACCGCATCAAGAAAGCGCTGTCCTAGCCCTTAAATCACCGCTGAATATACGGACGCAGCAGTGTAGCGATGCCAGCAGCGAATAATGCGAATATCGCACCGACCGGCCCCAGCCAGGCGAGTCCAAGGAGATCGTTGACCAGACCGCCGACCGCCGAACCGATGGCGATGCCGATGTTGAAAGACATGGAGTTCAGGGATGCGGCCAAGTTCACCGAGCCTGGATGGGACTGGTAAGCCACGTCCATGTATAGCACCTGAGACGCGGAATTCTGCAGGTACATGAGCATGCCGAGCGCCACCAGCAGCAACGCGCCGGCCGCCGGCACCAGCGAGGCAAAGGCCAGCAGGCACAGGCAGACCGCCTGCACACAGTAAATCGGGCGAATGTGCGTCAGCGGCTCCACACCGCGCCCTTTGTCGGCCAATTTGCCGCCGTACAGGTTGCTCCACAAACAGGCGCAGCCATAAATCACCAGGCCAATGCTGAGGTACTGTTCGGGCACACCGATTTCGTCTCGCATGATGGGAGACAGGTATGTGTAGAAGACATAGGAAGCCGCTGCGCCGCACACCACATCAAGCACGCCGAGCTGAATACGGCGGTCGAAGAACAAGCGGAACTGCCGCAGGAAGCCGATTTTCGCCGGGTGTGAGTTGCGCGGCAATACCAAGGCCATCGAAATCATCAGTACCGCAGTAAGCACGGAAACCAAATAAAACGTGACACGCCAGCCGAAAGTATTGGCCACCCATGTACCAATCGGCACGCCCACCACGGAGGCGATGGAGAACCCGGAGAACACCCAGGCGATGAATTTGGTGCGGTACTTATCCGTGGTCACATCCGGCGCAAAAGTCATGGAAATGGCCACCAGCGTGCCGGAGACGGAGGCAATCAGCAGTCTGGCGATCAACAACACCGGATAGTTCGGAGCAAGGGCACACAGGATGTTGCCGACCAAGAACACACCCATCAATATCAGATAGGTGGCAAAACGAGGGAATCGTGCGGACAGTGCCGAGCCAATCGGCGTACATGGTGCATATACGAAGGCGAACAGCGCCACCAGATTGCCCACGGTCACTTCGGATATCTTGAGACCCGAGGCGATATCCGGCAGAATACCCACCACCACGAATTCGCTCATGCCCAGCATAAAACTGGCGAAAATCAGGATAGTGACCGGAAAGTTGAAGAAGCGGTCGGTACGCGCATTGGTCACAGGTGCGTTCGTCATATGTCTCTCTCGCATGCTCTCGGCTATGTGGGTTCAGTCTGTGTGCTCAGTCGACGTGATTGTTTCATCTCTGCTCGTCAAACGATTACTATCAGCTCCGCGACAACACTATTCCCACCTCTGCCCGCTATCAGTCGTCACCACACGCTATGAAAACCCCGCCGATGAACCACGCATCGACGGGGTGCAACAGATGTGCAACGCCTGTAATCACAGCTTCGGCAGGTACTTCTTCAACTCGTAAGGAGTGACCTGCTGGTTGTATTCCGCCCATTCCTGACGCTTATTGTCCAGGAAGTAGCCGAACGCATGCTCACCCAAGACATCCGCCACGAAGTCAGACCGCTCCATGATCTTCAGCGCTTCGTCCAGCGAGCTCGGCAACGGCTGAATGCCCATGGCCTGACGTTCACCGTCGGTAAGCTCCCAGACGTCGTCACTGGTGGGCTCGCCCAGCTGCATCTGCTTGTCGATGCCGTCGAGGCCAGCAGCCAGCAGCACCGAGTAGGCCAGATACGGGTTGGCCACCGGGTCGAGCGCGCGGAACTCCATGCGCGCGGAGTTGCCCTTGCCGGGCTTGTACTGCGGGATGCGCAGCAGTGCGGAACGGTTGTTGTGGCCCCAGCAAATGTAGCTCGGAGCCTCGTTGCCGCCCCACAGGCGCTTGTACGAGTTGACGTATTGGTCGGTGACCGCGCAGATTTCGGCCGCATGGTACAGGATGCCAGCGGCGAACTGGCGGGCGGTCAGGGACATGTTGAATTCCTGACCGGCCTCGTAGAAGGCGTTGGAGTCGCCCTCGAACAAGCTCAGGTGAGTGTGCATGCCGGAACCAGGCGCGTCGGCCAAAGGCTTGGGCATGAAGCTGGCATGGATGCCGCGCTCCAGCGAAATCTCCTTGACCACCGTACGGAACGTCATGATGTTGTCGGCAGTGGTGAGCGCATCCGCATAACGCAAATCGATCTCGTTCTGGCCAGGACCCGCCTCATGGTGCGAGTATTCCACCGAGATGCCCATCTGTTCGAGCATGTTCACGGTGGCGCGGCGGAAGTCCATGCCCGGGCTGCGCGGCACGTGATCGAAGTAGCCGCCTTCATCAATCGGGGTCGGCGCCTTGGACCAATCATCCTGGCTTTCGAACAGATAAAACTCAATCTCAGGGTGCACGTAGAACGTGAAACCCTTATCCTTGGCCTTGGCAAGCGCACGCTTCAACACGTGGCGAGGATCGCCGAGCGACGGCTCGCCGTCCGGGGTCAGAATGTCACAGAACATGCGAGCGGTACCTTGCGGGCCGCCGCGCCATGGCAGAATCTGGAAGGTTGAGGGGTCGGGTTGAACGATCATGTCGTCTTCGGACACACGGGTCATGCCCTCGATGGCGGAACCGTCGAAGCCAAGACCCTCCTCAAATGCGGCTTCCAGTTCGGCCGGAGCAATCGCCACGGATTTCAGTGTTCCCAACACATCCGTGAACCAGAGACGAATGAAGCGCACGTCGCGTTCTTCGACCGTGCGCAGCGCAAACTCCTGCTGTCTATCCATAATCGCTTATCGTTCCATATCCGTGTTACGAGGGGCGTTAACATCTCACCGGTGTGCCGTGTTACATGATTCGGCGGCGAAGCCGCGCTAAGGTGTGGTTTATGAGCGAAGACCACCTCACCCCATCCGCCAATCCACCTGTCGATGTAACCAGCTGGAAGCAGGCCACCGATCCGCGCGACCGGTCACGTGCCGGCATATCCACTCGAGCCAAGGCGCCATTGGATTCCCATGCCATTTGGCAGGCGCAGGAGGGCCGGAGAGAGGCGATCAGCCTTTTGGAGGAGCAGTCCGCCATCCGCGTGCCCGAACTGGTTCCGTTGCGATACAAGCGTATGAGCGCCAGCCCGTTCACGTTCTATCGCGGCACAGTGCTCATCATGACCAACGATCTGGCGACCACGCCGGTAACCGGGATACCGGTGCAGTGTGTAGGCGACGCGCATATCGGTAATTTTGGTATCTTCCGCTCCCCTTCCGCACGACTGGTATTCGACATCAACGATTTCGACGAAACCGCGGTGGGTCCCTGGGAATGGGATTTGAAGCGACTTGCGGCCTCGGTGGAAATATGTGGCCGCGCCAACAAAATCAAGGAGAAGGATCGCCGCGCCGCCGTGGTGCAATGCGTGCGCACCTACCGTACCCGCATGAAGTGGTTCTCCGAGATGGATTATCTCGATGCTTGGTACGAGCACCTCGATGTGGAGGAAACGCTGGATCGTTTTGAAACCACCGGTTCCAAGCGCAGTCGTGTACTGCGCGAAGCAGCTATGAAGGCGTTGCTGAAAGACAACGACGCGGCAGCAGCCAAGCTCTGCAAATTCGAGAACGGCAAGCTGCGGTTCAAATTGAATCCTCCCGAATTGGTGCCCATCAATCAGCTTGACGATTACGCCGATTTGGATGCCTTGCAGGCACGTCTCGATACATTGATCGAAAGCTATCGTCATTCCCTCTACGATGATCGACGCTGGGTGTTCGACCATCTGCGCTATCAGGATGCCGCCCGCAAAGTGGTGGGCGTCGGCTCGGTCGGACAACGTGCATGGGCCTCGGTATGGATCGCACGCGACGCTGATGATCCGATGATGCTGCAGATGAAGGAAGCCACATATTCCGTGCTGGAGCACTATTGCGGAGCCTCGCCCTATGCCACGCACGGCGAGCGCGTGGTGCAGGGTCAGAAGCTGATTCAGAATACGGCGGACGTGCTGCTGGGTTGGTCAAGCTTTATGGCCGAGGATGGACGCAAGCGCGATTATTACGTGCGTCAGCTGTGGAACGGCAAGGGCTCCATCGACATCGACAATCTCAATGCCTCAGGTTTAAGCGATCTCTCACGCATGTGTGCATGGTCATTGGCGCACGCTCATGCCCGCACCGGCGATTCGATCGCCATTGCCAACTACATGGGCGGTACCGACGAATTCGACCAGTCCATTGCCTCGTTTGCTGTAAGTTACGCCGAGCAGAACGATGAGGATTACGCCATATTCAAGAAACTCATCAAGTCCGGCGAACTCCCCTGCGCCTGATACAAAGTAACGGTTGTTGCTGGGCTCGTTGCAGTCATCTTTGACGCCAATGGGCTCGCCGTCCGTTCGGTATATTCTCTAGCGCAAATAATTCTCGAAATAAGCATTTTGTTCGAGAAATCTTTGCGCTGAGAAAACACCAACGTTTGTCAGTGCCAAATCACACATCATCGAGCGACTTCGAGCGCTTCCTGAAGCGTGAAGGCACGCGCGTAGAGGGACTTGCCGAGGATGGCGGAATCTACGCCAATCTCGGCCAGAGTCTTGATGGCACGCAGGTCATCAAGCTTGGAAATACCGCCGGAAGCGGTGACCTTGGCATCGGTGCGTTCAGCCACTTCACGCAGCAGTCCGATGTTCGGCCCGGACATCATGCCGTCCTTGGCCACATCAGTGACCACGTATCGCGAGCAGCCGACCGAGTCGAGGAACTTCATGGTCTCGAACAGGTCACCGCCCTCCTTGGTCCAGCCACGAGCCGCAAGCGTATGCCCACGCACGTCAAGACCAACGGCCACCCGATCGCCATACTTCTTGATGACCGAAGTGGTCCAATCAGGGTTCTCCAAGGCCGCGGTGCCGATGTTCACACGCGCAGCACCGGCCTCCAATGCAGCATCCAGCGAATCATCATCACGAACGCCACCGGACAATTCGATATTGACCCGGTCACCAAGTTCGTGAACGATTTCACGCAACTGATCGCGGTTGTTGCCCGTGCCAAATGCGGCATCGAGATCCACCAGATGAATCCATTCGGCACCGGCCTCGGCCCAAGTGCGTGCCGCCTCGAACGGCGAACCGTAATCCGTTTCAGAACCGGATTCACCCTGGCGCAGGCGCACGGCCTTGCCATCGCGCACATCAACAGCGGGGAGAAGAGTCAACGACATCAGAGAACAACCTTTCTTATGAACTACAGCGTGGCAATCCAGTTTTTCAGCAACTGAGCACCGGCATCACCGGACTTTTCAGGATGGAATTGCGTGGCAGATAGCGGACCACGCTCATAAGCCGCCACAAAACGCGAACGTCCGTATGTGCACCAGCTCACTCGTTCAGTGGAAGTCTGCAGATCAATGTCAAAACGCGCGGTGTCGGCGGGCTTGACCTCCATTGCGGCATAGGAATGCACGAAATAGAAGCGCTCGTTTTCCACACCGTTGAGCAGCACGGAATCGGGAGCGGCCTCAATGGTGTCCCAGCCCATATGCGGCACCACATCGGCATCCAGCAGATTCACCGAGCCACCGATCAGACCAATACCGGAGGCATGAGCACCATGTTCCAGACCACGTTCAAACATAATCTGTTCGCCCACACACACGCCCAATACCGGACGGCCAGCACGGATACGGTCATAGATCACGCGGTCGCCATCGACTTTTTTGAGACCGTCCATGCAGGCGGCAAACGCGCCCACACCCGGAACGACCAGACCGTCGGCTTCCAAAGCCTGACGGTAATCGGAGGTAAGTGTGGTATCGACGCCAAGGTCGGCAAGAGCACGCACCATGGATCGTACGTTGCCAAAGCCATAATCGAAAACAACCGCTGTGGTCATAGTCTGTCCTAACCTGTTCTATTCCTACGCCTATTCGATATGCGATCCGCGGCCACCACGCCCACGCTTGGTGTGGTCGGCGAGAATCTGCATGGCCTGGTCATGATCGAGGTCGGCCGACTCCACCACTTCAAAACCTTGGGTTCTGAGCTGATTCAACGAGACGATGCCGAGCATAAGATCCTCCACAAATCGCGGAGTGGACGAAAACAGCACCGGCGGAGCAAAGGTCTGGCCAACCTGCCCCTGCATGATCATGGACACTTCGAGCTTGTCCGCACGATTGACCGCCAAAATCACCACCATGCCGGAAACCACGGTGGTCAGATCTTTGGCGGCCGCCTCCGGAGCGTCCCCATCAAGATTCTTCAGCACTGCCACCGCACCCTGATTGGCACCGATGCATGCAGCGGAGATGTCCGAAAGCTGGCAGAATGCGGCCAGAAGATCCGCCGAAGCAATACGGGTAACGATTAACGCCATCTTGGCCTTGTCACCAAGAAGGCCAGCCAGCTCATTATCGAATCCGGCCGAGGGATCCACCACATCGGCCATGGCTTCGTTGACGGCATCCGCCACAGAACTAGAGATATCATCTGCGGCTTGTGTATCAGCGCCGTTATCAATCGACTTGGCATCCGCCGCAGAATCGGCTTGATCGTCGTCCCCCGTATCCGTGTCGTTCTCGAATTCCTTCTCGAATCCGGCCAGTGCAGCCTCCAGCTCCTCGTCGGAGAAATGCGTATCGTCCGGATTGAAATCCTTATCGTCGGACATCACAGGGCTCCCTTGGTGCTGGGCACACCATCCACACGGGGATCAATTTCCATGGCAAAGCGAAGCGCACGGGCCAAGGCCTTGAATTCAGCTTCAGCGACATGGTGCGGATCGCGGCCGGCGAGTACCTGCATGTGCAGGCAAATGCCAGCGTGAAACGCGATGGATTCCATGACGTGACGAACCAGCGAGCCAGTGAAGTGGCCACCGATCATGCAGAATTCGTAGCCTTCGGGCTCGCCACTGCACACGCAGTACGGGCGGCCGGAGATATCGACCACGGCTTTGGCCAAGGCCTCGTCCAACGGCACGGTGGCATCGGCAAAACGACGAATGCCCTTCTTGTCTCCCAGCGCCTGCTTCAGGGCCTCACCGAACACGATGGCGGTGTCTTCCACAGTGTGGTGCACATCGATATCGGTATCGCCATGCGCATGGATGGTTAGGTCAATCAGCGAATGCTTGCCCAGCGCGGTCATCATATGGTTGTAGAACGGCACGGAGGTATCGATATCGGTTTTACCGGTACCGTCGAGATTCAGCTCGAGGTCGATGTGCGATTCGCTGGTCTCACGAACAATATGTGCGGTTCTTGCCATCATGTCTCCTGGTTGATAGGTGTCGCATCATGCCGCCGCAATCGATGATGGTCACGGCAGCATGATGTACGAGTCTCTTATGCTGCTTCTACTATACGAAGCACTTCGGCAAGGGCATTACGGAACGTTTCCATTTCCTCGTCAGTGCCCATGCATACGCGCAGCCAGCCGTCTGGCCCGACCACACGAATCAGTACACCACGCTTGAGCAATTCGTCAAAAATCGCCTCACGGTTGTCGAAATGCCCGCCGAAAAGCAGGAAGTTCGAGCCGGATTCGGCCACCTCAAGCGGCTGCCCCTTATAGGTCTGCTCTTTAAGCCAGGAAGCAGTTGCCTCGCGAGTCTCGCGCAGGTGTTCCACTCGGCTCAGCTGCTCGTCGGTGTGCTCAAACGCAGCCAGTGCGGCGGCCTGGGTCACGGCGGACAGATGGTATGGCATACGCACGATGCGCACGCAGTCGATAATGCCTTTGGACGCAGCCAAGTAACCGACTCGTGCACCGGCGAAAGCGAAAGCCTTGCTCATGGTGCGGCTGACGGCCAGATTCGGGTGGTTCTTGATAAGGCTTACCGCGCTCGGGGTGCCGGGCTTGCGGAATTCCACGTAGGCTTCGTCGATGACGAGGATCGGGTGGACGCCCTCACCCGCGCCAGCCACTTCAGCGGTTTCGCAGGCGGCAAGAACGCGCTCGATGTCTTCCATCGGCAGAGGGGTGCCGGTCGGGTTATTCGGGCTGGTGAGCAACACCATCGAAGGCTTGACCTCGTTGATGGCTTCAAGCACCTTGTCTACGTTCAACGTAAAGTCGGCGTTGCGGTGAGCCAGCTTCCAACCGGTGAAGGTGTCGCGGGCGTATTCCGGGTACATGGAGTACGTCGGGTCAGCGCCGAGAGCGGTCCTTCCCGGGCCGCCGAAGGCCTGGAACAGCTGCAGCATAATCTCGTTGGAACCATTCGCACCCCACAGCTCGTCCACATCCAGACGGGCGCCGGATTCACGGGCCAGATAATCGCTGAACGCCTGACGCAGCTCAATATGTTCACGATCCGGGTAACGGTTCAGCGTCGGCGCAATCTCACGTACACGCTTGGCAATGGTATCGCATACAGCCGGATCCGATGCATATGGATTCTCATTGACGTTAAGACATACCGGGACATCAAGCTGAGGAGCACCATACGGTTCCTCACCAATCAAATCATTGCGCAGCGGCAGGTTTGCGGGAATCGAGCTCATCGCAGACCGGCTTCTTTCTCCTGCTCGCGCAGGGTGGCCTTGTCATAGGGATCCTTGACGAAACGGCTCAGCACGCACTCACCGTGAGCCGGCAGGTCTTCGGAAACGGCAAAGGCATTGATACGGGCAGCCAGTGCTTTGAGGCCTTCCTCGTCATATTCGATGACTTCGACAGGCTTCATGAAGGTGTGCACGCCAAGGCCTGCAGCAAAGCGAGCGGTACCGCCGGTGGGCAGCACGTGGTTGGAGCCGGACATGTAATCGCCCAGCGGCACCGGAGAGTACGGGCCACGGAAAATGGCACCAGCGTTCTTGATACGCTTGACCACGGCATCGGCATCCTCGGTCTGAATCTCAAGGTGCTCGGCGGCATAAGCGTTGGCCGCATCGATGGACTGGTCGAGGTTGTCGGTCAGCACGATGGCGGACTGGGTGCCGCTCAGGGACGTGTGGACGCGCTCGGCGTGCTCGGTCTTCGGCACACGGTAGTTGAGGTTCTCCTGCACCTTCTCAGCAATATCGGTGGAGTCGGTGAACAGCACGGAACCGGCAAGCTCATCATGCTCGGCCTGTCCGATGAGGTCGGCGGCCAGCAGGCTCGGATTAGCGGTCTTATCAGCGATGATGCCGATTTCAGTCGGACCGGCAACCGCATCGATGCCTACGAATGCGGAAACAAGAGACTTGGCGGTGGCCACGAAGATGTTGCCCGGGCCGGTGATCTTGTCGACCGGGTCGCACAATACGTCGCCATCCTGAGGCTCGCTGCCCTTGGCGCCGTACGCGAACATGGCGATGGCCTGGGCGCCACCGACCGCGTATACCTCATCAACACCGAGGATGGCGCAGGTGGCAAGGATGGTCTTGTTCGGCAGGCCCTCCTCGTTATCGCGAGCGGGCGGAGTGGCAATGGCCAGCGATTCGACGCCAGCGGCCTGAGCCGGCACGGCATTCATGATCACGGAAGACGGGTAAACAGCCTTGCCACCAGGCACATACAGGCCGACGCGCTGAATCGGAATCCAACGTTCGGCAACACGAGCGCCCTCGGCCAAGTCGGTGTAGAAGTCCTTCGGCACCTGATTGGCAGCCACAGCACGGGCACGACGCACAGATTCCTCAATGGCGGCGCGCACTTCGGAATCAAGTGTGGCCAGGGCATCCTGAATCGCTTCGACCGGCACACGCAGGTGCTTCGGGCGCACATGGTCGAACTTCTCCTCGAAGTCACGAAGAGCGGCAGCTCCGCGCTCCTTCACATCGTCCAGAATCGGACGCACCAAGTCGGTGGCTTCGGAAGTGCCCATTGCGGCGCGCGGCATCGCAGCAAGCAGTTCGGCACGGGACAGTTTGCGACCACGAAGGTCAATAATGCGCATGATATTCTCACTCATAATGTCCCATCGTAGCAACGTACGGAGTCTAACCGCCGAGGAACGCCCATGTTCACCCGTATCGTGAGATTATCGGAACGCTATGAGCTACTCGAGAACGCGAAACGCGGACGGTGCATCGTCTTTGACCGGCACATCCTGTATGTCGATATGGCGTACATCGGACCACCGCGGGCCTAGTTTCAGCTGCTTCACCAGCGCCTGCACCGACTCCTGACTGCCTTGGGCCTCCACTTCAACTGATCCGTCGTATCGGTTACGCACCCAGCCGCTGACGCCAAGTTGACGGGCCTGTATGACCGTGAAATAACGAAAGCCCACACCTTGCACCAGTCCGGTAATCACCATGTGTTTGCGCACCACATCCGAGGCTTGCTCTTGCAACGAATGGTTCTTTGACCAATGATTCATCAGCTTCCCCGTTCAGTTCGATAACCGTTATGCCGGGCGTAGAATCTCAGCACAGCCACGCATTTCCTCATACAATAAAATATGGCAAAGCATAGCTATCGGCAAAGAGGAACTATGGCAATTCAATCGACAATCACACTGAACAACGGCACGGTTATTCCACAGGTGGGCTTGGGCGTATTCCAGACGCCGGATGGCGATACCACGGTGAATGCGGTGCAGACTGCATTGGAGAACGGTTATCGTCATATTGACACGGCGATGATCTATCGTAATGAGGCTTCAGTGGGCGAAGGCATCCGTCGTGCCGGATTGCCTCGTGGCGACTTCTTCGTGACTACCAAGCTCTGGAATGACGATATTCGCGCCCATCGCGGCAAGGATGCATTTCAGGAAAGCCTGGATCGCCTTGGGCTAGATTATGTGGACTTGTATCTGATTCATTGGCCGGCCGATGGATGGCAACAAGCGTGGGACGACCTGCAGGAGATTTATGCCTCCGGCCGAGCGAAAGCCATCGGTGTCAGCAACTTCCAGAAGCACCATATCGATGAGTTGCTTGCCAACAGCGACGTGCTACCCGCCGTAGATCAGATTGAGTCCTCCCCGCAGTTCACCAATCATGAGTTGATTGGACAGCTACGTTCCAAGGGCATTGTCGCTGAGGCATGGAGCCCGCTCGGTGGCACCGGAGGCAATCTGCTGGGCAGCCCGGTTCTTGCTGAAATAGGCGCCAAGTATGGCAAGTCCGCAGCTCAGGTGGTGATTCGTTGGCACATCCAACGCGGCGTCGTCGTATTGCCGAAGTCCACTCATGCCGAACGCATCAAGCAGAACTTCGATGTTTTCGATTTCAACCTGACGTCTGAGGATATGACAGCCATTACCGCACTCAACACCGGCAAACGCAACGGTGCGGATCCGGATAATTTCGATTTCTGATCCATACGCTGCACAATACGCAAAAAGGGGATTCCCCATGACGAGGAATCCCCTTTTCCATCAAAAAAGATTGCGGACCGTCCTCCCCTATTAGGAAAGACGGTCCGCAACATTTCGTAACGGATATAACGCAATACGTTAACGCCGGATGGATCCCTTGAATGGCTTATCCGGAGATAGCGCGACACGTCCCATATCAGTCCCCAGAACGTTCAGCGCAATCTCCGTGGGCTTCGAACAGCGCAACGTATATTCCACTGTCTGATCCGTCCATGTCGCATCCACTTGGATTCCGCCTCTTGCGCGGAGCGCATGGAAGGTTCCCTCATGCCAATCCTCCGGCAGGGCCGGAAGAATGCGAATCCAGCCATCGTGGCTTTGGACAAGCATCTCCGACAAAGCCGCCGGGAATCCAAGGTTCCCGTCAATCTGGAACGGCGGGTGGGCGCATAATCCGCTGCCGTACACGCCTCCGCCCAGCAGATTGGTTTCAGCGTTCGCATCCACCGGCCGCAGGAACATGCCTATGATTCGTTTGGCATGCTCCGCATCACGCAGACGCGCCCACATGATCATGCGCCATACGATGCTCCAACCGGAACCATCGTCGCCGCGCACTTCGAGGGATTTCCTAGCGGCTTCCTCCAGGTGCGGAGTCTGAGACGTGATGCCTGCACCAGGATGCAGTTCGTAAAGGTGGGACAGATGGCGGTGCTGTGGATCGGATTCGATGAATTCGTCGTTCCATTCGAGGATTCTTCCATCAGCTCCCAATCGCGTTTCAGCCAGTTGGGAACGGACGGATTCCGCTTCATGGACCAGATCTCTGTCCTCTTCGTCAAGGTCTTCCAAATCGTGGGAAGCCTGAATTAAATCATCAAGCAGATTACGCACGATGGCCGTGGCATTCTCACTGCTTTGTGCAACGGATACCGGTTCTCCGTTCACCAAGAAACAGTTCTCCGGTGATGTTGCAGGGGACGGGGCCAGTCCATGCTTTGTCTCCGATAGGAAATCCATGCAGAATCGCGCGTTGTCCCGCATGATCGGCCAGATGCGGGCCAGGTACGATGCATCCTGGTTGAACAAATATTCATCGAACAGGTTCCGGCACATCCATGCCTGACCGAACGGCCAGAACGACCACATCGGCTCGCCGTTCGCAGGAAGGGCCCTGCGCCAGAGATCGACATTATGGAAGACCGCCGATCCTCGGCAGCCAAGAATCCTGTCAGCGGCGTCGTGCCCCGGCACTAGCAGCTCCTCATTCATGGAGACGAGCGGCTCGATGAGTTCTTGGAGGGCGCATGGGCCTGTCATCCAATAGTTCATCTCGACGTTGATGTTCGTTGTGTAGGCGCTGTACCAGTTCGGGAAATCCTTATGGTTCCAAATCCCCTGCAGATTCGCTGGCTGGGTGTGCGGTCTGGACGAGGAAATAAGCAGATACCGGCCGAAATCGAACATTGCCTCCGCCAGCATCTCCAGACGATGCGGCTCTTTTTTCTCATCCGAGCGAAGGATCGCCGAGAACGGTAGTTCCGTATCGTCATCATGAGCTGAACCGAGATGGATGGCCACCCTGTCGAAATATCTGCGGTAGTCCGCGATGCGGCGGTCGAGCATGGTCCGCAAGTCGGTCGACCACTCGTCGATGGTTTTCTCCAGATGGTCGGCGATAACCGTCATGCTTCGTTCCGGCTGCTGGTCGCTTCCCCTGAATCCGCTCATACTGCGGAAGCGGAGCGATAATCCGGTGATGTTCGAACATTGCAGACTGTTGTCACCCACATTGACGTCACCACCTGTGACGGTAAGGGAGAACGCACCGGCGTACGCCATTCCAGTTCCGTCCTGCTCATCTTCCCAAGGATTTTCAGAAGGATGAGGGAGGAGCCCGATGTTGAGTCCAGGCATCCGGCCCATGACGACGAGTGTGGCCCGATGACCATCGGATACTGTTTCCATCGAGGCGCGTGATTGCTTGAGGAAAGTGCCGGAGACACTGATGTTCACATCAATCGGCGCATCCGATGACATCCTGTAGACCAACAGATCATCGGGCTCGCTGCACCATGCGTCGACATGAACGTTGGCATCACCCATCCGGAACGTTTCGCCGGCGAGCGCCCTTGCAAGATCCAGCTGGCGTTTCATGCTCTCACGGCCGTCTGCAGAGGTCGAGTACTGAATACGGGCCGTTCCGAATGGCTCGTAAATCTGCTCGTCTTTTTCCTGCAGTGTGGCATCCTTGATGATTCGCGTGGCGGCGTTGTAGTCGTCCTGCAACGACGCCTGGCGTGCCTTGGCCACAATCTCCGGCGTCACCGGCGAGGTTTCCGCGTGTGGATATCCTGACCAAAGGGTGTCGTCGTTGAGATACAGCACGTCGGTTTCCGGTTCGGAGCACAGGACCGCTCCCATGCGTCCATTGCCGAGAGGAATGCTTTCTTCCCAGCACGAAGAGATTCCATCGAATGTGAGTTTCATGCGTAAAGTCTCCTTGGCAGATTTGCTTATTTGAGAATGCTCTGGATATTGCGGTACTGTTCGTCGGTCAGCTGCACGGCGGGTTCATGGATGGACGTGTCGATTGGCAGTCCCTTCGCCTTGACCGCGCCCTTGATGGCGCTGATGAACAGGTCGGCAGTGTCGTACAGGCGCATCAGATAGGAAATGCGTTCAGCCGATTTGATGGCCGTGGCGTAATCACCGGACTGCCATGCATGATGCAGGCTGACGAAAGTCTCCGGCTCTACATTGGTCAATCCGCACAGCACGCCATTGCCGCCGCTGATTCGGTTGACGGTGTAGTACTCGTCGAATCCGGACAGCACGCTGAACGATGGATTCACCTTACGAACGGCAGCAATGACCTTCCTGGTGTGGCTGATGGTGTCGACGGTGTCTTTGATGCCGACGATGTTCTGGTTCTCCGCTGCGAGATCCGCCACCAGCTCGGGTGTGAGGTCGTTGCCCGTCCTGGCTGGGAAGTTGTAAAGAATGACCGGCAGCGTCGTCGCCTTGGCCACCGCAGAGAAGTAGCGCTTCGCGCAATCCGGGGATGGTCCGAAATAGTACGGGGATACTGCAACCAATGCATCGGCTCCGGCTGCTTCGCTTTCCGCCGCCAATGTTCTCACATTGTCTAGGTTGGTGTCTCCCACTCCGACGAGCACCTTCATGCGTCCGGCGACTTTCGAAACTGCGAAACGCACCGCTTCCGCCTTCGTCTTGACGTCGATGGCGTAGAATTCTCCGATGCTGCCGAACAGCAGCACACCGTCGATGCCCGCGTCGATGAGATGATCAAGGTGCTTGCCCCAATTGTCGTAGTCAATGGTCCCATCCGCGTTCGTGATGGTGATGGAGGGGCAGAACACGCCTTCGAATTGGACGTTGCAAGTCATGATATTTTCCTTTCGACGATATGGTAGGCGTTCCGCGCGTTATTGAAGAAGAAGTCGTCGTCTCCCGCGAAACGGTTGAGCAGGATTGACAGATGACTGTCGAAATCGGCGTATAGACCAACGACAGGCCAATTCGACGCGTACAGCAACCGCTTGTTCGAGAACGCGGCTTGTGCGAGATCGAGCAGGGCTGAGACGAATCGTAGGTCATCGGTTGGATACCCCGATACCTTGACGTACACGTTTGGCAGCTCTCCGAGCCTATGCAGGGCATCGGACGAGGATTCAAGGTTTTGGAGATCGAATATGTTGCCCATATGGTCAACGATGACGGTCGCTTCGGGCACCTGCTCGCAAACCTGAGCAAGATCGCCAAGCTCATCCACCCGTACGCATGCGTCGAATGGCATGTTCTTATCGGCCATAAGCCGTAAACCGCGGATGAAGTTATCTTGCAGGCACCGTCCCCGCGGCGACGCCGGCGTATGCAATGGCTCACGAACGCCATGCGCGTACAGCGGCATGCGCATGGCCGGTCCGACGGTGGACCGCATAGATGTTGCCAACAGCAGAGGATCATGGTTTTCGGACAGCAGCCGGTCTTCCAATGACGTATCGTCCGTGTCGACTTCCACATACACACCGCCGATGAAATTGACCGCAGCGTCTGGGTGGTGCTCATTGTATGAGGCATAGGCGCGTTTGAGGCAGTCCATGTCGTAACGGCGGGTGATGGACCCATCCGTACCGTCGAGCCATGAAAGCGGTTGGACGGATGGGTCCCAGATATGGAAATGCGAGTCGATGATCCTCTGCATGTCGCGCGTCCTAGTCGAGTGCCCTGTCGAGGTGGACGTATCCGCCGTCGGGGAAGACCCATTGTCCGGTGGTGTGCGAAGACCTGTCAGACAGAAGGAAAGCCACGGTGTCCGCGATTTCCGAAGTCTCGGTCATGCGGTGGCCGAGAGGAATCCTGTCGGTGATCTTCGCCAACTGCTCGCGCTGCGCCTGTTCGTCGCCGAACGTCTTGATCCATTGCGCGTACAGCGGTGTCCGCGCTTCGGCCACGACGACGGCATTGACCCGGACCTCGTCCGGGGCGAGGGCGGCGGCCCACTCGCGGGTCAAACCCAGAATCGCGCCTTTCGCCGCAGCGTAGGCGCTGGTCTTGCCCTGACCGGTCAATGCGGTCTTGGAACCGATATTGACCACCGAGCCCTTGCTGGCCTTGAGCGCTGGCCCGCGCTGATGAACCAGCTCGTAATAGTGGGTCAGATTGCCGTGAAGAGACTCCTCGAACTGACGCCATGACGTGGTCTCGAGCGCGAGATTGTCGTTTCTTCCGGCGTTGTTGACCACACCATCGATATGGCCGTATTTCTTCATGACCGATTCAACGATGGGGGCGATCTCGTCGGTGTTGTTCAGGTCGATCAGATAGGTGTCATACGAATCGGTGACCTGTTCGATATCCTGTCGGAATTCGTCGTCGGCACCATCCGAACGATTCAGCACCACCGGAATGGCGCCTTCTTCGGCCAGTCGCAGCGTTATGCCCTTGCCGATGCCTTTGAAGCCTCCGGTGACAATAATCACCTTGTTCTTAAGATGCAGGTCCATCTCAGGTCCTTCCGACTAGTCCTTGTGCAGGTACTTCATGCATTCGTCGAGCTTCATCTCCGTGCCGTTGCCCGGAGCGAGCGGCGCAACGTATCGTCCGTTCTTGATGACGGTCGGATGTACGAAGTACTCATGCTGGTTGTCCACGTATTCGACGACGCGATCCTCCATCTCGCCAGAGACGGACACATAATCGAACATCGCAAGCTGGCTGATGGCTTCGCACAGGCCGACACCACCCGCGTGAGGGCAGACCTTGACGCCGAACTTCTTGGCGAGCAGGTATTCGAGGACGATTTCCTGGGGGCCGGCGACTCGTGTCGCGTCAATCTGCATGACCTTGAAGCTGCCAGCCTGCAGGTACTGCTTGTACATGACTCGGTTCTGCATCTGTTCGCCGGTGGCCACCGGAATCGGATCGATGGCCTTCTGGATTGCGGCATGGCCAAGAACATCATCCGGGCAGGTCGGTTCCTCAACCCACGCGAGATCGTAGTCATTGAATTTGCCGATCCATTCAATGGCCTGCGGCACATCCCAGACCTGGTTGGCGTCTACGGCAATGGCGATGTCCGGACCGACCGCTTCACGGGCAAGCTTGAGCCTGCGCAGGTCGTCTTCGAGGTTTTGACCGACCTTAAGCTTGATCTGCTTAAAGCCCATGACCTCGGTCTCTTGCTTGGCCAAGCGAACCATCTTCTCGTCGGAATAGCCGAGCCATCCGGCGGCGGTTGAATATCCCGGGTAGCCGACTTCCTTGAGGTGGGCGATGCGTTCCGCCTTGCCTTCCTGGGCGGCACGCAGAATCTCGAGGGCTTCCTGCGGAGTGAGGGCATCAGTCAGGTAGCGGAAGTCGAGAGTCGCAACGAGCTCTTCGGGCTCCATCTCGGAAAAGAACTCGCCATCGCAGGTGGCGCAGTAGGCCACACCGCGACCAGAGTATTCGGACTCCCCTTCAAACCCTAGTTTGCGTGGGTTGGCACCGGTAGCGATGAAAATTTCGTTATACTTCCTGCTATTCCCCTCATGTGATTGCGGAGCAAGACAGGTTTTAGATTTGCGATTATGCGGCAAAGGATTGCAGATATGAGAAGACCCCGGGAGCCGTCAGGCTCGACCGGGGTCCTCATATTTTAAATTGGGTGCGGCGGCGTGCTACTCTCCCACACCCTGTCGGGTGCAGTACCATCGCCGTGCCAGGCCTTAGCTTCCGGGTTCGGAATGGGACCGGGCGTCTCACCTGGGCCATGGCCGCCGCAAATCTTCTCTTGTACGGTCAGACTCTGGGGTCTGCCGGCGTGTGGCGGCCTGGGAACCGGATGGTGGACGCGATGCGTTGGTTCGTCTTGTGTTCATCCCGTGCTCATTGTCGTGCGGGATGGTTCGCAGCAGGATGCTTGCGTTCCAACCGGGGTTGGATTGTTGTGTTGCCTTTCGTCCGTTAGTACCGGTCGGCTCCACCCCTCGCGGGGCTTCCACGTCCGGCCTATCAACCACGTGTTCTGCATGGGGACTTCAAGGACCCGTAGTCCTATGGAATGCTTATCTTGGAGCAGGCTTCCCGCTTAGATGCTTTCAGCGGTTATCCCTTCCGAACGTAGCCAACCGGCCGTGCCACTGGCGTGACAACCGGCATACCAGAGGTTCGTCCACCCAGGTCCTCTCGTACTATGGGCAGGCCTCCTCAACATTCCGACGAGCGCAGAGGATAGAGACCAAACTGTCTCACGACGTTCTGAACCCAGCTCGCGTGCCGCTTTAATCGGCGAACAGCCGAACCCTTGGGACCTGCTCCAGCCCCAGGATGCGACGAGCCGACATCGAGGTGCCAAACCATCCCGTCGATATGGACTCTTGGGAATGATCAGCCTGTTATCCCCGGGGTACCTTTTATCCGTTGAGCGATGCCGCGTCCGTACACCGGCACCGGATCACTAGTTCCGACTTTCGTCCCTGCTCGACCCGTCAGTCTCGCAGTCAAGCTCCCTTGTGCACTTACACTCGCCACCCGATTGCCAACCGGGCTGAGGGAACCTTTGAGCGCCTCCGTTACTCTTTGGGAGGCAACCGCCCCAGTTAAACTACCCGCCAGGCACTGTCCCTGACCAGGATGACTGGTCGAGGTTAGACATCCAATGCGAACAGAGCGGTATTTCACCTTGCGGCTCCACCGCGGCTGGCGCCGTGGCTTCGAAGCCTTCCGCCTATGCTACACAATCCACACCGAATGCCAATACCAAGGTATAGTAAAGGTCCCGGGGTCTTTTCGTCCTTCTGCGCTTAACGAGCATCTTTACTCGTACTGCAATTTCGCCGAGCTCCTGGTCGAGACAGTGGGGAAGTCGTTACGCCATTCGTGCAGGTCGGAACTTACCCGACAAGGAATTTCGCTACCTTAGGATGGTTATAGTTACCACCGCCGTTTACCGGGGCTTGAATTCACCGCTTCGGCCGAGGCCTGACGGATCCTCTTAACCTTCCGGCACCGGGCAGGCGTCAGAGCGTATACAGCGGCTTGCGCCTTCGCACGCTCCTGTGTTTTTGGTAAACAGTCGCTACCCCCTGGTCTGTGCCACCCCCAAAAGCTCCGCGGGCAAGCCGCTTCACCATCGGGGGTCTCCCTTAAACCGAAGGAACGGGAGTGATTTGCCGAGTTCCTTGACCAGGATTCGCTCGATCGCTTTGGTATTCTCTACCTGACCACCAGTGTCGGTTTGGGGTACGGGCGGCATGCCGCCTCACGCCGAAGCTTTTCTCGGCAGCCGGGATCACCGGATATCGCGCCCTGCGGCGCCCATCATCGCACCTCGCCCACGCGCCCCACGGATTTGCCTGTGGGACGGGCTGCGTGCTTGACCACGGAAGACCACCTCCGCGGCCGGCTACCCTTCTGCGTCACTCCCGCGCTGACCTACTACCGTTACGGTCCCAACAGGCCAGGGCATCCGGCTCCCGAAGGAGACGTAAGCCCGGACCCGGAAGTTAGTACTCGCGGATTCGGTTTTGCCGGTTGCATGCCGGTACGGGAATATCGACCCGTTCGTCCATTCGACTACGCCTGTCGGCCTCGCCTTAGGACCCGACTCACCCAGGGACGATGAACGTGGCCCTGGAACCCTTGGTCGTCCAGCGGACGGGATCTTCACCCGTCTTTCGCTACTCATGTCTGCATTCTCACTCCCATGCGGTCCACGGCGGGCTTGCGCCGCCGCTTCGCCCCGCATGGGACGCTCTCCTACCCAGTAGCAAAGCTACTGCCGCGTCTTCGGTGGTGTGCTTGAGCCCCGCTACATTGTCGGCGCGGAACCACTAGACCAGTGAGCTGTTACGCACTCTTTCAAGGGTGGCTGCTTCTGAGCCAACCTCCTGGCTGTCTATGCGACTCCACATCCTTTCCCACTTAGCACACGCTTGGGGACCTTAGACGACGATCTGGGCTGTTTCCCTTTCGACGACGGAGCTTATCCCCCGCCGACTCACTGCCGGGATACGCATCACGGGTATTCGGAGTTTGGTTGCTGTTGGTACCCGATATGGGCCCGCAAGCATCCAGTCGCTCTACCCCCCGGATGTAATCGATCCGACGCTGCACCTAAATGCATTTCGGAGAGAACCAGCTATCACGGAATTTGATTGGCCTTTCACCCCTAGCCCCAAGTCATCCCCCCGGTTTTCAACCCAGGTGGGTTCGGTCCTCCACACGGTCTTACCCGCGCTTCAACCTGCTCAGGGCTAGATCATCCCGCTTCGGGTCCAGGACACGCGACTCAAACGCCTTTTAAGACTCGCCTTCGCTACGCATACCCCACACGGGTTATGCTCGCCACATGCCACTGACTCGCAGACTCATTTTTCGATAGGCACGCCGTCACCCCACAAGAGGGCCCCGACGGTTCGTAGGCGCATGGTTTCAGAGACTGTTTCACTCCCCTCCCGGGGTACTTTTCACCTTTCCCTCACGGTACTCGTTCGCTATCGGTCAGACAGGAATATTTAGGCTTATCCCACGGTCGGGACAGATTCGCACGGGATTCCACGGGGCCCGTGCTACTTGGGAGACGCGATCGCCAGACCATGCGCGTTCGGGTACGGGGCCCTCACCCTCTGCGGCCCGGTATTCAACCCGGTTCCCCTGGCACATGGTTTTATGCAACTGACGGCCGGCCCGTCGGAGCCGGCAAACGCGATCCCTCTACACCCCGCGCGCAACCCCCGACGGGTATCACACGCGCAAGGTTTGGCCTGATCCGCTTTCGCTCGCCACTACTCACGGAATATCCTTTCCTGCAGGTACTGAGATGTTTCACTTCCCTGCGTACCCCCCGCACACGGCGGTACCGGCCCATGACGGCCGGTGGGTTCCCCCATTCGGAAATCCTCGGATCAAAGCCCTGTTGGCGGCTCCCCGAGGCATATCGCAGCCTCAAACGTCCTTCATCGGTCCTGTCTGCCAAGGCATCCACCATACGCCCTTGCAGGCAACACGCACCACACGGTGCGCATGGCCGCAAGGATCCTTCCTAGCAAATTCCCAGACGACAAATCATCACACTAAAATGATCACAAAACGATCGAAACAAACACTAAAAATAGAGTTCGATTCGAAATCAACAGCAAGAACGAGGAATCAAAGGAAACCCCGTCTTGCTCGCGTCCACTATCCAGTTCTCAAGCCACCACGCACCACCACGCCGTCCGGACGGGACCAGCCCGCCATCAGGCACGATGGGCATCGAATCGCGCCAGGCCAAAGCCTGGGGTGGCGATCCGGGAGCCCAAAAGCGCATCCACACCACTCCCGCGGAACATCCCACGACGGACGCACCGAAAGCCCATGATCTCTTCCACACCAGCAGCCCCAAACCGCCGCGACTGCCGCGACGCCGGGGCTCGCACCGCCGGACGAACATCCGGCCGTATTCTCCGTAGAAAGGAGGTGATCCAGCCGCACCTTCCGGTACGGCTACCTTGTTACGACTTAGTCCCAATCACGAGCCTCACCTTAGACGGCTCCCTCCCGCAAGGGGTTAGGCCACCGGCTTCGGGTGCTGCCCACTTTCATGACTTGACGGGCGGTGTGTACAAGGCCCGGGAACGCATTCACCGCGACGTTGCTGATTCGCGATTACTAGCGACTCCGCCTTCACGCAGTCGAGTTGCAGACTGCGATCCGAACTGAGACCGGTTTTCAGGGATCCGCTCCAGCTCGCACTGTCGCATCCCGTTGTACCGGCCATTGTAGCATGCGTGAAGCCCTGGACGTAAGGGGCATGATGATCTGACGTCATCCCCACCTTCCTCCGAGTTAACCCCGGCGGTCCCCCGTGAGTTCCCGGCACAATCCGCTGGCAACACGGGGCGAGGGTTGCGCTCGTTGCGGGACTTAACCCAACATCTCACGACACGAGCTGACGACGACCATGCACCACCTGTGAACCCGCCCCGAAGGGAAACCCCATCTCTGGGATCGTCGGGAACATGTCAAGCCCAGGTAAGGTTCTTCGCGTTGCATCGAATTAATCCGCATGCTCCGCCGCTTGTGCGGGCCCCCGTCAATTTCTTTGAGTTTTAGCCTTGCGGCCGTACTCCCCAGGCGGGATGCTTAACGCGTTAGCTCCGACACGGAACCCGTGGAACGGGCCCCACATCCAGCATCCACCGTTTACGGCGTGGACTACCAGGGTATCTAATCCTGTTCGCTCCCCACGCTTTCGCTCCTCAGCGTCAGTAACGGCCCAGAGACCTGCCTTCGCCATTGGTGTTCTTCCCGATATCTACACATTCCACCGTTACACCGGGAATTCCAGTCTCCCCTACCGCACTCAAGCCCGCCCGTACCCGGCGCGGATCCACCGTTAAGCGATGGACTTTCACACCGGACGCGACGAACCGCCTACGAGCCCTTTACGCCCAATAATTCCGGATAACGCTTGCACCCTACGTATTACCGCGGCTGCTGGCACGTAGTTAGCCGGTGCTTATTCGAAAGGTACACTCAACACAAAGTGCCTTGCTCCCTAACAAAAGAGGTTTACAACCCGAAGGCCTCCATCCCTCACGCGGCGTCGCTGCATCAGGCTTGCGCCCATTGTGCAATATTCCCCACTGCTGCCTCCCGTAGGAGTCTGGGCCGTATCTCAGTCCCAATGTGGCCGGTCGCCCTCTCAGGCCGGCTACCCGTCGAAGCCATGGTGGGCCGTTACCCCGCCATCAAGCTGATAGGACGCGACCCCATCCCATGCCGCAAAGGCTTTCCCAACACACCATGCGGTGTGATGGAGCATCCGGCATTACCACCCGTTTCCAGGAGCTATTCCGGTGCATGGGGCAGGTCGGTCACGCATTACTCACCCGTTCGCCACTCTCACCACCAGGCAAAGCCCGATGGATCCCGTTCGACTTGCATGTGTTAAGCACGCCGCCAGCGTTCATCCTGAGCCAGAATCGAACCCTCCACAAAAAACCTTCATGAAAAGCATCCGAATAGATGACTCACAAAACAAAAATCGACGAGCACGTCCTTAAGGAAGGACGCCCTCAAAAAACCTCACCCCTCATCAAACCCTCCCGGGTACCCAACCACCACACAAGCGGCCAGGCGAGGAATGAACTGGCAATCATTGACTATAAAGAAGTAGTACAAACACGCTCTTGAGTTCTCAAACCACCACCACACCAGCACACGAAATCCCGCATCTTCTCTAGGAAGGGAACCCCGTTGCGCTGAGCGGCAACAGGTGAATAACTTACACGAGCACATGGATTCATGCAAATCGGGCATAACAAAACACGCCGCAATCGTTGCAACGACGGCGTTCTATCGGCGTGTCGAAAATGGCTTACATCACACCTTTACCATCACAATACGCCAGCTTTTCTCTGCATAATGGAGCGAAATCAAAAGTTCATCGGCGTGTCGCAATAGTTCATTCCATGTTCAATTCTCCACAGCCCGATTATGCGAACGGCTCCCTCCCGCACAGGGCGGAACGGGAGCCGAATCAATTCAGATCACATGGTATTCGCGTAGCAGGGTAGCAATATCCGTGCCATCGAGCTTCTTAAGCACCTTCTTGACCACGGCCTTTTCAATGAAGTTGAGCTTCATATCCGTCACCGGTGCGCCGTCACGCAGTTTGACGGTGGCGTTGAGCAGGTTGCGCACGTCATAGACGCTGCCCCACACCTCGGGCACGCCACGATCCACCCCGAGCAGCGTATAGACGGCTTCCATACCGGTACGCATCGAATATTCGGTGGTGAAAATCGTATCGCGTGGGGTTTCGGCGAACTGGCCGAGGAATGCGAAGTTCACGGCGCCATCGGGCACCACGTCCGGGCGGTCGCCGGCCGCGCGAGGCATGAAGAATGCAGTGATGTATGGCATCATCACCGGCACGGTATTGGCATGATGTTTGGCAAGCGGCTCGATCTTGTCGGTCGGTACGCCCATGTGGTAGAGCCACTCCTCACAGATTTCCTCGCCGGTGCATTCGGTCATCGGCTTCTTCACATAGTTGCCCGGCTTGTCCGGGAACAGGCCATAGACCCATACGCACAGCTGATCCTTGGGCTGATCGCGGAACTGCTGTTGACGATTGAGCGTCCAGCTCATCAGCCAGTTAGAATCCTGCACAGTGACGATGCCGCCGGTGACGACCTTGCCGGAGAACGGATCGCGCTTGCATATCTTCTGAATATACGGAGGAATCTCATCGTCCAAAGTGGTAACAGTGGCGCTCATCCACTTGGTGGCGTTCGGGTCGGAACAGAACTTTTCCGGATGACCGAAGCTCGGATCCTGTTCGGCGATACGCCTCCACATATCCCAGCCGCCGCCTGGCTTCAGATCCGGATTCCATGCGGCGGGCGAATTCTGCGAACCCATAGTGGAGTTCTCCACGCAGCCGCCGTTGGTGATGAACACCAGATCGTTTTCCGTCAGATCGATAGAGGACTTCTCCCCTTCCTGGCTGACATCGATGCGTACGGCGAGCTTCTTGGTGGGGGTGCTGGCTGGATTGCGCTTGAAGAAACCGGAAGTGGCCTGGATTTTCTGGATGGTGTCTTGTCCGATGCCAGTATGCTCGCGCTTGGGGCCGTCTCCCCCACCGATGGCGAATTCGACGTTCTCGACCTTGGTGTTGTATCGGAATTCCACGCCATGAGATTCCAGATATTTGACCATGGGCAAAATCATCGACTCGTACTGGTTGTAGCGGGTGAATCGCAGTGCGGAGAAGTCCGGCAAGCCGCCGATGTGATGAATGTAGCGCTTGATGTACAGCTTCATTTCCAACGCCGAATGCCAATTCTCAAAAGCGAACATGGTACGCCAGTACAGCCAGAAGTTGGAGTTCAGCACCTCGTCATCGAAGAAATCGGTGATCGGCTTGTCATACAGGTCCTCGTCCGGAGTGAAGAACAGCTTCATGATTTCCATGGAAGCCTTGTCAGACAATCCGAATTTGCCCTTGAGTCCGGCATCCTTGCCGAGATCTTTGGTGGCGCGGCATAGCGAGTAATTCGGATCTTCCTTGTTGAGCCAATAGTATTCGTCGAGCACGCTGACTCCCTCGGTCTCGATGGAGGGAATCGAACGGAAGAGATCCCACATGACCTCGAAATGATTGTCCATTTCGCGGCCGCCGCGCATCACATAACCGAGACCAGGAATATCGAGACCATCGCAGGCTCCTCCCGGTACGGGATCCTTTTCGAGAATATGAATATGATCGCCTGGCATCTGGCCGTCACGCACCAGGTAACAGGCCGAAGACAAGGCCGCCAGACCGGTGCCGATGATATATGCATGCTTGCTGTCTACGCCGGCTGGCTTCTTCGGACGGGCAAACGCCTCATAGTTGCCGCTGCTGTAGTACATGTTCCGCCTCCTTGGGGATGAATTGACAATCCATCAACTCTTCTGTACAGATATCTTGTCGCGTTATTGCCGGACACGCCATAGGCAGTGTCCGGCGTTCTGCTGCATTTGTTTGTGGATTACATTAACGGGCTTTGCCATTGACGTTCGCCCTGCGCATTCGGCTTATGTGACGAATCAGATATTGCCGCGCGAGTGCTGGTTGGCCCAGGACTGAGACTGCACGAAGGTGGCGGGGTCGGCACTCACATTGCCCTTCGGATCGTGCAGGGCATCGATGGCAGCAAGTTCCGTGGCAGTCAGGTCGAAACTGGCACTGGCCAGATTGGACTTCATACGTTCGACGTGCTTGGACTTCGGGATGATGATGCGACCTTCTTGCGTATGCCAACGCAATACCACCTGTGCGGGCGTGACGTTGTGGGCCTCGGCCGCAGAGACAACCGGCTCGGATTCGATGTCCTTGCCGTGGCCGAGCGGGCTATACGCTTCAACGGCGATGCCATGTGCCTTGCAGAAGGCGAGATTATCCGGCTGACTGAAACGCGGGTGCACTTCGATTTGGTTCACCGTTGGGGTTTCGCCGGAATCATCGATAACAGCCTGAAGATGCTCGGGAAGGAAGTTACTGACGCCAGCCACGCGGATAGCACCTTCCTCTTGCAGTTTGAGTAGCGCCTTCCATGTCTCCTTGTAGAGATCGACTGCGGGGAATGGCCAATGAATCAGGTACATGTCGACTACATCCACGCCCAGCTTGCGACGGGATTCCTCGAACGCGATGCGTGCCGGATCATAGCCTTGATCGCAGTTGCGCAATTTGGTGGTCACCCATACTTTGTTGGCCATGCCAGTAGCGCGTAATGCATCGCCGACTTGTTCCTCGTTGTAGTAAGCGGCTGCAGTATCGATGTGACGGTAACCGATTTCCAACGCTTCTTCGACGGCCCGCTGCGTATCTTCGGGCGGAATCTGGAATGTGCCGAATCCGATTTGTGGAATAACAGTGTGAGCCTTGTTCTGCAAGGTGATTCCCGGCGATTGCAATACCTGAGTCATATATTCCTCCTCAGAGCGGTTCCTATGCCGACCTCATTGTAGGCATCCGCAACCGTTTGGAAAGGAAATGATCTGCACTATTGCGCCGAATTATCGTGCTGGATGATTGATGAGATCGCGTTCAATCCATGCCATGACGAGATCTGCCAAACGGTTCACTTCCGCTTCCGTCAGTTCACGCCCTTTGGGTATGTGATGCCATTTTTCGATGCATCCCCGGCAGCATGTGGCGGTGGCATGCTGGGAGGTGAATACTGGATGACCACGCCACGGTGTTTGTTTGCCATCATTTTTCGGCTCGGCCGCACCTACCCGCTCACGCAGCATTTCATGCGCATGCCGATCGATGGTCGCTTTACCTTTGACCCGAGCGTAGGCACGGTCTTTGTCGGTCAGCACGAATTTGGCACGAAATGCCGAATGCTGCAAACGCGTCAGCGTTTCAGCAATCCACTGTTGTTCATCATCGGCCGTCATGCCTCTTAAGCTTAGGCAGCGGGGAGACAGCTGGGACCGAAGAGAATCTTGATCTCAGCAAACAGTGAAGTATCTCGTTTGACGCGGAACCGATCGCCGAATGTCAGTACCTGCGCATTGCCTTTCTCGTCCATCACCGCCAAGTGCACCTCGCAATAGCCGGGATGGTTGGTGAGCACTTGCCCGAGTTGCATCATATGTTGACGATCCAAAGCCGCGTGCGGCAATGTGATGGTCAGCGGGCGCTCGTCCTCGGATTCCAGAGTGGGCACCTGCAGCTCGGTGGCACGCATGGAAACGGTCTCATCGCGCAGTTCCACCTGGCCTCGTATCTGCACGATGGCATCCACGGCCAGCTCGGCGGCGGCGGCCTCGTAGACCTTACCGAAGAACATGCATTGGATAGAACTTTCCATGTCTTCAATGGTCACAATGGCCCATGGGTTGCCCTTCTTGGACACACGGCGATCCACGCCGGTGATTAGACCGGCCAAGGTGACCTGCTGCCCCTCACCCATGGTCTTGGCTCGATCGATCAGATGTGCAATGGACATTTCACGCAGGGAGGCCAGTATCGACTGCATACCGGAAAGCGGGTGGTCGGAAACGTAGAGACCCAGCATTTCTCGTTCAAAGTTGAGCTTGGTTTTCTTGTCCCATTCCTCGATATCCGGCACGGTGACAGAGGCGTCGCCCATGGCTTCCGCTCCCCCATCGTCCGCATCGGAGAACAGGTCGAACTGACCTTCGGCCTGCTTACGCTTGAGACTGACCACTGAATCAATGGCGGCCTCGTGGACAGTGAACAATGCGCGGCGGTTCGGGTCAATCGAATCGAAGGCACCGGCCTTGATCAGCGATTCGACCAGTCGCCGGTTGAGCGCGGTCAGAGGCACACGCCGAATGAAGTCCATGAAGTTCACGAACTTGCCGCGCGGTCCTTCGCGCTCGGCAATGATGTCGGCCACTGCCTTATCGCCCACGTTACGGATGGCACCAAGGCCAAATCGGACGACGTCTCCTACTGCGGAGTACGCGTAAACCGATTCATTGACATCCGGGGACAGCACCTGGATACCCATGCGGCGCGCTTCGCCCAGATACAGTGCGGTCTTGTCTTTGTTGGTGGCGGCACCCTGCAACAGGGCGGCCATGAACTCGACCGGATAGTGGGTTTTCAGATAAGCGGTCCAATAGGAAATCAGACCATATGCGGCGGAGTGCGCTTTATTGAAAGCGTAACCGGAGAACGGCACAAGAATATCCCACACGGCATTCGCCGCTTCCTCGGAGTATCCGTGCTCCTTCATGCCTGCAAAGAATGGCACCTTTTCCTTGGCCAACACTTCGGGCTTCTTCTTACCCATGGCTCGACGCAGCACGTCTGCCTTGCCCAGCGAATAGCCTGCCAGGATTCGTGCGGCGGACTGCACCTGCTCCTGATAGATGATCAGACCATAGGTCTCATCGAGCACCTGCTTGAGTGGCTCCTCGAGTTCGGGGTGAATAGGCGTAATCTTCTGCAGACCGTTCTTACGCTTGGCGTAGTTGGTGTGCGAATCCATACTCATTGGGCCCGGTCGGTACAGGGCGATAAGTGCGGAAATATCGTTGAAATTATCAGGCTTCAGCGTTTTCAGCAGCGAACGCATACCGTCGGAATCAAGCTGGAACACACCCAAGGTGTCGCCTCGGGCCATCAGCTTGTAGGTTTCCGCATCATCAAGCGGAATCTTGGTGTAGTCGATAGCGGGCTTGCCGTTGGCTTCGATATTCTTCAGGGTGTCGTGGATTACCGTCAAGTTGGACAGGCCAAGGAAGTCCATCTTGACCAGACCCAACGTTTCGCAGGTGTGGTATTCGAAGGTGGTGGTGATGGTGCCATCGGTACGTTCCAGCAATGGCGAGGTATCGGTGATGGGTGCGCTACCCATGATGGTGGCGCACGCATGCACACCGGTCTGACGAATCAGGCCTTCGATACCTTTGGCCTCCTCAGTAATGCGCTTGGCATCGGGGTCGGAATCGTACATCTCGCGGAATTCCCTGGCCTCGGCATATCGTTTGGCCGAAGGGTCGAAAATATCATGCAGGCTGATGTCCTTGCCGCCGGTGGCCGCCGGGGGCAAGGCCTTAGTGACTTTTTCTCCAACCGAGAATTCATAACCCATGATGCGGGCGGAGTCCTTCAGCGCCTGCTTGGTTTTGATGGTGCCGTAGATCACGCATTGGGCAACCTTGTCGGTGCCGTATTTTTCACCGCAGTATTCGATGACTCGGGCACGGCCTTCAGGATCGAAGTCGACATCGATATCCGGCAGGCTCACACGCTCCGGGTTCAGGAACCTCTCGAAAATCAGGCCGTGCTTCAACGGGTCGAGCTCGGTGATGCCCATGGAATAGGCGACCATGGCGCCTGCAGCCGAACCACGGCCCGGCCCCACCATGATGCCGTGGTCCTTGGCCCATTGGATGTAATCGGCCACGACGAGGAAGTAACCGCAGAACTGCATTTGGCAGATCACACCGCACTCATAATCGGCCTGCTTGAGCACGTTCAGCGGTGGATTGCCGTCATAACGCTTTTCGAGTCCCTCTTCGACCTTCTTCAGGAACAGCGAGGTCTCGTCCCAGCCTTCCGGACAGGGGAACTGCGGCATGAAAGCGCCGTCCTCGTGATCATCGAACATGACGTTGCAACGTTCGGCAATGAGCAACGTATTGTCGCAAGCGTCGGGATGATCCTTGAACAGCTCGCGCATCTCCTCGGCGGTTTTGATGTAATAGCCGGTGCCGTCGAACTTGAATCGATCCGGATCATCCAGTCGGGAGCCGGAGTTGATGCACAGCATGGCATCCTGTGCGCCGGCATCTTCGGCATGCACATAATGGGAATCGTTGGTGGCCAGCAGCGGGGCGTCCAGCTTCTTGGCAATGGTCAGCAGGTCGTCGGTGACCTGGTTCTCGATTGTCAGACCGTGATCCATGAGTTCGATAAAGAAATTGTCCTTACCGAAGATGTCCTGGAATTCACCAGCGGCACGCAATGCCTCGTCGAACTGTCCCAGGCGCAGACGAGTCTGGATGATGCCCGAAGGGCATCCGGAGGACGCGATCACACCTTTGGAGTAGGTGGACAGCACTTCTTTATCCATACGCGGGTAGCGCATAACGCGGCCTTCAAGATTGGCCACGGACGAGGCTTTGATGAGGTTGACCAGACCTTCGTCGTTTTCCGCCCACATGGTCAGGTGGGTGATGAGACCACCACCGGAAACGTCATCACGACGCTGAGCTTCGGTGCCCCAGTGCACACGGGACTTGTCCTGACGCGCGGTTTCCGGGGTCACGTAAGCTTCGATGCCGATGATGGGCTTGACGCCGTTGGCCACACAGTTGGTGTACATCTCATAGGCACCGTGCATGTTGCCATGATCGGTAATGCCGACTGCCGGCATCTCAAGTTCGGCGGCTCGCTTGGCCAGATCCGGGATCTTCGACGCACCATCAAGCAATGAATAGTGCGTGTGGTTGTGCAGTTGCACGAAGTTCTTCCCGTAATCAGCCATGCGTTCCACCTTACCGTGTGGTCTTGTCGGCGGTAGATATGTACCGGCGAGCGTCATAGTTGGCCGGTTTTAGATACGACCGCTCCGCAGCCCCCTACCTTGGCATTCGGGCGAATAATCAGTCGTACAAACAACATCGTGATGCCTCCCGTCGCGCATTCCGATACTTCCATCGTCAAGACCCGTCCTTGGCAATATTGAAAGCGACTACGCACAGTTTCCCATTGAGATACAATTACCGGTAGCTATCTACCGTTTTTTATAACGCGTCCGATTGGCCAAGGAGGGACTATTATGAGCTCATCGCCACTAACCGCAGCACCTTCCACCGCGCAGATCGTCATCGAAATCCTCGAGCTGCTGGATTCCCGCACGGACAGCGAGCATGGGCTGACCGCCATCGAAATCAGCAAAAGCATCGGCGTTTCGGAGAAGACCGTGCGCGGACATCTCAAGGCATTGCATGACATGCAGCCGTTCGGACGACGGGTGGAGCATCTGGAGCGGCGCGACCTTGCCAAGGCGGAAAGCGTTGACCCCAAGCCCGGATGGTATATCGAGCCCGTATTTGACACGGCCCAGATGCGGCTGCTTGCCGATGGCGCGGCGCTCTCGCATTCGGATGGCGAATACTTGCAGGATCTTATCGCGAAAATCTACACATTCGCGGGCAGGTCAGGCCAATTGCGCGGACTCAACCAGCTGGCGACGCCGAAGAACTACAACACCGAGTTCCTCAACAACATCGAGCTGCTCAATGATGCCATCGAACACGAGCGCGCAATTCGGTTCCACTACTGCACGTACGACATCAATGGCAATCTGGTCCCCCGCCTTGACAGTTCCAGCTCCCCCAAGGAATACCGAGTCGACCCCTATCATCTGATGTATAAGAACAGCAAGTACTACCTCATTTGCCACATGCATCAGCACGACAGCCTGTCCTATCTGCACGTGGAGCGGTTCCGCGGCTTGACGATGAGCAGTACCGATCATTCGCTCAAACGCACGCTTGACAGCTTTAGCCCGGTTCCGGGAACACCATTCAACGTCACACAACATATGAACGAACGCCCTTACCCGATGAATGGGAAAGCCGTACCGATTCACATGCGCATTAAGGGCACGCTCGAACCGTTATATGACTGGTTCGACCAGGCTACCGTCACTCAAATCAGCGACGCCGAATACGACGTGCACATTGTGGCCAACGAACGAGCCACATTATGGTGGGCATTGCAATACGCCGATTCGCATTTCATTGAGATTCTCGAACCACAGTCTTTACGCACCATGTTGCATGATACCGGCCAATCCCTGACGCAGATGTACCAAGAACCATGAGGACTATTCGCTAATCCACCAACGATTCAACCGGCTCGGTATGACGAGCGCGCATGACATCAAGAGCAGCAGCTAAGTCAGCAGGGTAATGAGACTCGACCGTAGTCCAGACGCGCGTGCGGGGATGGCGGAATTCAAGCTTCATAGCGTGCAACCATTGGCGGTCAAGACCCAGAGCCTCGGACAGCACCGGATTGGCACCATACATGGGGTCTCCGCATAACGGGTGACCAATGGAAGAGAAATGCACACGAATCTGATGGGTACGACCGGTCTCCAGATTCACGGATACCAATGTGGCCTCGTGGTCGAACCGCTCCAGTACATCCCAATGAGTGATGGCCGGCTTTCCTGCTGGAGTGATGCAGAATCGAAAATCAGAGACTTTTGCTCGCCCAATCGGAGCCTCGATGGTGGCTTTGTCCTCTTTCAACCCACCCTGCACCAGGGCATGATAGGTTTTCTTCACTTCATGCTCCGCGAATTGCCGACGCATTTCCGTGTACGCCAACTCGGATTTGCATACCAGCATAAGGCCGGAAGTCCCCACGTCAAGCCGCGAGACTATGCCCTCACGTCCTGCAGCACCATAGGAAGTAATGCGCACTCCGCGGTCGCGCAACGATCCGAGAACCGTAGGCCCGGACCATCCGACTGAAGCATGGGCCGCTACTCCCACCGGCTTATCAACTACGACGACATCATCGTCCTCATAGACCACGGCCATATCGTTCGCGATGGGTTCCGGTTCGACATGATTCTCAACCAAATCGAATTCGACGGTCTCCCCTGCCATTAAGGAACTGGAGCGTGCGACCTCGCGTCCAAGAACGCGAGCCTGACCGGAGTCGATCAGATCGGCGGCCTTGGAACGCGATATGCCGAGCATCTTCGCGACTGCCACATCGAAACGCTTGCCAATCAGTGCATCAGGGGCGGGGACCATTCGGCTCATTATTCGGCATCTGCCTCCGAATCGGAAGACGAATCAGCGATGTGCGCGGACTTCTCATCCAGCTCTTTCTGCGAGAACGGCTCACCGATGAGAATCAGCACGACTAGGACCACAGCGGCAACAACAAGATAGACATCCGCCACATTGCCAACTGACCAGCCGTAATTCAAAAAATCCACGACCTTGCCGTTGAGGAAGCTGTCGGCGTACATTACACGATCAATCAGGTTGCCCAAGGCCCCGGCAAAGGCAAAGGACAGTGCCACGGTCCACTTCGTGGAAATCGTGCGTATGCCCAATACCACGAGTGCCACGCAAGCCACAATGGCCAGCAGACTGATTACCCAGGTGGCACCGGATCCCATTCCCAATGAGGCACCAGGATTGCGAACCAGAGTCAGGGAAAGCAGTCCGGGAATAACTCGGATGGACTGTCCGTCAGACAGCGCGGCCATGGCCCACGCCTTGGTGAGCTGATCAGCAATCAACGCAACCGCGGATACACATGCAAAGACGGCCACGCGGGTGCGCAGCCGTCCCTGTTGGTTCATCATATGAACTTACCTACGCTCAGTTGGCCTGAGGCTCAGACTGGGTCTGGCTCTCGTAGTTGTTCGATTCGGAAACCTGAGCGGCAAGCTGGCCGAGGAACTCGGTAAGGCGTGCACGGTATTCGGCCTCGAACTGCTTGAGGCTCTGGATGTTGCCCTCGACCACCTTGGACTGAGCCTGCAGGTTGTCGCGCACCTGCTGTGCGTAGGTGTCAGCGGCAGAACGAGTGTTCTTGTCGTACTCGGCAGCACGGTTCTGAACTTCGGACTCATACTGATCGGCATCAGCGTGCTGGGTCTTGGAGTAGTTATCCGCGTCCTGACGAGTCTTGGCTGAATAGGAGTCGGCATCCTGATGCGTGTTCTGCGCGTAGGTGTCGGCATCAGCACGGGTCTTGTCGGAGTATGCATCCGCCTCGGAGCGCGTACGGTCAGAATAGGCATCTGCTTCGGAGCGCGTACGGTCAGAGTAGCTGTTGGCCTTGTTCACCAGTTCGTTGTACTTGTTCTGGCTGGCCTCGGTGATTTCCTGCGCCTTGGTCTTGCCCTTCTCCACGTACTGATCGTGCAGCTGCATGGCCAGGGTGAGCATTGCGGTGGCACGTTCGGGCTCGGTGCCCGGCATGGAAGCTGCGCCTGCAATCTTCTGCAGAGAACCAGTTTCGGTGCTCGGCTCGACCTTGGAGACCTGGGAACGAAGCTGGTTTTCGCGCTGCTTGGCTTCCTCGAGCTGACGAGTGAGGTCGGCGATCTGAGCGGCCTGCTGCTCAACGGCAGCACCCTGCTGCTGGGCCTCAGCAAGCTTGCGGGACAGCTCCTCGTTGGACGCACGGAACTGATCGCGCTCCTGCTGGATGGCGGCAATCTGCTGGCCAACAGCCTTCTGGTTGCCGGTAGCCTGAGCGGCCTGAGCGGTCAGCTGGTCGATCTGAGCATTGAGCTGATCGACCTGACCCTTGAGCTGATCATTCTGCGCAGACAGAGCACGGTTGGACTCCTCCGCCTCGCTCAGTTTGGCAGCAGCCAGTTCGGCGGCCTGAGCGTCGGACTCGGCACCGGGCTGCGCCTGTGCTGCAGCGTTCTTCAGATCGGCGTTTTCGGCCTGCAGCTTCTGCACCTGACCGGACAGCTCGGAAATCTTAGCATTCAGATTGCTGACATCAGGACCCAGAGACTGAGTGGCCTGACCGCCGGCGACTGCCTGACGCCCCAGAGCCTCAACCGTTTCGGTGACCTGATCGAGGAAGTCATCGACCTCGTCAACATCGTAGCCTTCCTTGAAACGAACGGTCTGGAAGGTGTGCTCCCTAATATCTTTCGGCGTCAACAGAGCCATAAATCTTGCACCTCGCTTTGGGGCATTGCCCGCGCTTACGTTGCTATCAAATCAAAATGCTATCACGACCTCATCGTTTACAGTCATTTTGCGCAGATTTTACGGCATGTATGTCGCCGCAAGAATATTGCTCAAAGGCGCTAAAAGATGATGAGCACAACGCTTTCGAGCGCCACCAGCGCAAAATACAACACTATGAAACTAATATCCAGACTAATGGCGCCCAACGGCAGGGGACGAATATAGCGACGCAGCCATCTCAACGGCGGCTCGGTGACGGAATACACGATATTGATGAGCTGAGCCACCACACCTCGCGGATACCAGTTACGAGCAAGGATGGAGACCCAGTCGAGAATCATGCGCACGAACAGAACAGTGATATATGCGTTGATCAGCCATGCAAGGACACGGCCGATCATGGCGAATACAAAGGACAACATGGTGTCACCCTAACAAGCATGTATGAGAATTTGCCGACAGCGCAAATAATAACGACCGGTCTCTCTCGAGTACCGGTCGTCGCCCTGGCTGCTTGCCAATATGAAGTGCTGCTAGTTAGCGAATAGATCGTGCGCGGAAGCCGTAGTGGTCGGCTCTTCGACCTTGATGTTCACCTGAGCCGGGCTCAGCAGGAACACGCGCGGGGTTACACGTTCGAGCGAGCCTCGCACGCCAAATACCACACCTGCGGAAAAGTCGACGATACGGTAGGCCACGGCTTCGGGAACTCCAGTGAGGTTAAGGACGACTGGCACACCATCACGCAACGCACGACCCACCAGCTGCGCATCCTCATAAGACTTGGGATGAATGGTGGTGATGCGATTGACGCGACCACCCTGGAAAGGAGAAGTCTTGGCAGATGGACTGGCCGTCGACTGCGCGATCGGAGTCACCGTGTGGTCAGAATCGAAACTCGGCTTGGCCGCAGGCTGCTGCTCATCCTCCTCATCGAAGTACTCGTCATCATCATCGACGACATCACTCATGCCCAGATAGGACATCGCATTCTTCATGAACCCAGCCATGGATCAGTCCTTTCAGCGCAGGAAGTCGGGGATATCGAGGTCACCGGCCGGATCATTGACGGCGATGGCCGGATGTTCGGAAGTCGAGTCATCGAACGGCAGCGAAGTCGAATCGCCGGAAACGGGCGCATACGACGGAACCGTGGCAGCCGCTTCACCAGCCGGATTGTCGTCAGGATGAGCTGCCGCCGGAGCGACGGGCTCGTCGGCAGGAACGACCGGGGACACAGTCTGACGATCAGACGCCTCCTGTGCGGAAACAGGATCGAAGCCAGCGGCGATAACCGTGACACGTACTTCGTCGCCATAGGCGTCATCCAAAGCGAGACCCCAGATAATCTGTGCCTCCGGATGAATGGCCTTACGCACCAGCTCGGTAGCTGCAGAGGCCTCCTGCAGCTTCAGATCAGTCGGGCCGGCGATGTTGATCAATGCACCATGTGCACCCTCGATGCTCTCTTCGAGCAGTGGGGAGCTGATGGCGATCTCGGCGGCCTGAGTGGCGCGATCCTCGCCCCGCGCGGAACCGATACCGAACAGCGCGGTGCCGGCACCACGGAGGATGGAGTTCACGTCGGAGAAATCCACGTGAATGTAGGAATTCATCGAGATGAGGTCGGTAATGCCCTGCACACCGGCAAGCAGCGCGGTATCGGCGGTTTTGAACGCCTCGATGATACCGATGGAGCGATCGGAGAGCTCAAGCAGGCGATCGTTCGGAATAACAATCAGCGCGTCAACTTCCTTACGCAGATTGTCGATGCCGTAGTCGGCAGAAGCGGCACGCTGGGGACCTTCAAAGCCGAACGGACGAGTCACCACGGCAATGGTCAGAGCACCCTGCTGATGTGCCGCACGAGCAACGATCGGGCTGGCACCAGTACCGGTACCGCCGCCTTCGCCGCAGGTGACGAACACCATGTCGGCGCCCTTCAGGGATTCCTCGATATCCGACTGGTGATCCTGAGCGGCCTTGGCACCGCGCTCCGGGTCGGCTCCGGCGCCGAGTCCACGGCTGGACTTGTCGGATAGTGAGATTTTCACGTCGGCATCAGAACGCATAAGATCCTTCGCGTCGGTGTTTACCGCCACAAATTCAACGTTCTGCAGTCCTTCGGCGATCATACGGTTAACGGCGTTGCCGCCGGCTCCACCTACGCCGACGACCTTGATATTGGTCTTGTCGTTGAACTCAGTCTGGGCGATCTCGCTCACGTTTGACTCCTGTCACTTCACGGTTACACCTAAGAGTAGCGCAAATAGGATACTGGTGGAGGGAAATTCACGCGAGGAAAAGTGCGTGTTGTGCATTTCTTGTTTGAAATTGTCAACCAATCAGTAGCTGGCATCCATCGGATCATCGCCAAAAAGCGCTTCGCGCTCCTCATGGGTGGTGGTTCGTGATTCCAACCAGCCGTAAGGCAAATGAACCTTTTTGGCGAAGCGTACACGGCCACGCGGCTTGTCGACCACACGTGGAGGGTATTCGATGATGGGATCAAGCTTGCCGATCTCTCGATCCACGTCGGCAAGATTCTCACACTCCATGAATGCCTTACGAGTACTGCCGCCGACCGGGAAACCTTTGAGATACCAGGCAATATGCTTGCGCAGGTCATGAACAGCCATCATTTCATCACCTTCATAGAACTGGGTCAATAGTTCGGCATGATGATGGATTACCCGACAAACCTCGCCGAGGTTCGGATTAAGACGTTCAGGATTGTCTTCAAAAGCGTTCTTGATATTGGCGAACAGCCACGGACGGCCCTGGCAGCCGCGTCCGATGGCTACGCCATCGCAGCCGGTCTCACGCACCATTTCAAGCGCGTCTTCGGCTCCCCAAATATCGCCATTGCCGAACACCGGAATATCAAGGTGTTCCTTGAGCTCTCCGATGCGGGACCAATCGGAGTGGCCGCCGTAATATTCGGCGGTGGTGCGGGCGTGTAGGGTCACCGCTTTGCAGCCTTCCTCCTGAGCGATATGTCCAGCTTCAAGGAAGGTCTCATGGTCGTGATCAATGCCGACTCGGATCTTTGCGGTTACGGGGATGCCGGCCGGCTCGCACACGGCAACCACACGCTGAATGAGTTCAGTAAAGATGTCAGTTTTCCAGGGCAAGGCCGAACCACCACCGCGGCGAGTGACTTTGGGCACCGGGCAGCCGAAGTTCAAATCCACATGGTCGGCCATGTTTTCATCGACCACGATTTTCGCGGCCTGTTCGGTGATGGAGGGATTCACACCGTAGAGCTGCAGCGAACGAATCTTCTCGCTACTGGCAAAATGGCACAGGCGCAGAGCCTTGGGGTTGCGCGCCACGAGGGCGCGTGCGGTAATCATTTCGGCCACGTAGAGACCGTCGGGACCATATTCCTCACAGATCACGCGGAATGGCCAGTTGGTCACACCCGCCATCGGCGACAGCACCACCGGAGTCGGCACGGTGATGTTGCCGAGCTGAACCGGGGCAATGTGTACCTGCGTTTCCGGGCGTGATGGAGCGTCCGTGCGCGGATCGAGGTTGTTGGTCTCGTGAGTAGCGGTGATGGTGGTTTCCATATCCATGCTCTTGCTCCCGCTGGCGGGAGCTGTCGAACCGTAGGTGAGACCGAGGGTGGTCTTCCTTGTGCAGAAAAGACCACCCTCAGTCCGGCTGTCGCCGGCCAGCTCCCGCCAGCGGGAGCCAGTCACCTTGATATATCAGGCTTTAGTACAGGCCGCCGGCTTCCTGAACGCCGGACTCAGGCCAGGCTTCGCCACCCATCTCCACGGGCTTCAGCGGCACGCGGGTGCGCTTCTCGCCGATGCGGGCGGCCACATAGTCGGCCACCTTGTCGAGAGCGACGCGATCCTGGGCCATGGTGTCACGCTCACGGATGGTCACGGCGTGGTCCTCGAGAGTATCGAAGTCCACGGTAATGCACAGCGGGGTGCCGATCTCGTCCTGACGGCGGTAGCGGCGGCCGATGGCGCCGGACTCGTCGTAGTCGATCATCCACTCGTTGAAGCGCAGGTCATCGGCCAGGTTCTGGGCCACGGTCCGCAGTTCGGGCTTCTTGCTCAGTGGCAGCACGGCGGCCTTGACCGGGGCCAGACGCGGGTCGAGGCGCAGCACGGTGCGCTTGTCGACGCCACCCTTGGTGTTCGGAGCCTCGTCCACGTCATAGGCGTCCACGAGGAAGCACATCAGGGAGCGGGTCAGGCCAGCTGCCGGCTCGATGACGTACGGGATATACTTCTCGCCGGTGGCCTGGTTGAAGTAGCACAGATCCTCGCCGGAGCGCTTGGAGTGCGCGGTCAGGTCGTAATCAGTACGGTTGGCAATGCCTTCGAGCTCGCCCCAGTCGGAGCCCTGGAAACCGAACTTGTATTCGATGTCCACGGTGCGCTTGGAGTAGTGGGAGAGCTTCTCCTTCGGATGCTCGTAGTGGCGCAGGTTCTCCGGCTTGACGCCGAGGTCGATGTACCAGCGGGTGCGGGCGTCAATCCAGTACTGGTGCCATTCCTCGTCGGTGCCGGGCTCGACGAAGAACTCCATCTCCATCTGCTCGAACTCGCGGGTGCGGAAGATGAAGTTGCCCGGAGTGATCTCGTTACGGAAGGACTTACCCATGTTGGCGATGCCGAACGGCGGCTTGGAACGGGAGGAGGTCATCACGTTCTTGAAGTCCACGAAGATGCCCTGCGCGGTCTCGGGGCGCAGGTAGTGCAGGCTGTTCTCGTCCTCGACCGGGCCGAGGTGGGTGCGCAGCATCATGTTGAAGTCACGCGGCTCGGTCCACTGGCCACGGGTGCCGCAGTTCGGGCAGACGATGTCCTTCATGCCGTTCTCCGGCATCGTGTCGCCGTGCTTCTCGGCGTAGGACTCCTCGAGCTTGTCGGCGCGGTTGCGCTTGTGGCAGTTGAGGCATTCGACAAGCGGATCGTTGAACACGCTCACGTGGCCGGAGGCCACCCACACTTCGGGAGGCAGGATGATGGAAGTGTCGACACCGACGACATCAGGACGGGTGACGACCATGGAGCGCCACCATTCGCGCTTGATATTGTCTTTGAGAGCGACGCCGAGAGGGCCGTAATCCCATGCGGAACGGGTGCCGCCGTAGATTTCGCCGGCGGGGAATACAAAGCCGCGACGTTTCGCGAGGGATACAACTTCATCGAGTTTGGACTGAGCCACAATGCACCTTCTGGTTTGAACGGTTTGGGGTCTAATAACAACCGCTTCAGAATAGCCGTATATGGTGACAGGTAGAAAGGCACTGTCGTTTTGCAAATTGCTTTCACTGAAAGCGCGTCAGTGAGAGCAATTTGCAAAAGCCTATGGAAACAATCGCTCTACTACCACGGATAATTCAGACGCGCCAGACCTGACGACACGTATCGAACAAATTCGTCAAGATAATGTCCATGTTGGCGCATAGCGTCGGCAACGTAATGCAGGGGAACTCGCATGTGGTTCGCGAGTTGAGAAAGGCCTAAGCCTGACCCTTAGAACCTGTTGGTTAAGACCATCGTAGGGAGCAGTAATGAGCAGTAGTGCATCATCGTTTACCGGTTCGTCCAGCGACTGTACCACCGGAACACCGGTTTCATCCGATTCACCGATTCGCGAGAACATCGCAGCCGCCGTGCACCGCGTACGCGAGACGACGCCGCTGGCCCAGTCGTTCACCAATTTCGTGACCATCAATCTGGTGGCCAACGCGCAGCTGGCAGCCGGCGGCACTGCGGCCATGAGCTTCCTGCCGGACGACGTGATCGAAACCGCGAAAATCGCGGGCGCCAACTACATCAATGTGGGCACGCTGCTGCCGTTCTATAAGGACGCGCTGCCTGAAATCGCGCAGCGACTCAATTATTTGGACAAGCCGTGGGTGCTCGACCCGGTGGCTGCAGGCATCGGGCGCACCCGCACCTCTATTCTTCAGGCCTTCAAGGCCGCTCCCCCTACTGTGATTCGTGCAAACGCTTCCGAAGTGATCGCGCTGGCGAATATGTGGGGGCTCAACACCGAATCCGCGGGGGACGCTTCCGAACACCGCCCCGCCGGAGTGGAATCCGTCGATGACGTGGATTCCGCAACCGGTGCGGCGGTGGCACTTGCCCGGTATCTGACCGAGCAGCACGCCAAGCATTCGTCTCACGATGCTTCCATCCCCTGTGCAGTGGCCGTGTCCGGCATCGCCGACCTGGTGACCGACGGCGAAACCGTGTACCGGCTGTCGGGCGGCAGCTCGATGATGACCAAAATCACCGGTGCAGGCTGCTCGCTGGGCGGCGTGGTCGCCACGTATCTGGCGGTGTCCGATCCGTTGACCGCTGCGTTGTCCGCGTCGCTGCTGTACAACCGCGCGGGCGAGGTGGCCGATACGACTTCGCATGGGCCGGGCTCGTTCCAGGTCGCGTTCCTTGACGCGCTGTGGAATGTGACCGCCGAGCAAGTGGCGGAATCTGAGATTTTGGTGCAGTAGTGTACTGCCCCCGCTGGCGGGGACTGCCGGCAAAGCCGGCTGGGGGCGGTTCCTGGAGTTACCATCCTCCGCCGCTTCGTGGCACCTCCCGCCAGCAGGAGGAAAACACTCGATACCACATCAACCCCAATTCACCTTTCCAATAAGACTTCCACAAGAAACAACAAAGGTAGGAATAATAATGAGTAATGAATACCCATACGCCTCCATGCGAGACAGCTTCGACCTGTCCGCGTACTTCGTGGTGGGGCCGGAGGACTGCAAAGGCCGTCCGCTGACCGACGTGGTGGATCAGGCTCTGCACGGCGGCGCAACCTTCATCCAACTGCGCGCCAAGGAGGCCGATGCCTCTGAGCTGACCGACATGGCCCGCGACATCGCGCAGATCATCGAGGACAATGAGAAGTCCGATTCCGTGGCCTTTGTGATCGACGACCGTGCCGACGTGGTGTGGCAGGCCCGCCGCAAGGGCATCAAGGTGGACGGCGTGCACATCGGCCAGACCGACATGGAGCCGCGCGAAGCCCGCGCCCTGCTCGGCGACGAGGCCATCGTGGGTCTGTCGGCTGAGACCGAAAGCCTCGTTCAGCTCATCAACGAGCTGCCCGACGGCTGCATTGACTACATTGGTGCCGGTCCTCTGCACGTCTCCACCACCAAGCCCGAGGCTTCCGTGGGCGGCAACGACGGCTCCGGCAAGACGCTGGACGCCGCCCAGATCAACACCATCTGCGTCGCCAGCGAGTTCCCGGTGGTCGTGGGCGGCGGCGTGACCGCAGCCGATATGGCCATGCTCGCCGGCACCAAGGCCGCTGGCTGGTTCGCGGTCTCCGCCATCGCGGGTGCCGAGAACCCGGAAGAGGCCGCGCGCACCATGGTCGAAGGCTGGAAGGCCGTCCGCGGCGACAAGAAGCACGGCTACGCGCCGCGCGTCGTAGCCCACACCCCCGCTGCTGATACTCAGGCTGCTCAGGAAGGGGCCGCAAAGCCTGGCTCCGAGGCCACTGAGAAGAAGTTCACCAACGCCAAGGACGCCAAGGATGCCCAGAAGCTCGCCAAGCAGCAGCGCGTGGACATCGCCGCCCGTGGTTCCAAGCAGCGCGACAAGGCGCACATCCGCAAGACCAAGTCCGTACCGTTCACCTATCAGTATGGTTCCTACGACCTGGAAGTGCCGTACACCGAAATCAAGCTGAGCGACACGCCCGGCGTGGGCCCGAACCCGCCGTTCCACGACTACAACACCGAAGGCCCCAAGTGCGACCCGAAGGAAGGTTTGAAGCCCCTGCGTCTCGACTGGATCCGCGACCGCGGCGACATCGAAGACTACGAGGGCCGCCGCCGCAACCTTGAGGATGATGGTAAGCGCGCCATCAAGCGCGGCCGCGCCACCAAGGAATGGCGTGGACGCAAGCATGAGCCGATGCGCGCCAAGGACCACCCGATCACCCAGATGTGGTACGCCCGCCACGGCATCATCACCCCGGAGATGCAGTACGTGGCCACCCGCGAGAACTGCGATGTGGAGCTCGTGCGCTCCGAGCTGGCCGCCGGCCGCGCGGTGATGCCCTGCAACATCAACCACCCCGAGGCCGAGCCGATGATTATCGGATCCGCCTTCCTGACCAAGCTCAACGCCAACATGGGCAACTCGGCCGTCACCTCCTCCATCGACGAGGAAGTGGAGAAGCTGACGTGGGCCACCAAGTGGGGCGCCGATACCGTGATGGACCTGTCCACCGGTAACGACATCCACACCACCCGTGAGTGGATTCTGCGCAACTCCCCCGTGCCGATCGGCACCGTGCCGATGTACCAGGCCCTCGAAAAGGTCGAGGATGATGCCTCCAAGCTGAGCTGGGAGCTGTTCCGCGACACCGTGATCGAACAGTGCGAGCAGGGTGTGGATTACATGACCATCCACGCCGGTGTGCTGCTGCGTTACGTGCCGCTGACCGCCAACCGCGTGACCGGCATCGTCTCCCGCGGTGGCTCCATCATGGCCGACTGGTGCCTGCGCCACCACCAGGAGAGCTTCCTGTACACGCACTTCGACGAGCTGTGCGACATCTTCGCCAAGTACGACGTGGCGTTCTCTCTGGGCGATGGCCTGCGCCCCGGCTCCCTGGCCGACGCGAACGACGCCGCGCAGCTTTCCGAGCTCATGACTCTGGGCGAGCTGACCGAGCGCGCCTGGGCCAAGGACGTGCAGGTGATGATCGAGGGCCCGGGCCACGTGCCGTTCGACACCGTGCGTATGAACATCGAGCTGGAGAAGGCCGTGTGCAAGGGCGCCCCGTTCTACACCCTCGGACCGCTGACCACCGATACCGCTCCGGGTTACGACCACATCACCTCCGCCATCGGCGCCACCGAGATCGGTCGTTACGGCACCGCTATGCTGTGCTACGTGACCCCGAAGGAACACCTCGGCCTGCCGAACAAGGATGATGTGAAGCAGGGCGTGATCGCCTACAAGATCGCCTGCCACGCCGCAGACATCGCCAAGCACCACCCGCACGCGATGGATCGTGACAATGCGATTTCCAAGGCTCGCTTCGAGTTCCGTTGGCTCGACCAGTTCAATCTGTCCTACGATCCGGACACCGCCATCGCCTTCCACGATGACACCCTGCCCGCCGAGCCGGCCAAGATGGCGCACTTCTGCTCGATGTGCGGCCCGAAGTTCTGCTCGATGGCCATCTCCCAGAACATCCGCAAGGCATTCGGTGGCGAGGCCGCTCAGCAGCAAATCGTGAAGGAGGCTGCTGCTGGCGTCGACTCCGAGGCACTGGCTAAGGCCAAGGCCAATGTCGATAATGACGTGGTGTCTGCCAACGTGCTCAGCCCCGAAGAAATCCTCGCCGGCATGGATGCGATGAGCGAAAAGTACACCGCCCAAGGCGGCAAGCTCTACTCCACCGCCCAGGAGTAATTTTTCTCTGGCTCCCCTCAGAGAGGGGAGCCAGCAATTATTTATGATGCCTGAGCTCGGGACGACGCTCGACTCGCTCGAAGGCGGTGACGAGGTCGGCAGCACGGATCGCGCCGCGGCGGTCCTTGGCGGCCACCAGAGCGGCCTCGGTCCAGATGGCGCACACTTCGGCGCCACTCCAGCCTTCAGTACGCCGCGCGATGTCTTCCAATGGCAGTTCGCCCTCGATGGACAGCGAGTGGGCCTGCACCTGCAGAATGCCCAAACGGTCGCGCTCGGACGGCATCGGGAAGGGAATCTGCCAATCGAAACGCCCCGGACGCAGCAGAGCGGGATCCACATCCTCAATACGGTTCGTCGCGGCGACCACCACCACATTGCCCTTGGACTCGAAACCATCCATCAACGTCAGCAACTGTGCCACCAGACGCTTGCCGACACCATTAGTGTCGTTCTCACGCGAGGACGCGATCGAATCAATCTCATCAAAGAAGATGATGGCGCGCTTGTCCGCCTGCGCGGCGGCGAAAATCATGCGCAGCGTTTCCTCACTATCGCCCACATACTTGCTCACGATGGTCGGGCCGGACACCAGATAGAACTGCGCGTCCGCCACATTGGCGATGATGCGGGCCAGATGCGTTTTGCCGGTGCCCGGAGCACCGGTGAAGATCACGCCCTTGATCGGCTTGGCACCGATCGCACGCATCTGCGCACTGTTGCCCAGCTGCGTTTCGATAAGCTCCTTGGCGCGCGTGATCACCTGCTCATAACCGCCGAACGAATCGAAGGTAAGCGACGGATCGCTGCCCGGCGTGATGCGGTACTGCTTGATGTCGTCATCGTGATCGGATTCGCCTGGACGGATGGCCGTGGGCCACAGCACTCGTTCAATGCCGAACAGGTCGGTGAACTGCACGGTGTTGCCGGGCATGATCGAATTCGGGTAATCGCCTTCAAGCAGTTCGAGGCCGTCGGAAGTCTCCAGGACCACGCCTTCGTTGAGCGCACGGCGCACGATGCCCACACGGGGCTTCAACGGCCACACATCATGCGGCACTTTACGATAGAAATCCGTGCCGACGAGCAACACGTCGCCCACATCGAACACCTCCTGACGCGGAAATGTGAGCTGTGTGGTGTGCCCATTAGGCATTACGCCAAAATATGCGGTGCGTTCATCGTCAAAACCGGTGATGCGTACCAAGACGCCGTCACGGCGCAGTACATCGTTATCAGCCATGTCCCCTCCCGAACATTTCATGAATCAATCGCAATCAGCAAACCCTCCCATCTCACCACAGGAGCGGCAAAACATCAAGGAAAACCGCTCCGAAAAACATCATGGGCCCCACTTAGAATGAACACTATGGCACAGATTGCAACATCTACACTTCCCGCTGTTCTCGCGATCTCCGGCTCCGACTCGTCCGGCGGTGCCGGCATGCAGGCCGATCTGAAGACCATGCTGGCTTGCGGCGTGTTCGGCATGAGCGCCATCACCGCGCTCACCGCACAGAACACCACCGGCGTGCGTTCCATTCAGGACACCAAACCGGACATTCTCGCCGACCAGATCAACATGGTGTTTGAGGATATTCCGCCGGTCGCGGTGAAAATCGGCATGGTGTCTGCCACTGACATCATCGACGTCATTGCTGAACGACTCACCTTCCATCACGCCACGAACATCGTGCTCGACCCGGTTATGGTGGCCACTTCCGGTGCCAAGCTCATCAGTGACGATGCCATTGCGGCCTTGACCGGCAAGCTGTTCCCGATGGCTACGGTCGTGACTCCGAACATTCCCGAGGCCGAAGTACTGACCGATACGCTGATTCGCGATCAGGAGGATATGGAGGCCGCCGCCCACCGCATCGTGGAGCGTTACGGCTGTGCCGCGCTGGTCAAGGGTGGTCATGGCACCGAGGATGCCAACGATGTGCTTGCCGAGACGGATGGAACCGTGACCTGGTTTGATGGCGCGCGTATCAATAATCTGAACACGCACGGCACCGGATGCACGCTGAGCTCCGCCATCGCCTCGTATCTGGCGCTTGGCGACACGCTGCCCAAAGCCATCAAGCATGCGAAGAAGTATCTGACCGGTGCGCTGAAGACCCAGCTGAATCTCGGCCACGGCTCCGGCCCGATGGATCATTTCTGGAAGTATCGCTGACATAAGTGTGGTTGTTAAGCTCCCCTTGCCAGGGGAGCTTAACACTACTGAAAAAGGAGAATCATGGTTCTTGACCGTAATGCCGTTACTCAGGAAGTGCCGATCGACCCGGAAACCGGCAAACCGTACCTCAACACCGTGGCAGCCATCCAGGTGTCGGCCAATGGCGTGGGCTCCGAGGTTTCACCATACGTGGCTCAGGCCGTCGAAGTGATTCGCGAATCCGCCCTGCCGCAGGAAACCAACGCCCTGTTCACCAACGTGGAAGGCAATCTGGACGACGTGCTCAAGGTGGCCGGTGAGGCCGCCAAGAAGCTCGCCGAGCAGGGCTACCGCACTTCTCTGGTGCTGCACATGGATATCCGTCCCGGCTTCACCGGCCAGCTGACCGAAAAGCCCAAGCTGGTGGATGAGATCCTCGCCGACAAGCAGGCGAAATAGCAAAGCATCGCTTCCACCAGCAAGGGCATGCTTTGTTATTACACGTTTCATGGGGCGGTAACTCACCCATAGGGCGGTAAATATCTCATGGGGCGGTAAAACCCTCATGGGGCGGTAGGCGAAAACGGCTCTATTCTGCGGAAAGGCAAAATCCGCTAACCGCCCCATGGGCCAAATACCGCCCCATGAGTGTTTTACCGCCCCATGGGAATCACGGTTCTGCCTTCTTTCAACGGGGTAAGAGCGTAAGTGGGGCATATATAGGAGCGTTACAAACTCTGTTATCGTTCACAATGTGACCGCAACGCGGCGTGCCACAAGATCGAACCTATAGTTAAGCCCCATGTAGTGAGCTATCTCACAACGATTGGCTCGCTACGTGGAATTCAAGACTTGGACTGCAAACGTCGTTCATCCCACACAATGGGAGGGCGAACGGAACACGCAGTCCAATCAAGAGTTCGCTCGCCGCAACATCATTGAGCAGTTGCACGCGGGCAGGTTTGCAAGAAGAGGGCTCAAATATGACTGCTGCTGAACAGCAGATTTCCGGCAATCCCGCGGCTATGGAAAGCGCACAAGCACGTACCACCGTGACGGATCAAGCCAAGGTTCAGGATATTATCTCGCGCGTGGATCGCGCACATGAAACCCCGATGTTCCATCGCATCGTGGCGCTGGTCGCCGCTGGCATGCTGATGGACAGCATCGACGTATATATTGGCAGTGCCGTTGCCTCCAGCGCGTTGGCCACACACTGGTCCACCGTTGCGCAAAATTCCACCTTTATGTCCGCAGGCTTCCTGGGTCTGCTGGTCGGTTCGCTGCTGGCCGGCTTCGTCGGTGACCTGAAGGGCCGCCGCGTGGCTTACCAAATCAACCTGCTGCTGTTTGGCGGCTTCACCTTCCTCGGCGCATTCGCCCCGAACATGGCCGTGCTGTCCCTGTGCCGTCTGGGTGCCGGCCTGGGCCTCGGCGCTGAAATCGTCACCGGCTTCGCCATGGTCAACGAGTTCGCACCGATGAACCGCCGTGGCCACTGGTGCGCGATTGTCTCGCTCGTGGCCAACTGCGGTGTGCCGATCGCTATGCTGCTGTGTGCATGGATCATCCCCCGCTGGTCCTGGCGTCCGCTGTTCGTGGCCATCGGTCTGGGGGCCGCCATCATCTGGTGGCTGCGCCGCGACATCCCCGAATCCCCGCGTTGGCTCGCCGTGCACGGCCGTTACGATGAGGCCGACGCCATCGTCAAGCAGCTTGAGGCCAACGGCTCCGAACTGATCGACGCAGCCGCCAAGGCCGACACCAGCGACACCCGCAACGCCGGCGGCCGTTCGCTCGGCATCTGCCTGCTTGTAGCTGTGGTTGCTGTGGCCGCCACGAACGTGTGCTCCTACGCCTTCACTTCTTGGGTTCCGACGATTCTGGTCAAGCGTGGTATTAACCTGTCCAGCTCGCTGCTCACCTCCACGGCGATGATGCTCGGTGCCCCGGTCGGCTGCCTGATTGGCTCTCTGCTTATCGACCGCATCGGCCGCAAGCGCACGATTGTGCCGGCCTTCCTGTTCACTGGCGTGTTCGGTTTAATGTATGCCTTCCAGACCTCTACCGTGAGCGCAATTATCGTTGGCTTCCTGCTCATGATGTGCCTGTACGTGCTTATGGCTTCCGTGGTGGCTGTGTACGCTCCGGAACTGTTCGCCACCAAGGTTCGCTTCCGTTGCGTCGGCTTCGCGAACGCCGTGGCCAAGCTGCTCAATGTATTGATGCCTATGGTGGTGGGTTGGATGCTTACCTCGCTTGGTGCTACGTCCATCTTTGTGGCCATCAGCGCAATTGCTATTGCATCGATGCTGATTGTCGGCTTCTTTGGCGCGGAGACTGCGCAGAAGTCGGTTGGGTGATCGGTTTCCTCACAGTGGAATAACTGCTGATAATGTCCATTCGGCGTCTTGCGTGGTGATATGCAGGGCGCCGTTTTGTTGTTCTAGTAATTGTCGGTAACGGTTGAGACCGGTACCGGTGGATAGGTCCGCACTGCCATCCGCATCCGAATCCGATGACGTGCGGGCCGTGTCGATGCAGGCGATGCGGACGGTGTCCAGTCCGATGCCAATCGTCATTACATAGCCCGCTTCCGGGTCGGCATGTTTGGCGATGTTGCCGTACAGTTCCTCCAGCAGCCCGGCGATCAGGCCACTCCGACCGGCTGCGCCATGAGCACCGGAAATAATCGTCTGACCTTCAAAGCCAAGCTCTGATAATCGGCGGTCACCATTGCTCGCAACATCACGAATTTGCTCGGCTAGCGGGCAATCAGCGTCTGTGATGCCACATGCAATGCCAGAAACGGCATCAACGGTCGAATCATGCGGAGTCACTGCACTGTGCGCCGCTTCTCCCCTGCCTTCAATAACATCAATGACCTGATGCGTGCGATCCAATGCGCCCATAGCCACGCTACGCAGTTCGCGTAATTCTTCTTCAGAAGGGGTCTTGCCATCGGCAATATCCTTGTCGAATCGCAAAATCAGGTATGCCAAATCATTGGATACGTAATCGTGAATGTCCTGAGCTGTGCGTTCCTGCTGACGGCGGTGAGCCAACTCCGCTCGAGCCAAGCTGCGTTCATGATTCCATCGCGCCGCCATGCCACCAAGCATGAAGCCAATAAACAACACGGCCACTGGCATCACACCATAGAGGGCAATCGCACCAAGAATCACTTGCCCAGTGCGATGCTCGGCAGAAGAACCGCTCGATTCATAGGCGCTTCCGGTGAAGTCGCTTCCCGACTGCCCTGCGCTGTCAGACCCACTGGATGAAGAGCCACCATCAGCAGCGCCACCATCAGCAACACTACCGTCTAGGGCACTACTACTCGCCGCGCCATCCGCAGAACCGCTCATCGTGTCTGAGCCGCCATCAAGCCAAGGAATGGCCACGCCACCACGCGACAACATCCACACCACAACGGCAATGCCGGCAACCGCCAGCGCCAATCGCTTATCGGCGTATCCGGCAATACCCACCGCCAATAACACGGCGAGCATTGCACCCGACGGCATCCAGATCGGACTCATGCACAACACTATCCAAGCCACCGCTACCGCCACGCATCCGGTGACCGGACGAAACGCCATCCGCCCCACAATGGCAACGAATATGAACTCCTCAAGACAGTCCGCCGCCGAGACACTGTCAGCAGCCAAGCCCGCCATGGTTTCCATCGTGCATATCAAGGCAACAACCAGTATGGCAATCAACAGCCATGCATTGCGAACACCGCTATCCAGCTCGGCCAATCGGTGTCGTAACGCTTTCATAGCAGTTCCTTTCCTACCATCCATGCCGTTGCACATACCGCCCATGCCAACTCTTAAATCTCATGCCGTTTCACGCAGATTGATATGGCATGAGCGCGACTGCGAGCGCCGAGTTTGGCGAGTGCGCGGCGTTCAAAAGTCGCCACAGTGGCCACGCTGATGCCCAATCGCTCGGCGATTTCCTTGGTGGTCGACCCATCCGCATACATACGCAGGGTGTCGCGTTCTTTGCCGGAAAGCGCGCCACGGTGCGCGTATGACGTATCTTCGAGCACCGCGTAGGCGGTTGCGGCATCCATGAAGGACAGCGAATTACCGCTCCCCTCATCTCCCAGTACCAGCTCATTGGTCGACAATCCTTGGGCTGCATTGCGAATAGCGAGCGCAATGCCGTTCAAATCGGTTTTACCAACTAAGGCCTGCGCCCCGCAGCGAGCCGCCTCGTCGTGAAATGACGCGAGCGCGTATGAGGTGACACCCACCAGCCCAACCTCGGGTGTTTTGGTACGAATCGCACGACAGACTTCGGTACCGGGCACGTCGCCCATAGACATATCCGTAACCAGCACGTCAGGCCGCTTGGTGGGGCTCAGGCATCGGCTGATGGCCACGGCACCCAAATCGCAGGTCCATATCACGGCAAAATCGCTGGACATGCGCTCGATTAGCGCGCCGAACACTTTCAGCGCATACGGGTCATTGTCCACAATGCCGATGCGTATGTTGCGGTTGCGCGCTTCTCCCATTACATTCACCCCTTCAGTGTGCCCGACGCCGAACTGCTCCGTCCTGACATGTCATGGTCACTATGACAACTATCATTCCACATTTCCTGCGCGATTTACGATGGAATCATCATCAATCCTTGACAAGGCGGTAAAGGAGGACGGCAATGAACCGTGCACAAGCACTCAGCAAGCTCAACAGGAGCGATATGCGCAATGCCGCCGCCGAGCGCGGGACGCAACGAATATTCGCGTGGAACCGCGCGCATTGGATTGGCATGGTTGTACTGATAGCGGTGTTGTTGCTGCTGCAGTGGAGCTCATCAATGTATCTCATGCCCGACGAGGTCCTTGACAGGGCTGCCAAAAACCTGTTCGTATGGTTCCCCGGTATGGTTCTGCACTGGCCATTGGTGTTGGGAATCACCAACCTGATACTCGGTTCGATACGATCCGGCAGTCTGTCTTTCCCATTGGCGAGCGCAATCATCGGACCGCTGGCATTCGGCTGTACCAATCTTCGCTTACGGCCGGGGTTCCCATACCGTTCCTGGGCTCAGTGGTGGAAGCTAATGCACGCTGAAAGCGGCCATCAGCTATTGGTTCATTCGTTGATCGGCTCGGCCATGCTGTTGATCTGTTATACGGCCGTTGCGTTCATCTGCTATGCAATCGGACGCTACGGTCTGCGCGAATTGTTTGTGGATCCGAATCCGCAGACGGCGAGCGGACGACTGCTCACATGGATTCGTCAGGATGCGATTCGCTTCGGCTGCTGGCTGGCGACGGCAATCATGTACGGCTTGCTATTGGCGCTGACCTTACGGGGCGGCATGGCTGCGATGGCCGCCGCGTTGCTAATCAATTTTGTGATTCCGCCCGCCTTGCTGGTCATCAACGGCATCTACGCGCTACGCCCGGCCTCACTGACGTATCCGTGGAAAAGCCTGCTGTTCCCGTTGGCGTGCACACTGGTACCTGCGCCGATGCTCATGGCGCTCATCACGGTGTATGAAGACACGTGCCCGATAGGAAGTACCTGCACGCTGATCGGCGACCGATACCTCTCCTGGGGCTCGATGGATCAGGTCTTGCATTTCGTCATCGTGTTCGCCGTGGCGAGCTTCCTCGGATTCGGCGTGGTGTGGGCCGTGCGGTGGATTGTGGCTCGTCGCACAAAATAAGAGAGACCAAAATATACTGGAATCAGGGGCTTCGTGCAATGATGCACGAGCCGATCCAAGCAAAGGGGCTGACCATGAGCGAGAAACTGATGGAACAGTACCGGTTGCGCAAACAACGCAAACGCCGTAACGCTTGTATCGCCGCCATCGTGACAGTAGTGCTTGTCCTTGCCGTCGCCGGCGGCGTATGGTGGACGGCCGGCGATGGCAGCGTACTGGTTCGCAATATGTTCAAGCCGAAGGCCACGCCTGCCACGCAGCCGGTAGTCGACAGCACCGCAGCCTTCGCCTACCGCACCGCACCGGAATTCCTGGCGATGGAAACCGGCGACCGAGACACCGGCAATGTGAACTACTCCCCTGCTTCGATGTGGATGGCGTTGGCCATCGCCGCGCAGGGCGCCAATGGCACGACCCGCTCGCAACTGAATGAGCTGCTGGGCTCCGGTTCGCTGGCCGACAGCGACTACCAATCGCTGCTGAGTTCGATCAACGGGCAATATTCGGGGGCGAAATCCGAGATGAGCGCCGCGAACTCGCTGTGGATCGATAACGACTACTCCCCTGCCAGCGATTACCAATCCACCGTCAAGAAAATGTTCGAGGCCGAAGTCACCACGCTACCGTTCGACGATCAGGCCGCCGCCAAGATGTCCGATTGGATTGCCAAACATACGAATGGTTCGCTCAAGCCGAAGATCACGCTGCGTGACCGTGAAGTCCTGTCCATCATCAACACCGTCTATGCGGATGGCCGCTGGAAGGATCCGTTCGAAGAGCAGTCCACCGGCGACGGCACCTTCCACGGCGAAGCCGGAGATGCTCAGGTGCCGATGATGCACCGGACCTTCAGCCAAATGACTTACAGCCATGATGAGTACAACACTTGGCAGCGGGTGGAGATTCCGTTCGACAACGGCGGCAATCTGGCCATCGTGCTGCCGGCCGAAGGGCATTTCGACGAGCTGGCCGGCGATGCTCAGAAACTCGGATGGGCGTTCGGCACGTGTTCGTCGGCATCCCCTGGCGAGGACGCAATGGGTTGCGCCGCGGACAGTCTGCCCGGATGGGGCGTCTCCGTCAACTCGGCCACGGTGAACGTCATGCTACCGCGATTCACCATCGACAGCATGTTCGACTCGGAAGCCACCATCAAGGCATTCGAAAAACTGGGGGTGACCGATGCGTTCAGTGCAGGCGACGCCGACTTCACCAAGATGGTCGACACCGATTCGCACGGCGAGAATCTGTATATCGGTTCGATTCTGCAAGGCACGCGCATCGAGGTGAACGAGGCCGGCGCCAAGGCCATGTCCTTCACCAAAGCCGGCGCAGACTTCACTAGCGCGCCGGTGGACAACATCGAGTTCACGGTGGATCGCCCATTCCTGTATTCGTACGTCACCCCGGACGGCATACCATTATTCATCGGTGCGGTGCGCAACCTCGGCGGAGTCGGTGGAGAACACTGATACTTTCCCGACAGTCCGTCAATTAGGGTGTATCGTTTGACGCATGGCTACGATGAAGGAAATCGCGAACAAGGCGGGGGTTTCCGTCTCTACGGTGTCGCTGGTGCTCAACGGACGCGACGAGGGGCGCGTAAAGTCCGAAATTGCGGACAATGTGCGCGCCATCGCCACCAAGCTCGGCTACCGGTCGAATCCGCTGGCCAGTTCGCTGCGTACAGGCAAGACGCACATCCTCGGTTTCATCAGTGAGGAGGTGGCCACCACCCCGTACGCCGGCGGTATGATTCTGGGCGCGCAGACCGCCGCAAGCCAGTTCGGCTATATGCTCATCACCGTGAGCACCGACGGTGAGAACAGCGAGAGCGAGGAAATCGCCGCACTCAAGCGATACGGCACCGACGGTTTCCTGTACGCCAAGATGTCGAACCGCATCACCCATGCGCCTTCTTCGCTGGCCAAGACGCCACTGGTGTTGGTGGATGCCACCGACTCGCTTGGCAAAATCCCGAGCGTGGAACCGGACGAGTTCCAAATCGGCTACGACGCCACCACCAGATTGGTTAAGGCCGGATGCGCACGTATCGCCTATGTGGGTTGCTCGGAACCGATGATTGCGCAGGATGGTCGTTTGGAAGGCTATCAGGCGGCGCTCAGGGACGCCTGCCTCGACTATGACGATCGTCTGGTCGTCAATGTGCTCAATAACGGGCCGGCACTGACCGCAGTCAACGATTTGTTCGACGCCGAGCATCCGGACGGATTCTTCTGCTTCAACGATGCCCGCGCCTGGTATGTGTACGAATGCGCCGCACGCCGAGGACTCACGGTCGGCAAGGACATCTCCGTGATCGGCGTGGACAACCATCGCGTGTTCGCCGAAACGCTGGAACCGATGCTCACCACTGTGGAACTGCCGCATTTCGAGATGGGCTACTGGGCCGTGGCCAAGCTGGTGTCAATTATCGAAGGACGCTCGATGGACGACGTCTCACGGCCAGCGACCACCGCTCCCCTGCCGCCGATCGACGCGCCGATTCCGGCGAAGATCCACTGCACGCTGATCGAAAAGGCCTCGGTGAAGTAACCGAGGCCCACGCGATTTCTCAAGGCCTCCGTTCAGCACGGAGGCCTTTTTGCGTCTCGAACGGGTACGACACGCCGATGACGTCAATCGATTGACGTAAATCGATTGACGTCGCATAGTAATTACTACACAACAACTTCTACAAAGGCACAGCCGCCCGAGCAGAAGCGTCACATAACCAATAACCAACCAAGTAGTAATCAAAGGATGATTATGGCAAGTGCAACCAAATCTGCATGGAAGAATCCTTCCTATCTGCAGAGCTCCTTCGGCATCTTCATGTTCTTCTGCTCCTGGGGCATCTGGTGGTCCTTCTTCTCCCGCTGGCTCACCGACCCGACCCACGGTCTGGGCATGACCTCCGCAGAGCAGGGCCAGATCTACTCCATTAACTCCTTGGCAACCCTGGTCATCATGTTCGCCTATGGTGCCATCCAAGATCAGCTGGGCATCAAGCGCAAGCTCGTGATCTTCGTCTCCGCCATCGCAGCGCTCGTCGGCCCGTTCGTACAGTTCGTGTATGCCCCGATGCTGACTGCCGGCGGCACCACCCGTTTCATCGGCGTGCTCATCGGCTCCATCGTGCTCTCCTCAGGCTTCATGGCCGGCTGTTCCCTGTTCGAAGCGCTCACCGAACGCTACTCCCGTAAGTTCGGCTTCGAATACGGCCAGTCCCGCGCTTGGGGCTCCTTCGGCTACGCCATCGTGGCACTGTGCGCAGGTTTCCTGTTCAATATCAACCCGCTGCTGAACTTCTGGGTCGGCTCCATCTGCGGCCTTGGCATGCTGTGCGTCTACGCTTTCTGGGTTCCGGCCAAGCAAAAGGAAGAGCTCAAGAAAGAAGCCGATCCGAACGCGGCTCCAACCAACCCATCCTTCAAAGAGATGATCTCCGTTCTGAAGATGCCGACTCTGTGGGTGCTCATCGTCTTCATGCTGTTCACCAACACCTTCTACACCGTGTTCGACCAGCAGATGTTCCCTAACTACTACGCTTCCCTCTTCCCGACCACCGAAATCGGCAACGCCACCTACGGCACCCTGAACTCCTTCCAGGTGTTCCTCGAGTCCGCCATGATGGGCGTCGTTCCGATTATCATGAAGAAGATCGGCGTTCGTAACTCCCTGCTGCTCGGCGCAACCGTGATGTTCCTGCGTATCGGTCTGTGCGGCGTGTTCCACGATCCGGTCAGTGTCTCCATCGTCAAACTGTTCCACTCCATCGAGGTTCCGCTGTTCTGCCTACCGGCATTCCGCTACTTCACCCTGCACTTCGACACCAAACTGTCGGCAACCCTGTACATGGTGGGCTTCCAGATCGCTTCCCAAATCGGCCAGGTGATCTTCTCCACCCCGATGGGCGCCCTGCATGACGCCATGGGCGACCGTCCGACCTTCTTCACCATCTCCGGCATCGTGCTGGCCGCCCTAATCTACGGCTTCTTCGTGATCAAGAAGGACGACCAGGAAGTCGGCGGTGATCCGTTCTACACCGATAAGCAGCTCAAGGCCCAAGCCGCAGCTAAAGCAAACGCCTGAGCGCAACCGCCAAAATCGGCAAAAACACAACTAAATCGTGCTGCCCGAAGCGTTTCCCCTTTTTCCGTTTCGGGCAGCATTCTTAAAACTTTTATCTAAAAACTCAATAAGCAACAATTCAACAATCGCAAGATTCAACAATCATGAAGAAAGGCTATTCAACGATGACTGGCTTCACTCCGGATGCACCCGTCCTCCACGAAATCAAGAACCACAGCGAAGCTCTGGCACAGGCGGAAGCAGGCGTTGCAGCTATGGCCGCCGAACGCAACAACCGCTGGTACCCGAAGTTCCACATCGCATCCAACGGCGGTTGGATCAACGATCCGAACGGCCTGTGCTTCTATAAGGGCCGCTGGCACGTGTTCTACCAGCTGCACCCGTACGGCACCCAGTGGGGTCCGATGCACTGGGGACACGTCTCCTCCACCGACATGCTCAATTGGAAACGTGAGCCAATCATGTTCGCCCCGACCCTTGAAGAGGAGAAGGACGGCGTATTCTCCGGTTCCGCAGTAATCGGCGACGACGGCGAACTCAAGTTCTACTACACCGGCCACCGTTGGGCCAACGGCCAAGACAACACCGGCGGCGACTGGCAGGTGCAGATGCTCGCCGAGCCGGACAACGACGAGCTGACCAGCGCCACCAAGCGCGGCATGATCATCGACTGCCCGACCGACAAGGTCGACCATCACTACCGCGACCCGAAGGTCTGGAAGACCGGCGACACCTGGTACATGACCTTCGGTGTCTCCTCTGCGGACAAGCGCGGCCAGATGTGGCTGTTCTCCTCCAAGGACATGGTCCGCTGGGAATACGAGCGCGTGCTCTTCCAGCACCCGGATCCGGATGTGTTCATGCTCGAATGCCCCGACTTCTTCCCCATCAAAGACAAGGACGGCAACGAGAAGTGGGTCATTGGCTTCTCCGCCATGGGGTCCAAGCCCAGCGGCTTCATGAACCGCAACGTCAACAACGCCGGCTACATGATCGGCACGTGGGAGCCGGGCGGCGAATTCAAGCCGGAAACCGAGTTCCGCCTGTGGGATTGCGGCCACAACTACTACGCCCCGCAGTCCTTCAATGTGGACGGCCGTCAGATCGTCTATGGCTGGATGAGCCCGTTCGTGCAGCCGATTCCCATGGAGGATGACGGCTGGTGTGGCCAGCTCACCCTGCCGCGCGAGATCACCCTTGGCGATGACGGCGACGTGGTCACCGCGCCGGTCGCCGAAATGGAAGGCCTGCGCGAGGATACCCTCGACCATGGTTCGATCACACTCGATATGGATGGCGAGCAGGTCATCGCCGATGACGCCAAGGCCGTGGAAATCGAAATGACCATCGACTTGGCTGCCTCCACTGCCGAGCGTGCGGGCCTGAAGATTCATGCCACTGAGGACGGTGCCTACACCTACGTGGCTTATGACGACCAGATCGGCCGCGTGGTGGTGGATCGTCAGGCCATGGCCAACGGCGATCGCGGCTACCGCGCCGCCCCACTGACCGACACCGAACTGGCCTCCGGCAAGCTGGACCTGCGCGTGTTCGTGGATCGCGGCTCCGTGGAGGTCTACGTCAACGGCGGCCATCAGGTCCTAAGCTCCTACTCCTATGCCTCCGAAGGCCCACGCGCCATCAAGCTCGTGGCCGAGTTCGGCAACCTCAAGGTGGAGTCCCTGAAGCTGCACCACATGAAGTCCATCGGACTGGAGTAGACCGTAAAGACAACGCCATAAGCAGGCGAGCAATCTCAGGAGTCGGCCACGCTCCTCCCAAAAGCAGACCGAACCCCAAGCATTGAGCCCCGACCACCAGACGGTGATCGGGGCTCAATGCTTACCAGGCGCAGTAGCTGTGATTACTGCTGCTTGGTGCTGGCATAATATGCAGCGCCGACGATGCCGGCCTGATTACGCAGCGTGGCGGGCACGATCGGAGTCTTGATGTCCACATAGGGAAGGAACTTGTCGCTTTGGCGGCTCACGCCGCCGCCCACAGTGAATAGGTCAGGGTTGAAGTACTTCTCCATGAGGCCGTAATACTTGGTCAGTCGCTTGGCCCACTTCTTGTAGCCCAACTCCTCGTTCTCACGCACGGCCGACGATGCATACTTCTCGGCGTCAAGGTGCTTGGGGCTCAGCATGATGTGGCCAAGCTCTGTGTTCGGGATGAGCGCGCCATTGTAGATCAACGCGGTACCGATGCCGGTTCCCAACGTAGTGGCAATCACCAGACCGTCCTGCCCCTTGGCGGCACCGAACTGGACCTCGGCAAGGCCAGCGGCATCGGCATCGTTCACCACGACAACCGGACGGCCGCAAGCTTCGGAGAACGCCTCGGTAACATCCACGCCGATCCAGGACTGATCAAGGTTGGCCATGAAGTCAAGCTTCTGGCCAGGCTTGATTGGAGCAGGAAAAGCGATGCCCACAGGTGCGGACTCAGGCACTTCGAAATGGTCGAGCTGCTGCTTGACTATCTTGGCCACCGCCTGCGGAGTGGAAACCTCCGGAGTGAGAATCTTCAGACGGGGTTCGGCGAAATCGCCCTTGGCCAGATCGACGGGTGCGGCCTTGATGCCGGAGCCACCGATATCGACACCGAAAGCCTGCGCAGTTTCAATCATCGTTGATGTCCTTCCCTTCAGTATTGCTTTCGTTAGGATTGCGCCCAGTCTAACGCGAATATCTTTCAAACACGAAACCGACATTCCACCTATTGTGCAAACGTGTGCATTTTTGTTGCGGCACTACGTATCCAGGACTTCGACCCCTTCGCTCCTTAAAAAAATACGGCACAAGGGAACACCGCGCACAGCCATCATTTCCACGTGTCGCGCGCGATAATGGAATACATGACAGAACATACCCAACTTATTGATGCGGTCAACATTCGCACCGCCGTGCGTACCTATGATGACGAACCGATCGATGACGACACGGCCCGTCAGCTCGAGATGGCACTGCAGCCAATCAACCTGCTCGGCGATCTCAACATTCAGCTGGTGCGCAACCAGCCAAAGGTATTCGAGGCCAACGCCTCAGGCCATCTGACCAATGCGGCGAATTATCTGGCCATCGTTGGCCCCAAGAACGATGAGGAAGCCAGGGAACGCGCCGGCTTCTACGCCGAACGCCTGGTGCTTACCGCCACGCTGCGAGGTCTCGGCACACTGTGGGTCGCCGGCTCATGGGACAAGGACGAGGCCGCCAAGCACTGCCGTGTGGCATCCGGTCAGGAGCTCTATCTCGGTGTGGTCATCGGCCATCCCAAGAACCATCTGGAGTATCGGGCGAAATCCTATGAAGATCTCTGCGAGGCCCAGCGCACGCACCGGCCGACCAAATCGTATGAGCAGTTCACCGCCACGATGGGCGATGAAGAACGTGACTCAGCACCAGCGTGGTTCAAGGCCGGCGTCGAGGCTGCGATGAAGGCGCCGAGCGCCATGAACCGTCAGCCGATTATGTTTTCGTACAATCCAGCCGACGACACTGCCGCCGCGCATATCGACACCACAGCCGGTGACGAGCATCATGCGATGAACGACATGGGCATTGCCAAACTGCATTTCCAAATCGGCGCCGGCCAGGGCCAATGGGCATGGGGCGACGGAGGCCTATTCATCCATAAGTGACCGTTATAGTGGCTCCCAGCTTTGAGGGGAGCCACCACTGAAAGCAACTGAGGGGAGTCTCAGAGGTACATCTCCGACAGACTCCCCTCAGTCTCGCTACGCGAGCCAGTTCCCCTCATAGAGGGAGCCAAGTAAGGACTACTTCAGCGGCGGCATGGGCTTCCAATCAGGATCGTGCATCAACTTGCGCGAGTCCCACCAACCTTTGACGATCTGCACCAAGCCGGTCTTGACATGCTCCCGATCCACCATCACCAGACGAATGACTTCCTTGATGGCGGTGAGCACAGTACCCAGAGCAAAAAGCATCGGACGGAAATCGCCATACACCATGAAATACCGGGCCATATAGCCACGGTTGCGCATGATGTGGTAGCGGTTCATATCCGACGTGGAGTTGAGCTGGCGCATGCCGGCTATATCCCAGTTTCCAATCTCACGCGTGCGTCGCAACACCACATCCGGCACCACAATCGGGTTGGTGACCTTGCTGGCACGATAGCCGTAAATCGTGTCATCCCAGTAGATGAAGAATCGCGGATCCGGCAGGCCGATTTCGCTCACCACGCGGCGACTGAACAGACCGCCTTCAAAGCACAGGGTGTTCATTACACGGTATTTGGCAGGGCCGAACGCGGCAGGGGCAATCGGATTCGGAATGCCCAGCGGCACAATGAAGTCATACTGCCAGTAGAACGGGCCGCCATCGTAATCGAAACGGGAGCCCTGAATCACCTCATGCTTATCAGTCCACTTGGCAAGCTTGGCGATGGCATCGGGCAGCACGGCCACATCATCGTCCATCACCCAGAACCATGCGGCACCCAGCTCATATGCCTTGGCCACGCCAGCGGAGAAACCGCCAGCACCGCCGAGATTCTCGGACTGCGGCGCATAGACCACACGCTCCTCATTGCCTGATTGATCGGCCACGGTAGTGCCCCACTGACCGGTCACCTTGCCGGCAAAACCAGCAACCATATCCGCGGTTTGCTTGGACTGCTCATTGTCCACAATGACAATGCGCCACGGCGCCTGCTCCAGTGCCAGAATTGAATCGAACAGCACTTCAAGCAGTTGCTGACGCTTGTATGTGGTGACGATCAATGCCAGTTTGTCGATAGTGGTATTGGGATTCTTCACTTCAGCCATGGTATCCATTGTTGCACTTGACCAGCACAAACCCTCTGAACGTCTGCTGAATCTCAGCTGATTGCTGTTGATTTCCTTGCCGAAAGTGAAACGCAGCTTGCACACGTCCGGCGTATGGCGTATGAATAAGCCTGTCAGTTTCAGGGAAGGTGTAATTCCTTACTGGCGGTGATCTGCACTCCGGGTTTCATAACGGAGATGTCAGGAAGCCCGCGACCCGCGTAAGCGGCTGATCCGGTGAGATTCCGGAGCCAACGGTTATAGTCCGGATGGAAGAAACGAGGGCTCTGATGAGCATATCTTCGCGTATCCGCATGCAAGCAATCCGTTCCGTGGCGCCGCAGGCTGAAGGTGCAGGCTCCGGCTCAACCAGCACGTCTTCCAGCACCAAACTCGGCTCACACGCCACCGGCGTGGCCGATTCGGGACGCTGGTCCACACGCCGCATTGCCATGTATGCATTGTTCGTAGCGCTGGCGATGGTGACCAGCTTCATCGAATTCCCGATCACGCCGGTCACATGGCTCAAGTACGACCCGTCCGGCATCGTATGCCTGATTGCCGGATTCGCTTATGGACCGGCAGCCGCCGCGATTGTGTCCGTGCTGGGCTTCGTGCCTCATATGTTCGCCAACCCGTGGGGTTCGCTGATGGCAGTGCTGGTGGCACTGTTCCTGTCGGTTCCTGCCGCGTTCATCTACCGCAAGATTCGCACGCGCAAGGGTGCCGCCATCGGCATTCTGGTGGGTGCGGTTCTGGCTATCGTGGTGGCGCTGGTGGGCAACCTCATCGTCACGCCGATCTACGCGCACATGACCTATCAGGCAGTGGCCGCGATGATTCTGCCGATCCTGCTGCCGTTCAATCTGGCCAAGATGGCAATTCACGCCGTAATCACGTTCCTGATCTACAAGCCGGTCTCCAACCTGCTTTCCAAGCAGCAGTGAGCAACCAGCCATGGCCGAATCCACCCATAACCCCGCCTATGGCCACGCTGCCGAGCTGAAGAATATCCGTTTCAGCTACGACCGTGGCAACTCCTGGGCTTTGGATGGCGTGTCATTGACCGTTCGGGCCGGCGAGCGCATTTGTCTGGTCGGCCCGAACGGATCCGGCAAATCTACTTTTGCCCGGCTGATTGCCGGGCTGGCCGCGCCCGACGGCGGCGACATCACGTTGTTGGGGCATCGCACCTACGCCGATGCCCTGCCGAATGCCGACGAATATCGTGCGGCCCGGCGTGGCATCGGCGTGGTGTTCCAGAATCCGGAGGATCAGCTGGTCACTACCGTGCTGGAAGATGATGTGGCGTTTGGACCGGAAAATCTGGGCATTGAACGCAGCCACATCGGAGAGCGCATCGATGATTCTCTAAAATCGGTTGGATTGGTGTCCTTCCGCCAGTCCGATCCAACTCGTATGAGTGGAGGCCAACAGCAACGCGCCGCCATTGCCGGCATGCTGGCCATGAGTCCGGCCATGCTGGTGCTGGATGAGCCGACCGCCATGTTGGACGAGTCGGCGCGCGCCGAAGTGATACGTATTCTCGATGATCTGCAGGCGCAAGGCACCACCATCGTGCATGTCACACATCATCAGGATGAGACTGTGCACGCTGACCGCATTGTGCATATGGAATCCGGGCAGATCGTTGGTATCGAAGCGGTCAGCGCTCGGCCGCAAACCATTGCCAACCATCCTTCACCCGACAAGCCCCACCAGCCGGGGCGGGATGTGGCATTCCCCTTACTCTCGGATGCTTCAAACGACGACGCCACAGACCCCATCATCCGGGTTTCGCATGTGACATATCGATATCCCTCGGCCAAGCATGCGACCATCAACGACCTGTCGTTCACTATCGCGCGCGGCCAGACCGTAGCATTGATGGGCGCGAACGGCTCGGGCAAATCTACTTTGATTCGACTGCTCTGCGCTTTGGCCACACCGAGATCCGGCAGTATCGACATAGCCAACGTGCCTGTGGCAACATCCACAGGCACCGGTACACGTTCCAAATCCGCAACGCGGCAGCAGCTTGTGCAGCTTCGCCGTCATGTGGGTTATGTGATGCAGCATCCCGAACATCAGCTTTTTGCGGATACCGTGGCTGAAGATGTGGCCTATGGCCCGCGCAATCAGGGACTGGCAGAAACCGCAGTCGCCGACCGTGTTCACGAAGCACTGGAACTGCTGCACATCGGGCACCTTGCCGACCGCTCCCCTTTCGACTTATCAGGTGGACAGCAGCGTCTTGCGGCCATTGCTGGCGTTATTGCCTGCAATCCTGATGTGCTCATTATGGATGAGCCGACCGCCAGTCTGGATACGCAGGCCAAAGAGCGCATCCATGAACTGCTGCGCACCTTGAAGCAGCAAGGCGTAACCGTGTTGCTCATTACCCACGACCGAGCGGAGGCCGAGGCCCTTGCTGACCGCGTGGTGCGTATGCCGAATGCGGCGGAGCAACCGGATTCTCCGGCAAGCGATGCCCTGACTAACTCCAATACAGAAGCCTCGGCATCCAACACGACCTCCGCCTCTGCCGGTGCCGCTTTCTCGGTGATTCACCGACTTGATCCGCGCGTGAAAATGGTGGGATTCCTGGCCGCCATGTTCACCATGTTCGCTGTGAATACGCCAGTGCAACTTGTCTTGGGTCTCATGGTGACACTTGCCGTAATCGCAGCTGCCCGACTGAACCCATTATGGGTGCTCAAATCCATTCATCCGCTGCTGATGTTGATGCTGCTTATGGGCATCGTCAACCTGTTTGTGGTGCGCACCGGCACCCCAGTGGTGGCGTTTGGCCCATTAAGCATCACCGATCAGGGCGTGACCATCGCCGTGCTGTATACCTGTCGTTTCATGCTGGTCATCATTTTGGGCACGGTGTTTTTGACCACGACCACACCCACCGCCATGACCGATGCATTCGCCGCACTGATCAAACCACTGAACAGGCTTGGCGTCCACGCTCAGGAGATTGCGTTGGTGATGAGCTTGGCCCTGCGATTCATTCCAACATTGACCGACGAGACCCGAGCCATTATCGATGCCCAATCCGCCCGTGGAGGCTCCATCGAAACCGGTTCTCTGGGACAACGAATCAAAGCCATGAGCGCGATCATCGTACCCACCTTTGCCGGAACATTACGTCATGCGGATAACCTCAGTCTGGCTTTGGATGCCCGCTGCTATGAGGAGGGCATTCATCGTACGCATTGGCGCGCATTGTCCATTGCTGGCCGCGATATCGTATTCGCCGCGCTCGTCATCGCATACATTGCCTCCATTATCCTGCTCTGACGATTCAGACAGCACCGGTTGCTATGCTTCTTGAGGTATACAGCATATGTAAGGAACTATTCTCATGGCATTGACCAAGAAACAAATCAAGCAGCTACGCGCAATGGCGAATTCGCTGAAGCCCCTGTTCTATGTGGGCAAGAACGATCTGACCGAATCGGCCGTCAAGCAGGCCGATGAAACCATCGAGAAGCATGAGCTCATTAAGTGCGCCGTACAGGATGGCTCAGGGCTCACAGCCAAGGAGGCCGCCGCGGAACTTGCCGAACAATTGGGCGCCGAAGTGGTACAGTCCATCGGCAACCGCTTCGTGCTCTTCCGCCGCTCCCACCGCGATGATGTGGAGCATATCAAGCTCGTACGCGAGTGAGGTTTCGCACCACTTATCAATAGGGGCTCTGCTATGGCGTTACCACAGCAGAGCCCCTATTTTTGCTCTTGTGCAGGGACGCGCATTACTGATCGATGATGGCGCCAACGATGCTGGAGACGATGGTCAAGACCAGAGAGCCGAGCACGGACCACCGGAAGCCGTGTACAAAGACACCGACACCGAAGAGGCTGACGGCCAGCCAACTGGCTAGGCGCATAAACAGCCAGTTGATAATCAAGGTGACCAATCCAAGCGAGAGAATCGCGAATGGCAACGACACCAAATGCACAATCGGCTTGATGGAAGCATTGATTAACGCCATGAATAAGGCGAATGCGGCGATGCCGAGAATCGGAGGCTCCCCTACCGGGGTCATGCCGGGAATCACCGCAACCATAACGGCAGCGGCAATGGTCATAATCAGCCAACTGGTCAAGAAACTTCTCATGGACCTATCGTAACGTTACTCAACCGGCATGCATAGGCGCATCCAGCACAAAGGACAGAACCAGCACAACACGCTGATGCTACGCGGCTCACGGCACATTCGGCTGCTTGATATGTAGAATTTCCCCTAAAAAAATAAACATTTACTATGTTCGATTTTTCATAAAGTTAACATCGAAACTCACAGAATCACATACCCCCCCCCAATTGCGTTACCAATTCATGAACAACTTACAAAATGGCTCATTTGAGCCTTTTTCAGTGCTAGCGTTAAGAACCAGCACAGCACATTGTACGGGACTCTTCTCATAAGAGAAAGGTTATATGATGTTCGTTTTATGCACAGAACAAATATCATACTTATGAAAGGAAACACGTATGTCGGAAGAAAAAAGTCATCATCGTCAACCCGGATATGTTCGACAAGGATGCAGAATCAAAGACGGACGAAGCCAATACAGTGACCAAAAGCTTTGGAATCAGCGATGATACGCTGGCCGAGGTAGAGGACTTCAAGGCACAGCTCACCAAGCACAACGCCTGGGATCGGCCGTTCATGGGATACGTGAACGAAGACGGATACGGCTATGCTTATGTGCCGGACGCCGCCGTGGCATATGACCCGTACTGGGATTCCCATAAGGCCTTCCTCGAACTGCCGGAAGACGTACAGGCTGCTTTCGCCATCCGCCTGCTGTTCGCCCACCGTCCGGTCGACCGTTACGGTGCCAGCATGTTCCTGCACTATCAGCGTGGGTTCAACGTCAAGTTTGAAGGCGTCGGCGCGAACAACTACTGATCGAATCCTTATCCGCTGAAGCACAAAGGCGCATGACAACGAGGCCATGCGCCTTATTTATCTCCCGAACCAGACGTCAGCGACTTACGAGATTGAGCAATTCCTGCTGCTTGGCATAACGAGAAACATTGTGCAGGGCAATACGAATAATCTGCTCGGAGGTTTCTTCCAAGTGATTGCCTCCAGCCACGTGCGGCGTAATCAGACAGCGAGGCTCACCCCACAACGGGTGCTCGGCGGGCAATGGCTCAGGTTCGGTAACGTCCAATCCAGCACCATGAATACGTCCCTCACGCAGCGCCACGGCCAACGCGTCAGCATCAATGGCATCACCTCTTCCGGCGTTAATAACTACGGCGGTGGACTTCAGCTTGCCCAGGCGGGCGGCGTCCAACAGGTGGTGGGTCTGCGGAGAGCGCGGCACCGCCATAACCACCACATCCGCCAATGGCAGCAAAGCATCCAAGCGCTCGAATCCATACATTTTCTCGATGCCTTCCGCACGTACTTCCGGATGCCGTCGCACGCCAAACGTATGCATGCCTACGGACTGCGCCAGTCGACCGAAGTGAGAGCCGATGTCTCCAGTGCCGATGACCAGTGCGATGCCACCCTCAGGGCTCAGCGCGGAACCCTCGTCCTGCCAGCGGTGCTCTCGCTGGTTGAAACCATACCGGCCGAAATTCTTCATCACGGCCCACATCATGGCGAACATGTGCTCAGCGACACTACGACCATAGGCACCGGTGGCGTTGGTGATCATGACTCCATGCGGCAACACGCCTGGACGCACATAAGCATCCACACCGGCGCTGAACGTCTGCAGCCATTCCAGACGCTTGTATTGTCCGGCATCGCCGGCAGGGAAATTGCCGATAACAGCAGTGGCCTCGGCACGCAATTCCTCGGGAACGCTGGCTGACCACACCATGTCCCCACGGCGGGATTCGTCACCAACAAATTTCTGCGGCACATCGCGCGCCGCCTTGGCGAACGCCTGGCGTTCGGACTCGTTCAGTGGCAAGCAATTGACAATCAGCTTATGCGCATTCTCGATCCCCATGGTTCACCAACCTAGGCGGCAGTACGGATAATGAGAAGTTGCCGGCATGGTTATGACATCATCGGCCAGCGGGTCAGCACCTCATAACCGTGCAATATGAGTCCGCCCCGAGACGTACACTGCCTTCTGGTTTTGATCCAGAGCGTGCGGCCGTGGCACTTCGATTGCTGGCCCATCAGCACGCACAGGTACCTGCGCCGGTTGGTAAACCTTATATTCCACTTTTTGCAACCGAATGTTGAGGAGTACGCATGCCTGAGCAGCATAGTGATAATGAGAAGATTCCGGTCCGTCTGATCGGCGCGATTGTGGCCGTCGGTTCACTTGCCTTCATCGGCATTCTGACCGAAACGGTAATGACCGTGCTCTTCCCCGCCTTGATGCGCGAGTTCCATGTGGACACAGCCACCGTCCAATGGATTACCACGATTTACCTCTTGTCCGTGGCTGCCACGATGCCAATCAGCTCGTTCCTGAAACGACGTTTCACGTTGAAAACCATTTTCCTCGCCGCGGTGATTCTGGCAATCATCGGTTCACTGATCATGATTTTCGCCCAAGCCTTCCCGCTGCTGATAGTGGCACGTATCATTCAGGGCATCGGATCGGGTGTCGCCACCCCGTTGATGATCAACATTATTCTTGAGCAGTCTCCCCGAACGAAAATCGGCCGTCTTATGGGTGTTGGCTCGTTGGTCATCACAGTGGCCCCGGCCATCGGCCCGACCGTCGGCGGCGCAGTGACCACCGTGCTGCCATGGCGTGCGATTTTCGTCATCGCAATTCCGCTGGTACTTCTCGCGGCCGTTATCGGGCTCAAATGCATCGAGCAAAAGACGCCGACCGAAGCGGCATATCTTGATCCGGTCCAGTTGGGCTCCATTATTCTCGCCTTGGTCGGTCTGGTACTGGCGCTGAATCAAGGCGGCGTGGCCGTCAGCGCGGCTGTGGCCGGAGGTTCCGTCGCACATTCTGGTGCAATCGCCATTATCAGCCTGATCGTTGGCGTTGGCATGTTGATTGTGTTCGCCCTGACTTCCAAGCGGGCGTTCTCTCCTCTGCTGCGTCTGGGTATTTTAAAAGATCCGGCCGTCCTGCTTCATGCCTGCGCCTATTTGCTGCTGCCGCTCGTCGCCATCGGCTACGGCTATGTCATTACCAACGTCTCGCAGCTTTCGCTGGGCGCCACAGCGTTTGTGGCCGGCTCTCTCGTGCTGCCCGGTGCACTGATTGGCGCGGTCTGCGCCCCGCTCGGCGGCTGGTTCTATGACAAGTTCGGCGCGGTCAAACCGATTCTGATTCCGATTGGCATTGCCATTGTGGGCCCTGTGCTGATGCTGATTTTCTCAATGCGGCTTACGCCTGTGCTGCTGGCTGGATTCTATTTCATTTTCGGCTTGTTCTATGCCGTGGGTAACGCGAACGTTATGACCAGCGGCTTGTCTGAAGTCTCCCCCGAATTCAAGCCGGACGGCAATGCCATTTTCAATACGTGCCTTCAGTTTGGCGGCGCCGCCGGCACCGCATTGTTCTCCACGATTCTTTCCGTGGCCCAGGCCGGCGCAGGAGAAGAAGGCACCGCTGAGTTTGCTCACGCCACAGCCGTCGGCGGCGCTTGGACATTTGCTGCAATGACCATCATCTGTCTGATTGGCTGGGGCTGCTTGGCAGCCGCGTTCCATATTCGCACGGCTCGTAAACGTGTACAGTAATCTTTATGATGCCTTTATGTCTGAAATGACTATGGAATCGTGCGGGCTTCCGATGGATTGCAGGGATGACGCCAGATCATTGACCAGCTGTTGAACCTGCACCGTTGACGAGACATCCGCCGCATCCAGACTGGTCTGGGTCTGCTGCACCATATTCGAATAGTCGTTCCGGGACTGCTGCGTAATCTGATTGAGCAGCGAGGCGCACACCGACGTGATGGATACGCCGGAGAACACAATGGCCACCGCCAAAGTCAGTATTACGGCCAGCGCCACGGTACGGGCCTGCAGCGAGCGTCGGACCTCGGCGCGACCATGCCGCAGCAGGCGACGTAAGCTGAACCGAGAATAGAGGTTCAGACGCGGCACATTGGAGGTCTGCCGGATACGGCGTGCCACTTCTGTGCCGTCCAGACCAGGCAGCATAACATCAAGCAATATCAAGTCCGGCTTGACCGTGGGGAACATCTACCGCACGCAGTCCGTCCATGCAGGTAACGGTATGGAATCCTTTGTTTTCCAATACCAAGCTCAGCATCTCGCCAATGGCCTGACCGTCGTCCACAATGAAGATGGTCGCCATGGGTGTTTGCCTTCCCTTTCCCCGCTGTTATCGTTTCGTTATACGCTACTCCCCCGTATTCACTTCTGGTCGGGGGCTTCACCATGCAGTATCGGACGGATTCTGTCCAGACGCTGACTTACCTCATGCTCGTATCCGCGATCATTGGGATGATAATACTCGGTGCCACGCAATTCCTCGGGCAAGTATTCCTGCGGGGCCACGGCGCCAGGCCAGTCATGGGCGTACTTATACCCCTCGTGGTTGCCCCATTCCTTCATGAGTTTGGTGGGAGCATTTCTCAGGTACAGCGGCACCGCGCCAATTCTGCCGGCGTCCACATCGGCAAGCGCCTGATTAATGGCATTGTAGCCGGCATTGGACTTGGGAGCCGTGGCCACGGCGAGCGCGGCTTCGGCCAGAATGATGCGGGCCTCGGGCATACCGACCAAAGCCACGGCCTGTGCGGCCGCCACAGTGACCTGCAGTATCTGAGGTGCGGCCAGGCCGACCTCTTCGCTGGCGGCAATCATAATGCGCCGGGCGATGAAACGGGGGTCTTCACCGGCCTTGAGCATACGGGCCAGGTAATGAATCGTGGCATCCGGGTCAGAGCCACGCATCGATTTGATGAACGCGGAGATCACATCATAGTGATCGTCGCCATCCTTGTCATAGCGCACGGTGGCGGTGTCCATTACCGTGGACACGATGTCCGGGGTAATGATAGGCCGGCGGGCGCCCTTCTTACGAGCCTCATCACCGGTGACCGCACCGGCCGCCGCTTCCAGAATCGTCAGGGACTTCCGCGCGTCGCCGCCGGCCATGCGCACGATGTCCGCCACGGCTTCGTCAGTGGCCTTGACTTCGCCCTTGAGTCCGCGTTCATCGGCTAGGGCCCGTTGCACCAGTTCGGTGAGCTGGTTAGGTTCCAAGGACTCGAGTTTGACTACTACCGAGCGTGAGAGCAGCGGCTTGATGACGGAAAAGCTCGGGTTTTCGGTGGTGGCGCCGATGAAGGTGACATCGCGGTTCTCGACGGCGGGCAGCAGGGCGTCCTGCTGCGACTTGGAGAAGCGGTGCACCTCGTCGATGAACAACACGGTTTCCTGGCCACGCGACACCAGCCGTTCGTGAGCGCGCGTGAGCACATCACGCACGTCTTTGACACCGGAGGTCACGGCGGACAGTTCTTCAAACACACGACCGGATTGTCCGGCAACGATGGTGGCGAGCGTGGTCTTGCCCACGCCGGGAGGCCCGAATAGAATCACGGAGCTTGGTGCGGTGAGGCTGCCTTTGCTGGCCGGATTGGCAAGACGATGCAAGGGCGATCCCTGCCCAAGCACTTGGGTTTGGCCAATGACCTCGTCCAGCGTGCGTGGACGCATGCGCACCGCCAACGGCCGGGTCATCGACTCCGGAGCATCGGCCGCCCCAAACAAATCGTTCTCGCTCATAGTGTTCTATACTACCCCATTATTCGAACAGACGTTCGAACTTTCTCTTGGCTCTCCTCAGTCAGCTTCGCTGACAGCTCCTCTCAGGGAAGGGAGCCAAGGTCATGAGTTGCTCACCCGGTAATCGTGGAAGACTACCTCACCGGTGTCTTGGGTGGCGTCGAGATCCACGATGCCTTCGATGGTCCAGTCGTGATCACCGTCGGAATCATCGATAATCTGACGCACCTTCCACGTGTGTTCGTCGTTCTCATGCTTGCTGTCCAGCATGAAGAGTTCGGGCGAGCGCGCTTCGGCACCGATGCCCACATACTCGTGTTCGTCGTAGTAGTCGTCGAGCACGTCCTCCCATTCGTGCACGCCGTAGCCCCAATCCTTGTCGAGCGCGCCCAGCTTGTCCGGCTGATCGAGATCCATAAGCTGCACACGGCGGAACAAGGCATTGCGCACCAGCACGGTAAGACCACGACGGTCCTCGACCACCGCGCTTTTTGCGCCGGGCGCGGCCAGGGATGCCGCAGCCTCGGATTGGTCAGCCGAGTCGCCGGCATTCTCCCATTCGTCCACCAACGAGGAATCGATGGAGCGTACGAGCACGCGCAGCCACGAAATAATGTCTTCGAGCTGTTCATCGCGCTTTTCGGGCGGCACGGTGCGCGCCAATGTGCGGTAAGCGTCCGACAAGTACCGCAACAGCGTGCCCTCGGAACGGGCGATGTTGTAGCGGGCGATGTATCCGGTGAAGTCGGAGGCGGTTTCCACCATGTCGCGCACCACGGATTTTGGCGACAGCCAGTAGTCGTTCGCCCACGGCACATCATGGCGATACTGATCGAATGCGGCCTCGAGCATGTCTTCCAGCGGCTTGGGATAGGTGATCTCCTGCAGCTTGTCCATGCGCTCGTCGTAGTCGAGTCCGTCGGCCTTCATGTCGGCCATGGCCTTGTCTCTCGCCTGACGCTCCTGCGCACGCAACACCTGCTTGGGGTCTTCCAGCGTGGCCTCGGCCATCGAGATGACATCCAGCGCGTAGGTGTCCGATTCCGGATCGAGCAACTCCAATGCGGCCAACAGGAACGGGCTCAGGGGCTGGTCGAGCGCGAAGTCATCCGGCATATCGAGGGTCATGTAATAGTCTTTGCCACCATCCGCACGATCTTCGGTCTCAATGACCTCGGTATCGAACAAAGTGCGGAAGATTTCATCGGCCCGCTGGTGCAGATGTTCTTTCTGATCCGGGGTCTGCGCTGAATCATCGATAAGATCGTCGATACGAGCACGCGCATCGCCGCCTTGCGCCACTTCATTGAGCACCATAGAATGCGTGATCTTCAGATGCGGGACCAAGGTTTCCGGAGCGGCGTCGATGAGCTTGTTGAACGTGCCTTCGTTCCAGGTCACGAAGCCTTCGGGGGCTTTCTTGCGCTTGACCTTCTTGAGCTTCTTCGGGTCGCCTCCGGCCTTGGCTATGGCCTTCTGGTTCTCGATCTCATATTCGGGAGCCTCGGCTACCACCAGTCCTTCGGTGTCGAAGCCCATACGGCCGGCGCGTCCGGCGATCTGGTGGAATTCGCGGGCGCGCAGGCGGCGCATCTTGGTGCCATCGAACTTGGTCAACGCGGTCAGCACCACGGAGTGAATCGGCACATTAATGCCGACGCCCAGCGTATCGGTGCCGCAAATCACCGGCAACAGACCTTGCTGGGCGAGCTGTTCGACCAGACGACGGTATCGCGGCAGCATGCCGGCATGATGGATACCGACGCCGGTGCGCAGCAGACGTTGCAGAATCTTGCCAAAAGCCGTGGTGAATTTGACGCCTTTGATGGCTTCGGCGATGGCCTGACGCTGTTCCTTGCTGGACACGCCGGTGGAGGCAAGCGCCTGCGCGGTTTCCAGCGCGGCGTCCTGAGAGAAGTGCACCACATATATCGGTGTCTCGCCGTTGCGGAAGGCGAGTTCCACGGTTCTTTCCAGCGGGTCGAGCGTGTACTCATAGCTCAACGGCACCGGGCGTGGCGCATCGGCGATGACATCCACATCAGGTGTGTCGTTAAGATCGGAGAGCTTGTCGGCGATGGCATCCACGTTGCCAAGCGTGGCACTCATCAGCAGGAACTGGGTTTGCGGCAAGGTCAGCAGTGGCACCTGCCATGCCCAGCCACGCTCCGGGTCGCCGTAGTAGTGGAATTCGTCCATGGCCACGAGGCCCACGTCGGCATGCGTGCCCTCACGCAAAGCCTGGTTGGCGAGAATCTCGGCGGTGCAGCAGATGATCGGCGCGTCGGCGTTGATATGGCTGTCGCCGGTGATCATGCCGACATTGTCGCGGCCGAATACCTCTACCAGGTCGAAGAACTTCTCGGAGACCAACGCTTTGATGGGCGCGGTGTAGTAGGAACGGCGACCGGTGCATAGGGCGGCGAAATGCATGCCCAGCGCCACCAGTGATTTGCCGGAACCGGTAGGGGTATTCAAAATGACATGGTCGCCGGCCAGGAGATCCATAATGGCCTCTTCCTGATGCGGCCACGGCTCGATGCCTTTGACCTCTTCCACCCAGCCGAAGAACCGTTCGTAGATATCATCGGCCGTAAGATTCCGCTCGCGCTCGTCGCCGTCCCATTCGGGAGCCAAACGCCCCAGGGAACCATATTCCTTCTCGTCAGTCATAATGTCCCAGTCTACCCAGCGGCCTGTTCCAGTGGCGCGAACCACCCTCCGCCGCTTCGCAGCACCTCCCGCCAGCGGGAGGAACACTCACGCCAGTCTGCGACGGACCTCGTCGGGGTCGACTTCCGGTTCGAGCGGCGGCCAAGTCATATTCATATTCTTCAACGTGGTGCGCAACAGCTCGGAAACCACGGCGCGTGAATACCACCGGTTGTCAGCCGGCACCAGATACCACGGTGCGGCGGCAGTGCTGGTCTTTTCAAAAACCTCCTGCCAGGCGTCCATGTAGTCGTCCCATCGATCGCGGGCTTCAAGGTCGGAGATATCGAACTTCCAATATTTGGTGGGGTCATCAAGACGGCCGAGAAAATGCTTTTTCTGCTCATCCTGGCTGACCACGAGAAAGATCTTGAGAATCGCACATCCGCTGGCGGCCAGCTCACGCTCGAATTCGTTAATCTGGTCATATCGGGCACGCCATATGTCTTCCGGATAGGTGCCGTAGACGTGCGGCATGACCACATCCTCGTAATGGGAACGGTCAAAAACGGCAATCCAGCCCCGCTTGGGCAGTTCGCGCTTCACACGCCAGAGAAAATCATGGTCAAGCTCCTCGGCGCTCGGCTTGCCAAAGCCGTGATAATGGATGCCCATAGGATCGCCCTGGCTGAATACATGGCGCACGATGCCGCCTTTGCCGGAAGCATCCATGCCTTGCAACACGATCAGCAATCTTCGCGGGGAGCCTTTAACACCGTTGGCATACATGAGCCGCTGATATCGGGCGATTTCGGAGGAGCTGATGGATATAAACCGTTCCGCATCCTCTTTGCCGCCATCAAACCCCGGCGTGGAGTCGCCTTCGACATCAGTGACCTGCGTCCCCGGGTGGAACATCAGTCGTTGCGCTGGCGGCAGAGACCATACGGCACTCAGCAGTTCGCTGGATTTCGCCGCGCGGGCCAGCCGTTCGGACACGGTGGTGCTGGATTCAATGCTTTCTATGCGGTCTTCGGCGAGATTCAGCGTCCAGTCGATGCGTTTATCGCCCTTCCCCCTGCTGGGCTTATCCTTACCGTTTTTGTCTTTGTCGGATTTGACGACACCACCCAACTTGCCGTTTTTACCCACCTTATTTGTCTTTCCGTCTTCCTTGGCCATGTCACCGATTGTACGCTTCGCCGGATTCGCGCGTCCCGGACTTCACCGACGGCTTGGCCTCATAGGACTTCGCGAACCACTTGCGCAAGCACATCCACCGATGCCTCGAATTCCTCGGGCGTGGTGTAGGCATAGCTCAGGCGAAGGGAGTTGTCACCTTCGAAATCGTAGATGTCGCCGGGATTAAGCAGCACGCCGCGCTTCAAGGCTGCTTGGAACAGGCGACTGGTGCGCACCGGCTGTTCGAAGGTCAGCCACACATAGAATCCGCCATCCGGCCGGCTCCAGTGGGCCCGGCCCAAGAAATGACGCTCCAGGGATTCCATCGCCGCATCCCTGCGACGGTGTAGCTCCCGTTTGAGGTCAACCAGATACCGGTCATACAGACCGCTGGTCAAGAATCGGGCGAAAGCCCACTGGCTGAGCAGACTAGCGCCGTAGTCCATCTGCATTTTCACATCAGCGAGTCGTTGGACGATTGGCTCATTGGCAATAATCCAACCGATGCGCAGTCCAGGAGCCAACGATTTCGAAGCGCTGCCCAAGGTGATGACCATACCGGTCTCATCCATGGTCTTCAACGGCTTCGGCATCTCGTCGCCGAAATACAGGTCCTGATAGGCGTTGTCTTCGATAATCGGCAATCGATTCGCCACGCAGCAGTCGATGAGGTCATGCCGGTGCTGATTGGTCATCGTCACGCCGGTGGGGTTGTGATTGGTGGGAATGGTGTAGAGCACGGCATCCGCGCCCTTGCCCGATACAGCACGGTATTCTCCCAATGCATGTTCAAGAGCGTCGGCGCGAAGCCCCTGGTCGTCCATCGTCACGCCGGACAAGCGCATTCCGGCCGATTGGAACACCTGCAATGACTTGATGTAGCTCGGAGCTTCGGCGAACACCGTGCTTCCTGCAGACAGCAGACTCACGGAAATCAGCTGCAGAGCCTGCAACGCGCCGGAGGTGATCAGCACCTGGGCCGGCGTGCAGTTCACCCCCGAGCGGCACATATGCGCGGCGATCGCCTCACGCAGCACGGTCATGCCCGCAGGAGGCGGATAGCCCAGCGAATCTATCTCCTGCGCGGCTTCCGTCAGCACCTGTTTCCACATATCGCGCGGGAACAGTCGCGGATCCAGCTCGCCGGTGCCCAGTCGTGCGATATTCGGCGCGAACTCCATGCGGTTGATGGTCTGTATCGTGGCGTTGTTCGCTTCAAAGAACCCGGAGGAGACGTAGTCGGCCCAGTCCGGGGCACCCGGCAACATCAACGACCACGTATTGCTGACGATGCGCGTACCAGCGCCATGCAGGCCTTCCACAATACCGTAATCGGTCAGTTCAGTTATAGCGGCGATAACCGTGGACCGATTGACGCCAAATCCTTCTGCCATGGCTCGCTGCGAGGGCAATCGGGCACCGATCGGCCATACGCCACTGGAAACCTGATGACACATGTAGTCCACGATTTGCTCGGTGACCGGCACATTCGACGTGCGATCCGGCTTCCAGTCGATAACCAACGGCGCTATTCGTGCCATACCTCTCCTCTTCCTATGCTGCGAGCGCAGACCCGCAATCCGCACAACTAGGATTACGCCAACGTCTCATGCCCATATCCACATGTTTGGTTGAGTGACAATGCTGCCATTTGGCTGGTTGTCAACCGCAATCCACTCCTTAGAATAATCCACGGAAACATGAAGATGCACGGTTTTATTGAATTATTACGCGCATCGCGCTCAGTCGCACAATATGTTTGGCTGGGTCAGACATGACCAGCCAAACACAATTGGCTGGTATTTAAGGGAGCAGAGATTCATGGGGTTCTACTTGCAGGGACTGACGATGGGACTGGCATACGTGGCGCCAATCGGCATGCAGAATCTGTTTGTCATCAACTCGGCACTGACCAAGACAAGACGCAAGGCCGTGTTCACAGCAATCATCGTCACCATATTCGACGTGGCACTGTCCCTGTCATGCTTCTTTGGCGTGGGCGCACTCATGCAGCGGTATGAGTGGCTGCAGCTGGCCGTGTTGGCTGTGGGAGGTGCGGTGGTAATCCGCATTGGATTGGGGTTGATCTTTCCGGGATTGTTCCGCCATGGCAACGACTCGACATCCCACAGCACCGCATCGACCACTGACGCTGAGATCACGGACAAGCGAGCCGACGGATTGGCGAAAACCGTCACTACTGCATGCGTAGTCACATGGTTCAACCCTCAGGCAATCATTGACGGCACGTTGATGCTGGGCGCATTCAGCGCCACATTGAGCGCTTCGCAGGCATCTCCATTCATTATTGGAGTAGAAAGCGCATCCGCATTGTGGTTCTTGGGACTCACTTTGGTAATTTCGGCGTTCAGCCAGCGGTTCAGCCCAAAGATCATCAACACGCTCAACAAGGTGTGCGGCAGCATCATCGTACTCTACGGCATCAAACTGCTCGTCGAATTCATCATGGCCGTACTGTAGACGATTCAGCGCGCTTCTTTTCGCTGCGTTTTCCCATTACGGCCTTGGTCGCGCCGGCACCAAGTATCGTGACCAGCACGCCGGCGCCCACCATCAACGCCGGTCGTTGGGCGGCATGCAAGACGGCAAGGTCGGGGCCAGCTGAGACGGAGCTGTTCTCACCGGCTGCGTTATCCGACGCAGGGTGTTTGCCGATGTTGGCATATTGGGCATTAATCACGCTCGGACCGGTGAGCGTCACATGATCGGCGGTTTCGACTTTGGACACATCGCCGTTCTTGTCTAATGTGACGCGGGCGCATAGGGCCTTGGCCCAGTTGATGCGCTGCCAGCCATCGCTGGATTGCCACAATGGGTAGCCGGAGTCCAAGGCAGTGGCTTTGAGAATCGCATTGCGCTGATCAGCGTGCAGTTCGGGATAGGCCAGTCGCAGCACGTCCGCGGCACCGCGTGGGGCCATGAAATCAACACCGGATTGGGAGGTATTCTGCGGAAATGTGTAGGTAAGGCGCGCGGTGTACACGCGTACGGCAGAGGCCTGATCTTTGACCGGTTCGCTGGCTACGGAATCAAGAAAACCGTTCGTGTAACCGCCCGCGCCATTGGCTTTGACATTGGCGATACAAGCGGCGAGTGTGCTTCCGTGTTCGTCCGCCTGGCATCGCTCGGTCAGGTAGCCGCGCAACTGACGGGCTGCGGGCACGATGGACGAGCTGAATTCATTGTGCCAGTACTGCCCGTTTTGTGCGGAGGCGCCGATGCGACCGCCCATGATGTCGAGCGGATAATGCACACCCAGAACAATGCGGTTATTGCCGGCCTCCGAAGTGCGGGCCATGATTTGCGGAGCCAGTTCGGGAATCATGCCGGCCAATGCGATACCCCACGAATAGGCGCCAGTAGTATGCCCGGACGGATAGGAGCTGTTCTTTTGCAGGTTCGAGTAGCCGGGCACGTGCTCAAGCCATGAGGGCGACTGTTTGATATTCAGTGTGGCGGAAAGCCCGGCAAGATCATTGGTGCCGCCAAAGCTGCTTTCTGCACGGTTCAGATACGGTCTGGGATGCATGGCAGCGCGTTTGGAAGCATAGGTGGATGCCGCATTGAAGGAGAACACATCGGCCACAGCGTTGAGTTTGCCCTGCTTGAGGCCTTCGCTCATATATGCGCCGAGCACTGGCCCAAGCGCATCCGGCATGGTCTCCTCGGCTTGCAGATCGGAATCGACAAGGGCTCGTTTGCGCTGAGCGTTGAGACCCTTGTTATCGAGGTCTTCTGCGGCTTTGTGGTTGATCGCCACGGCGAGATTCTGGTCAAGCTCCATCGTTTTGGCGTCGAGTACCTTGCCACCATGCGCGGCATCGGTAGGCGCCTGCCAATAATCCTTCTCATAGTCGGAGAGCAATGCCACCCAGTCGGGGTTGGGCAGCTGGTCGGCTTGTGCGGCGGGAACCGGCATGGCCACCAGTATGAGCGGCATCAGCAGCACAATAACGACAACGGAGGATAGGCGCCGGAACATCTTCATATGTTCCAACCTATCCTCCGTTGAGGCTACGTAGCCGAGTCTCAGCCAAACACTTAGTAAATTCTTCGTGCCGGCTTAGCGGTGGCTGAGTTGTGTCAGCCTTCTGGTTTGTCTTCAGACTTCAGAAATGCCGGAAACTCGCCGGTGTTTGGATCGGTTTGCGATTCGGGATGGGCGACGTCATATCCCTGTTCGTACCGGGTGCGACGCCAATTGCGGATCGAGGCATTGGTGCCGCGATGATGCACGTGATACTTGCGCGGTGCACCGCCGAACGGCAGCTCCTCAACTTCCTTGGCCACTGCAATCTGGTTGACATTGGACGGGTCACCCGCGGCAATCGGAGCCAACGGTTCAGGTTCGGTGGGCGCGGCCGTACGCTGCTGCATACGTGAAGGCAACCACTCGGCCAGGCGAGAGAGCAGCCAGCAGGCGACGAAGTAAATCACCGCGGCCATCACCAGCGTTTGCAGGATGTTGAAGTACATCGAGCCGAGTCGGCGGGATTCCTGCAGCAGATCGGTGTACATGATGATCGACCCCAGTGCGGTGTCCTTCAGCACCACGACCAGCTGGGTGACGGCGGCCGGCAGCATGGCGTAGACGGCCTGCGGCACCTCGATCTGAATCAGCGACTGCGTTTCGGTCAGTCCCAAGGCGAGCGAGGCCTCGCGCTGACCGCCCGGCAGGTTGCCAACGCCGGAACGCACTAGCTCGGCGACCACCGAACCGTTGTACAGCACCAGGGCCAGCACCACAGCCCAATAGGACGGGCTGGGCAGGCCCGCGAAGGCGAACCATCGCCAGAAGAAAATCATGAGCAGCAGCACGGGGACTGCACGGCAGAACTCGACGATCACGGCGGAGATGCCACGCACCAACGGGTTCGGCAGCAATCGGCCCACGCCGAATACCAGACCGAACACCACAGCTCCCACCACGGCGAGAACGGTGGCCTTGATGGTCATCCATAGGCCCGGCAAGTAGAAGTCAGTCCATGCTTCACGTTCGACGGCGGGCTTCCACAGTTCCCAGCTCAGCTGGTTCTCGCCGTCAGGCGGATTGTGCAGACGCATAAGCACCAACACCAGCACGGCCACGAATATGAGGGCCGCAATCCAGTTGACGATACGAATAGTGCGGCGGCCCTTGGGACCGGGCGCATCGAAGAGTACGGAATTCGAGGTATCAGCCATATCCGTCACCTCCTTACGGCGAGCTTGTTGGACAGATACGTGGTGAGCATGCCGATGGGGATGATCAGAATCACGTAACCGAGTGCGAAGATCAGGAAGATCTGGACGATCACGTCAGGGCGAAATTCAATCATCTCGCTCATCAGCGAAGACGTCTCGGTGGCCACGGATGCGGCGGCTGCCACGGTGGAGTTCTTGAGCAGTGCGATCAGCGTGTTGCCGAGCGGCGCCACAGAACCGCGGAAGGCCTGCGGCAGAATGATCTCAGTGGCGGACTGCATGAAGCCCAGACCCAGCGCGCGGGCGGCCTCGGCCTGGCCTAGCGGCACGGTATTAATACCGGAGCGCAGCGATTCGCATACGAATGCGGCCGTGTACAGGCTCAGGCCCGTGACTGCCAGCCAGAAGAAGTTCGTGGCGAAGGTGTCGGAGAAGCTGAGCTTCAGCTGCGCGTAGGCACCGAGCACCATGAATACCATGATGATGGTCAGCGGCAGGTTTTTGAACAGTTCCACGTAGGCACCGGCCACGGTTCTCAGGGATGAGATCGGCGAGATGCGCATGACGACAAGGATCACGCCGAGAATCATGGAGAACAGCGCGGACCACAGGGTCAGTTCGATGTTGACCAGGAAGGCGCCAAGTACGTCATACTGGCTGAAGAGTTCCAGGAATCCGTTCATCAGTTCTTCTCCCCCTCGTCTGGAGTGGGCGGGTTGTAGCGCACGTCGGGCGTGTAGTTGGTGCCCTTGGTGTTGTCGCTGATGGCGTTCTCCCACGAGCCGTCTTGGATCATGTCCACGATGGCGTTGTTGATCTTGGTGGCCAGCTGGGTGTTGCCCTTTTTGATGCCCACGCCGTAGTATTCCTGCGTGAATGGCTTGCCGACCACCTTGAGCTTGCCGCGCGAGGCGGAGGCCAGGCCGGCCAGAATGATGTCATCGGTGGTCACGGCGTCCACGATGCCGGAGAACAGTGCGGTGGCGCATTCGGCGTAACCGGGCTGCTCCATAAGCTGGACTTCGGAGGCGAACTTTTCCTTGACGGTGGCGGCGGAAGTCGAACCGGTCACGGAACAGAGCCTTTTGCCATTAAGGTCTTCGGGGCCGTTAATCGAATTATCATCCTTGCGCACCAGCAGATCCTGGCCGGCCACAAAGTATGGACCGGCAAAGGAGACGGCCTTCTTGCGTTCGTCGGTAATCGAGTAGGTGGCGAGAATCATATCCACGTCGCCGTTCTGGATCATGGCCTCACGTTGCTTGGAGGGAGCTTCCTTCCAGATGATTTCATCCTCGGAGTAGCCGAGTTTTTTGGCTATGTACTTGGCCACGTCCACGTCGAAGCCCACGTAGGTGCCGGACTTCTTGAAGCCCAAGCCGGGCTGATCGAATTTGATGCCGATACGAATTTTGCCGGGCTCATCCTGTCCGCAGGCGGCCAGCGACATCGTGCAGGCCACAGCGGCGAGCGCGGCGACCACGCGGCAAGCCCTCCGTTTGAATGTATTGGTGAATGTCATATCGCAAACCCCCGTGTCTCAGTGGGTGAGGATCTTCGAAAGGAAGTCCTTGGCGCGTTCGGTCTGCGGATGCTCGAAGAACTCGTCAGGCGTGTTCTCTTCGAGAATCTGACCATCGGCCATGAATACGATGCGGTCGGCGGCCTTGCGCGCAAAGCCCATCTCGTGGGTCACGCAAATCATCGTCATGCCTTCGTGGGCGAGCTCGACCATCACGTCAAGCACTTCGTTGACCATTTCCGGGTCAAGGGCGGAGGTGGGCTCATCGAAGAGCATGACCTTAGGCCGCATGGCGAGCGCGCGGGCGATAGCCACGCGCTGCTGCTGACCACCGGAAAGCTGGGACGGCATCTTATTGGCCTGTGAATCGACACCCACGCGGGCAAGCAAATCCATGGCCAGCTGCTCGGCTTCCTTCTTGTCCATGTGACGCACCTTGATGGGCGCGAGCGTCACATTCTCAAGAATGGTCTTGTTGGCGAACAGGTTGAAGGACTGGAACACCATGCCGACTTCGGCGCGGAGATTCGCGAGCTCCTTGCCTTCCTGCGGCAGAGGCTTGCCGTCGATGCGAACATCGCCGGAATCAATGGTTTCAAGCCTGTTGATGGTGCGGCACATCGTGGATTTGCCGGAGCCTGACGGGCCGACGACCACCAGCACCTCACCCTTGGTGACGGTCATGTTGATGTCCTTCAGGACGTGTAAATCGCCGAAATGCTTCTCGACGTGGGTCAGCTCGACCAGAGGGCGGTTCGGATCCTCATTACCGGGCACCAGAGGAGCCAGAGGAGCTTCGCCTTGGGATTCTTCTCGCGTCGTGCGCGAACGTACTGCTGTTTCGTTGTTCGTTTCAGACATGAAGAGGAGAATAGCATACAAGGGTTTCCAATGTATACACAATAATGGATGCTCAACCGCGAGGTCTACCCAATGCGGAGACGAACTGGACGCCGGGGATATCGGCGAAAATGGAGCCATCGACCACCAGTTTGGACGGACGAACGCCAGAGCCCAAATACAGTTTCGGAATCGACAGAATGTGCTGGTCCACCAGCAACGGCCAGTCGCTGGGCAAACCTATCGGCGACATGCCGCCGGATTCCATGCCGGTGGCCTCCACGGCAGCGTCGATCGGCGCGAAACTGACTTTGGAGACCTCCAGCGTGTGCTTGACCACGCCGTTCAGATCGGCGAGGGTATCGGCCGTGACGAATGCGGCGGCGAAGTCCGGCGGCGCCTTGCGGTTTTTATGCGTGTACACGACCACCACATTGCCAGTGATCTCGAACGGAATGCCGTATTTCGGGCACCACAGGTCGGTGTCCGATTCCTCGTCCGCGTTGATGGTCACGCCCAGAATCTTGCTTTCCGGCACGCCTGCCGCCACCAGCCCATTGAGCTTGTCGAACACCGGCTTGGCCAGCAGATCCCCATCATGCCAATCCAAAATCTCCAACGTCATATATGCCTCCCCTTTTTTTCGGACATAGTGACCCTCAGAATAACGAAAGCGCCAGCGGCACATGCCACTGGCGCTATTCGTATTACCTATGAAGCGCTATCAGTCTGCGAAAATGAATCTACGCGTGCGAAAAACCGCCGTCCGAAGCCGAAGGCGCACTGAGATGCGTCGAGTGCTGAGGAAAGGCGGTATACGCTCCGTAGATTAGTTTTCGTCCGCGTCCGGGTCGTAGTCGACGCCGGTCTCGGCGCGCTGCTCGTCGGAGATCGGGGCCGGAGCACCGGTCAGCGGGTCGCGGCCGCCGCCGGCCTTCGGGAAGGCGATGACGTCGCGGATGGAGTCGGCACCGGCCAGGATGGACACGGTACGATCCCAGCCGAGGGCCAGACCCGCGTGAGGCGGAGCGCCATACTTGAAAGCCTCAAGCAGGAAACCGAACTTCTCATCGGCCTCTTCCTTGGTAATGCCGAGAACGTCAAGCACACGAGCCTGGATGTCGTCGCGGTGGATACGCACGGAACCGCCGCCCATCTCCTCACCGTTACAGACGATGTCGTAGGAATCGGACATGGCGTGCTCGGGATCCTTGTCGAACTTGTCGATCCAATCCTTGCTCGGCATGGTGAACGGGTGGTGCATGGAGGTCCACTTGGAGTGGCCGACAGCCACATCGTCGTCGTCCGGATCATCGGTGGGCTTGAACAGCGGGAAGTCCACAACCCAAGTGAAGGCGAACTTCTTCGGATCAAGCAGGCCCTCACGGGAGGCGAGTTCCACACGCACGGCACCGAGCAGCAGCTGGGAGGATTCGCGGGAACCGGCGGCGAAGAACACGGCATCGCCTTCCTCGGCACCGACAGCCTCGCGCAGACCGTTGCGCTCTTCATCGGACAGGTTCTTGGCGACGGGGCCCTTCAGCTCGCCGTTCTCGCCAAAGACCACGTAAGCAAGGCCCTTGGCACCGCGCTGACGGGCCCAATCCTGCCATGCGTCGAACTGACGACGCGGCGTGGCGGCACCGCCCTTGAACACCACGGCACCCACATACGGGGCCTGGAACACGCGGAACGGCGTGTTCTTGAAGTAGTCGGTCAGCTCCACCAGCGGGTTGCCAAAGCGCAGATCCGGCTTGTCGGAGCCGTACTTGTCCATCGCATCCTTCCAGGTGATGCGCGGCAGCGGCAGCTGGACCTCATAGCCGGCGGACTTCCAGATGGCGGCGATGACCTTCTCGGTCATGGCCATCACGTCTTCCTGGTCCACGTAGGCCATCTCCATATCGAGCTGGGTGAACTCGGGCTGACGGTCGGCGCGGAAGTCCTCATCACGGTAGCAGCGGGCGAGCTGGTAGTAGCGCTCAACGCCGGAGACCATGAGCAGCTGCTTCAACAGCTGCGGGGACTGCGGCAGGGCGTACCAGGAGCCAGGCACCAGACGGGCCGGTACCACGAAGTCGCGGGCGCCTTCCGGGGTGGACTTGATGAAGGTCGGGGTCTCGACCTCGGTGAAGTCCATGTCCTCAAGCGCATGGCGAGCGGCCTTGGCCATGTCGGAGCGCAGCTTCAGGTTGTGCTGCATGGACGGGCGACGCAGGTCGAGGTAACGGTACTTCAGGCGCACGTCCTCGCCGGGCAGCTTGTTCTCGGACTCGTTCTCGAGCGCGGTGGACACCTGGAACGGCAGGGCATCGGCCTTGGCGAGCACCTCGATGGATTCGGCCACGACCTCGATCTTGCCGGTGGCCAGATGGGTGTTCTCGTTGCCGTCCGGGCGCAGACGCACGTCGCCGGTGACCTGAATCACGAACTCGCTGCGCAGCGGGCGGGCCATGTCCTCGTCGTAGATGACGACCTGCACCAGACCGGTGGCGTCACGAAGGTCGATGAAGGCCACACCACCGTGATCACGACGACGGTCGACCCAACCGGCGAGGGTGACCTTCTGGCCGACCAGGGCCTCGGTCACTTCAGTGGCATGATGTGTTCTGTAAGCCGTCTGGCTCATTGTCTTAGTTCTCCTCGAATTTTCGCGCGAATACGTCAGATTTCGACGGTTTGCTGGGCAACCACAGTATCCGGTTCCCACGACGTGCAATCGGCGGCAACCTGCTCGCCGGTGACGATGTTCTTGACCTCGTCACCGGTCGATTCCTCACCCTCGGCGGCACTGGCCGGGAACCACACGTACGGGATGCCGAGCTTGTCCGCATACTTGATCTGCTTGCCGAGCTTGGCGGCGGTGGGTGCCACATCGGTGGCGATGCCACGGGCACGCAGCTGGGCGGCGATGCGATTGGCGGTCGGACGGTCCTCTTCGTTCCACACGGCGACCAGCACAGCGGCAGGGCTCACACGGTTGGCGTGCGCGCCGGCGGTGTGCAGCATGTAGCTGACCAGTCGGCTCAGGCCGATGGACAGGCCCACGCCCGGATACTTGCGGTTGCCCTGGGAGGCGAGGTTGTCGTAGCGGCCACCGGAGCAGATGGAACCAAGCGAGGCGGCGCCGTCGAGGAAGGTCTCGTAGACGGAGCCGGTGTAATAGTCGAGTCCACGGGCGATCTTCAGGTCCGCGATCACGGAGCCGGGGCGGATGGCGGCGGCCTCGTCGACGATCATGGCCAGGGTATCGAGTCCCTGACGGGCCAGCTCATAGGCCTCGGAATCCTCGGCGATGCCGTGCGCCTCGCACAGCGCGTCGAACTTGGCAGCCAGCTCGGCACCATCGGAGGCGGTAAGCTCGGCCAGTTCGAGGCAGGCGCGCGCCTGGGCCTCGGTCGCACCGCAGGTTTCGGAAAGCAGTCGGGCCACCTCGTCGGCGCCGATCTTGTCGAGCTTGTCGATCTCGCGCAGCACACCTTCGATGTCCGTCAGACCGAGTCCACGGTAGAAGCCTTCGGACAGCTTGCGGTTGTTGGCATGCACGGTGGCCTTGGGCAGGCCGTATGCGCGCAGCTCTTCCAAGGCGGAAACCATGACCAGCGGCAGCTCCACCTCATAGTGGTCAGGCAGGTCGCCCGCACCGATCACGTCGATGTCGGCCTGCACGAACTCGCGGAAGCGGCCCTCCTGCGGACGCTCACCGCGCCAGACCTTCTGAATCTGCCAACGCTTGAACGGGAAGGTCAGCGCACCCGAGTGCTCGACCACATACCGGCTCAGCGGCACGGTCAGATCGAAATGCAGACCCAGACGGTCCTCAATCGGAGTGTCGGATTCGTGACCGACCTCCTGCAGACGGGAAAGCAGGTAGATCTCCTTGCTGGTCTCGCCTTTTTTCAGCAAAGAAGCGCCGGTTTCCACCGCTCTCGTCTCAATGCCGATGAAGCCGTTGAGCTCAAAAACCTTACGAAGCGTGTCGATGACACGCTGCTCCACTACACGTTCGGAGGGGAGCCACTCCGGGAATCCTGATATTGATGCACCTTTAGCCACGAAATCAATATAATAGGTGAGGGTTGCGTCAAAGCATGCCGAATTATCGGTATGCGAGGCGTTCCCACTCACTCACTCTATGCTTGTAAGGAGCTGGCCATGGCCGACGAGACTGTCACCGAAACCGAAAACACCGCTGCGACCGAAGAGCAGGCAACGACACCCGCACCCGAGGCCAGCCCGGCCACACCGACTCCTGCTTCAATGCCGAAGCCGCATGCGCCCTCCCCCGCCGCTTTCGCTAAGAAGGCCCCCGCGGCCAAGGCCCACGTTGCGGCCCCGGCCGCGCACGCCGCATACTCCGACGCCGATGTCAAGGCCGCTGAAGCCTTCGGCCGCGTGGACGACAACGGCACCGTCTTCGTCAAGGAGGGCGACACCGAACGCGAGGTTGGCCAGTTCCCGGACGCCTCCAAGGAAGAGGCCCTGGCGCTGTACGCCCGTCGTTTCCTGGATCTCAAGGCCAAGCTTGATCTGCTGTCCAGCCGCCTGACCTCTCCCAATGTCAAAGCCCGTGAGATCGACGAGTCCCTGAAACTGCTGGGCGAGGAAACCTCCGAGCCCGCAGTCGTGGGCGATGTCGCCGCGCTCAAGAAACAGTTCGAGACGCTGAAGACCGCCGGCGAGGCCAAGAAGACCGAACTGTCCGAGGCCCGCAAGGCCGCCGTGGCCAAGGCCGTCGAGGAACGCACCGCCATCGTGGAGAAGGCCGAAGCACTGGCCGCCTCCCTGGGCGACAACACCAACTGGCGTTCCACCGCGGACAAGTTCCGCAACCTGTTCGATGAATGGCAGAATCACCAGCGCACCACCATCCGCATCGACAAGCCCGAGGCCGAGGCACTGTGGAAGCGCTTCTCCGCCGCTCGCACCACGTTCAACCAGTCCCGCCGCAAGTGGGCGCAGGCTCGCGACAACGAGCGTTCCCAGGCCAAGGAAGCCAAGGAAGCCATCATCGCCGAGGCCAACGAGCTGAAGGATTCCACCGCCTGGGGCGAGACCTCCCGCAAGTTCAACGAGCTGATGGACCGTTGGAAGAAGGCCGGTCGCGCCGGCCGCAACGAGGACGACGCCCTGTGGGCCAAGTTCCGCGAGGCCGCCGACACTTTCTTCAACGCCCGTCAGGCCGACCGCGATCAGATCAACTCCTCCGAGAAGGAGAATCTGGCCGCCAAGGAGGCGCTGCTGGTCAAGGCCGAGGCTTTAGTGCCGGTCAAGACCGACGCGGAAGCCAAGAAAGCCCGTCAGGAGCTCGCCAAGATTCAGGAAGAGTGGGATCAGATCGGCTACGTGCCGCGTGACGCCATGCGTCGCATCGAGGGTCGCCTCGACGCCGTGGACAAGCAAATCAAGGCCATCGAGGATGCCGCCTGGAAGCAGACCGACCCGGAGGCCGATGCCCGTAAGTCCAGCTTCGAAGAGCAGCTTCATGCTCAGCTCGCCGAGCTTGACGAGAAGATCGCCGCTGAGTCCGACCCGAAGAAGAAGGCCAAGCTCGAGGCCGAGAAGGCCACCAAGGAGCAGTGGCTGAACGCCATCAAGTAAGCCTTCCGCTTATGCCCTCGCTGGCGGGGGCTGTCCAACATAGTCGGACTGGGAGTGGTTCCATACAACGGCCACCCCCAGTCGGCAAACCGACAGCCCCGCCAGCGGAGGCAAATTTGTAGCTGCCGGCCCCGCCAACGAGCGGGGCTCATTCATATCTACGCCCGTGTGCCGGTTTCAGGCACGGCAGCAGATAGCTTCGGGTGCGCAGCCAGATATTCGTGCAGCGGCTGGTTATAGGACATTTCCAGTTCGCCATAGTTGCTGCCTGCACGGAATGCCGAATAGTTGTCGCCGCCCTGCAGCAGGTAGGAGTTGGAGGCGATGATCACCAGATCGTCGTCAGCGATCGGCCTGCCGTCGATGGTGAGGTCCACGATGCCGACGGTGGCCTTAACCCCTGTATGCTGGTTGCCGTTTCCGTCGGAATCCCCGAGTGTGCATGTGGCGCCACCATCTCCGCACTGGACGTACCGGTATCGCACATTCGAGGAGATGCCGAGCCATCGGTGTTCCAATTCACCGTCATCGTTGCGATGAAACTGCTGGGCGAGCACCGCCTTGAGTCCGAGTCCGGTGAGGGTTTCGTGCGCGGCGTGGAACTGGAGGGCCATCAGACTGTCGACCTCACGAATCGTGACCTTGCCGTCCTCGTCCATATCCAGCTGTTTGGTTCTCAGGCTGCCATCGTTTGAGAACCCGACCACGGGCAATCGGGTGCCGGCATACACATTCCGCATGATCGACTCCCGGTTGGCGTCCGCCACAAGCATGCCCACCGATCCTTCATGTCCGACGGACGTGCGCTTGTCGAAATTCGTTCCCGGCGCCAGAGTGCCGATCACCGCGTTCCCCGCCCTGGCCGCGTAGTTGGCCTTCGTGTCGAGCTGCCGCGAGCGCGCTACGCTGCCGTTCGACACCACGCCGGCGGACATCCAGGCGGCCTGACGCGGATGGGCGTCCAGCCCCTCCACGTTGAGCACGCCCGGAACCGCAGTGGCCTCGGTGCCGTTGCCGAGGTTCACATCGGCCACCTGGACCTTGGCATGACGACCATGGCCGGTGATGATCAGATCCTGCACGGCCATGTTCTGGCCGAAGCTACCGGCCTCATAGATCGGTGCCCCTCCGTCGGTGACGCCTTGTTTTACGGCGTGGGTGTGGCCGGTGTAGGCGAGGTCCACATCACGTCCGAGACCGGTTGCCGCCGAGGCGTCGGCGTGCAACAATGCGACCACCGCATCGACTTTGCCCGAACGCTTCAGTTCACCGGCCACGCGGTTGAGCGCGTCGACGGCACGTTCGCTCAGATCGGCGTCTTCGGTGATCTGCGGCGTGGCCACCGAGCCAAGCGCGTCCGTGAGCGCGCCCACGAAACCGATGCGCTTGCCATTCACCGTGCGAATCGTATAGTCCTTGACATGGCTCAGTTTGCCGGTAGCTGATTTATTGGCCGAGGACACGTTGGCGCAGAGCCAGTCGATGCCGTTGGCCGGAGCGGCCACACGATTGTTGAAGTCGGCCACGCTGCGATCGAATTCATGGTTGCCCACGGCAGAAACCGTCAGCCCCCACACCTTGGCCATGTCAAGGGTGGGTTTGTCTTGCCTCACGGCCGACTCATAGGGCGATCCGCCCACCAGATCGCCGGTGGAGACGGGAACCATATTGTCGGGGTTGTGACTGTCCGCCAAGGTGAAGGCGGCTGCGACATCGGCCCCATGTTCGATATGACCATGGAAATCGGTGATGTCGGCGATGGTCACCGTGCGTGTGCCGGTGGCCGGATCCTCGCCGGAAAAAGGAACGGCTCCTGCGGCACCCGCGATATTGGGTGCCACAAGAGCCGTAAGAACGACGCATAATGCTGTGCCAATGGCGACTCCAGGCCGCCCGCCGGCCCTGCGTCGGCGCTTCTTCATATCTCTGTTCACGCCATTCACGCTAGGGCTGCTGATTGAACAACCAGGCGAAAACAAGCAACCCGTGGGTGAATTCTTAGCGGCGCCTTGGTTCAGCAGAAGCGGAAAGCTATTCGCCGAATTCTTCGGCGCAGATGTCTGCTACCGCATCTACGCAGGCATCGGCGATGAGCTTTCCTCTCGCGGCACTGGAACCAGCCGGATTGGCGAGTCCACCGTGGGCGGGAACATCGCCTTGACGCACCGGGTAGCGCACGTATGACTTCGCACTGGCTCCGGCTTCCTCGACCATGCGATCCATGTGCACCATTTCAGGCGCATAATGGAGCATCAGCGAGGTTTCGGTTACTGCGGCGTGTTCCAGTGCCCAGCCGGGGAACACCAATCCGTCGAATACCTTGTCGATCACCGACTGAGGAACCGGATCCCACCAATTGGTTTCTACGATGGTGGCCACTCCCCCGGTCTCGCGAGTGACCAAATCGATGGCCTCGACGATGAACGCCTCGTTTTCAAAGTGTGCGTTCATGACGACGATTTTGGTGAAACCATCCGCAATCAGCTCGCTCAGCACATCATGCATCTGGTTGATGACGGTCACGCCGTTCATGTCGATGGTTCCGGGGAACAGCGGACCGCCGCCGGACAGCGGCTTGGACTTGTAACCGTAGCTCAAGGCGGGCAGTACCGTGCCGTCGATGCGCTCGGCCAGATCCTCGGCCACGCACGTGGCGAGCACTGCGTCGGTACCGATAGGCAGATGCTGGCCATGCTGCTCAGTGGATCCAATCGGCACGATAACAGGACGGGCTTTCGCCTCCTTGAATTCCGGCCAAGTCATGTGATCCATACGACGGTTGCTACCCATTGCAGTACTCCTTTGGGTTGGTGTGATATTGAACAGTGTGCACGCCGGCTCCCCTCTTTCAGGGAATCTGGCCGCATGGCGAGCCAAGGGGAGCCGGTGGACACGGATCAAATGTGGTTCAGATCCTTGTTCGTGTTTTCGTGGGAGAGAATCATTGCCACCAAGGCGATGGCGGCAACACCCACCATGTACCAGGCCGAAGCGATGGACGAACCGGTCAGTGCAATCAGGCCAGTGGCAATGAACGAAGCGGTGCCGCCGAAGATGGCATTGGCCAGATTGAAGCTGAAGGCGAATCCGGTGAAGCGCACGGAGGTGGGGAACGTTTCGGTCAGGTAGCTGGACAGGGTACCGTCGTTGGCGGTAAGGGTGGCGCACATTGCCAGCTCGACGATCAGCACGGGCCAGAACTGGGAGGTGTTGAGAATGAGGAAGGCGGGAACGGTAAGCGCGATGAATGCCACGCAGGCACCGATAAGCACCTTCTTACGGCCGAACTTGTCGGAAATATGGCCCATGCCGAACACCATGAAGACGTAAGCGACCAGGCAGATGGTGGTGATGGTGCCGGACTGGGTGGCTTCCATGCCGACGGTGTCGGACAGGTAAGTCGGCAGGTAGGTCAGCACGGTGTAGAAGCCGACCGCGTTGAGCACACAGGCTCCGAAGCTGATGACCAGCGCCTTGAGGTGGTTGCGGAACAGCTCGACGAGCGGCGCGAACATGCCGTTCTTGGCCGTGCCCTGGGCATCGGCGATGGCGGCAGCACCCTTGGATTCGAGCGCGTCGTTCATCGACTGGTATACGGGAGAATCGGCAAGCTTGGTACGGATGTACAGCACGATCAGGCCGAGAGGTCCGGCAAGCAGGAACGGCACGCGCCATCCCCAACCGACCATTGCGCTGGAGTTCATGTTGGCGGTCATCAAGGTGGCCAGCGTGGAGCCGGCGAGCAGGCCGATGGCGGTGGAGGCCGGAATCAGCGAGCAGTAGATGCCGCGCTTTGAGGTAGGAGCATATTCGCCGAGGAACGTGGCGGCACCGGCGTACTCACCGGAGGCGGAGAAGCCTTGCACCATGCGTAGCAAGAGAAGCAGAATCGGCGCACCGACGCCAATCACCGAATAGGACGGCAGGCATCCGATCAGGAAGCTCGCTCCGGACATGAACATGATGGAGTGGGCCAGCGCGGCTTTACGACCTTTCTTATCGCCGTAGCTGCCCCAGAAAAGCGCACCGATCGGGCGCAAGATGAAGGACAGCGCGAATACGCCAAACGTCTGCAGCATGGCGACGGTGTGGTTGTCGGTCGGGAAGAATACCAGCGCGATGGTGATGGCGAAGTAGGAGTAGGAGGCGTAGTCAAACCATTCGATGAAGTTACCGAGGAAGGAGGAGACTGCGACCTTCCTGACCATGTCCTGTTCTTCGGTTTGCGGAGTGGAATTCATCAGTCGTGCAGAAGTGATTGTTGCGGAACTCATGATGACACCGTCCTTTCAAGGATGTGCTGTTCGTGTGACTGAATCGGATGTATGGGAATCCGTTTCGCAGCAGGTCGACCAGCGCCGCGATAGCTTTGACTATGCCCTTACGTATTTGCTGGAACGTGAATCGATGATTAACCCGTTCGATGGGAAAATGGACAGGTTGACAAGCGACGCCGCCGCATTATTCGCTGTGCCGTTCCTGCCATGATTTCGCGAGTTTGGCGGCAAACAACAGCATTGACCAGTTCTTCTTGTCGTTGTAATCAACACCGACCATCTGTGTCACTTTGTCCAGTCGGTTGTACAGGGTCTGCCTTCTGATGCCCAGTTGTTCGCACGCACCGGTTTTGCTGTCGAGATTGTCGAAGCAGGCGCACAAGGTGTCCAGCAGCATTGGCGAGGAGGCCACTTCAAAGCCGATGGTCTGCACGATAAGCATGCGCATCGCTGTATCCATATCCGCGGAGGCGACGAATCGGTCCACGAGCACGGACATCGTACTCACGACCTGCCCATATGCCGGCTCTCTGGCTGCGATGCTGCGCAACACCGCAAACTCATCAATCAGAGTCACCGTGTCCAAGGCCACTCGGCCATGCACTGCATAAATGCCGTCGCCTTCCAGCAATGCAAGCGCATCCATGCATCGGTGTCCGAAATCGGCGGCGCCACCGGTGGAATCGGCGGCGGAGCACCACCCCATCATCAGATCGCCTTCCAACATACAGGCGACGTCGCTTCCGGATTGCGCCTCGAACCGTTCGATCATGGCGGAGACGTGGTCAACGCCCTCCACCACCGATCTGAATCGTAAAGCGAATGGCATATAGATGCACGACCCGGCAAAACCCAATGCTTCCAGCATCGCATGGGCTTCCTGGGCTTCATAGGTATTGACGTGCACACCATCAGCCGGCCCCATGCTCAGGTGCCTCATCATGCCCATGCGTGCGCCGCCGTCAATATATAAGGCGGCGACCGGTGCAACGATCTTGGCAACGGCCTGCCGCATGGATTCGTCAAAGGTCATGGTTCGTTGGGTGATTTCCAGCGCGCCTACCGGTCGAGAGCGCCCCTCGAGGGCGATGACCATGCTGGGCTCGTTTCCGGTGTTGAACGCACGGCCAGCCCGCGCGGCCAGCAGACCGTCGCCGTCGAAGATGGCCACGCTTTCGCCGAACAACGCCGCAACGGTTTCCGCCACTGCTTCGATACTGCCGGTGTGGGACAGTCCCTCACGTAACGAAGTGGACATTGTGTCCACCTCTAATTGCAAGTGCATCTGCTCGTGCACGATAGCCGTATTGACACTCTGACAGATGTTGACAAAAGGTACGCGAGATTTCAGACCAATCAACGTCAACCCATGCAGCCTGGCCGCAGACACCAGTTCGTCCGGCATCCGCACCACACCCTCCACCAGTTCGACCACCAGAGCGGCGACACCAGCCTGTGCCAGGCTTGCTACATATTGCCCTAGCGTGCCGTACCAATCGGCGGCGAGCAGAGCGTTGCCCTCGATAATCAGCATCTCACCGCCCGAAAGGAAGCTGGAGACATCCTCTCGCTCGTTGGTAAACACCCATCGCACTGGCGTATCGAGGTCTTTGCCTTCGACCTCCACCACAGGATCGGCTCGTTTGAACTGCGTGTTATGAAGCACACTGCGAATCGATACAGTCATACAATCTGTCCATTCCCCCGCGGAACACCGGTCGTTCCGGTTAACCTCACCGCAAAGCGTGCTGTTGACAATAACCTCAGTTGGTTACGCGGGCAGTCGGTTCACGTAACCGTTCGGCAACACACCAGTTGAAGGAGCGACGATGACTACCACACTGTTCACCAACGCACATATCGCCACCGGAGAACCCGGCAGCACGGCTGCAAGCACCCTGCCATTGCAGGACATTCTCGTCACGGATGGTGTGTTCACCGCATTCGGCCCCGGACTCGCGCAACAATATGAGGCTCAGGGTGGTAATCTGGCGGCCATTGAGGTGGTCGATCTGGGCGGCAAACTTGTCTGCCCACCGTTCTGCGATACGCATCTGCATCTTGACTATGTGTTCACCGCACGCAAGCCCGGCGCGGTCAACGAGAGCGGCACCCTGTTCGAAGGCATCCAACGTTGGAGCGAGACCAAATCCGATTTGACGGTTGACGAAATCAAGCAGCGTGCGAAAATCGGCATCAAGAAGGAAATGCTGCACGGCGTGCAGTTCATTCGTTCTCACGCCGATGTGACCGACCCGAAGCTGACTTCGTTGAAGGCGCTGCTGGAGCTTAAGGAAGAGCTGAAGGACACGGTCACCATCCAGATCGTCAGTTTCCCGCAGGAAGGCATGTACTCCTATGAGGGACCACACGGAGAATCGGGCGCTGATCTCGTGGAGGAAGGCCTCAAGATGGGCGCCGACTGCGTGGGCGGTATTCCCCACTTCGAACAGTGCCGCGAATTCGGCGAACATTCCATGCATACCGTGGTTGATCTGGCTTCGAAGTACGACAAGCTCATTGACGTGCATTGCGATGAGACAGACGATCCGAACTCCCGCTACGTGGAACTGCTGTCAGCACTGGCCTATAAGGCGGGCATCGGTTCGAAGGTCACCGCCAGCCACACCTGTTCGCTGGGCTCGGCGGACAACGCCTACTTCTTCCATCTGACCAAACTGCTGAAGGCGGCGCATATTAACTTTGCTTGCGCACCCACCGAGAATCTGTATTTGCAAGGGCGTCAGGACACGTTCCCCAAGCGTCGTGGCATTACACGTGTCAAAGAGCTCACCGAAGCCGGCATTAACGTGTCATTGGGTCAGGATTCAATGCAGGATCCGTGGTACCCGCTGGGCAACGGCAATATGATGCTCATTCTCGACTATGTGCTGCACCTGGCACAGATGATGAGCTTCGAGGAAATCGATGATGCGCTGAAGTTCCTGACAATCAATGGCGCCACCACATTGGGAATGCGGGATAAGTACGGTCTGGAGACGGGCAAACCGGCGAACTTCATCGTGCTGGATGCCGATAACGTGTTCGACGCCGTGTATGAGCGCTGCTCGGTATTGCGTTCGGTGCGCGCCGGCCGCACGCTGTTCACCCGCGAGGAGACCGTCGATACCGGACTCGATCTGTTGCGCTAGTCCGACGCATAAACAGAACTCCCCTTGACAGAGGAGCTGTCGCCAGAGGCGACTGAGGGGCAGACCACCGCTGCACATCATGTGTGCGCAGGGTCTACCCCTCAGTCAGCTTCGCTGACAGCTCCCCTGTCAAGGGGGAGCTATTTCCCAGACGGGTTACTCCTGTGGAGTGTCGTTGGAGTCGGAGGCTTCGGTCTGTTCAGCGGCCGGAGCGGCTTCTGCCGGTGCCTCACCGTCAGAGCCAGCACCGTCAACACCGTCTTCGGACGGCTTATCGGCGACGGCCGGCTCCTCGAACTGTTCACCCTTGAAGGTGAATTCGCCGAGAATGCCTTCGCCTTCCGCGTCCACGATCACGCGCTGGCCGTCTTCGAGGTCGCCCATCAGGATCTTCTCGGAGATGGCGTCCTCGATGTCGCGCTGAATCACACGGCGCAGCGGACGAGCGCCGAGCAGCGGGTCAAAGCCCTTCTGCGCGAGCAGATCCTTGGCGGCGTCGGTAAGTTCGAGCGACATGTGGCGGTCGAACAGACGATCGTTGAGCTGCTTGACATCGAGATCGACGATCTGACGCACCTCCGGCTCAGTCAGCTGCTTGAAAACGATGATGTCGTCCAAACGGTTGAGGAACTCGGGACGGAACTGCTGCTTCAGCTCCGAACTCACCTGATCCTTCATGCGCTGATAGCTCGACTCGGTGTTCGCGCCGAGGTTGAAGCCGGTGTTGGCGGCTTTGGCAATGTCGCGGGTGCCCAAGTTGGTGGTCAGGATGATGATGGTGTTCTTGAAGTCCACTTTGCGGCCCTGACCGTCGGTCAGATGGCCGTCATCCAGCACCTGCAGCAGCGTGTTGAAGATATCCGGATGCGCCTTCTCGATCTCGTCGAACAGCACCACGGAGAACGGCTTGCGGCGCACCTTCTCGGTGAGCTCGCCGCCCTCCTCATAACCGACGTATCCCGGAGGCGCACCAAAGAGACGCGATGCCGCATACTTCTCGGAGAACTCGGACATATCGACGCGAATCAGCGCATCCTCATCGTCGAACAGGAACTCGGCCAGCGTCTTGGCCAGCTCGGTCTTGCCCACGCCGGTGGGGCCGGCAAAGATGAACGAACCGGACGGGCGCTTCGGGTCCTTCAGGCCCACGCGGGTACGGCGGATGGAGCGGGACAGGGCGGACACCGCCTCATCCTGGCCGATAATGCGCTTGTGCAGCTCGGCTTCCATGTTGAGCAGCTTCTTGGACTCAGCCTGGGTCAGCTTGAACACCGGAATACCGGTGGTGGCGCTGATGACCTCGGCGATCACGTCCTCATCCACGACCATCTTGACGTCGGACTCGCCTTCGCGCCAGGAATCTTCCTTCGCCTTGCGCTCGGCTTCCAACTTCTCTTGGTTGTCGCGCAGTTCGGCGGCCTTCTCGAAGTCCTGGCCCTTGATGGCCTCGTCCTTGTCGGCGGCGATCTTGGCGATCTTGTCGTCAAGCTCCTTGAGCTCGGGCGGTGCGGTCAGACGCTTGATGCGCAGGCGGGCACCGGCCTCGTCGATCAAATCGATGGCCTTATCCGGCAGGTTGCGATCCTGAATATAGCGGCTGGAAAGCTCTGCGGCAGACTGCAACGCACCATCGGTGATGGTCACGTGATGGTGGTTCTCGTAGCGAGAACGCAGGCCCTTCAAGATTTCAATGGTCTCGGCGATGGTCGGCTCATGCACCTGGATGGGCTGGAATCGGCGTTCCAGCGCCGCGTCCTTCTCGATGTACTTGCGGTACTCGTCGGTGGTGGTGGCGCCGATGGTCTGCAGCTCGCCACGGGCCAGCATCGGCTTCAACATATCGGAGGCACCCAGTGCGCCGTCGGCAGAGCCAGCCCCCACGATGGTGTGGATCTCGTCGATGAACAGCACGATGTCGCCGCGGGTCTTGATTTCCTTCAGGACCTTCTTCAGACGCTCCTCGAAATCACCACGGTAACGGGAACCGGCCACCATGGAACCAAGATCCAGCGAGTAGACCTGCTTGCCTTTCAAGGTCTCCGGCACATCGCCGGCCTGAATCTTCTGGGCCAGTCCTTCGACCACAGCGGTCTTGCCCACACCTGGCTCGCCGATCAGCACCGGGTTGTTCTTGGTGCGGCGGGAGAGCACGACCATAACGCGCTCGATCTCATTAGTACGGCCGATGACCGGATCCAACTTGCCTTCGGCGGCTTCGGCGGTCAGGTTGCGGCCGAACTGGTCGAGAATGGCGGAACCGGACTTGTTCTGCTTGTCCGCCACGCCACCGGCGTTGGCCAAATCGCCCTTGCCGTCAGTGGAGGTGCCGGAGTTGCCGCGAATCATATCGATGGTTGCGCTGCGCAGCTCGCCCAAATCAACGTCCATCTTAATGAGCACCTGAGTGCCCACGCCTTCGCCCTCGCGAATCAAGCCGAGCAGAATATGCTCAGTGCCGATGTAGCTGTGGCCCAACTGCAAAGCCTCACGCAACGAGAACTCCAGCACCTGCTTGGCATGCGGGGTAAAGGGGATGTGCCCGTTCGGGGCCGCGTTGCCCTTGCCGATCATCTCTTCGACCTGCTTGCGGGTGGCGTCCAACTCCACGCCCTTCGAGGCGAGTGCCTTGGCGGCCACGCCCTCACCCTCTCGGATCAGGCCGAGCAGCAGGTGTTCGGTGCCGATGTAGTTGTGCTGGAGAGTCCTCGCCTCTTCCTGCGCCAACACGATCACGCGCCGTGCACGGTCGGTAAACCGTTCGAACATGCTTGTCCTTCCTCAATTGACATTCCGTTTTACTCTACCGATTCACAGTGACGTTTATTCGCTGGATTCCATGAATTGCGCCGTGAGAGGAGAAGAAAAACGATATGCTGGTGCATAGATTCATCCTGTGATCGATGGAAGGGAGGCTCACCATGAGCGAAACAACAACCAAGGCCGACATCGTTGTTGGCGTGGATGGTTCCGACGAGTCCTTTGCCGCATTGAAATGGGCGCTGAAGGAGGCCTCACTGACCGGACAGCATGTCAATGCCGTGTTCGGCTGGACCCATTCGTGGGATATGGGTTCCGAACCGGACAGCGATGAAGCCTGGGCCAAGGTTCGTCACGACATCGCCAACGAGCTGAAGTCGTGGGTGGAGAAGGCCGCAGCCGGCATTGATTTTGATCCCGCGAATCTGAAGCTCACCTCGGTCAAGGCCACCGGCACCACCGCTTTGCTGCAGATCGGCAAGGATTCCCAGCAGATTGTGGTCGGACGCCGATCCTTAGGCCGTGTGGCACGCTGGTTCATGGGATCGCTGTCCGCATCGCTGGCGGAAACGGCCGAGGTCCCGGTCACGGTGGTGCGCGTCTCCGACAGTGAGGACGAAACGGTGACCGATGCCATCGCCAACGCGCTGACGCCGGACGACCAGACCGTGCATTTCGCCCAGCCCAAACCGGCTATCGAAGAGCACAGCCGCCCAGTGGTGGTGGGCGTGGATGGATCACAAGCTTCACGCCGTGCTTTCGAGTTTGCCCTCGATGACGCACAGCTGCATGGCGCGCCTCTGAATGTGATGTTCTGCTGGCAGTTGCGCGATCTGGGCGTTATCCCGGGCTATGAAAATGCCGTGGCACCGGTTGAAGCCGGGCAGCAGCGCGCCAGCAATACTTGCCAAGATGATGTCCGAGGTTGACATTCCTGAAGGAATCAAAGTCAGCACGAACGCTTTCCACATTCCTGCATCCAAGGGTCTGATTGCGGCTTCTCGGTATGCCCGTCATCTGGTAGTGGGTTCACGTGGCCTCTCCGGTCTCGATGCTCATTTCCTAGGTTCGGTGTCTCGCCAGATTGTGAACTTTGCCGAGTGCAACGTCACCGTCGTGCACTAATCGACCAACCAGCGGTTATCCAAAAAATCATCTCGAGAATTCTTTGCACTGACAGTTGCTCAATGCAAAGAATTCTCGTACAAAAGGCTTATTTCGAGAATTCCTTGCACTGGCAAAGCAGGTAAGACCTCCACAGTTGATTGCAGTCGACTTACTTCTCGTCATCCTCTTCCGAATCGGACTTAGTCTGACGGAGTTTTTCGATCAAATCCACCACGGCTTCAAGTCCGGAAGTCACCTCTTCAGCGGTGTCCGCGGTCTCCGGTTCGTCGTCAACATCATCCTCGTCCTCACCATCATCAACGGTGTTTTCAAGGATGTCCTCTTCGGTGGCTTCGTCCGTGTCGGGGGCGGGGCTTTCGGTGGAGATCAGTTGCTCGTCATCCGCCTCAGGCTTGTCGCTTTCATCCGCCTCATCATCAAGTTCTGCAGGCTCCTGCTTGCGAGGCCGGTGGGCCACCACATCGATGTGCAGGTCATCAAAAGCGGGATTGGCCTGCACCCACAGACGGCTTGGCTCCGGAGGTTCAATCTCGGAATGCTCGCCGCAGCCATGGTCCAGTGAGACCACACGGCCATCATCCGGGCTCCACTTGTTCGCGCATACGCCGAACAAACGGTCGAGCTCGCCCTTAAGCGGCACGAAGAAGCCACAGGTGGAACACAGATTGCCTTCGGCCGTCTTGGTGCTCAGCGCCTTTGGCCCACGAGGACCTTCGTACCAGCGCTTGGCAGCCTGTGCGCGGCCCAATGAGCTCAATACATGGCGACGGGTGAGACGAAACACCTCCACTGCGTCATTAACATCCTGCAGGGATGATTCCTGGACCTCGCCATCTTCGATACGCTCGTCATCCGGATTGGTGCCGATGGAATCGGTGGGAGACAGGTCGGTGGGCTCAAGACGGTCTTTCCACGGAATCCACTTGGGCGGCATCAGCGCGTCTTCGGTCGGAATCAGGGAGGACTCGTTCACCGTCCACGAATCCAATTCCTCATCGTGATACAGCGTTACCGACCACTGCCATCCCTCGTATCCGCGAATGTTCGCGACGAAACGAAAATCGGTGACATGATCTTCAAGCTCATTGGCGACGACAAAGTCACCCACCTGATCAGGCTCGTCGGCCACTTCAAGCAGCACGGCCCGTGCAATGGCATGAGGATCCGGTGTCACGGCGGTTTCGATGGTGTCAGTCATGGGTCACATCAGTCCTGCACGTCGAATTGATCCGCCACGGCACGCAGCAGCGTGGCCAGCTTCTTGCTTTCGGCGGCGGAAGGGTAGCGATGGCGACGCAACGTGTTGCCGGCAGCGTCGAGCATCTTGATGAGGTCCTCGCAGATGGCGGCCATATCATCCGCCTTAGGACGAGTGGCCTTGACCAAGCTGGGGCTGGAGGCGATCAGCTTCACATCCATGGCCTGCGGGCCACGCCGACCGTCCACCACGGAATACTCCACCTTGGCCCCTTTGCGCAGCGTATTGACGCCAGTAGGCAGGGCCTGAGCCGGCAGGAACACGTCCTTGCCTTCCTCACTGGTGATGAAGCCATATCCTTTGGCTGCGTCAAACCAACGAACTCGACCGGTGGGCATTGCGAACCTTCCTTCAATCCTCAACAGTAATAATGAACTGAAGGAATAGTGTACCTCACAGGTCTTGACCACACATCATGAGGCTGAGTCGTCTCACGATTTACGCTCACCGCCGAACCACGAGGACTTCTGCTTGGCTTCCTTGGTTTTGCCTGCGGTCTGTGCGGATTGGGCGGCGGGCATCTGCTCGATGGGCAGCACCACGGTGAAGGTCAGGCCTCCCCCATCGGTGGCCGTGGCACAGATAAAGCCATGATGGGCCTTGACCACAGACTGCGCGATGGCCATGCCCAGACCGGTGCCTCCCTTTTCACGGGCACGCGATGGGTCAGCCGTATAGAATCGTTCGAATATCTTTGGTCGGGATTCGTCCGGCACGCCAGGTCCATGATCCACAAATCGGAGCACGGCATACCGGTACCCAGTGCTCATCGATGCGCCTACTTCGGCGGCCTCTACGAAGCGGCGCATTGACGTGTCGGTAGCCGGTAAACCGGAAAGCTGCTTCGGGTCAATAGCCGCCGGCATCACGCCAAGAGCAATCTCCGCGGATGAATCAATCGGCGTGTATCGGTGAATATTGCCCACGATATTGGTCACCACCTGACGCAAACGCGAGGCATCGCCAGGCAGGGTGATGGTCGGCCAGTCACCCTCAGTAAGGCTCAACGACGCCGGATGGTTCAGGTCACGGGCGGGCTCAAGCCCAATCAGCATACGGCCGATGGCACGGTCCGGATCGAGGGCGTGCAAATCATCAACGGCATCGGTAACTAGCGAGGAGAGTTTCACCGTGCCGGTCACATCGATGCCACGGCCCTCATCAAGCCGGGCCAGAGACAGCAAATCTTCGACAAGCACGGTCATACGCTGACTGGAACGTTCGATGTGTTCGATGGATTCATCGGCACGATCCAACGCCCCAGGCATATCGCGTTGCATCTTATACAGTTCCGCATAACCATGGATGGCGGCAAGCGGCGTGCGCAGCTCGTGACTGGCGTCGGAGACGAACCGCTTCATCTTGTCGGTGGTCTCTTCCTGCTCGTGGAAGCTGAGCTCTATTCGAGTCAGCATCGTGTTCAACGAAGCGGCCAGAGAGCCGACTTCCGTGTTCTCGGGAGCGGAAGGAATACGCTGGCTCAAATCACCGGCGGCAATCTTCGCGGCGGTTTTTTCCATGCGCTTCAGCGGGGTCATCGTGTGCTGGATGATCAATGTGGCCAGAGAACCACCAAGCAGCACCACGGCAATGCCGACCACGACGCAGTAACGGGAAAGCGTGCTGACGATGTCGATCTGATCGGACAAGGACAGGCCGATATACACCACGGCCCTCTCCTTGCCGTTTTCCGTGAACGTCATCGGCAGAATGCGCCACGGCGAACGCGCGGTACTCACCGCAGCATGATTGGCATTGGAGGAAGGATTGGACAGAATCGTGGTGACGGAATTCGAGGAGTTCGGAGCGCTCTTGGAACCCGAATTGCCGGCATCGTTGCCCGCGTCGTCTTGCGTGTTCGGATCGGTCTGCGGCTTGGTCGTATTGTTGGAATCCGAAGAATTGTTCTGTACCTGGACAACCTGCTTGACCACAGCCTGCGTGGTGAATGGCTGACCGAACGTGATGTCTGAGGTATCGCCGTCGGTGGGCAGCACCGGCACGGAGACGATGCCGTCCTGCAGCTGAGGCATCAGCGGCGTGACCACCAGCGGGTTACCCTCATTATCCAACGTGCCGTCGGTGTATTGAATCTGCAGAAAGTACGAGTTTGGCCCGGCATTGTCGTTTTTGGCAAGCGTCACGATATTCTCGAACACCATCTGGCTCTGCGATTTGAGCTGGTTGTCGGTTTTGCTCAACATATAGTTGCTCACCAACGCGCGGATGGAGAAGGAAATCACTGACACCCCGATCAGCAGCACGGCAATGGTGCAGGCCACAAGCTTGCTGCTCAGGGAGATACGGTCAAAATGGCCGAAGAACATGTTCTTCTTGCGATTGTGATGTTCTTTCATGCGTGCGACCGCCTCCGGGGCGGACGCAGGCATATTGGGCCGTGGCGACTTATCGGGCTCACTCATGATGGCTGGATTAGTTCTTCGGTTCGCGAATCATATAACCGATGCCGCGTTTGGTCTCGATCAGCGGCGTCACCTTGCGCTTGCCGCCTTCGCCATCGTCGACCTCGATGCCATCGACCTTCTTGCGCAGATACGAGATATACGATTCGACGATTGCGGCGTCACCGCCCCAGTCGTACTGCCAGACATGGTCTAGGATCTGCGCCTTGGACAGCACGCGGCCTTCATTGTCCATCAGGTAGCGCAGCAACTTGTATTCCGTGGGGCTTAAATCGATGGGCTGCCCGGCTCGCGATACATCATGCGAGTCCTCGTTAATCTCCAAGTCGGCCACACGAATAATCGGATCATCCTCAACCTGTTCGCGGGTGCGACGCAGAATCGCGCGGATACGGGCCACAACCTCCTCGAGGCTGAATGGCTTGGTCACGTAGTCGTCGCCGCCAACGGTAAGGCCCATGATCTTGTCCTGCGTGTCATCGCGTGCGGTCAGAAACAGTACGGGTGCGTCGATGCCCTCCTGACGGATGCGACGGGTTACGGTGAAGCCGTCAATGTCAGGCAGCATTACATCCAGCACGATGAGGTCGGGCTGTACCTTTTCGATGACTTCGATGGCTTCAGAACCGGAGGCCGCGGTGTTCACCTCGAATCCGGCAAAATGCAGCGAGGCGACGAGCAGTTCGCGGATGGAAGGTTCGTCATCAACAACAACAATCGATGCTTCAATAGGCTTACTCACGTACTCCAGATTGGTCTACTTCACTGGACGTTTCCTGAATGTCCTCTTGGAGTTCGTCCGCAGATTCCTGCCCGTCTTCGGAAGCCTGCTCGATTTCGGCTTCGGAATCCTTCTTGACTTCACGGCGACGGCGAACTATCACCATCACCACAACGAGAACGACCAAGGCGGCCAAAGCCACGCCCATGGCGATCACGCCAATCGTCACCGTGGAGGATGAGGTGGATGTCTTCTTGGATTTGGCGATCTGACCCATCATCGCCGTGGCTGCCCCGGACCAATTCGGTGTGCTTTCCATCAGCTGCTGCTGCGCGGCTTCGGATAGCGCATCGACGGTTTTCTGTTGCTTGAGCCATTCGTCGGAATTGGAGGATACCGCCACCACGAGATTGCCATCGTTGGCGGCGACGGCGAGCAACACGGTGTTTGCCTTCGGCTTAGTGGACTCCAGCACCGTGCTCGCCCATTTCTGCGGTGTCTGCTCACTGTTAAAGCTGGACAGATACAGCAGGTGCACATGCACGCCGGTTTCCTTCTCCGTCTTGGCTATGGCATCCGAGACCTCGGTGGCATGTGAGCCGAGCAGATTCTCCGTATCGGTGATGTTGTCGGTTATGGTCACGCTGCTGTTCGCGTCGGTACCCGTGCTGCTGGAATCATCCGCATACGCGTCCGCAGTTATCCACATCGATCCCAATACAGTCGCAACAACCACGGCAATGGCGCAAACAAGCCGTTGGAAGGCCTTTGCGCTTCCGGAAAAACGGCCCCGTACCGAAGCTGGAACCACAATGGTCGTTTTTCCATCTGTCCAATGCAAATCTGTCATATTCTCCACCTTAGCGACCGGTATTGGCAATAACGGTCGTCATATCAGCACTCATTGTTTTAGGAAAGGAGCAACAATGCCCCAATATCAAGTGGATTCAGAACAAATCCAAGCCTCTTCGGCCGCGGTGAACAGCTCGATTGCACAAATCAGGCAAGCCGTGGGTGGTATGTATACCAATCTCAACGCCCTGCAGAACGTATGGCGAGGTTCGGCGGCCACCCAATTCACCACCGTGGCGGCTCAATGGCGAGCGGCACAGCAACAAATGGAGGCTTCCTTGGAGTCCATTCAACGTGCGCTGGCCCAAGCCTCCAACGTCTATGCAGACGCGGAGACGCAGGCATCCCGTTTGTTTGCAGGCTAAGCGTCATCATAGGCCCGCGAAGCGGGTGGGGATGATCCTCTACGCATGCTTCGTGTAACCACCCCCAGTCAGCTGCGCTGACAGCCCCCGCCATCGGGGGCTAGTGCGCACAAGATAGCAAGAAGGGGAACTCCTTGTAGGAGTTCCCCTTCTCTTTGCCAGCTAGCAACTAGTCGCGTGCGAATCAGTAGCCCATGTCGGCACCGGCGGCCGGGGCAGCGGCCTTCGGCTCCGGCTTGTTGGCGACGACGGCCTCGGTGGTCAGGAACAGACCAGCAATGGAGGCGGCGTTCTGCAGAGCGGAACGGGTCACCTTGACCGGGTCAGTCACACCGGCGGCCAGCAGGTCCTCGTAGGTGTCGGTGGCGGCGTTGAAGCCTTCGCCATCGGGCAGAGAACGAACCTTGTTGATCACCACGTCGCCGGACACGCCAGCGTTCTCGGCAATCTGCTTGATCGGGGCTTCGATGGCGCGGAACACGATGGCGGCACCGGTAGCCTCTTCGCCGGTCAGGGAGGTGACGGCCTCAGCCTTCTCGGCCTTGGCAGCAGCCTGAACGAGGGCCACGCCACCGCCGGGCAGCAGGCCTTCCTCAATGGCGGCCTTGGCGTTACGCACGGCATCTTCGATGCGGTGCTTGCGCTCCTTGGCCTCGACCTCGGTGGCAGCGCCGACCTTGATGACAGCCACGCCGCCGGCCAGCTTGGCCAGACGCTCCTGCAGCTTCTCACGGTCGTAATCGGAGTCGGTGTTCTCAATCTCGGCGCGGATCTGAGCCACGCGAGCGTCGATGTCTTCCTTGGAGCCAGCGCCCTGAACAATGGTGGTCTCGTCCTTGGAGACGATGACCTTCTTGGCGTGGCCGAGCACGGAGGTGTCGACGGATTCGAGCTTCAGGCCCAGCTCATCGGAGACGACCTGAGCACCGGTCAGGATGGCCATATCCTGCAGCATGGCCTTGCGGCGGTCACCGAAGCCCGGAGCCTTGACAGCGCAGGACTTGAAGGTACCACGAATGTTGTTCAGAATCAGGGTCGGCAGAGCCTCGCCGTCAACATCCTCAGCGATGATCAGCAGCGGCTTGCCGGTCTTCATGACCAGCTCGGCCACGTGCACGATGTCCTGCTGGGAGGAGACCTTGCCGGAGGTCAACAGAATGTACGGATCCTCGAGCACGGCGGTCTGGTCGTCAGCGTTGGTGACGAAGTACGGGGCAATGTAGCCCTTGTCGAAACGCATGCCCTCGGTGAAGTCGAGGTCCAGACCGAAGCGGTTGTTATCTTCAACGGTCACAACGCCATCCTGGCCGACCTTGTCCAGAGCCTCAGCGATCTTCTCGCCGACCTCGGGGTCAGCAGCGGAGATGGTGGCGGTAGCAGCAATCTGGTCCTTGGTCTCAACGTCCTTGGCGGCAACGACGAGCTCCTTGACGATGACCTCGGTGGCCTTCTCAATGCCGCGACGCAGCGCGATCGGGTTGGAACCGGCGACCACGTTCTTCAGACCCTCGTGAACCAGGGACTGGGCGAGCACGGTTGCGGTGGTGGTACCGTCGCCGGCGACGTCGTCGGTCTTCTTGGCGACTTCCTTGACCAGCTCGGCGCCGATGCGCTCGTACGGATCCTCAAGGTCGATTTCCTTGGCAATGGACACGCCATCGTTGGTGATGGTCGGAGCGCCGTAGGTCTTGTCGAGCACGACATTGCGGCCCTTCGGACCCAGGGTGACCTTGACGGTGTTGGCGAGCTTGTCGAGGCCCTCCAGCATGCCCTGACGGGCTTCCTCATCATAAGAAATGATCTTTGCCATGGTTGTGTTGTTCCTCCAAATGGCTAGGTATACCAGTTATCACTCGCAAGCGCCGATCCGTGGCAACCAGCCGTCAGCTGCCGGTTATCACTCTCGATCTCCGAGTGCTAACTGAGACATTAGCACTCGCCCTTGCCGAGTGCCAACATGACTATCGGCGATTGCGCTTTGGGCATGAAAAAGCCCCGACCATTACAACGGTCAGGGCCTTGAAGTACGCGTTTCCTTGCGCGCTTGCTCATTCAGAGCGGGCTTCACCGGAGGACAGCTTGACGACTTCCTTCGCCTGCGTGCCCTTGCCGGACGGGGCGGGCGTATACTCCACGCGATCACCCTCGTACAGCATCTTGAATTTATTGGTGCTGCCGTCGTCCTTGATTTCCGCGTAGTGCACGAAAACATCCTCGCCGCCGTCGTCCGGCTGGATGAACCCGAACCCCTTCTTGGCAAGGAAGAACTTCACGGTGCCTTGTGCCATATCTGATCTTTCCTTCGTTCCCTTAGGCGTCGCGACACAAACCTATAGGGAACGTAGAAAGAACCGCATCGCGCTCCCCCTACCTCGCGACTAGTGCACGATTGTACCGTGACGAGGGAACAATACAAACCGAAACAGTAACTATTTGCTCAAGTTTCTCCTATGAAAGTGGCCACCATCACATTACTGATGGTGGCCACGGAGAAAAAGGTACTGTGAATGCCTAGTTCAGCAGCACGACGGTGATGGGAGCGGCAAGCCCCTGAACCTGTTCAACGGCACTGATGCCAAGTGTCGAAGCCACATCTTCGGCGGTGGCCTTGTCCGCTTCATTCTGGTACCACACCACGGTGGAGGTCGGCACCGATCCGGTCGGATTCGCGGCTTCCACGCTGGTATAACCAGCGGTCTGCAACACATCGGCCTTCTGGCCCGCGTATCCGCTGATACCGGTGGCATTAATCACCCGCACTTGGGTGGCCTTGTTCACAGTTGCTGCGGCCTGATCCTGCTGGGCGCTCTGATCGGCATTATCGGTAGCGGCGGAATCGGATTGAGCATTCGAGGAATCAGTATTCTCGGACTTGGTATCAGAAGAGTCGGTGGAATCGGACTTGGCGTCGGACGAGTCCTTCTTTTCTGTACCGGAAGTCTGAGCGGTCTGCGAGGAAGTATTCAAATTCAGGATGTTCTTGTACTCTCCGGTAACCCAGGCCCATGCACCGAAACCGCACAGCGCCGCTACGAGAATCACGATGACGAACGGTGCGATACGCGAAATAACCGAACGGGAACCGCGGTGGACGCCCACCGGCCCCTTGGGGGGATTATCGAAGACGTCCTGCTCGTACGATTCGTAGGTCACCTTGTCGCGCGCCATAAAGCCGCCCTCCTTTATACACAAACTACCCACGAGTGTAACCGCCACACGGGAAATGAGCCACCTCGCCACAACCCCATGCACCGTATATGCACGTTTGACTACAGTAATGAACCATGATCAAACCATTGAGAGAACTGGTAGAGCCCGGATGGGCAAACGCACTGGCCGATGTCGAGCCGACCATCCACCGCATGGGCGATTTTCTCCGGGAGGAGAACGCCGCAGGCAGACCCTGGCTGCCGGCCAGCCACAATATTCTCAGGGCCTTTACCATTCCGTTTGATTCGATCAAGGTACTGATCGTGGGCCAAGACCCCTACCCCACTCCCGGGCATCCGGTGGGACTGAGCTTCTGCGTGGCACAGGAGGTACGACCACTGCCGAAGAGCCTGATTAATATCTATAAGGAACTGGTCGACGATCTAGGCGTGCCGATGCCCCCGAACGGAGACCTGACAGCATGGACCGAGCGCGGGGTCATGTTGCTGAACAGGTGCTTGACCGTGGGAGTCGGACGCCCCAACTCCCATCAGGGCAAAGGCTGGGAAGAAGTCACCGAAGCCGCTATCCGAGCATTAAACGCACGCGTGGACGGCAACGGCAAACCGAAGCCCTTGGTGGCTATTCTATGGGGACGCAACGCGCAGAGTCTGGAACCGCTGCTCACCAACGCCTTTATTATTAAGTCACCTCATCCGAGCCCGCTTTCCGCATCCCGAGGTTTCTTCGGCTCCAAACCTTTCTCTCGAGCTAATCAGGCCCTTATCAACATGGGTGCCGAGCCCGTGGATTGGAGTCTGTAATCCCTCCGCCGTCAGCGTGAGCCGTTAGAGTGGTGGGCATGACTTTGTTCCCTACGCAACCGAACATGCCTCCGAAGCCGGCCGCCGCGCGTCCAGCAGCCGTTCCCACGCCCAGTGCGGCGGCGCCGCTCGGCGCCGATGATGCCAAGCGCGCACGCGCCTTGGCAGACAGCATCCGCGCACGCTTTGCCCAAACGCTGGTCGGACAAGACAATCTTCGTGAGTCGTTGATCGTGACGCTGGTGGCGGGCGGCCATATTCTTATCGAATCCGTGCCCGGCCTGGCTAAGACCACCGCGGCACAGACGCTTGCCACATGCGTATCCGGCTCGTTCAAGCGCGTACAGTGCACGCCGGATCTTATGCCTTCCGATCTGGTGGGCACTCAGGTATTCGATTTTGCCTCGCAGAAATTCACCACACAGATCGGCCCCATTCACGCCAATTTTGTGCTGTTGGACGAAATCAACCGCTCCAACGCCAAGACCCAATCCGCCATGCTTGAGGCGATGGCGGAAGGCACGACCACTATTGGCGGCCAGCGCATAGCCCTGCCCAAGCCGTTCATGGTCATCGCCACCGAGAACCCCATCGAGGAAGAAGGCACGTTCAACCTGCCCGAAGCCCAGATGGACCGCTTTATGATGAAGGCCGTCATGACCTATCCCACTGCGGATCAGGAAGCGCGCATGCTGGCCATGCTCACCCGCCGCGGTTCCGACATGATCGGACCGGGCAGCATCACCGGCGAGCGCATCACCGTTGCCGACGTGGACTTCCTGCGTACGGCCGCACGCCGCGTGCATGTCTCCGACGCCATCATGCGTTATGCAGTCGATATCGCCGCCACCTCACGAGGGGCCGGTTCCAGGCCGATCAAGGGATTGTCGTCCCTGGTTCGTCTGGGTGCCTCCCCGCGTGCCACCATCGCTTTGATTCGCATCGGTCAGGCCAAGGCATTGTTGTCTGGCCGTGACTACGTGGTGCCGGAAGACATCAAGGCCTTTGCCCACGAAGTGCTGCGCCACCGTATCATGCTCACCTTCGAGGCATTGGCTGATGGTGTGGTCAGCGATCAGATCGTAGACAAGATCGTCGAAACGGTTCCCGTTCCGTGAGTTCCGCTTCCGTCCGTAAGAAGATAGAGGCCCTTGGCACCCAGATGAGTCTGCCTACCGTAAGGAAGGCATTGGGTGTGTTGGAGGGCGAACACGCATCCGGCCGCCGTGGCGGCGGTGGTGACGTGATGGATATGCGCGCCTATGAGCCGGGCGACGAGTCTCGTCTGATCGACTGGAAGACCAGTGCTCGTCAGGGTCGCCCTATGGTGGTGCAGCGCGAACGTCTGTCTACCTCCCGTGTCTGGCTGCTCATGGATGTAGGCCGTGAGATGACCGGCATATGCCCTTCCGGAGAACAGGCATACGAGGTGGCCGCCAATGCGTTGCGCATGTTCGCCGCACTGTCGATGCGACGCGCCGATGACATCTCTCTGGTGTTCGGCGACGAGTCAAGCATCACGCGCATTCCATTCAATGGCGGATTCGCGCAGTTTGAACGCACGTTGGATACCGCATTGCGCCGCAACTGGAACCATGGGCGCAATATCGATGCATTGCTGGAATATGCACGCCGCATCAAAGACCACGAAGCCCTCATCGTGTTGGCCACCGACGAGCATGCGATGGCCGAACGACACATCATACAATTCCGTCGCATTGCCCGAACGCATCCGGTGGTGCTAATCGATGTGGCCACCTTAAACCCGTTTTTGCCGGTATCTCACGGTCATCGTGCTCCTCTGGATGGCACGACCGGCCGCCGTGTGCCGGCATTCCTGCGGTCCCGGAAAAGCGCCAATGAGGTTTCCACTCATCGTGAATACATGGCCGCAGCGTTGGAGCAGGAACTGACCCGTGCTGGCTCTCACATGATTCGTGCCACTTCCAGCGAGGCCATGTTCGATCGCTTTGTCACATTGGTCTCCCGCGCACTGGCAAGAACCACGCGCAACCAGCTTGGTTCCGCCCCCGACCTGATGTTGGCAGGTAACCGATGAGCAATACCGTTATTCTCGCCGTTGACCCCAGCGATCTGCAGACGGTTGACGCTTTGACTTTGGCGGGACCATTAACCGCCCTCGTGGCGGTGTGCCTGGTATTGGCCGTGGTATTGGTGATTACGGTCATAGTGATGTCCCGCCCAAGGCGAAACTCCGCAAAAGCCACGCAGCCAAGGGGCGCACATAATGAGGCGGGACCAAAGGCCACATGGCATGCCCGCATCAACGACGTACTGAGCCGTTATGAATCCGGAACGCTCAATCGTGAAGACGCGTTTGTGGAGCTGGCTCTTATCGCCCGTGATTTCGCAGGTGCTTCCAGCGGCAAACGACTGGAGGCCAGCACACTCGCCGATTTGATGCACCTGCCGCGCACACCGGCGAATCGTCAAGGTCTGGATACGTTGCGCCACACCATCGAAGCCCTGTACCCACCTGAATTTGCCGATCCTTCGTTGAACACGCTGGCCAAGAGCGTTACCGTGAAGGAAGCTGCCGGCTGGGTCTCGAATCTGGTGGAAAGGTGGCGATCATGATGTTGTCATGGCAATGGCCTTGGGCCGCTCTTGCCGGCGTTCTGATCGCCGCAGCGATCATCCTGTTGTTCGTCGCATTCTCCCGTCGAGTCAAGCCCGCGGACGAGGCAGTATTTTCGCTGGACGATGATCTCAACACCGAGCATGCGTCACGTCTGTTCCGCCAATGGCGGGCATTGGGACGACTGGCAGTCGTTCTCTTGGTGATCGCGCTGGTGCTGGCCATCGCGTTGGTGGCACGCCCCTCCCAAGTCGATTCCAGCGATGAACGCGCCTCCAGCCGCGACATCGTGCTGTGCCTGGATGTCTCCGGTTCCACACTGCCCTACGACCGCGAAGTCATCGACACCTATCTGGAATTGGTGAAGCATTTTGAGGGTGAGCGCATCGGCATGAGCATCTTCAATTCCACGTCACGTACGGTGTTCCCCCTTACTGACGACTACGAACTGGTCACCGAGCAGCTGACCGCAGCCAGCAAGGCGCTCAAGGGCGTGCAGACACAGGACGACATCGACAAGATGTCAGACGCCCAATATCAGAAAATCGCGGACTGGCTGGAAGGCACGCAGAACCGTAAGGACGCCACCTCGCTTATCGGCGATGGCGTGGTCTCCTGCGCGGCCATGTTGCCCGGCTTCGCCTATGGTGCCGCCAATGAAACGAACGCCAAGCGCCAACGCGCGGCTTCCATCGTGCTGGCCACCGACAATATCGTCTCCGGGCAGGAAACGTATTCCCTCACCGAGGCACTGGACCTGACCGAGCAGACCATGATTACCGTCGATGGCCTGTACTCCGGCCCGAAAACCAGCGAGTCCGATCAGACCACCGCCGACATGAAATCCGCTATCGAAGCTCATGGCGGTGTATTCCTCACCCAATCGGATGGCGCGTCCGTCAATGAATTGGTACGTGATATTCAGTCGCGCAGAGACACCGAGTCCGACAACCAGTCGAAGGCATCCATGACGGACGCCCCCGGACTGTGGGTGCTGGCGCTGGCCGTGATTCTTATTATCTGGATTGCATGCACCTGGAGGCTGAGACGATGAACGGATTCACCTTCTCCCCCGCCTTGGGATGGCCTGTTGGCGGCGCTTTGGCAGCCATCGCATTGGTACTGGCCGTGGTCGAAATCGTGCTTTTCGTTCGCCGCCGTCGCAAAGCCTCCAGCGACGAGACCATTGGCGCCACCATTCGCCGCACATTGATGCTCGTGATTGCGGCAATAATGCTGCTGACCCCCAGCGTGGTGACACCGACCACATCCCGAGCCATCAATGCCACTGATGTGATTGTGGCCGTCGATACCACCGGCTCGATGGCGGTGGAAGATGCCACATACGGCTCCACCGAAGCCATTACGCGTATCGACGCCGCGCGAAAGGCTGTGCACGACATCACGTCAGCCTATCCGAACGCCAGTTTCGCTGCCCTGCGATTCGGTGCCTCGGGCACCTTGGACGTACCGCTTACGCCAGATACTCCGGCCATCAACAATTGGGCGGACACTCTGGCTGTCGAGGCCACCTCCGTCTCCGCCGGATCCAGCCTTGATGCGCCTATCGACCAGTTGCTGCTCACCGCCAAATCAATCCGTGAAGCCCACCCGGACGATGCAATCGTGCTGTATCTCATCACTGATGGAGAGCAGACCTCCAACGTCACCCGCCGCACCTTCTCCTCGCTGCGCCAATATCTCAATGACGGATTCACCGTCGGCGTGGGCTCGACGGAAGGCGGGAAGATTCCGGTCATCGCTGATGGCGTGAGCGCCGCCGACGCGAATGCCGCCGACCAGTGGGTCACCGATCCGGATACCGGTGAAGCCGGCATCTCCAAAATGGACGCGCAGAACCTCAAGGACATCGCCGACGAAATCAGCGGCACCTACGTGCCCGTGAATGCTTCATCGGCCTTGGCTGATCAGGTGTCCGCCAAGGCCTCAAAGCAATGGCGAACCACTGTCACCACCAAAAAACGCACTCGCACCACTGCAGTGGTCTGGCCGCTGGCAATCGCACTGGCAGTGCTGTTGGCGTGGGAATTCGGCGCGTGGATCGCCACATCAAGGAGACTGCTATGAGCACAGGCAAGACTTCTCGAAACGCCCAGCCCCCCTTTGGCGCGCGCATCGCATTGGCCATCGCCGCTGCGGTGCTGGTACTGATTGCCGGTGTGGCCGGGGCTAACCTGTCTGCCACCGTTACGTTCAACCGGGCCACCGCATCGCTGAAGGCCAATATCAAGGCCGCTCAGGACGAGTCCACCGACATGGATACGCTCAACGCCCAACAACAGCAGACCGATGCCCAATTCGCCGAGGCCAACAGCATGCGCGCGGTGCTGCTGCCGCAGATCAAAGATGCCATCGATGCCAATGCCGCAGCCTCCGCACAGCTGACGAAGATCACCTTGCAACAGGTCGAGGCACAGCGCAACGGTACGGATGCCCAGAACAGCACCGATGCACAAAGCTCAAGCACATCGAACGGCAACGCCACCAAGAGCGGGAATCTGACCGATGAGCAGAAAAAGCAGGTGGAGGAGCTGATGAAGGCCAACCAGCAGTCCACCGACACGCAGGCGAATACCGATACTTCCAATCAGAAAGCGGAACAGAACGCGGGCAGCGGCGCTTCCAAACCGTGGTAATGGGTGATGGGTGCGCCATCCATATCATTCATGGTGATTGTGGATAACTGACTGCTTTCGGCAAGCTGGAACCACATAAGTCGTTTCGGCTGGACATGGGCGTCTCCAATCCTTTTAGCTGGGTATATGAACATACCCGGTATCAATCCAACACCAGCAGGTGTCGCCGGCAATTCGGCGGCACCGTTCAATTACGGAGTCTGCCCCTGCCATGCGGCAGTGCAACGCAGCCGTGACCTCGTTGCGACGCAACGAGCCTCCACCATCGCAACGATAGATCGCACTGCGGCCGCTATCGTCTGCTCGAAAGACATCGCGTGGGCCGGACCGGCGTCTGAGGAATTCCGCTCCCGCCTGGACGAATTTCGGTCCAAAGCCGCACTGTTGGCTGACGACATGGAGGCTACCCACCGATTGGTTTGGGGGTCGGCATGACGAACGGAAACCATTACTGGCAGGTGGAAGCCAGCATTTACGGTGGAGCCGGCTACGCGCCAGCCACACGCAAGGAATATGCGGCTATCGCCAAATCACTGGAGAGCGAAGCCGCCGCACTCGAAGCGTGTGCTGCTTCGTGGGATGCGGGAGCCTTGCAATTACAGGCACACCGTTCCAGCGCGCCGATGTGCCCCGCACTATCACCGGGGAACCCTTCGATAGCCTACGCTCACACCTCGCTGCCATATGCGTCTGTGGGAGCACGGTGCACTGAACATGCGGCGATGTGCCGGCAGTTCAGTCAAGATCTTGCCAGCACCGCACAGCTGCTGATTCGCGCGCATTCGCTGTATTCCGATGCCGAGCTGGTTGCTAGACGGGTGTTCAGCGAAACGTTGCAGGCCGCCACCCAGCGGTACCCTCAATACGCGTTGCTCGGCTTGGGAGCCGTAGCCGCCGGTGGTTTTCTGGCCGGATGGGCCATTGATGGCAAACCGAACCCTGTGTGGATGTCTACGGCCACCTATCCGTTCCAGGAGGGAGTATTAAGCGGTTTTGGTGCGATGCTCGGCTTCGTGAGGCCGGGACAGGGCATATTAAGCACCAATGAGGTCAATAAAGGCGCCGGCACCATCGCAGTATTCTCAGGGCCGCTCAAAGATCTCTTCCAAGGGAACCAGCTCACTGTGCAGGAGGTGCACACCGACGCCGAAGTCGTTCAGGCAAGCAGCTCGGTGGCCGAATCAATGGAGAACCTGAGGCGACTGGCGGAGGAGCGGCTCGGAAAAATATCGCTCGACAGCGGTTTGGAATACGGCACCATCGCGATTCAACGATACAAACGCTCCGATGGGACGAATGCCTGGCTCGTTACGATTCCCGGAACCGACGGGCAAGACGATTCCCCGTTTGGTTGGGAACAGAACATAGAGCTGATGAGCGCATATGCCTTACGCCGCAGGAAGGCGGACAGCGCGCGGATGGTCGCCGAAGCAATGCGGCAGGCCGGCATCAAATCGGATGAACCGGTGGCCCTTATCGGTCATTCGCAAGGAGGAATCGCCGCGGCGGCCATCGCCTCGGATTGGGCGGATCAGTACAACATCCAACATGTGGTGACCGCAGGCTCGCCGATAGCGAACCATCCGATTCCGGAACGAACTTGGGTAACCAGCGTGGAAATCGATGACGAACTGGTAGCCGCGTTGGATGGTGCCGCCAATCCGGCCAAGGCCCATTGGCTGACGGTGAGCGGTCATGTCACGCCTGCACCGGCTCCTACGCCAAGCACTGTTGATGCAGATGGCTTCTGCACACCGGGAAGCGTATCCATCGCAGGCCATACCCCATATGATGCGGCACAGGTTTCCGGCGAGCCCACCGGTGGCCGTGAGATCAGCCACTGGCTCAAGTACCATCAGGCCGCTTACCGGAATGCCTCCGACCTTGGCTCCCCCGCCGTGCAACGCCACGAAGCGCACTTCCAGCACGTTATCGACGGGGAGCTCAAGGAGACCCGCTATTACCAAGGTCGCATGTCTCGGGCACAGGCATCAGGCCATGGAGAACGGTAAGCCCTCCATGCGGAGTAATCCCCCAGTCAGGCGCGACGCTCGATGAGCGCGCGGCCGGAGGCGAGACGGTCGAGCACGCCGGTTTTGGCGATGGCGAGCATCAGATACCAGGCCATCACGCCGCTGATCAGCACGCCGCCGGTGATTTCCGAAATCATGTGCACGATGCCGCGCGGGCTCACGAACGACACACCCACATAGCGGAACAGCATGAGATAAATGCCGTATTCCAAGGCGACCAACGCACCGGACGCAATGGAAATCGGCAGATTGAACATGCGGTAACGCGTCGCGGCAAATGGAAGCTCGGCAAACACGCCCTGCAGCAACGCCGAAATGATGACGAAGCCCAAATCGAACTGGCTGCCGATCACCGTCTCGACCAGTGTGCCGATAAGGTTCACGTACAATGCCGCACCGGGCTTACGCAGAATCAGCACAGCCAGGGTGCCGGAGAAGTACCAGACGGCGTGCACGATGCTGGCAAAGCCGGGAAGAATCGCACCGAACACCGAGGAGATCGGCATGTAGGCAAAGTTGAAGCCCCAGAAGATTACGCCGCAGGCCGCGCCCAGCGTAGCGCCGACCGCAATGTCCAACGGCTGCCATTTCAGCGACGATACGGCGACTGGACGTTTGGGAAGAGTATGGATATTGACGGTTTCGGGCATGGTAATCTCCTTGCCTTAAGGGCCGCACACAGTAATCGGATCGGGGGGCGTTCCTTGACCTGCGCGGCTCGGGCGGGAACGCCACACCACAGTATAGCCGCTCGGTTCACGGCTGGAAGTACCCTTGGAGGTTATGAAGCTTACCGATATTTCCCCCGCAATCGCATTGACCCCGCTTGACGGCCGCTACCACAAGGCCACCGCTCCGCTCGTTGAATACATGAGCGAACCCGCCCTCAACCGTGAACGTATGCGTGTCGAAGTCGAATGGATGATTCTTCTGGCCAACGGCTTCGAGGGCAACGGCAACCAGCCGATCGTTGACGGCGTCAAACCGTTCACCGAAGCCGAGCAGACCTTCCTGCGTGCCATTCCCGAGGATTTCGGCGCTGAGGGCATCAAGCAGCACGCCGCTCACGAGGCCATCACCCACCACGATGTGAAGGCTGTGGAGTACTACATCGACGACCAGATCGACAAGGCTCCGACCGAGCTGACCAACATCAACGATGAGCTGAAGACCCTCGTGCACTTCGCCTGCACGTCCGAAGACATCAACAACCTCGCCATCGCCCGTTGCGTCAAGAACGCCATGGAGAACGTGTGGACCCCTGAGTTCGAGCGCATCATCGATCACCTTGCCAGCAAGGCCGAAGAGTTCAAGGACATGCCACTGCTCTCCCTCACCCACGGCCAACCGGCAACGCCGACTACGCTCGGCAAGGAGCTCGCCGTCTACGTCTACCGTCTGAACCGCCAGCTCAAGCACCTCGAAAATCAGGAATACCTGGGCAAGATCAATGGTGCGACCGGCACGTTCGGTGCCCATCTGGCCGCCTGCCCGGATGTCGACTGGGTCGCCGTCTCCCGCGAGTTCGTCACCAACCGCATGGGACTGACCTGGAACCCTCTGACCACGCAGATCGAAAGCCACGACTGGCAGGCCGAGCTCTACTCCACCGTCTCCCACGCCAACCGCATCATGCACAACCTGTGCGTGGACGTGTGGATGTACATCTCCCGTGGCGTGTTCGCCCAGGTGCCGGTCAAGGGCGCCACCGGCTCCTCCACCATGCCGCACAAGGTCAACCCGATTCGTTTCGAGAACGCCGAAGCCAACTTCGAGATCTCCTGCTCGCTGCTCGACACCCTCTCAGCCACGCTGGTGGAATCCCGTTGGCAGCGCGATCTGACCGATTCGACCACCCAGCGCAACATCGGTTCCGCACTCGGCTACTCGCTGCTTGCCCTGACCAACCTTATGGGCGGCCTCGAATCCATCCACCCGAACACCCACGTCATCGAGCGTGAGCTTGACGGCAACTGGGAAGTGCTTGGCGAGCCGATTCAGACCGCTATGCGCGCTTGCGAGCTCAGGGGTCTGCCGGGCATGGACAAGCCGTACGAGAAAGTCAAGGAGCTCATGCGCGGTCACACCATCAACAAGGAGCAGGTCGAACAGTTCATCGACCAGCAGTCCTTCGACCCGGAAACCGCCGCTCGTTTGAAGGCTCTGACCCCCGCCACCTACACCGGCGTGGCCAGCCAGCTTGTCGCCTTCGATCGCTGAGCCCGGCTCACCCCGCACACTCCAACACCATCGAACTGAACCGAACAAGGACAGGCGTCAGGTAGCTATTTCATGACCACTGAACAGGATCAGTCCACTACGGAAGATCGCCCGAGCGAGGCATCTTCCTTCACCTCCGACCGGCCGATTGCCTCTGGCGACGGCCGGTCGGCCGATTATCCCGTCGAACAGTCGGACTCTTCCATGAATAGCTCCGGCAAAGGCTCTGGACCCTATATCGACGACATCGCCCCACGCCGCACCCGCGATTTTGGCGATCTGACCCGCGCCGGGCTGTCGTTGCTCATGGCAGCGGTGGTCATGGTGTTTGCCGTATACCTTGGCGGCATGACCCGCGGCGTCGAATCCGACGCCCATACCGCAGCCACAGCCATTAATTGGTTGGCTGATTTTCCCTCAACCGTACTTACCCAGCTAGCCACCATCGTCATCGTGGTAATCGTGCTGGCGCAATTGCTGATAGCCCGGGAATGGCTGCAGGCCGCGGTCTCTGCCTTGGCTATGTTTGCCGGCTATGGTGTGGCGGCCGCCATATCCATACTGATTAGTGGATTGCATGATTACACGCTGGCACTGGCTTTGGTCTCTGCCGCCACTTCCTTCGGGTCGGCTCTGCTGCCCAGCATCTATGGTGGCATGGCGGCTTTCCTGACTGCGGCAGGCCCTCGTCGAACCCGCTCCACGGTCAAGTGGGGATGGAATATTCTGTACGCCACCGCCGCAGTGATGGTCGTCCTCTCCTGGCACTCCGTAACCGGCATGCTGGTTTCCATGGCAGCCGGCCGTGCGATGGGCATGCTTATCCGTTTTCTTATCGGCACGCAAAACAAAGGCGTGTGGGGCGATGAGCTTGTTGCCACATTGCACAGCATCGGTCTGGATACGGCATCGCTGATTCGCCATCAGGAGTTGGACGACGGCAAGGGCAAATCCTTGGCCGCCACATTGGACGACGATCTGACCGAGGGATCGCGCATTTATGATCTCGAGACCACGGATAATCGCCGTTTCATCGTCTCCGTCATAGACGCGCAGACGCATACCGCCGGCTATCTCAAACAGCTGTGGGACTGGGCCCGATTCACCAGCGTGTCCATTCGCCGAGACCGTTCCGTGCGAGACGCCGTCCAGCATCATTTCGCCATGCTGCTGGGATTACACAGCATCAATCTACCGGCTCCGATCGTATATGGCATCGCCGATACCGATGAGTCCGCCATTCTGGTGCTGGATGCGCATACCATCGAAATGCCCGCCAATCTCAATACCCTGACCAAGGCCGATGCCGTGGCGTATATGCGCTACTTGTCCGTGGCGAATCGCAGAGGTTACACGCACCGCCGCATCACCCCCGATACGCTTGCCCGACTCGAGGACGGCACCGCAGTAATTGCCGGTTGGCTCAACGGCGACAACGCCTCCGCCTCGGCCAACACCGCACTGGATAAGGTGCAGCTGCTCACACTGTTCGCTGCGCTGATCGGCGTGGAGCCGACGATTGAAGCGGCCCGGGAGACTTGGGGCGACGCCACGCTGACCTCCCTCGTGCCATTCATCCAAAAAGTCGCGGTGCCCTCCCCCACACGCGCACTGGACACTTGGGATAAGCAGCTGCTCACAGCATTGAGAAGCCGTATCAACGCCATGGCCGATGAAGACGTTGTGGAATCCACCGAACCGGCGACGCTTGCCCGATTCTCCTGGCGCTCGATGCTGACCATGCTGCTGGTCATCGTTGCCGTAGTGGTGGTGTTCACACAGCTCAATCCCGAAGAAATTATCACTGCGCTGTCCAACGCCAGCCCGTTGATGGCGGTGGTCACGCTGCTCTTCGGTGTTTGCGGATGGATTGGATCGTCGATTTCGCTGGGGTCCTTGATAGATCGTGATAAGCGCGATAATACGGGCGTGTTCATGAGTCAGGTGGCGGGTGGATTCGCCACTGTCTCAATGCCTGCAGGCGTGGGGCCCTCGTTCGTCAATCTGCAATTCCTGCGCAAATCGGGATATCGGAACACCCAGGCCACTGCGATTATGAGTGCGGTGCTGGTGGTGTATTACGCCGTCTACTTCTCCATGCTGGTGCTGATTGGCCTGTTCACCGGGCGCAGCACGTTCTCCGGTTCGATTCCGACCAATACCCTGGTCATTGTGCTGGGAGCAGTGGTCGTGGTGATTTCCGTGGCGATGATGATTCCTCCGCTACGACATCTGGTGACACGCCGTCTGGTACCTCTGGCCAAGACCTATATCAACCAGTTGCTGGACGTACTTTCCCAGCCTCGTCAACTGACCATCAGCTGCCTGGGCGCATTGTTCCAAAACGTGACAACCGGCTTGGCATTCTGGTCGGCGTTGCAGGCTTTTGGCCATACTTCCAACCCCATAGAGACGACTTTCGTGTTCATGCTGGCATACGCACTCGGTTCCGCCGTTCCCACCCCCGGCGGCCTGGGCGGTGTGGAAGCCGCATTGACATTCGCATTCGTGGCGGTCGGCGTGCCACAGGGCGTGGCATTGTCTGCCACACTGCTGCATCGTGTGGTGTTCTACTGGCTGAGAATCCCCCTCGGAGCAGCTGCCATGAAGTGGCTGGACAAGCACAATCTCGTCTGATTTTTGCCCTTGCCCTCCCCTCGAAAAAAACACATAAATCCTATATAAAATGCGGGTTTTCGCAGTCACATGCGCTATTATCATTGATTGAACGGGCAAAGCAACAAATGCCGCCCCCTGACCAAGAAGGATGCTTTATGGCATACAACAAGTCTGATCTCGTTTCCAAGATCGCCCAGAAGTCCAACCTGACCAAGGCTCAGGCCGAAGCTGCCGTCAACGCTTTCCAGGACGTGTTCGTCGAGGCAATGAAGTCCGGCGAAGGCCTGAAGCTCACCGGTCTCTTCTCCGCTGAGCGCGTCAAGCGCGCTGCTCGCACCGGCCGCAACCCGCGCACCGGTGAGACCATCAACATTCCGGCTTCCTACGGCGTTCGCATCTCCGCCGGCTCCCTGCTGAAGAAGGCCGTCACCGAGTGACCTGCCGCTAGCAGCGAGAGTCTCGTAGAGTGACAACGAGATAGCAAGAACCCCGACCATTGTGGTCGGGGTTCTTTGTGTATTGCGACGCAGATTAGGGGGCTATTTAAACCTGCACAGGCTCATCAGAACCATTCGGAAGCACTCCCATCAACTGTGTGAATTCTTCGGTCGGCTCGGATTCGAATGGGTCGAGAAGCACGGCTTCGCGGCGTTCGGGAGCCGCCACGGTTAAGTGGGTCCAGTCTGCGGAGAACTGGGCTCCGGCGGCAAGCGCTGCCCTGACGAATTGACCACGCAGGGCTGCACGAGTGTCGGTAGGCGGATTGTGCACGGCGATTGCCACGTCATTGCTCGTCAAGAGTTCGCGCAGCTGGTTGCGAGAGGTCAGTGAACCATACAGGCGGCCATTGGCGATGTCGTGGTAATCGAGCTCAAGCTGTTCCAACTGGGCGAAGGTGACATCCGGTCGACGGTTCCTGAGTGCGTCGAATAGACGCTTCTTGGCAGCCCAGTCCACACGGTCGGCGAGCGCATCGTATTCACCGTGGTCCAGTGCGTCCAGAGCACGGTGCCACTCCCCCATGACGGTCTTGATTCCCGTCACCGGCAGCGAGCCGACCAAGGCATCATCATGATTCGTGATAAAGGCTTCGACCGCTGCATAATACCGGCGCTGCAAATCCAATGCAGTCACGGATTCGCCCGATTCAAGCGCCAGCTCGGCATGTGAGTTGTCCGGGAACCGGCTGACGGCACGGTTGGCAGCCGCAGGGTCAGCAAAGGCATAGTCCTCGAATCCAGAAGGAACTTCATTGCGGAAGGCATCTTCAATCACGCACAGCACGAGGTGCGTCACGGCAAGCTTCATCCATGTGGCCCATTGCGAACGGTTCGAGTCGCCGATGATCACATGCAGCCGACGGAAGGAGTCGGGGTCGGCGTGCGGTTCGTCGCGCGTGTTGACCATCGGACGGGAACGCGTGGTGGCCGAGGAGACGGCTTCGTCCAGGAAGTCCGCACGTTGGGTGATTTGGAAGCCGTCCGGAGTCATGCGGCCGGCGCCGGTGAACAGTTGACGGGTGATGAGGAACGGCAGCAGCTGGTGCTCGATGGTCTCCAACGGCACAAAACGGCGGACCAGATAGTTCTCGTGGCAACCGAAAGCGTGACCGGCGGAGTCGACGTTGTTCTTGAACACGTGAATCATGGCGCGCTCGCCGTGAGTCTCACGCAGTTTGCGCTGCGCCTTCAAAGCCAGATTGCGCATGACCTGTTCGCCGGCGAGATCCTGAGCCAGAGCCTCGCGCGGATCTCGTGCCTCGGCGGTGGCGTATTCGGGGTGGGATCCGACATCCAGATACAGGCGTGAGCCATTATCCAGATAGGTGTTGGTGGAACGTGAGCGGGACACGACCGGCTGGAACATGATCATGGCCACCTGGCCGGCGTCCACCGGCTTGCTGGCACCGGTCACGGACACTCCGTATTCGGTTTCCACGCCGAAAATACGGCAGAACCCGTCCATCTCAGCGGATGGCACGGGTTCCGAAGCATGCAGGGAGCGGGTGCCGCTGTCACGCAGCTGAGGCATCACTCGCCACCTTTTTGCACGAAGCTGTTGACGTATTCCTCGGCATTGGTTTCCAAAGTGGATTCGATGTCGTTGAGAATGTCGTCGAGTACGTCGGACTGGTCCTCAGCTTGGATGTCTGGCTGCACGGAAGCGAGCGTCTCATCTTCCTGAGCCGCCGACTGCTGGGCTTGCGACTGTTCAAATTGTTGTGGCATGTTGCCTTCTTTTGTGAATTGATTCGATTTGAGGGCTCCCCTCAGTCTCGCTTCGCGAGCCAGCTCCCCTCAGAGAGGGGAGCCAAGGATCCCAAGACAGATCAAGTATTTATCGCTGGTTGATGGAATCGGGCCAGGGGTATCGCTGCAGGTATTGCCGCAGTTCGCGAATGATCAGGCCGTTGGAGGCCACTACGTCATTGTCGTGACGCCAGTGGATGCGTTCGCCGTCCCATCGGCTCAGCGTACCCTGGGCCTCCCACACCACCACGGTTCCTGCGGCGATGGCCGCGATGTCCCACACGTGCAGCATGGGTTCAAAGTAGGCATCATACGTACCGTCCGCAACCTTGCACAAGTCAAGCGAGGCGGGACCGACACGCTTGATATCGGCCGGCTGTCCCGCAAGAGCGGATGCGACATCAAGGGCACGCTGAGATTCGCTGGGGATGAAGGACATGCCATAGCTCAGCACGGAACCGTCCAGCGAGGAGGTCATCGAGGGAACGACTTTGTCGCGCTTTTCACCGACAGCAGTCTTATGAATACGCACGGCTCCCGCTCCCCTGGCGGCCAAATAGGTCAAGCCCAAGGCCGGCGCATGCACCACACCGATAATGGGCTTGGGCTCATTATCCGGTCCGAACTCAAAGAGAGCCGCTGTCAGGGTCCATTCGCTCATGCGGCGCACATAGTTGATGACACCGTCGATTTTGCCGATGTACCAATAGCGCTGACCAGGGCGGCTTTCAGCGGGGCGTGTGGTCCAGAACCCGTCGAAATGGGCGATGTCGGCAAGTCTGGAACTCATGAAACGCAGAATCTTGCTGTCGGTCTCCAGCCTATAGCGAGGGCCGTGTTCGCCATCGTCCGTACTGGGCAGGGCGAGATTGCGTGGGTTGAGCTGATCGTGAAGGGCGTGCTGGCCGGCTTCCTCAAGCAATCCGGCGACCTTGAGCGCCAGGTTGCGCAGGTCCTGTGGGGTCTCTTCGCGTGTTTCTTCCATAGTCATCAAGTTTACCGTTCGCCATTGATGGCCAATGCCTTCAACAGATCGATGGCGTGTTCGGCTGCGTTGAGCTTTGCTTCGCAACGTGCTTTGCCATAGGCGAGCGGATCGGAGATGTCCAAGGAGAACAAGTGATAATCGGGCGCGGCCATATGCCCCGCATTGCCGTAGAACTCGGTCGCCTCTCCGGCATCGACCGCGTTAGGGTCTCGTGCGGTCAGGCGAGACCAACTGACGGCTGCCACTTCGGCACCAAAGCGCTCCACCAATTTGGCCCTCAGCCATGCGCGGGTATTTTCAGGAGGCTCTGTGGTGGCACGTGCGAGGTCGGCTGCGGCGTTTACCCGCTCGGTACGCGGTTCAAGCTTGGCAAACACGCTATCCCGAGAATCGAGGGCGGCCCACTTCAAATCGATGACCTTCAGACGAGAATCGTCCCAACCGTTGGCGGCATCGGGGGTTGCCGCTCCGGTGATCTTTCGGCGCAACTTTTCCAACAGTTGCCATTTGAGCAGCCATTCAACACGACTGGCCTCGCCGGTCATGGTAAGACGCTGATCGGCGTCGGCATGACGGATGGCGACGCAATCGGCAAGCGCCTGCCCCCACATCGCCATGACGGAAGTGGTGGACTTGTCCGGCCATGCGGGTTCCCCAGAGGTGTCCGTGCCGTCAATCAGCGCAGCGACCTGGTAAACGGCTTGCCTCAGCTTGAGCTGAATCAGCCAGGCGGTGGTCTCACCGCCATTGGCCAGCGGCAGTGCAGCGTCTAACGTGAGGTCATGTGAGACGATGTGCATGGCTTCCACCGGATCGGCCAGCTCAAGTTCGTCAAGAAAAGCGTTGAGATCAAAGCCGGCCTCATCAGCATGCTCGAGCAGCCACAGCAGCATGCTCGTAGTGCCAAGCTTCAACACTTGCGGCACATCCATGCGGTTGGCATCGCCAACGATGACATGCAGGCGGCGATACTCGTCGGTGGCGTGCGATTCGTCGCGCGTGTTGATAATCGGCCGTTCAAAAGTGGTCTGCAATCCGACCTTGGCGTGGATATAGTCGGCACGCTGGCTCAGTTGATAACCGGGCATCTCACTGCGCTCGCCGATTCCCACGCGACCGGAACCGGCGTATATCTGGCGTGTGACGAAGTGCAGAGTCATCAGGCGAGTGACCTGATCGAAGGGAACCGCACGGGCCATCATATAGTTCTCGTGCGTGCCCCAGCAGGAGCCTTTGCCGTCCACGTTGTTGCGATGTAGTTCGATAGGCGTGCCGGTCTGACTGCTGGCCCGCTCGGTGGCGGCTTGCATGATGAGATCGCCAGCATAATCGTAGAGGACGGCCTCGAATGGGTCAGTCGTTTCCGGTGCGGAATATTCGGGGTGCGCATGGTCGACGTAGACACGGCCGCCGTTGGGGGCGATCACGTTGGTGATATTCAGTTGCGGTGCATCGGTGAGCATGTCAGGGCGTGCCGCAGCGCGTTCAAGGCGGGTGCCACGCGCATCGTTGACCGGATCTTCCTGCCGGTAATCCCATCGGATGTTCTTGCTATGGCTGTCTGCCGCACCGTTGACCACATCGAAAGACAGTTGCACCGGGTTATAACGACCGGCTCCGCTCAGCGACACCGCATATTCGGTTTCGGTGCCCATCACACGCTTCACACTCATGGATTCCATAATAGACGTGGCTCCCGGCCTTGCCTGAGCAAAGACGGGAGCCACGAGGTTAGGAATGGGTCATATACGACTGATTATGCGCGTGCCTTTTCGCACGCTGCGTCACTTGGCGGTGGTGTACAGTCCGTTGTCGAACTGGAAGCCGGTGCATTCCTCGTATTCGGAGACCATCTGGTTCCAAGAGGATTCGATGTTGTCGGTCAGGCCGAACAGACCGGAGCGGCCGATGACGTAAACATCCGGGTTCGCATCGGAAATCATCTTCCAGTGCGCCTTGTTGGTGGAGCCGTCCATCTCAATCTCGTAGTTGTAGCCCTTCTCCTCGCGCAGAGCACGCAGTTCGACGATCTTGTCAAGCGTCGACTCGAGGAAGCGCTGGCCAGCGAAACCGGGGTCGATGGTCATGATCGTGATCTTGTCGAGCAGATCGATGTACGGCTTGATGACATCGATTGAGGTCTCCGGGTTGAGCACAGCGCCAGCCTTAAGACCGGCAGCGTGGATCTTGTCGATCATAGAGAAAGCCACACCGTTGGCCACCTCGGAGGGGAAGCAGATGTAGTCGCACTTGACCTCGATGAGACGATCGACCCAGAAGGGGGCGTCCATCACCATCATGTGGGCGCTCATCGGCACATCGGAGATCTTGCGTACCTGTTCCACGAACCAGGGAGAGAGGGTGATGTTCGGCACGAAGTGACCGTCCATCACATCGATGTGGAAGGAGTTGACCTTGTCATTGAGGAAAGTAATCTGCTCCTTGAATTGATCGAGATCCATGGTCATCAGGGACGGTGAAAGCTGAATCTTGCGAGTCATTACTGCGCTTCTTTCTTGAGTAATACGGGATATTTCCAGGTTTTTGGGCATAAGAAACCGCGCGCCGGTGCCACAGACCTTGTGATTCCGGTTGGCCGGCGCGCGGCCTTACTCTGTTGTGATGATTGCGGTCAGTTACTGACCGATATAACGGTGTCCGCTATCTCGCGATGCCAATCACATGACCTTGATGTCGTCGAGGTCGAGCTCCTCTTCCTCGGCGGAGGAGGACTGCACGGCATCGAGCTGATCGGCGGGGATGTCCTTCTTGATCAGTGCGTAGACCACGCCGGTGACGACCACGTTGGCGGCGATGGCCAGCAGGCCGACCCACCAGTTGGAGCCCATGGTCGGCAGCATGAGGAAGCCACCGAACGGAATCGTTGCGCCTTCGCCGTTGGCAAGGGACATCAGGATTGCACCTTCAACGCAACCGCCGAGGCCAGCAGCCACGATGCCACGCACCAGGTCGTTCATCACAATCGGGATGGTGCCTTCGACGATGTTGACCACGCCCATCGGCATGGAGGACTTCAGGGTCTCGACCTCTTCGCGGGTGTAGATGTTCTTGCGCAGCAGCTTGGCGACAAGGAATGCGAAGCCGAAGCCGATCGGGGTGGCGGTGTTGGTCAGCTGCAGAGCGGTGACGGCGCCGTTGAGGCCTTCAGCCTGCAGGGTCAGGGCGAATGCGAACGCGGTCTTGTTGATCGGGCCGCCGAAATCGACGATGGACAGGGTACCGATCACAGCACCGAAGATGAGGTTGGAGGCACCGGACATGGACTGCAGCAGGTTGGTCAGCCAGCTGGTGAACCAGGAGACCGGGGTGCCGATGATGTAGACCATGATCAGACCGGAGCTCAGTGATGCTAGGAACGGCACGATCAGAGTAGGCATCAGGCCCTTGGCCCAGCTCGGAACCTTCACGAGCTTGATGACGGCCACGGCGATCCAGCCGGCGACATAACCACCGATGATGCCGCCGATGAAACCGGCGGAGATGGAGTTGGCCGCGAGACCCACCACAAAGCCCGGTGCGATACCCGGCTTACCGGCGATGGAGAAGGCGATGCCGGTGGCGATGATGACCGGCAGCATGCCCAGGGCCTTGCCACCGAGGGTGGCGAGCGCTTCCAGGAAGTTGAACTTGCCCATCACAAGCGAGTCCTGGCTGGTACCGCCGAAGGCCATACCGATGGCAATGACGAAACCGGCACCGCACACGATTGGAATCATGTACGAGATTGCGGTAAGCAGGTGCCCCTTAAAATTGGCAGCCTTCCAGAAATTCTTCATTGAAATTCCTCCTTGTTTTCTTATCTCTATTGCTATAAGCGCGGAAAGCGATTACTTTTCGGCGATTTCGTGAAGCTTGGCGATGAGCTTGTTCGGAGCCTTGATCGCGGTCTCGGTGGAGACCTTGACGACCTTCTTGCCGGCAAAGCGCTCTTCGTTGGCGATCTTGATATCGATGGCGAGAATCACAATGTCCGCGTCGGCGATGTCCTGGGCGGTCAGCTCGTTCTCGACGCCGATGGTGCCCTGGGTCTCGATCTTGACCTCATCACCCGCGGCCTTGGCGGCATCTTCGAGCTTCTGCTGGGCCATGTAGGTGTGCGCAATGCCAACGGTGCAGGCGCTCACTCCGACGATCTTCATGATGTACTCCTTTGTTGTGTTTATTGGTTGCTATTGGTTCGAGAAACGGTTCAGTCTTGGAACGCGGCGATGACCTCGTCGGCATCCTTGGCTTTAAGCAGCGCGTCAACGACTTGCTGCTGGGCCATCTTGCGGGCGAACATCGAGAGCAGCTTCAGATGATCGTTCGCGCCATCGCCGGAGGCACCGACGGTGAACATGACCACCAGCTTGGCGCCGGTGTCATCCAAGGATTCCCACTCGATCTCATGATCGAGAATCGCGATGGCGACGCCGTTGCGGGTCACAGTCTCGCTACGGCCGTGAGGGATGGCAATGTGATTGCCGATGCCGGTGGCGCCTTCCTCCTCGCGCTTGTGCAGTGCATCGAGGAAGTCATCGACGGAAGAAACGTATCCTTGTTCAAACAAGCGCTCGGCGAGCGTGCGGAACACATCTTCCTTGGTCTCGACCTTGACGTCAGTGAGAATCGTGTTGCGATCGAGAACGTCGTTGAGGGTAAGGGTTGCGGTGTCTGCCACTGTGGTTCCTTTCTCCTAGTTGTTGAAAAAAATCGTTTGGTTCCTATTGGAAAATCTGGGTTACTGACTCTTGGCTGCCGGTACTGAACACGTTCAGCACCGCATCGTCGGCCAGTGAGGTGAAGAAGCGTTTCACGGCTTCCCCATCGTCCGCGCTCGGCTGTTCGGGCACCACGGTGAACACGAACCGATCCACTGCCGCGCCTTCACTCCAATCGAGAAGCGGTTCGGCGAGTTTGACGTAGACGAACGCGCCTTCAGTAACCGCCGGGCATGTGGCGTGCGGAATCGCTGTGTTGGTGGCAATAAGCGTATTGCCCAAATCTTCGCGGGCCACAAGGGCTTCGACCAGCGCGTCTTGCTCGCCGAATGACACCACGCCTTGCTGGGCAAGAGACTCAGCCACGCTGGAGATAAGCGTGTGCTTGTCGTTGGCGGCCAATGCCGGCTCCCATACCATGAGTCGTTTCATCGTCCCATCGCCTCCCTGCGGATGCGGTTGGCTTCCTGTTCGAGACGGTCCTGATCCTCGGTGGTGAGCATCGCGGACACCACCAACGTGGGCGCTGCGACTTCATCCGGCAGGCGGACGGTGGAAACGACCAGATCGATATCCGAGTATTTGGCGAGCGTTTGTGCCAGATTGCGCGACGACACCGTTTCCACAATGTTGAACCCGGAAAAGCGCTTGGCGATCTTGGCCTGCAATAGCTGCGCGGTGCCCAGGCCCGTTGTGCATACCAGTAGCAGGTTGAGCGGCATCGGAGCACGCTCCACGGCCTGCGCGAAATGCACGGTGATGAAACCAAGCTCCTCATCGTCGATGCGGGCAAGCCCATGGCGGCGCTCCAGCTCGCGGCAGGCATCGCTCACCTTGCTGAACAGGTACGGGTATTCAAGCTTGATTTGCTCGAGCAGATTGTTGGCCACACGAATGTTGTTGCGCAAGCGGTTCATCAGCGGCTTCATATGCAGCGACAGGTGAGCGAACAGCGCCTGCTTGTCGATGGTGCGGAAGGCCGGGTCTTCGGCGACATGATCGATGAGTTCATAAGTCAACTCGCGCACGTCATCGGGGATCTCGTGCGGGTCGAGCTGAGCGAAGTCGATGCGCGAGGAAGTGAGGTACTGGTACAGGTAGTAGACCTCGATACGCGGCAGTGCGGAGCCGAGGTAGACGTCGAAGTTGCCGATGACCTTCTCGCAGACCTGCGTGATCTCCTGATGGTGCTCCATCAGCGCTTCGTCAGCGTTGCCCTGCTCGCCTTCGTCGATCAATGCCCCGACGCCGCGGAAACGTTCGATGAGAATGTACAGGTGGGTGAACAGGTTCACGCTGTACGGGTAAGGAACCTGTGCGTGGGTGAGGTCCTCGATGAGGTCAAGCTGGTGAGAGACGAATGCCACGTCACGCTGCTGCACCGTATGGTCAGCGTGCATGAACTGACCGTTGGCGATGTCATCATCGGTGACCAGCAGGCTGGCCATCGCACGACGGATGTCGGTTTCGGTACCGGACACCCAAATGACATCGGCGCTGCGGGCAAGATCCAAATCGAACTTGGCAAGCATGCTACGCAAGGTGCGCACATCCACCGCGATAGCGGATTCGCTGATGTAGAACTTGCCCCACAGATCATTGATGCGGTACTGCTGCGGAGCGGTGATGAGCAGACGCTTGATGATCTCGTCGCGGCGTTCCACCGAGCTCAGCACACCGGGCTTGCCGGCTTCCGCGTTGAGGTCTCGCTGGGCGAAGTAATTGGAGGAGTTGAGGCGATAGCCGCGACCGCGCTGCGATTCGATGATCATGCCATTCGTGGACTGTTCGTTGACATGCTTGACGATACGTGACACGGTTTTGGTCGACACGCCAAGTACCGCGGACAGCTCCGTTCCGGGAACGAAATCACGGCGGTTCAACAGGTAGTTGAGCAGTGATTTATTGTAGCCAGTCGCCATTGCCTTGCCTCCTTGACATATTCCAATGTAAGGGGAACACGGAGGCGGACTGCCGTTCTACGGACAAACTGTTGTCCGTTGTCTACGGACACTGCCTCCTGTCCGTAGACAACGGACATCAGACCATCAGCCGCTCCGAGTAGCGCTGCCGCACGAACCTAATATGAGAGTTGAGGGCGGTTTTCCGCCTTTGCACCTGATGCCTGTTCAATAGGTCTCATGAATCTCATGAAAGGAAACACGATGAAGGGTTGGCCTGGAGAATCGGAGCTGAATATACCGTTCAATGAAGTGATCGCCTATGACTCCGCTGCGGCTCATGCCAGGCAGCCGATCGCCAACGTCATCTTTGATTTCGGCAATGTACTCGTCGATTGGGATCCGCAGGCGCTGTTCATGCCGCGCTACAGCGAGAAGCGTATCGAGGATTTTCTCGACAATGACATATCCGGCTTTTACGACGCCTGCGACAGGATGGATGCGGGAGCCAGCCCGGCCGAGGGCATTGCGTGGATACGTGAGACTCATGGTGAACGCTGGGCTGAGATGCTTGCCTACTATTTCGATAATTTCTTGGACTCACTTACCGGCACCATTCCCGGCATGCGCGTACTGGTGCATGACATCAAGACCGCCGGCCTTGGTGTATGGGGATTGTCGAATTGGCAACGGGAGACCATTGGCGAGGCCGAGAACGCCTATGAGATTCTGCGCATGCTGAATGGACGCGTCATTTCCAGTGAGGTCCATATGCGCAAGCCCGATACGGCCATCTATATGAAAGCGTTGGAGTCCTTTGGCATTGATGCCGAGACAACCGTGTTTGTTGACGACAGGGCGTCCAATGTGATCGGCGCGAACCGTGCGGGGATTCGCTGCATCCGTTTCCACGACGAGCGCGGGCTGCGAGAGACGCTTATCGATGCCGGAGTGCCGATTCCGGCGGTCGCCGAATAGGTATGCGCTCATTCCGTTGTGCGGCTGACTTATGGCTATGACGCAGCCGCACGGCTGATTCAACACCCTACTGCACGGATTGCAGTGACTCGTCCAGCGTCGAAACCATTGACACGCGCCCATTGCACCGGATCGGCGTCAAGCAGCGAATCGCGAGTCTCAGCAAACTCATCTTCGACCGCACGGCCAAGCAGCGTGGCATCAAGAGCCACATCCTTGCCTGATGCAATCGATGCTTTAACCGCGTGGGTCTTCGCACGGTCAACGATATTCTTGAGGCTCGCGCCGGAAACCACGTCGGCCAGGAACAGCGCATTCCACGTGCCGCGCTCGTCACGCACGTCAGCGAGATGCCGGCGCTCGGAACGTGTATAGATATCTCGCACAAGTACGCGGGAGAGCGCATCGGCATCCAGACCCTGTTCCAGCGGCAGGTCATCAGTCAGGTAATGACGCACGATGGAGGCGGCTGCCTCGCCGGAAGGCCGGTCTATACGAATCTTCACGTCAAGACGGCCCGGGCGCAGCACGGCGGGATCGATCATGTCCACGCGATTGGATGCGCCAATCACCATCACATTATCGAGCGATTCCACGCCGTCGAGTTCGGAAAGGAACTGTGGCACGATGGTGGTTTCCACGTCGGAGGATACACCGGAGCCGCGGGTTCTCAGCAGCGAGTCCATCTCGTCGATGAATACGACCACCAGCTTGCCTTCGGCGGCGCGTTCGCGGGCGCGTTGAAAAATCAAACGAATCAGACGCTCGGATTCACCGACGTACTTGTTGAGCAGTTCAGGCCCTTTGACGGACAGAAATACGCCTTTGACCTGCTGCTCTCTGCCGTTGATAGAGCCATCGCCATCCATGTCACAGCCGCCTTCGCACAAGGCATTGGCCACGGCTTTGGCAATCATCGTTTTGCCATTGCCGGGAGGCCCGTAGAGCAATACGCCCTTCGGCGGCTTCAAATCATAGCGCTCAAATAGCGCGCGATGCTGGAACGGCAGCTGCACGGCATCCCTGATGCGGACGATCTCGCTGTCCAAACCGCCGATGTCGGCAAAGGTGACGTCTGGAGTCTCTTCCAACACCAGATCCCGGTCACTCTCATTGGGCAGCAGTTCGATGGCGAGACGCACGGACGGATCGACGATAATGCGATCGCCTTGACTGATGGCGGTCAAACTGAGTGCGCTGGAACGACGCACCAACACGGGATTGCCGGAAGCATCGACAACGATCAGACGTCCGTCATCGAGTATTTGCTTGACTACGCGAATCTGGCCCACAGTGTCGGCATCGCGCTGTTCGACCAGCACGAGCTTCTCGTTGAGCACAACAGTGGAACCAGCGGCGAGACGAGACGCGTTGACGTTCGCGGCCACGGGCACGACTATGCGTCGAGTACCGGAAATCACCTCTGCGCTGGCATGCTGTACGCCGTTCTCATCGGTGTGGGTCGAATCGATTTTGACCATCGTGGCGAAGGTGAGCGGCGGCTGTGCGAGTTGCGCCAGCTGCGATTTGGCTTTGGTGAGCTCTTTGCCGGCACGGTTCAGAGCTTCGGCGAGCGCATGGTTCTTGGCCATAAGCCGGTCGTTCAGCTCGGCAAGATTTTCGGCTTCTCCCATATATGCCTTCACTCCCCTATCGGAACCATCCGAACCCTTATGCGGGCTTGGCGTTATTCGCCATGCTGTGCTTTCCTGTTACGCACCACAGTACGCACTTTTTTCACCGCGAACCATACGATGACCACAACCACGGCCACGATGACCACGTCTTCGAACACACCGAGCGCACCTTGAATCGAGCACCATTGGTCTCCGAGCAGATAACCTGCGGACACCAAGATGGTGTTCCATACGGCCGATCCGAGCAGGGTCCAGCCGGTGAACTGCAGGAAATTCATACGGTTGAAGCCGGCGGGAATGGAAATCAGCGAGCGCACCACGGGAATCACGCGGCCGATGAGCACCGACCATGTGCCGTACCTGGTGAACCAATCGTTGGCCTTGCTCACATCCTTGCGGCTGACGCCTGGAATCTTGTCCGCCGCACGGTTGATGCGATGCAAGCCCACCCAACGGGAAATGCCATACAGCGTCCATGCACCCAGCAAAGAGCCAATGGTGGCCCAGATGATCGCGCCGGGCAGACTCAGCGTGCCGCGGGCCGCGGTGAAGCCTGCGAGCGGCAGAATCACTTCGGAAGGGATGGGCGGGAACACCGATTCGAGGGCGATGGCCAGAGCCACGCCGACGCCGCCGATGGTTTCCATCAGGGTGATGAGCCATTCAGTGATGGTGCCGATCAGGCCGCCTTCGGACGTGGTGCAGATGGGTGTGGGGTTAGCCGCGAGTGCAGTGGCAAGCTCCATAGAAAAACTCATAGAGGGCATTGTCTCAAGGTTTTTCGAGAATCGAAAGCATGACGCAAGAAGATGTGCATTTTATTGACAAGTCCGCCGAAAGCGAAGTTGGGGCTTTGGGCGGTTCCGCCGATTCCGTACCGACGCTGGCTGAGCCCGGTCTGCTGGTGATGGATGTGGACTCCACGCTCATCGACGAAGAGGTTATTGATGAGTTGGGCGAGGCCGCCGGATCCGGTGAGGAAATCGCGAAGGTGACCGAACGCGCGATGCGTGGCGAGTTGGAGTTCTGCGACGCGTTGCGGGCCCGTGTGGCATTGCTTGAGGGTTTGCCGGTCTCCGTGTTCGACACCGTGCATGACAAGCTGCATTTCACCAAAGGCGCGCTGGAGCTGATTGACACGCTGCATGCGCATGGCTGGAAGGTCGGCGTGGTGTCCGGCGGCTTCCATGAGGTGGTCGACAAGCTGGCCGCCGAGGGGCATATCGATTATTGGATTGCGAACCGTCTTGAAGTTGCCGATGGGCGCTTGACCGGCAAGGTGTTGGGCGAGATTGTCTGCAAGACCGTGAAACTGCATGCGCTGCGGAAGTGGGCCAAGCAGCTGGATATTCCGATGAGCCAGACCGTGGCCGTGGGTGATGGCGCGAATGATATTCCGATGATTCAGGCCGCCAGTCTGGGTATTGCTTTCTGCGCCAAGCCGAAGACCCAGCTCGCCGCCGATGAGGCTATCAACGACCGCGACCTGATGCACGTACTCGACTATCTGCGCCGGTAGACCGGTAGATAATTACCGGTATTGGCTGAGGCCCTTATAGTTGAGACATGACTACATCGGACGCACAGCAGCTCACGCTTGACGGGTTGGCCCCGCGCAAGCGGCGCAAACGTGCGCCCGCGGAGCACACGCCCGCCGAGCATGATCCCATTGCACAAGTGGTGCTTGATGTGCAGGCGCTGCATCTTGGTCAGACATTCGACTACTTCATCGACGAGAAAGACAGTGATGCCGCGCAACCCGGCGTTCTGGTGCGCGTGCGGTTCGGTGTCCAGCGAGTCAGTGGCGTGATTTGGTCGCGTACATCCACTAGCGATACACCGCGCTCTTCAATTCGCTATATCGAGCGAGTGCTGAGTCCTGACGTGCTAGTCCCCGCTTCGATGCGCGAGGATATCGGGCTTATAGCCAATGCCTATGGCGGCACTCGGGCCAATATTCTGCGTTTTGCCGTGCCGCCGCGCGTGTCCAAAGTGGAGACCGAACAGCGGCTGACCGCATCGTTCCAGCGCCCAGTTGGCGGATCGCTGCCAGATAACATACAAGGAGGGTTTGCCGGCCGCGGCACCCTGCCGGATGGCACCCGCCCATCCGGTTCCTCGTTTGAGGTGGCCGATTCGGTATCAGAGGGCGCCGCACAAGGATATCGTCGCATCGCCGCCAATTATGGTGAGGCCAATGTGTTGAACGATGCCCTGCACGGGCAACGGTTCCAATCCTTTGTTTTCGATTCGCTGCCCGGAGCCCAGGAATGGCAACGGAATATGGCATGGATGGCGGCCACCTCGCTCAGTGCCGGCAAATCAGCCGTGGTAGAGCTTCCCACCATGCGGGAAGTCGAGGATCTGCTACCGGTTCTGCGCAACTACGGGCTCAAACCGTTCTCCCCCACGCCTTCCGGCGGCTGGATAGGCGATGTCGCAGTGCTGAATGCTCAAATGCCTGCGGCGGACCGATACCGTGCGTATTTGGCCGTGGCATTAGGACAGGTAAAGGTGATTATCGGCACCCGCGCGGTGATGTATGCGCCGGTTGAAGGTCCTGCTCTGTTCGCCATATTGGAAGATGCCGCCTATCAAAACATGGACGGCATGATGCCGTATCCGCAGGCACGCGGCGTGATGCGGCTGCGCGCCAAATCACACGGCGGCGTATTCGTGGCGATGTCCAATGCACGCACAGTGCAGAGTCAGTGGGAGAACACTGGCCCAGACACGGTGGAGACGCCGGTGAGTGGCTATTCCACGGCAATCCATCCGCTCGCCTCACCGCTGAAAGATGCGACGCCGTGGGTTCGCTGGCTGAATCGCGACGAGCTAGCTCGTTTGGCGGATGCGACCATCGGCGCTCGTGTGCCTCATACGGCTGTGCGTGCGCTCAGCAAAGCGTTGGAAAGCGGCCCCGTGCTGCTCTCGATTCCTCAGGACAGTACCAGTGAAGCATTGAGCTGCGCGAAATGCCACCGTCAGGCACGCTGCGCAAAATGTTCCGGTCCGCTGCAATTGCCGGCAGATAGAAGCGAATCCGTGCCTCGGTGCCAATGGTGCGGCGCTGCGGCCATTCATTGGGCATGTCCCGGCTGTGGGCATGAACGCATGCGTGTGGTACGTGTGGGGGCGGCCGGCACGGCTGCTGAATTGGCTGGACTGTTCCGCGGCGTGCCGATGGTGTTGTCCAGCAAGGCTCAGGGATTGGTCCGCGATGTGCCATGCAAGCCGATGATTGTGATTGCCACGCCGGGTTTCGAGCCGCGTGTGCGCCCGGTGAGCAATGAGCGGGGGGCGGCTGGCCACGAATACCGCGCCGTGGCGATTCTTGATGCTTGGACCAGTCTGTATGCACTGGGTGTAGATGCACGCTTGGATACGTTGACGGCTTGGATGCGGGCGGTTTCGCTGTGCGCGCCTCGCTCTCGAGGCGGGCAGGCGCTGATATTGGGAGAGACCGATCCGGCCATCGCTCAATCGTTGATGATGTGGGATTCGCGAATTTTGGCATCCAAGGATCTGGACGAGCGCATGGAAACCGGTATGCCGCCGACTGTGGCCGCGGCCTGTGTGTGGGGACGACGCGATGCGGTGATGACGCTGATGCAGCGCATTGGCGCGCTCGGAGGAGACTGGGCGGTATGCGGCGAGTTGCCGGGCATGCTGGGACCGGTGCCGATTGCTCAGCCCGATACCGTCGATGCGCGGGAGCTCGAAGCCACGGCCGACCGGGTGAAAGCCGTGGTACGTGTGCCGCAAAGCCAGCGAGCTGAGCTGGCCATTCGTCTTCACCGGGAAACCGCCCGTCATGTGGCCTCTCGGGAACCCGGCGAACTCCGATTCCGTATTGATCCTAAAGACCTGATCTAGGTTTCCCGTGTCAACGTCTCTCTGGCTCCCCTCTGGAGGCTGAGCCTAAAGCAAACAGCCCAGCGGGCTGTTTGTAGGCGGAGGCGAGACGATAGTCGAGCCAGAAGGTCTCGGGCAAGACCCGTCCATAATTGCAGGACGAGCTGTCTGTGACGGCAGACTGAGGGGAGGCCCAAAAACCAAATCGTCTCCAACACGTGAAACGATGATTACAGAACAACAACCTCAAAACGGAGGAGGAACCATGAAGGGTTGGCCCGGAGAGCCGGATATGGATTACAATGTGCTGGTTGCAGACGGCGAAGCTGCCACGAACGCCGGCAAACCAATCACTGACGTGATTTTCGACTTCGGCAATGTACTGATCTACTGGGATCCGGCCGCAGTGCTTATCCCCCGTTACAGCCAGAAGACCATCGACGCATTTCTCGATAACGACATCTCCGGTTTCTACGATGTCAACGACCTCATGGACGGCGGCACCAGCACCGAGGAGGCCATCGCTATTATGCGCGAGCGCAAGGGCGACAAGTGGGCCGACATCCTCGACTATTACATCAAGAACTTCCGCGATTCCCTGACCGGCATTGTGCCCGGCGCGCGCGTGCTGGTCGACGACCTCAAGGCTGCCGGCATCGGAGTATGGGGACTGAGCAACTGGGAGGCCAGCCTGTTCCATGTGGCCGAGGAACAGTGTGACATCCTGCAGAAGCTGGATGGCAAGCTGGTCTCCGGTTTTGTTAAGCTGCGCAAACCCCATAAGGAAATCTATGATGCGGCGCTGAAGGAGTTCGGCATCAAGGCAGATGGCGCTCTGTTCATTGACGACAAGGCCATGAACATCGTTGGCTCGAACGCTGCAGGCATCCGTGGCGTTCGCTTCCAGAATCCCGTCAAGCTACGCGAATTGCTCATTGCCAACGGCGTGAACATTCCCGACGTGCAGTAGGACTCTGTTCCGCACCCCGCTTTTGACACTCGTCAGATGCAGAGCCTGCGCATGTGCGGCCACCGCATTCTCGCTTATCCGTTGACAATGACTTTATCCGTGACATGAGCACGGGTTTGTTCCCGCTAAGGAAGAAATATGCTCAAACTAGTGTTTGCCGGCACGCCCGATGTAGCAGTGCCCTCACTTCAGGCGTTCGCCGCCGACTCTCGTTTTGAGGTCGTCGGCGTCATCACCCGTCCGGACGCGCCTACTGGCCGTGGTCGAAAGCTCACGCCGAGCCCGGTCAAAGCCGCAGCCGTGGAGCTTGGTCTGACCGTGATTGACGCCAAGCCTCACTCCCCCGAGTTCATGGAGGCCCTGAAGGGGCTGCATGCGGATATTGCCGCCGTTATCGCTTACGGCAATATTCTTCCCAAGTCAGTGTTGGATGCCGTACCGATGGGCTGGTACAACCTGCACTTCTCCAACCTGCCGAAATGGCGTGGCGCCGCTCCCGCCCAACGTGCAATTTGGAACGGCGATCCGACCACTGGTGCCGACGTGTTCAAGGTTGGCGAAGGCTTGGACGATGGACCGATTATCGCCTCGTTGACCATTGAGCTGACCGGGCGGGAGACCTCTGGCGAGCTGCTTGCTCGTTTGGCCGAAGAAGGCGCTCCCATGTATGTAGATGCCCTGGCTGCCGTGGGCAGCGGCACTGCCGTATTCACACCGCAACCTGCCGAGGGTTTGGAATACGCGCATAAAATCACCGTGGAAGATGCCCGCATCAACTGGGCTGACCCGGCGGAGGCCATCGACCGCCAGATTCGTGCATGCACGCCGCATCCGGGAGCTTGGACCGAACTGTTTGCAGAGGGGTTGATAGCTGACAGCGGCGAGGCCAACGAGGAATCGTCGAATCTTGCGACCACCGCCAAGTCTCTCACATTGCACATTCTTGCCGCGCAACCAGCTGATCAGACGAATCCCAATACTCCAATCGACCTCGATCCCGGCGAACTGAAGGTCGGCAAGAAGAATGTATGGGTCGGTACCGGTACCGGCGCGCTGGAACTCACCCAGGTCAAGGCCCAGGGCAAGAAAGCCATGCGCGCTGCCGACTGGGCCCGAGGCGCACGCCTCTCCCCCGCTGCCTGCGTGAGGTAAAGCGGCTTCGCTCCCGCTGGCGGGAGAGCCGTATAGCAGAACAGCCCAGTGGGCTGTTTGTAGGCGAGTGTGAGCCGTCAGGCGAATCAGAAAAAACATGGCCATAGGCCATCCGCGATTGCAGGGCTCGGAGAGCTGTCGAACACAGTGAGACTGAGGGCGGTCGTTAGGGCATCTCGCTAGGAACCATCCTCAGTCTTGCTTCGCAAGCCAGCTCCCACCAGTCAGGAGCAAAGCAAAAGGTCCGACACCTTCTTCGTGAAGGTACCGGACCTTTTCAGCTATGCAATCTGCTATCAGGCGAGACCGGAGAGCTTGTTGATAAGCTCCGGGTCACGGGTTGCACCCTTGTCGGCCGAGCGGGCGAAGGCGGCGTATGCCTTCAACGCCTGGGAGACGTGACGGTCGCGGTGAGCCACGTAGCCGTCGCCAGCCTCGAGCTCGCGACGACGCTCATCCAGCTGCTCGTCGGTCAGTTCGACGTTCACGGAACGGGCTTCGATGTCGATGTCGATGATGTCGCCGTTCTTGATGAGCGCCACCGGCCCCTTGTTCGCGGCCTCAGGAGCCATGTGGCCAATGGCCAGACCGGAGGAACCACCGGAGTAGCGGCCGTCGGTGAGCATTGCGACCTGCTTGCCGATGCCCTTGCCCTTGACGAAGGAGGTCGGGTACAGCATTTCCTGCATACCCGGGCCACCCTTCGGACCCTCGTAACGAATGACCAGAGCCATGCCGGGCTTCAGGGTGTCGTTCAGGATGACCTCGATGGCCTGCTCTTGGGAGTCGACCACCAGAGCCGGTCCGCGGAACTTCCAGATCTCCGGTGGAACACCGGCGGTCTTGACCACGCAGCCGTCGGGGGCCAGATTGCCGCGCAGCACAGCGAGACCGCCTTCGTGGATCTCCGGGTGGTTGATGTCGTGGATGGCGCCGTTGACACGGTCGGTGTCGAGCGAATCAAACAGAGTGGTGTGCGTCCACGGCTCCGGGGAGATGATGTGGCCAGGAGCGGCCTTGTACATCTGCTTGGCTTCCTCTGTGCAGGTGGGGCGCATGATGTCCCAATCGGCCAGCTTGGCTTCCAGCGTCGGGTAGTCGATGGAGTGCACGTTGGTGTGCAGCTTGCCCGCGCGCTCGAGTTCGCCGAGGATGCCGGTGATACCGCCGGCACGGTGCACATCGGAGATCTCCCACTTGCCGGAGGGGCTGGCCTTGCAGATGCACGGCACGGTGTGCGAGATGCGCTCGATGTCGTCCAAGGTGAAGTCCACATCGGCGGACTGGGCCATAGCGAGAATGTGCAGCACGGTGTTGGTGGAACCACCCATGGCCACATCCATGGTCATGGCGTTCTCGAAGGCTTCCTTGGTGGCGATGGAGCGCGGCAGCACGGAATCGTCGGAATCGTCGTAGTACTGGTGGGCGATCTTGACGACCTGCTGGGCGGCGCGCTTGAACAGGTCCTTGCGGTAGGAGTGGGAGGCGAGGATGGTGCCGTTGCCGGGCAGGGCCAGGCCGATGGCCTCGGTCAGGCAGTTCATCGAGTTGGCGGTGAACATGCCGGCGCAGGAGCCGCAGGTCGGGCAGACGGTCTTCTCGTAGTTGAGCAGTTCCTCGTCGGACACGGAGTCGTCGGCGGTGGCGTACATCACGTCGATGAGGTCGGTGCTCTTGACGGTGCCGTCGGCGAGCACCGTGGTGCCGGCCTCCATCGGGCCGCCGGAGACGAACACGGTCGGGATGTTGAGGCGCAGGGCGGCCATCAGCATGCCCGGCACGACCTTGTCGCAGTTCGGGATGCAGATCAGGGCGTCGGCACAGTGCGCGTTGCACTGGTATTCGACGGTGTCAGCGATGATGTCGCGGGAAGGCAGGGAGTACAGCATGCCGGTGTGGCCCATGGCGATGCCGTCGTCCACAGCCATCGTGTTGAACTCGCGCGGGATACCGCCGGCTTCCCGGATGGCCTCGGAAACGATGCGTCCGACCTTGTTCAGATGAACGTGGCCAGGCAGGAACTCATCGAAGGAGTTGGCGATGGCGATGATGGGCTTCTTGCCCATGTCGTCTCCGCTGACGCCTGCAGCACGGTAAAGGGCTCGAGCGCCTGCAAAGACGCGCCCTGACATAATTTTTGCAGATCGCATTTCAGTCATGGTTCTATTCAAGCCTTTGCGAGGGACACGCCACTTGTCAAGAGTCGAATAGTGGAATTTTCAAAAACGTAACGTTTCTCACACATAAATTTTCTTGGAAGAAGTCGCCCCAAACCTCTATACTCGCCTCGTTGAGATAGATTTTCCAAGTCTGGAGATATGAATAATGGCTTTTGGCACTGACCCGACCCCTGATGGTCTCGCAAACCCGCCGATCGACGACCTGATGCAGCACGCCGATTCCAAGTACGCTCTGGCCATTTTCGCCGCCAAGCGCGCCCGTCAGATCAACTCCTACTTCACCCAGCTTAACGAGGGCCTGCTGCAGAACGTCGGCCCGCTGGTCGAATACCAGAACAACGAGAAGCCGCTGTCCATCGCATTCCGCGAGATCGACGAGGGCCTGCTTGAGGAGACCCTGGGCGAGGACGACACCAACGAGGGCAACTGATTTCCCGCTGACTTGGGCTTGAGTTAGACACTTACCCGATGCTTGCCGCATAGTTGCCGTCGATGTGCTTTCGACTGATTTAGGGCGACACACTTGCTCATGTTGCGGCAATCGGCTATAACTCAAGTTCAGGAGCGAACGTGTTGTTAAGGGCTCGCGCCACCGTGTGGTTGGCACGAGCCCTTAACTATGTGTGCTTCATCAATAACTCAATACATAACAATCAACGACGTATCATTGTGCCTCGCTTTCCGCGGGGCGATAAGTCCTGAAGAAAGGGATGATATGACAGAAGAACATCGGCTTATTTCCGCCGAATCCGTGACCGAAGGTCACCCCGATAAGGTCTGCGATCAAATCTCCGACGCCATTCTTGATGATCTGCTGGCCCAGGATCCGTCCAGCCATGTGGCCGTGGAGACCTCCGCCGCCACCGGCGTGTTCCTGGTCTTCGGCGAAGTCACGTCCAAGGGGTACTGCGACGTGCAGTCCAAGGTCCGCGAAACCCTGCGCAACATCGGCTACACCTCCTCCGAAGTCGGCCTTGACGCCGATTCCTGCGGCGTTGTGGTGGCCATCACCGAGCAAAGCGCCGAAATCAACCAGGGCGTTGCCCGTCTGACTGGCGATCAGGAGACCGCCGCCAGCCGCGAAGAACGTTACGAAGCACAGGGTGCCGGCGATCAGGGCGTGATGTTCGGCTACGCCACCGACGAGACTCCGACGCTGATGCCGCTTCCGATCTATTTGGCACATCGCCTCGCCTTCCGTCTGACCGAGGTCCGCAAGTCCGGTGAAGTGCCGCACCTGCGCCCGGACGGCAAGACCCAGGTAACCATTGAGTATGACGATAACGATAAGCCCGTTCGTCTGGACACCGTGCTGATCTCCACCCAGCATGATCCTGAGGTTACGCAGGATTGGCTTGCTGTTGAGCTGAAGAAGCACGTGATTGACCCGGTGCTTGATGAGGTGCTGGGTTCCAAGGTGCCGCATGACAACTACCGCCAGCTGGTCAACCCGACCGGTTCGTTCATCCTGGGCGGCCCGGCGGCCGACGCCGGTCTGACCGGCCGCAAGATCATCGTCGACACCTACGGTGGCGCCGCCCACCACGGCGGTGGCGCGTTCTCCGGCAAGGACCCGTCCAAGGTCGATCGTTCCGCCGCGTACGCCACCCGTTGGGTTGCGAAGAACATCGTAGCTGCCGGCTTGGCTCACAAAGTCGAGATCCAGATCGCCTACGCTATTGGCGTTGCCGACCCGGTGTCCGTCAACGTGGAGACCTTCGGCACCGAGCAAGGCGTGACGCGCGGCCAGATCGCCGCCGCCGTACGCAAGGTCTTCGACCTGCGCCCCGCCGCAATCATCGACGAGCTGGATCTGAAACGTCCGATTTATCTGAAGACCGCCGCGTATGGTCACTTCGGCCGCACGGACGTTGAGTTCCCGTGGGAGAAGACCGACAAGGTCGAGGAGCTCAAGGCCGCGATCGGCGCGCAGTAGACGTTGGCGCATTCTTGCGTCGCACCCCGTGCGGGGTGCGACGCAAGAATGGACTCCATGTCCCAAAATACGAATACTCCGCCCGTCCCACGGCATCGATTGCACGGTACAATCCATCCGTATCTTCCCCGATACGCAACCGCTGAAGCGACATGCCAGCAGATCACTCACTCTTGAGTTATCAAACAACAAGAAGAACACACACCGTCCCCAAAAACCATAATCTGCGGCGCAAACGACCCAGTGCTTCATGAGAGCTCAGAGCTCACACCGCACAAGACAACTTGACAGAATACAACGAGCATCGCGAACGACTGTGCCGTGAACTGACTCACCGCCAGCCAGCTCAACAGCGGCGCGATTCCGCCGAGCGTCAAGGCGGTGCGACATGGAGAATGGGACACTTTAGGCACAGATTCGTAAGCAGGAATCTGGCTTTGCTGACTGTGCACAGCGTGAATAGCTCTTACTCTGATCACATTGCTCCAATGCATCCGTCCGGCTAAATGATTATTTGTTAGCTGCGTGAGGTCAACCTTCGAAACGTCGATTTCGCCGGACATGAGTTTGGGAAGAAGATAATTCCTTAGGTTATTTAATTTCCGTGTTTCGTTTTCATTACTCCTAATTAGTGCATCTATCGGTGCCGCAAATGACTCGAATTGCATCACTTCGTTATGAGATGGAAGCGCAACTTCTAAGCTTTTGAGAGCCTTACCGTTGATTGAGCCGAATACAGTACCCTCTCCGTTGTAAGCCTCAAGTTGAGGCTTAAGGAATCGCATTAAGTACAGAGCAAATGACGGGGTTTCGCTATGGATAGCTGCCAGACCACGTCCGATACAGCAATTTTCAAAGGCAACGTTGAGGTCCCCGACAGGCGCACGAACGCTCATTAGGACGTCACCCTCGCAGGCTAAACGTTTTGGCTCAGTGGTATAGAGACGACGCTTTGGGAAACGCCATCCAAATTCACCCCTTCCTTGATAGAAGATTATGCCAGCACCTTCTTCGTTATACGAACTTCCTGCTGGTGATTGCCCCATCGTTATTTCGGCAACATCAGAGAGCGTAGCGTTGAAATTAAGACCACCAAACAACTCTTGAAACTTACCGTCTACAAGCTGCTCTAAATAATCATTTGCCAGCGCGTGGGCACAATGTTCCTAACTGTTATTGGAAGGAACCCCTATGGAAACCATCATTAATAGTGTTCTGTCGCAGATGCAGAACATGCTTGATCCGTCACAGCTCAAACATCTGGCCGAAGTACTCAGAGTCACGCTGCTGCCAACTCAGGAAACATCAGCGCCGCAGAATCTGCTGACGCTATTCCTCACGGCAAAAGAGGTCGAAGGCTGCTCGCCGAAAACCATCGCTTACTATGAGAGCACACTCCAGCACATGACCCAGGCCCTCGCCAAGCCTTGTACGCGGATAAACAGCGATGACTTGCGCGAGTACCTCAACAGATACGAGAACGAACGTCATGCGGGCAAGGTCACCATCGACAACATTCGGCGTATCATGTCAAGCTTCTTCGCGTGGCTTGAGGACGAGGATTATATCGTCAAAAGCCCTGTAAGGCGCATCCACCGTGTGAAGACCGCTGTAATGGCTAAGGAAGTCCTGAGCGACGAAAATCTGGAAACTCTGCGGGACCGATGCGGCACCTTGCGGGATCTTGCCATCGTGGACATTCTCGCATCCACGGGTATGCGAGTGGGTGAACTGGTCGGCTTGAACATAGCCGACGTGAATCTTCAGGAGCGGGAATGCTTGGTCACAGGCAAGGGAAACAAGCAGCGTCCCGTTTATTTCGACGCCAGAACGAAGCTTCATCTCACCGCATACCTGCAATCACGTAACGACAGCAATCCAGCGCTATTCGTTGCTTTGAATGGCGATGGTGACCGTATCAGCATCGGCGGCATCGAAAGCCGCCTCAGACAGCTCGGCAAAGATGCCGGCATTCATCGAGTTCATCCGCATAAGTTCCGTCGTACTCTGGCCACGCACGCCATCGACAAAGGCATGCCGATCGAACAGGTGCAAAAACTGCTCGGGCATGCGAGAATAGACACGACCATGCACTACGTCATGGTCAACCAGAACAACGTGAAAGCTTCACACAGAAGGTATTTGGAATGAGCTGGCGAGAGACGACCCTTGGTGAGATTACCGACTTAAAAAGAGGATTTGATTTGCCGAAAAGCCAGCGTTTGCAAGGGGATGTGCCGGTTTATTCATCATCGGGAATTACCGGATCTAATAGTACTGCAGCAGTAGAGGGGCCCTGTGTAATCACAGGGCGATACGGCACTATCGGAGAAGTTTTCTTTTCGGGTGGTCCATGTTGGCCTCTCAACACAGCTTTGTATTCTACCGAATTCAACGGCAACAATCCTCGATTTATTTATTATCTTTTGCAGACAATTCCTTGGCAGGGATACACAACAGCTAGTGCTGTGCCAGGCGTCAATCGAAATCACGTGAATCTCTGCCCTGTCAAGATACCTGACAGGGCAACGCAAGATGCAATCGTAGAAGTGCTTGATTCCATTGTCGACAAAATTGCCCTTAATAATCGGCTAAATGATTATTTAGCCAACTTGTGTGAAACGATTGCCAGTAGATACTGTAATGACAGAAATTCACGTCTTCGAGATATCTGCTATCAGGTTGCTGACCACGTCGATTATGACAACGCGAATCAGGAGACTTACGTTTCGACTGAGTCACTAATGCAGAACAAGGGCGGACGGCAACTGGCGTCTTCGCTCCCAACAACGGGCAAGATTACACGGTATAAAGCCGGCGACACTCTGATTTCTAATATTCGGCCCTATTTTAAGAAGATATGGTACGCCCCGTTTGAAGGTACATGTTCGGGTGATGTCATCGTTTTTAGAGCGAATGATCCCAGCAACGCGCCATATCTGCATGCATGCCTACGGCAAGACTCATTCTTTGACTACGTCATGCAAGGTGCGAAGGGAACAAAGATGCCCCGTGGTGATAAAAAACAAATGATGGAGTTCAAGGTTGCCAGTTCATGCAGTACGAAAGATTTGATCCTATTAGATTCCGCAATAAAGCAAAGATCTGATAACGATTCAGAGACAGTAAAGCTCCAAGCACTGCGCGATACGCTCCTTCCCAAGCTCATGTCCGGCGAAATCGACGTTTCGAAGGTTGACCTCACGCAGCTAACAAATAATCATTTAGCTGGTTGTTAAGCTCGATTTTCCTATCAAACAAACTAAGAACATTTGCAATAGCATTTTGTTCCGCCATCGAAGGAAGAGGCAATTTCATGGCACAAAGATTACTCTGGCTCAGCTTTGGCTGCGTAGATCCTGTTACGTAGGCAGAAATATCAGTCATATTAAGAAGATGTCTCAGAAAAACGAGATTACACTTTTCGGACTCAGCAATAACATGCGCATGATTATTCACTCTGAATTTTCCAGAAGCCGCATTCGCAATAGGATTCTTGCGACTCCTAAGATTTTCCCCATCTTCAGCAACCAGTAGGTAATCTCCCTCATAGGTGTAATCATCTAGATAATCGACAATACCTTGAGCTCCGTAATAAGGATAGGAACCTTTTCTGTCCTTTCTGTCCCTAGAAGATATCGGCTCTCTCTTGACATCTTCAAGCTCGATAACATCACCTAGACGCGTCAGCTGCTCACATGCCATAGCCGATGGCCTCCAGATTCTTCTTGATCTGCTCTTGCAGACGGTTGGATTCCTCGAAGCATTTGGCGATCTCGCCGGTCAGACGGGTCATCTTCTCCTCGAATGGCTCATCGTCTTCTTCCACTTCGGCGACACCGACGTAACGGCCTGGAGTCAGGATGTAATCCTGCGCCTTGATATCTTCCGTCGTGGCGATGGCGGAGAAGCCCTTCTCCGTTTCCAGAGTGCCGTCATGGAACGCGTCGAACGCAGTCGATACCTTGGCGATGTCCTCATCGGTAAACTCGCGGAGCCTGCGGGACACCATGGTTCCCATATCGCGCGCGTCGATGAACAACGTCTTGCCGGACTGCTTCTTGTTCTTGGTGATGATCCACAAGCTCACAGGTATACCGGTGCTGTAGAAAAGCTTGTCCGGCATTGCGATGATGCCCTCGACCAGATCGGCATCCACGATCTTGGCGCGGATCTCGCCCTCGTTGTTCGTCTGGCTGGACAACGCGCCGTTCGCCAGAACCATGCCCATGCGGCCGGAACGGTTGAGATGGTGGATCATGTGCTGGACCCATGCGAAGTTGGCGTTGCCCTCCGGTGGGGTGCCGTACTGCCAGCGTACGTCGTTCTCGAGTTTCTTTCCTCCCCAGTCCTTCAGGTTGAAGGGCGGGTTAGCGAGGATGAAATCGAATTTCTCGGTCTTGTGCAGGTCCTCGAAGAACGTGTCAGCATTATGATCGCCCAGATCCGCGTCGATGCCACGGATCGCGAGGTTCATGGTCGCCATTTTCCACGTGGTCGGATTGGACTCCTGGCCGTACACGGAGATGTCGTTAATGTTGCCCTGATGGCGTTTGACGAAGTCCGCGGACTGTACGAACATGCCGCCGCTGCCACAGCACGGATCGTACACTCGCCCGTGGTAGGGTTCGATGACTTCGACCAGCGTCTTCACGACGCACGCGGGTGTGTAGAACTCGCCGGCGTTCTTGCCCTCCGCTTCGGCGAATTTGGCCAGGCAATATTCGTAGGTGCGTCCGAGGATGTCGCGGCTATCGCCCTTTTCGGCCATCTTCACGTTGGCGAACAGGTCCACGACTTCGCCCAGACGTCGCTTGTCGAGCTCCTGGCGTGCGAAGTTCTTCGGCAGGATGCCCTTGAGCTTGTTGTTCTCGGCCTCGATCTGGCGCATGGCCTCGTCGATGGCCTTGCCGATCTCGGGCGTGTGCGCGGCCGCTGCGATGGTCTTCCAGCGGGCGCTCTCGGGAACGAAGAAGATGTTCTCACTCGCGTATTCGTCGCGGTCCTCCTCGAAGCCCTCTCCCTCCTCAACGAGTTCCTGGTATTTCTGGTCGAACTTGTCGGAGATGTACTTCAGGAAGATGAGGCCGAGCACGACGTTCTTGTATTCGGAAGCGTCGATGTTGCCGCGCAGCTTGTCGGCAGCGCTCCAGATCTGTTCCTCGAAGCCGATCTCGGCGGTATTGTCCTTCTTCTTTGCCATGTCTTGTATTATCCTCCTGCTCGTCCTATTCGCTGATCTTGGTGTCGGCCCACAGCTCGCACTGTTCCATGACGGTCTTCATGGCGTCCTCGACGCCTTCGGGCGGATACTTGTATTTGCGCAGCAAACGTTTGATGGCACGCCGCATGCCGGCCCTGGCGCTTTCCTTCTTCTGCCAGTCGATCGTGGCGTTGCTCCGCATCGCATCGGTCAACTCGCGGGCTATCGAGACGAGCTGGTCGTTGTCGTAGAAGTCCTTGACCGCCTGCGGCTGGGTGATCGCGTCGTAGAACGCCATCTCCTCGTCGCTCAAGCCGAGCTTCTGCGCGTCGTCGCGGTCCTTCATGATCTCCTTGGCCATGTTGACGAGCTCTTCGATGACCTGCGCGTTCGTGAGCATGCCGTTGAGATACGCGTTCAACGTGTTCTGGAGCATCTCGCTGAACTTCTGGGATTTGACCACACTGGTGCGCCCGTACGCCCGCACTTTCTCCTTGATGAGGCGTTTCAGGCTCTCGATCGCGATGTTCTTCTCCTTCATGCCGGCGACCTCCTGGAGGAACGCCTCATCGAACAGGGAGATCTCCACGCTGTCCTTCTCGAACAGGTTGAGCACGCCGTCCGCATGCACGCTCTGCTGGAGGATCTCGCTCACCTGCTTGTTGAACTCCGTGTACGTCATGCCGCTGCCCCCGCCGGAGCCACGTCCGGTCAGGCGAAGGACCTGCACGCGCAATACGGATAGGTAAGCCGCCTCATGCGCGTCCTCTTCGCTTACCATGCTTTTGCACAGGCTCAGCGCCTGGTTCATGAGCTGGCATTGCTTGAGGAACGATTCCGTGTCTTCGTGCCGTTCCAGATCGAGCAGCCAGTCGGTTCCCTCCGCGATGGCGTCGGCAAGCGCCTCCCTGCTGTTCTGGAAGATGAGTTTGCGGTAGTTGAAGCCGTACATGAGATCACGGCACACGTCGAGCTTTTCGAGGAATTTCGGATAGGCGGTCTCGGCGATGTTCATGTCGCCGTAATTGTGCTGGTCACGGCTGGTATAGTCCTTCATCGCCCGCTTGAGCGCGCCTGCGATGCCGATGTAATCCACGACCAGACCGCCCTCCTTGCCCTTGCACACGCGGTTGACGCGGGCGATGGCCTGCATGAGGTTATGGCCCTTCATCGGCTTGAACACGTACATGGTGGACAGGCTGGGCACGTCGAAGCCGGTGAGCCACATGTCCACGACGATGGCGATCTTGAGGGAATCGGAATCGTCCTTGAACCTGCGTTCCATCTCCTTCTTGTGCGTGGTGCCGCCGCACACGTCGAACCATTCCTCCGGATCCTGGTTCGACATGGTCATCACCACGCCGACCTTGTCTTTCCATTCGGGGCGCAGCTCCATGATCCTGTAGTAGATCTTCATCGCAATCGGCCGGCTGTACGCCACGATCAGGGCCTTGCCGGCCAGGACGTCGGCGCGGTTGTTCTCGTAATGGTCCACGATGTCGCGGCACAATGCGTCGATGGTTTCAGGAGTGTCGAAGATGGCATCGAGGCCGCCGAGGTCATGCTTGGACTTCTCCACGCTCGCCTCGTCGGCCTGGTCCGCGAACTCCTTGTAGACCGCGTCGATGCGGCCCAGCGCGTTCTCGTCAAGATGGAGCGAGACCACACGGCTTTCGTAGTAGACCGGCTTGGTGGACTCGTCCTCGACGGACTGGGTCATGTCGTACACGTCGATGTAGTCGCCGAAGATCTCGCGGGTGTTGCGGTCATCCGTGGAGATCGGCGTTCCGGTGAAACCGATATAGGACGCGTTCGGCAGTGCCTTGCGCACGACACGGGCCGCGCCGACCGACACATGACCGTCCGCGTTGATCCGTTCGGTCAGGCCGTACTGGCCGCGGTGAGCCTCGTCCACCATCACCACAACGTTGCTCCGGTCGCACAACGGCTCGTCGCCGTCCGAGAACTTCTGCATGGTCGTGAAGATGATGCCGTTCGCCTCACGACCCTCAAGCAGTTCCTGAAGATTCCTGCGGCTCTCGGCCTGGACCGCCTTCTGGCGCAGGAACCTGGCGCAGCGGCTGAATTGTCCGAAAAGCTGGTCGTCGAGATCGTTGCGGTCGGTGATGACCACGATGGTCGGGCTTTCAAGATAACGCTGCAGCAGATGTGCGAAGAACACCATCGAAAGCGATTTTCCGCTTCCCTGGGTGTGCCAGAACACGCCGATCCTGCCATCCCCATTGACGGCCTCTTCCGCTCTGACGATGGCTTTCCGCACCGCGAAATACTGGTGGTATGCGGCGATGATCTTCACGACCTTCTCGGAGGAATCGTTGAAGCATACGAAGTTTTGGATGATGTCGAGCAGCCGTTCCTTCGGGAGCATGCCGTCAATCATGGTGCTCCATGCCGCGGCTTTCGTTCCGGAATAGTCGCCGTCCGCCGACTTCCAAGCCACGTAACGGTCCTCGTCGGATGTGATCGTGCCGACCCTGGTCTGGGTCATATCGCTCATCACGCAGAACACGTTGGGCACGAACATGCTCGGTATCTGCTTCATGTACTGGCGCAATTGCAGGTACGCGTGTGAAGCGTCCGTCTCCTCTCTCGACGGGGACTTCAGCTCGAACAACACCAACGGCATGCCGTTCACGAAAATGATGACATCGGGACGTTTCTCGGAATACTCCACGAACGTCCACTGGTTCACGACATGGAAATCGTTGTTCTCGGGATCGTCGAAATCAAGCAGCCGGACGATGTCATCACGCTCTTCCTTGCCGTCAAAGAAGTGCACTTCGACTCCTGATTGCAGGTAGTCATTGAATATCTCGTTGCGCTGCTCCAAGCTGCCGATCTCGACATTCTGAATCTTCCGGATGGCCTCCTCGACGGCTGCTTCCGGCAGATTTCTGTTGATTCGTCGCAACGCATCCGGGAGAATATCAGGAAGGAATACGTCGCGATACGAGTCGTCGGCGCGGCGAACATCGGGCCCGTACAGGTGCTCATATCCGAGTTTCTCCGTTAGATGTTCGACGATCAGATTTTCGTACCATTCCTCGTTCAGTGGATCCATGGACGTGATGTTGTTCAGAGAACACTCCGAGACCGTACGAGATTCGACTTTGGAAACAGCCATTGCTTACCCCACAAACATATGGATTCTCAAGCAAACCACTTTTCGGTTAGTCTATCAACCAGCCTATCGTTCGGGTGTAATCAACATGGTTGTCCATGGCTATTTTCCGGCTTCCTTTTAAGATTTTCGCATCGCCGCAAGGCGGAACACGTCTAGTCCATCAAGCCGGTGGACAATAAGCGTCCGGCTGGGAGCACGCCCGTAATCGTAATCGTCATCCGCGAGCGACAGAAAAGACCTATTGACGTCGGCAAACCCAAGGGCACCGGCGTCAATTACTATTTCCTGAATCCGCGCCGAGTCCGGGAGACAGCCGTTGAAAGAGAACCGTTTCGATCCCGAGGATTCGATCAGGGCCATACATGTGTGCGCGCCCGTCTATCTGGAACGGTTGCTGGGCAGGCATGCGCTTTTCGTTCCAGGCGACGGTTCCGTCTCCATGGAGACGCTGTACAAGGCCGACAACTTCATGCACTTGTGCGGCGCGCACTACGAGAACGTCTCTTCGAAGGATTTCTGGGAGATGGCGTTGAAATCGTATCTTACGCCGGATGGATTGCTGTCGAACAGGACATGCGTCGCCACTCGAACCAATCAAGATACAACTGCAAGTACCTCGCGCTCACCTCCCACGAAAGCCCGACATGAAGCCCTCAAGGTTCGAGTGGAGAGTGCTCGCCCTGTTGGCAAATTATCAGGCATGAGATGCCCGTGGATGAGTCAGGTCACCGATACCGTCTTTCATTGAATCGGCGTATCAAGGTGTCGCAGCATCCATCCGGCAATCTGTTCAGGACGCATAGACTCAAATGAGTACTGATCACTTGAGCGAGCTCCTAATCGCAATGCACCGAAGAAGGAACGTCGTAACACCGGATCGGCACCGCCGTGCCCACCTTCGTCAAGATGTCCATGATCAGTCGTAATGCACACCAGCCAATCCTCATCCGGATGATTGGACGAACGACGTTCGACTGCATCAAGGATCTCACCGACATGCTCATCCACACGGGATAGCGCAGATTCGTATTCCTCGCTAATACCACCATACAGATGGCCAACCTCATCCACCTCACCAAGATAGATGAAGGAGGCATCTGCAGGATCGTTAGATATCGATATCACCGCAAACCGTGCGATTTCACTGTCGGCCAGACGGTACCCATATGTCTCACCATCGCGTACCACCAAACGGTGATGACAAGAGATGATCTGATCGTTGCGTGTTGCGATAACCGGACCAGGGCCTGCAGGATCCACCAATGGAGGCCAACTTGAAGCGGCAACCGTTTTCATCATCGGATGAGCAACAGCCGCACGTGTCAGAAAATCGGGGCACTCGTATAAACGATTTCCACGGAAGGTGTTGTCCTGCACCCCATGCTGAGCATGAGTGGTGCCCGTAAGTATCGATGACCATCCCGGCCCTGATATAGTAGGCACTTCCATTGTCATTTCAGCCGAAGATCCATTATTGAGGATCCGATTGATATTCGGTGCGTGATTCTCTTTACGCACAATGTCAAGGCGTACTCCGTCCACACCAATAAGGAGAAGTTTTTGTTGCATAGAAAGTCCTTTCGCAGAATCCTGTGGATTCCGTAATTCGTTGTGACGATTTTTATCGGTAGAGGCGGAATTAAGCAACACACTCGACTCTTCGTGCTGTGCATAACATAGGTTCGTCGGCAATCCTCACCATTACCGAGCATCCCGGAGCGAACAGCTGCGCGTCCTTCGAAGGCAAATCCACACGAAGATGCAATCCGTCACCCATGGCAACCATTACACTGGTGAATGCACCACGCAATACAGTTGATGTAACTATTCCCAATACAGCATCGCGATTATTGAGATCATCATTGGAGATTTGCAAACGCAACTCCTCCGGTCTGACGAACACATCAACAGGACCGGGGTCCAACGTCGCCGCACTGGTTGCTGCACGTACAGGCACGCGACAACCAATCGTCTGTGCCGTTCCATCGGTCGACAACACGCCAGGCAACACATTCATAGATCCAACAAACCCTGCTACAAACGCAGTGGCAGGCGAATGATAGATTTCTGCAGGCGTTCCAACTTGTTCGAAGCGTCCGTTGTACATAACAGCAATCCGGTCGGCCATCACAAGAGCTTCCTCTTGATCATGCGTGACCATTATGGTCGTGGTATGAGTTTCTAATTGCAAAGCACGGATTTCGTCCCGCAACTGCACACGCACCTTGGCATCAAGAGCCGACAAGGGCTCGTCGAGCAATAAGACTCGCGGTTTAGTGGCCAAAGCACGAGCCAACGCCACGCGCTGTTGCTGACCGCCTGATAGCTGCGCTGGATAACGATCTGCGTAATCAGCCAACCCCACACTAGCCAATAGCTCAACGGCGCGGCTTCTCGCCTCTGTCTTGGCCACATGTCGTATGCTGAGCCCATACATGACGTTTTCGACCGCGTTCAAATGGGGGAACAGCGAATAGGCTTGAAACACCAGTCCGATGTCACGACGATTTGTCGGCACACCGCTCACATCAACATCATCCAGTAACACTGAACCCTGATCTGCGGCTTCAAAACCAGCGATTATGCGCAGCAACGTACTCTTGCCGCAGCCCGAAGGTCCCAGCAATGCGACTAACTCACCGGAATGAATATTGAGGTCAAGTCCATTGAGCACCTTCGTAGTCCCGAAGGATTTAGTCACATTACGCAACGTGACGGATGTCCCCTGTGGTAAAGAACTCACAGCAACTGTCGTCATTTGTTTTCCTTACTACCGTATTGTGCAGTTCTATGTTTGTCGGTTCCTCCAACCATTGACAACAGTCCAAGCAGTATCCATGTGACCATAATCGTGATGAAGGCCAACGCCGCAGCCGAATGCGGATGTGAAGTACCAATCTGCGAAAGAATCACAGGAAAAGTAGTTTTGAGCAAAAGCTGAGCAATAGCAAATTCACCTAAAACAATTGCGCATCCCAACAACGATGCCGACATGATGGCACTGCGAAGGTTAGGCAAGATGGCACGCACCAACGTGGTAACCGCACCTGCTCCCAATGATGAACTCGCATCCCAAAGCGTGCGCACATCAACAACCCGAATGCCCGCATCAAGGGAACGGTACACGAATGGCATTATCACCACCATATAGAGAGGAACTAAGCCCAGCGGACTATTCAACGCCTGAGGCAGGATGATGCGATACAAAGGCCCCACAGCACTGACTAAGGCAATGGCAGGCACTACGTATGGCAACACGGAGAAGCCCTCAGCCACAGGCAACATCTGCGGTGCTTTTAAATGTAAAATTAACAAAGTTGGCAACATAAGCACCAAAGAAAACAGACACGTCATTAAGGCCAGTCCAATGCTGAGAGCAATCGACTCACCAATGCCAGGCATGTGAACAATCTCCATCAATGGATCAAAAGTGATGAAGGTGCCGGGCAAATGGATTCCGAACCAGAGCGAAGCGAGAAGCGGTAACAGGAAAAACACCGCGCAAACGCCTAATACTATTGTCTGTCCCACATGCCTCGGATAGTTCCGTCGAACGTCGGAAAATGCATTTCCCGCAAAACATCTGGCACCACTAGCAGCATCGTGGTTCGTTTCGGCACCGATCCGCGATTCCGACTTTACTGACGAGACGGCCTTCGAATCAGTAGTCACTGCAGCCATTTCGCAGTTCTCCTTTCAAGTACGGAACGCATGATGAAGGCCACGAGGATGATGGCAATCATTCCGACAATGAGCGCAGCACCAAAATTCTCATCCACGAATACGTTGCCCGTCAAGAAGACGCCCACCATAATGGCGATAAGATTCGCCGACCCTCCGCTGAGCGCATAGGCAGTTGCATAGGCAGCAAAGGCATTGGCAAACAGAAGCAACATAGTGCCAATTATCGCGGGTGCCAGAACTGGAATGGTCACACGCATCAGCGTCTGCAAAGGACTGGCACCCAATGCGGCGGAGGATTCCGACCACTCTTTCTTTAAACCTAGGATAGAAGGCATAATCAGTACAGCCATCAAAGGAATCTGAAAGTACAAATAAACCACGGTCAATCCCCAGAAGGAGGACAGATCAAGGAACTTCGAGATATCGACACCGCTGACATTCCGAATAGCCACGGTCAACACTCCCTCAGTACCCATCAATGCAATAAAGGCGAAGGCCAGCGGAACGCCACCTAGTTGGGAGGCTACAGCTGAAAATGAGAGCATGATTTTGGCCAGCCATCGCGGCTTGGTAGCCGTGCAAAGCGCCCATGCCAGCAGTAGACCCAACAGGCCACCCAATAAAGCAGTGACCAAAGATAATTTGATAGTATTCACGTAGGCATTAAGGTATTCAGGAGCAAAAATGCCTCGCAACGGCTGCAACGACCATGCTCCGGAACTATCATGTAGACTTCGCCAGAAATTAAACAACACTGGGATGACCAGAAACAAAGTCATGAATACTGCGAATGGCAGCAGTCCAAGCCATCCAATGAGTTTCGTACGCGACACGCCTCGTTTAGTCCGTTGCCGCTTAGAGGGGGCATCCCCGGTAGCGTTCATCATGATAATTGCGCCACTCCACTCTGCATCTCATGAGCCTTATTCGAAATTGGCGACTTGACTGCCCCAATTCTTGACCACCAACTGCGACATCTTGTTGCCTTGCTCGATATTCGGGAAGCTGATCCGTTTAAGCGTGTCGGCATCAGGCAATCCGGCTTCAGCTTCCTTGGTCAGAGTACCGACCTTCTTCATCTCCTGGAAGCGCGCAGGGATAGCGCCGTGCTCAGCATAAATATTGGCACCATCATCGCTCAGCAACCACTCAAGCCACAACCTTGCAGCGTTTGGATGCGGGGCATCCACCAACGCGGATTGAGCATAATAATTGCCAAATACACCATCCGTCGGCACATTGACCGTAAGCTTGACGCCGGCCTTCTCAACTTCGTCACGGATACCGTTGAAATTATAATTCCAATCAAGCACCACAGCAGCCTGTCCGGTGGTCAAAGCCTGCGCCGTGCCACTAGCCTTGGCGAGATACCCATCCTTAGCGAGTTTAGAGAAGAAATCAATACCCGGCTGGATGTTGTCCAACGAACCCCCATTCGCAAGCGCAGCCGATGCGACTGCAGCGAGCTGGCTGGCCCCCTCTCGAGGATTTCCTATATAGATCTTACCTTTGTACACAGGCTTGAGCAGATCTTTCCAACTGGTTACTGCAGGTACTTTGCTTTCGTCCACGCCAATGCTCAATACGCCATAGTATGCGCCAACCCATTTTCCATCTGGATCTTTGAGATTGGCAGGCAATTCATTGGCCACCGACGGCGTATAAGAACTCAGCAAGTTCTTCTGCTTAGCCGGATCGGTGAACGAATAACCCAAATCGGGAACATCGGGCTGAGAAGGCTGTCCTTTGAGGGTCTGTATGCTTTGGATTTCTTCCGCGCTGGAAGCATCCGGGCTAGAAACATGAATCTTGATGCCATACTTCTTGGTGAATGCCTTGAACGAATCGCCATAACCGGCCCACGTTTCCGGATAACCAATCAACTCCAGCTTACCCTCTTGCTTAGCAAGCTTGGTGATTTCCTCAAGATTCGAACCGACCTTCGTGTCGGACTCACTTTGTGCAGAAGACGTACCGCAAGCTGACATCGTGATTCCCAGCAACGCCACCAATAATCCGGTGACACCCTTGCGCCATATATTCGTCATAACCATCCTCTTCATAAAGAATTACTATTCATTCACACTGGAAAAGCGGCTGTCGCCGACATCTCATTGAGTGATGGTAGATGACCTAGATGGCACGAATCTGGCTTTGACATGAATTCCAAACGCATATCGCTAATAGTGGGTAACAAGCATGTGAACCAGTAATGAATCCGGTTTCATGTGTTGAGAACTTGAAATGCGCAGTGGATTATTCGTCTTTGTACGAGCACTCGAAAGTGAGGCCCTGCAAGTTCCGACATTACATCATGTTCGCCTCCAAGCATGAAGTTAAAACATGCGATGGATTTGCGCGATAACCGGAATGACGGATGACGATAATGCATCTTTAATCATGTGAGAGCGAAGAAACGCCATATTCAAAATCTGCATGCCGACCGCATTGAACAGTTGAACGAATACCTGACGTAAACTTTATGGCATACCACGGAACAAAAAGTGGTCCCGCCGCCAAGCGGCGGGACCGCTTCGTGCATTCCACGCGCCAGTGCATCACGCATCAGGCGCGGTCGGTCCGCCACGGCATCACGCCTTGGCGACCTCCACACCCAGCTCGGCGCCTTCCTTCACTTCGAAGGAGGTAGCCAGCGTCTCGTGGGCGATCAGATCCTTGAACTGCTCGACCTTGGCCACATCGGCGGCCGGAACGGTCAGCGTCAGCGCGATACGATCGGCGATGTCCAGATCGGCGGCCTTGCGGGCATCCTGCACGGCGCGGATGGCGTCGCGGGCGTAGCCCTCGGCCAGCAGGTCGTCATCCAGAGCGGTGTCGAGAATCACGAAGCCACCAGTCGGCAGAGCGGCGGACACCGAAGCGGCGGCCTCGGCGGCGTTCTCCTCCTCCACACGGTTGATGAGCTCGTACTCGCCTTCGACCAGTTCCAAATCGCCGGACGGCGTGGAAACCACCGGAGCGCCGGAAGCGTTGACGCTCCAGTCGCCAGACTTGGATGCCTTGATGGCGAACTGCACCTGCTTGCCCAGACGCGGGCCGGCAGCGCGAGCGTTCACGCGCAGCTCGTGCACGATCTTCAGACCCTGGGAACCAGCGTCCTCCATCGTGCAGAATTCGATATCCTTGACGTTGAGCTCGGACTTCAGCAACTCGTCGTAGGCCTTGACTGCGTCCACATCCTCGGCCACCACAGTGAGCTTGGCAAGCGGCTGACGCACGCGGATCTTGGCGGACTTACGCAGGGACAGGGTGCCGGAAACGACTTCGCGCACCTTCTCCATTGCGGCGACCAGAACCGGATCGTCGACCAGAACACGACCAAGTTCGGTGTCCGCACCGGTCTTCTCGTCCACCACATACGGCCAGTCGGCCAGATGCACGGACTCGCCACCGGTCAGACCGCGCCACACGGACTCGGCCTCCATCGGAGCAAGCGGAGCAAGCACGCGCATGAACGCCTCAAGCACGGTGTACAGCGTGTTGAACGCGGTGGCATCCTCATTCCAGAAGCGGTCGCGGGTGTTGCGGATGTACCAGTTGGTGAGCACGTCGATGAAGTCGGAGACCGCATCGCAGGCGTCGGAAATCGCGAACTCGTTCAGCGACTTCTCCACACGCTCCACCAGACGGCGGGTGCGGGCCAGCAGATAGCGATCCATCTGCGGCAGGCCAGCGACCTCGTCGGCACGCAGCTGGCGGGCGTCGAATCCGGCCCCGCCGTTGGCCGCGTTGGCGTACAGCGTGAAGAAGTAGTAGGAGCTCCACACCGGCAGCATGACCTGGCGCACGGTGTCGCGGATGCCCTCGGCGGTGACGATCAGGTTGCCACCGCGCAGAATCGGCGAGGACATGAGGAACCAGCGCATGGCGTCGGAACCGTACTTGTCGAACACGCCGTTCACGTCCGGGTAGTTGCGCAGGTGCTTGGACATCTTCTGGCCGTCGGAGCCGAGCACGATGCCGTGGCAGATCACGTTCTTGAATGCCGGTCGGTCGAACAGGGCGGTCGCCATGACGTGCAGCAGGTAGAACCAGCCACGAGTCTGGCCGATGTATTCCACGATGTAATCGGCCGGGAAGTGCTGTTCGAACTTCTCCTTGTTCTCGAACGGGTAGTGGAACTGCGCGAACGACATGGAGCCGGACTCGAACCAGCAATCGAGCACATCAGAGATACGGTGCATGTGCGATTTGCCGGTCGGATCATCCGGGTTCACGCGCGTCAGGTTGTCGATCCACGGACGGTGCATATTGACGTTGCCGTCCTTGTCGCGCGGGTAGTCGCCAAAGTCGGCCTTGAGCTCTTCAAGCGAACCGTACACGTCCACACGAGGGTACTTCGGGTCATCGGACACCCACACCGGAATCGGGGAACCCCAGAAACGGTTGCGGGAGATTGACCAATCACGCGCGTTGGCAAGCCACTTGCCGAATTGGCCGTCCTTCACATTCTCCGGAATCCAGTTGATCTGCTGGTTGAGCTCCAGCAGGCGCGGCTTGATCTTGGTCACGGACACGAACCAGGAGGAAACCGGCTTGTAGATCAGCGGGGTGGCGCAGCGCCAGCAGTGCGGGTAGGAGTGCACGTAGCTCTTCTCCTGGAAGAGGATCGCGCGCTGGTCTTCGGGAATCTCGGCGAGCGGGCCGTCGCCGGCACGCAGGTTGCGCAGGATCGGCAGGTTCGCGTCGAACACGTACATGCCCTCGTATTCCGGGCACTGGGAGGTGAAGCGGCAGCCGGCGTCGAGCACATCCGTGCTCTTGACCCCGTGCGCGTTCAGCGTGTTCATATCGTCTTCACCGTAGGGAGCCTGGTGAACCAGGCCGGTACCTTCGACGGTGTCGACGTAGTCGGCGGTGAAGATCGTGTAGCCGTTCGGGCCGGGCACATTGCCTTCGGTCTCGGCCTTCTCCCCCGCGAAGTACGGGAAGACCGGGTAGTAGCGACGACCAGCCAGCTCAGAGCCCTTGAGCTCACGCACGACCTCGTAGTTCTCGCCGAGTTCCTTGGTGTAGTGCTCAAGCAGCGGCTTGCCGAAGTAGAACTTCTTGCCGGCGAACTTGCCCTCGGTCGGGCGCACCTCGACATAATCGATGTCGGCGCCGACCACGATGGCGAAGTTGGTGGGCACGGTCCACGGCGTAGTGGTCCAGAAGACGGCGTAGGCATCTTCCTCATCACGCATCTTGACGGCCACGGACACGGTGGTGTCCTGACGATCCTGGTACACATCGGCATCCATGCGCAGCTCGTGCGCGGAAAGCGGAGTCTGATCCTTCGGGCAGTACGGCAGCACGCGGTAGCCTTGGTAGGCCAGGCCCTTGTCGTAGAGCTGCTTGAAGGCCCACATCACCGATTCCATGTACGGGATGTTCAGAGTCTTGTAGCCGTGCTCGAAGTCAACCCAGCGGGCCTGACGATGCACGTAGTCCTGCCATTCATGCGTGTACTTCAGCACGGATGCGCGGCAGGCGTCGTTGAACTTATCGATGCCCATCTTCTCGATTTGGTCGACCGAGTCGATGCCGAGTTCCTTCTGAGCCTCGAGCTCGGCGGGCAGGCCGTGGGTGTCCCAACCGAACACGCGGTTGACCTTGCGGCCCTTCATGGTCTGGTAGCGCGGGATCACATCCTTGGCATAGCCGGTCAGCAGGTGGCCGTAGTGCGGCAGGCCGTTCGCGAAAGGCGGGCCGTCGAAGAACACGAATTCGTTCTGGCTGTGGTCGCCGGAGGGATTGCGCTCCACCGACTTCTGGAAGGTATCGTCCTTATCCCAATAGTTAAGAACGGTCTCCTCCATTTGGGGGAAGCTGGGGTTCGGCGCCACGTGTGCGGTCTCGCCGCCCTCGTTCGCCTTGGGATATACGTTTTCGCTCACCGTAAATCTCCTAGTTGTACTGTGCACTGGTCCTACAGGAGCATCATTGGTGGCGATTGATTCAAGTGGCCGCTTTAGTAGTCGCCTCGCTCGAAACCATCGTCGGATGATGTTCCTGCCTACGAGGACGATGACGAGCGCTTTGCACGCTCCGCACCGCGGTACCACCTCGCTTATCGCACCGGTTGCGCTCCGCCGAATTGTTGCACTCAGCGCAGCGCGGCCTGCACGACCGCTTGTGTTCGGCTATCTCGGGCCGATCCCGTCGGTTCTACTAGGCGATTGCCGCCGTTCTTCCGAAGACTCCCCGCTGATAACGGATCACTGCCTCACAACGGTGCATATCCTAACACGCTGCGCGGTCAAGTCTGCACGAATGTTCACTGAGAGACGCCGTTGACCGCGAACCCGTGAATGTTGCAGACATTTCTGTATCAGTTATCAGTCATGCAGACATATCCGTACAAGTTATCGCCGATTTATAGCCATAACTAGACGGATAATGACTGCATCCCGTTAATCCAACAGGTTATGTCTGCAAAATCCACCAGTACAACAACGGATTACGTCTGCATTCTCTTATGGTCAGTCCAATTCGTTCCCGCATAGCGTCTAAATGGACGTGTTAGGTCTGCATCCAATTCACGGCCTGCAAGACTCTGCACTCAGCAATTACTTCGCACCAAACCGCTCACGAATCTGAGCGGCAGTACCATAAGAGGCTTGCGCGCCGAACCCAGTCGCGGCGTACGCGGAAACGTATGAGGCCAACTGCGCACTGTCCGCCAACGCATGACCCGAGGCAAGTCCGGCCAGAACCGTGCCCATAAAGGCATCTCCGCACCCGGTAGTGTCGATGGCCTCAACCGCAACTGGCGCAATACGATAGATATCATCACCATCGATGACTACCGACCCATCCCCGCCAAGCGTAATTACCGCCTGATTAAAGCCGAAGTCATGCATCTGCCGCGCCACATCAGACCAGTCCAGTCCATCCCAATCGTCATCGTCCGGCTCGGCGATGTCCAGCAGCTGCGCCATTTCATGCTCATTGACCAACAGAATGTCCGAAGCCTCGATAAGCTCAGCGGGCAGTTCAGCAACGAATGGCGAATCGTTGAGCAATACCTTGAGCCCGGCATCATGACAGAGGCGAGCGCATGCCGTGACCGTTTCCATCGGACTCTCTAAACACAGTCCCAACACATCGGCGGCAACCAATGCGTCAGATGACTGGCGCACATAGTCGACAGACACCTCACCATTGGAACCAGCCGAATATACGATGGTGTTCTCACCATTCGCGTCCACGGTAATTACCGTAGTGCCACTGGGACCTGCAACGGCAGCGATATGCGAAGTATCCACACCAGCATCGCGCAAATGCTCCAGCAGAAAATCCGCATTGGCATCTTCCCCGACTGCACCAAACATCCGCACCTGCGCTCCAATTCGCGCAGCCGCCGATGCCTGATTCGCTGATTTGCCTCCCGGCAATAAGGTCAGCGGGCCACCGTTGACGGTCTCTCCCGGTTTCGGCAACCGCTCAGTAACGACCGTGTAATCAACATTCATTGATCCGACCACGGACACACTGCCGTGCAGGTGGTCGAGCAAGTCAAGACATGATGCTGACATGATGCATTTCCTTTCGGCCTTCTTGTTTCGGCCTGTCTTCTATGTTCTGCGCTTGTTCTACGTTTCAGCAAAATCACGATGGAAACACAATCGTGCGGGTATGCGAATGCCCGGAGTCTGAAGTCAAATCCCGGGCATTGCACGTATTCGGGGCCAAATCGTCTGCGCGATTGATATGTTCTGCTGACGACTGACGCCTAGCGGATTGTGATGGTTATATCAGCATCACGCACCCATCGGCAGGAAGATTGCCATGGACAGGATGAACATGACGATTACGCCAGCGATCATCGGCACACTGGTACGGCGCACAATGTCGATTGGGCTCTTCTTGATGGAGCCGGCGACGATCATCACCACAGCGGAGACCGGCGAGACAGCGCGCAGCAGATTGCCAGCGAGACCCATCGGGATGGACACAGCGAGCACATTGATACTAGCAGCAGCGGCCAGCGGAACCATGAGCGGAACCATCGCGAAGAACAGTGCGGTACCGGAACCGGAGAGTAGCACGATGAGCGCAGTGAGGCCGACAAGGATAAGCGGCAGCACGAAGCCCATACCAGAGCCGGACAGGCCGGTCATTGCGTTCTGCAGTTCGGTGATCAGACCAATGGACTTAAGACCAACGACGAACACAGAAGCAGCGACCAACAGTGCCACAATCGGCATTGCGCCACCCATGCCCTTGAAGAAGGACTCGGTGCCAGCGAGGGTTTCCTTGCCCTTGCGAGTGCGGATGAGCTCGCAGATAATGGCGATCACGAAGGAGAGAATGGAAGCGAGTTCAACACTCAGGTCGATCTTTGCGCCGGTGGTGGAAGTGATGGCGAACACGATGAGAAGCATGATGATCGGCAGCAGCGGCAAAATCGCATACACAGTGCGGTAGAGAGCGCTACCTTCGACAGCCTTAACCTCAGCCAGGTCAACATCACCGTCGGTCAAATCCGAGCCAGCGCGCTTGTCCATGAACTTCTGCCAGAAGTAGTGTGCCAGTGCCATGACGAGCAAGGTCGGGATGGAAACGAGCACGTGATAACGGAAGACGTAATCGCTGGCGGTCAGGCCGGAGAACATGTCGGTCTTAGCGAGTTCAGCGGCGATGGCAACATTGTCGGAGCCAAGCGGGGTCGGCATAATCGTTGCAGTAGTGGCAATGACTGCAGCTGCGCTCAGCAGGCTCATACCAGCTTGGCGAAGCACCGGGTACAGCGTTGCCATAAGGATGATAGCCAGGTTGGAAGCACTCGGAATGACCAGAGACAACAGGTTGCCCAACAAGAAGGTAATCGGCACGAGGATATACGGGGACTTGATGTGCGCAATCGGCTTGGCGAGCACACTTACCGTGACTTCATTGGCTCCGATATGGGACATGTAGCCGGTGTAGCCACCAAGGATGAGGATGATGAAGCCAGCAGAAGTGAGCGTGCTCACGAACTGATCGCCTACAACCTTGAACGGATCAAGCCAAGTGACACCACTGGAAACGAAGTCGGTGAATGAGATGTCCTTGCCCATCAGCAATGCGATGTACATCAGCACAATGCCGATGAGGAACAGGGAAATCTTGATGTCCATTTTCTTCACGAGCATAAAGCCCACAATGCCAATCGCGGCAATTGCCACGAGGTACATAATCACCAGTTCCATCGGTCTGGTCCTTTCTTTGTTCTCTTATTCTCTGTTGTTGAATTCACGAATATTGATGCGCTCAGGGGCGCCGGTGTTAGCGGCGTCGAAGAGACAAGGGACTATGCACAATGGGCGATGCCGTCCATGAACCAGTCGCAGAATCGATCTGCGTGAACGCCGGTGGTGACGGTGGCATTCGGTTCGCGCTTAAGGTAGCCCTTAAGATCAACGACCGTACACCCTGCAGTGAGTTCGCCAGCGATTTCTACGTCCACAAATGCCTTAGTCATGTCGAATAGGTCAGGCTCCAGCAAGCATGCGACTGCGCAAGCGTCATACATTTTGAGACCGGTGCCGAAGCTGCGCTTGCGGTAGCGCTGGAACAGGTCATGAGCCATCAGACCGACCTTGCCCATATCCTTAAGCTGAGCGGTTTTCTCCGGCGGAATCACAGTTCCCAAGCCGGCGTCCAGTGTGGCCATAGTAATGTCAAGACCAGAAGTGAGCACAATCTTGGCGGCTTCAGGGTCAACGAAAATATTGAATTCGGCCATAACACCCTTGTTGCCGCGAGTGACCGAACCACCCATGAGCACAATGCGCTCAATACGCGACTTGACTTCCGGAAAAGTTTTTAGCAACAGTGCGATGTTGGTCAGCGGACCGATTGGCATGACGGTGACGGGTTCAGCAGAAGCCATGATCTCGTCGCGCATTGCTTCGACAGCATGCTTATCCAGCAGAAGTTCAGTTTTGGGCTCAGGGAAATCGAATCCCTCCATACCGGTTTTACCGTGGATATCGCTTGCATCATCAAGCTGACGGATCAGCGGTTCAGCAGCGCCACGAGCGACCGGTACGTCCTTACCGTAGTAGGCCATCAGCTTGAGCGCGTTCGTCGTTGTCGCTTCAATGCTGACATTGCCAGCAACCGTAGTAATCAGCCGCACGTCGAAGCGCGGGTTGAACACTGCCAGTGCGATGGCGACGGCGTCATCGATGCCGGGGTCAGTGTCGATAATCAGAGGGATCTGCTTCATTGCTTGTTCGGTTCCTTTCGTGGTGTGTTGATATACGTGTTATGCGTAGTGCTCGGCGAGCCGATTACTTGATTCCGCTTGTGGCGGTGGATTCAGCTGCGCTGAGCGGAACGGGATCAACGAATTGGACTAATCCGCTGCCATAACCCGGTGCCGGCCGGCGCAGGAACCCATGCTCTTCGTAGAACGATTCCTTGCCAGGTGTTGCCATCAGGCCAATGTACGCATGGTTGCAGCAGTGTTCTCGAATGCGTGTGATAAGTGCGCGCAGCACCGCCGTACCGACTCCATCCCCTTGGTATTGCGGTAATACCACGAGATCTTTGATGAAGAATGCGATACGTCCATCGCCGACCACACGACCAATTCCGGCCACCTGACCATCAACGTAGGCAACCACGGAATACAGCCCACCATCCAGCGCCATACGCGCGTCTTCGCGGTCGTAATGGTAGAAACCCACAGCGTCGCGAACGCTGACGTACAGTTCGGCTGTCAGCGCGTCTTGCTGAATCGATATGCACATTGCCCGCTCACCTCCTCTGTGAGTTTCCTCCAAACCGATCATCGTTGATCATCGCCATTGATAAAACGTTTAATCAACTAATGAAAATTATGATATAACCTTTTACCAATGTTGTCAACGATGTCGGCACGTCAGCACTGTTCAGCGCATAAGCCCAGCCTTCATACACCTGATAAACGCTGCAATATCAGGGAACACGCCACATAGGAGCCCCAACCGAATCACGCAGTACAAACGATGACGGGACATAGCGCGATTCACCACGACTGCAATCATTATTTATAATCATGTCGAGCAACATATCCACGCCCTGGCGACCCATATCCTCAGCTTGCTGCGAAATAATCGCGACTTGCGGAGTCAGCAGACGGAATACGGCAATGTCATCGAATGAAATCACTGACATTTCACTACCAATATCAATGCCGCGGTCATGCAGCAAACCAATCATCGTGATCATGTCAGGCGAGTAAGCGCAAATAATCGCCGTAACACCTGCTCTTACAAGTTCATTTAGTCCTGCTTCGCGCGAAACATATGTAGAATCACAGTCGACAACCGCCGCAGTTCCCTTCCCCAACTGCGTCACCTGTGCCACAGCAGAACGGAATGCCGCTTCACGCTCATTTATATTGGACGAGCCCAGTGACGAGTGTGACACAAATCCAATGTGACGATGCCCTAAGCGCACAAGTTCGGCAACAGCCTCGCAAACACCTGGGTATGGGTCGGACACTACGAATGGCACCGAATTTACTCCCGATACCAAACGATCCACGAACACCAGTGGTAGCTCGCGCGCGATAAGCGACTGCATACCAGGCGAATTGACACCTTGCGGCACCACGATTGCCCCGTCAATACGTTGCCCAAGCAGATTGTCAATAAACGCATCCTGGCGTTCCACTGTTTCTGCTGAAGTACCAATCAGCGTGGAATAGCCCTGGGCATACAACTCGTCTTCCATTGACGAGACTAAATCAGCGAAATACGGATTGCGCAAATCAGGAACCAGCAGGCCAACAGTCTTAGTATCCGACGAGCGCATGGAACGAGCACGTTGATCGGGCACATACCCCATTTCCTCAACAGTTTTCAGCACCAACTGTCGCGTATCACTAGAAAAGCGGCCTTTATTGTGAAGTATCTGGGAAACAGCAGCAGCCGATACACCGGCACGTTGAGCAACATCCTTCAACGTCACGAACGCCATAGTCCCCTCCTTGCGGCCGATACATCGTCAAAGCAACAATTCAAATGTACCCTTTTCACCGCCAATATTCGCAATCCTGCGCCAACACACGGCTCTCAACATAGAAAACCGCACCCCAACCACCGGATGAGAATTGCTTCAACCCGATAATCGAGGTGCGGTTTTTGCAGGCGTACCGACTACTCCAGCTCCACCGCGCCGGTGTACAGCTGGTAGTACTCGCCCTTCTGCGCGATCAGCTCGTCATGCGAGCCACGCTCGATGATGTTGCCATGGTCGAGCACCATGATCACATCGGAGTTGCGCACGGTGGACAGGCGGTGGGCGATGACGAAGACCGTACGGCCCTTCATCAGGTTATCCATACCAGCTTGCACAACCTCTTCAGTGCGCGTATCAATCGAGGACGTGGCCTCGTCAAGGATCAGCGCGGGCGGATCGGCCACCGCCGCACGGGCAATGGAAATCAGCTGGCGCTGGCCTTGGGACAGGCCGGAACCGTCGCCTTCCAGCACTGTGTCGTAGCCCTTGGGCAGCATGCGAATGAAGCTATCCGCATTAACCAGGCGAGCAGCCTCGATACATTCCTCATCGGTGGCGTTCAGGCGGCCGTAACGGATGTTGTCCATCACGGTGCCGGTGAACAGGTTCACGTCCTGCAGCACGATGCCCAAAGACCTGCGCAGGTCAGGCTTCTTGATGCCGGCCACGGAGATGCCGTCGTACAGAATCTGGCCTTCCTGAATGTCGTAGAACCGGTTGATCAGGTTGGTCACGGTGGTTTTGCCGGCACCGGTGGCGCCGACGAGCGCAATCTTCTGGCCGGGCTTGGCGAACCAGGTGATGTCGTGCAGCACCGGCTTATCCGGGTTGTAGCCGAAGGTCACGTTGGTGAAGCGCACATCGCCGCGCAGCAGGGTCAGTCGACCATCAGGCGAGGTAATCGCCTGCTCCTTGGCCTTCATCACCACTTCACGGGCCGAACCCTTGAGCTTTTCTGCGGCCTTCAGAGACCTCGTGCCATCGTCGCCGATTTCGCGCTTCCACGCCCAGTGACCGGTCTCATGGTCCACCTCGGTCATGGTGCGTCCGTCCTCGCCCAGTTCCACGTTGACGAGCGTCACAGTGCCCTTGTCTTCCTCGATGGGCTCATCCATCAGCTTGAAGATACGGGAAGCACCGGCGAGCGCCATCATCACCATGGTCAGCTGCTGGGAGACCTGGCCGATCGGGTTGATGAACGAACGGGACAGGGTCAGCAAGGAGACGAGCGTACCGAGGGTGAGCGGCTTGACACCAGTCAGACCGATGTCGTTGACGCCGGCCAGCGAGACGGCGGCGCCGATGATGGCGAGCAGGATGTACAGCAGGTAGCCCATGTTGCCGACGACCGGCATGGTGACGTTGCCCCATGTGTTCGCTTCGGCGGACGCCTCGAAGAGCTCCTCGTTCTTCTCGTCGAAGGTCTTCTGGGTGGCGTCTTCGTGGTTGAAGACCTTGATGACCTTCTGGCCGTTGACGGATTCCTCCACGAAGGCGTTCACGTCGCCGATCCACTGCTGCTGCTTGACGAAGTAGCGGCCGGAGCGGCTCACGATCTTGCGCACGATGAAGTAGAGCAGAACGGTGAACACGATTACGAACGCGGTGAATGGAATGGACAGCCACAGCATGGACAGCAGCGCCGCGGCCGCGGAGATAATCGAGGAGAACATCTGCGGGAACGACTGCGAGATGGCCTGGCGCAGCGTATCGGTGTCGTTGGTGTAGTGGCTCATGATGTCGCCGTGCTCGTGGCTGTCGAAGTAGCGGATCGGCAGCTTCTGCTGGTGGGCGAACATGTCGTCACGGATCTTCTTGAGCGTGCCCTGTTCGACGGTGATGATCAGCCACTGCCAAGCCCAGGATGCCACGATGCCGGCCACATACAGGCAGGCCATCAGACTGATGGCGCGCAGCAACGGAGCCCAGTCGGGGTTCGATTCCCCCACCATCGGCAGGATGTAAGTGTCAATCAGCGATTGGAGGAACAGCGCGGATCCGGCCTGCGCGGCGGCACCGACCAAAATGCACACCACGATGGCGATAACGCGCAATTTGTATTGGAAGATGTAGCCGAAGATGCGCTTGATGGTTCCGGGGTCGGCTTTGCCCATGGCGGGCTCGCGATTCTTGAAACTCTGGTCGTTGCTCATCGTGCTTCTCCTTCCTTGGTATCGGCTGCATTGGTATCAGCTGCGCTGGTATCGGCCGTGGGCATGGTCACCGTCACCGTCACGGTTTCGGCCGGCTCAGCGGCAGATGACTCAGTGGCAGCCTGTTCGGCAGCGGCCAATTCTTCGGTCTTAGCCTGGTTCTTGGTCTGGGATTCGTAAATGGAACGGTATTCATCGCAAGTGGTGAGCAGCTCCTCGTGCGTACCTGATGCCATGATGCGACCGGAATCCATCACCAGAATCATGTCGGATTCCTGCACGGAGGCCACGCGCTGGGCGATGATGATCTTCGTGGTGTCCGGAATCTCGTTGTGGAATGCGGCGCGGATCAGCTTGTCCGTCTTGGTGTCGACGGCGCTGGTCGAATCGTCGAGAATCAGAATCTTCGGCTTCTTCAGCAGTGCGCGGGCGATGCACAGGCGCTGGCGCTGTCCGCCGGACACATTGGTACCGCCCTGCTCGATGTACGTGTCGTACTTATCGGGGAATTCCTGAACGAATCCATCGGCCTGCGCGAGCTGCGCGGCATGGCGAATCTCTTCATCGGTGGCGTTCGGGTTGCCCCAGCGCAGGTTTTCGGCAATAGTGCCGGAGAACAGCACGTTCTTCTGCAACACCATGGCCACCTGATCGCGCAGCGCCTCAATGTCATAGTCGCGCACGTCCACGCCGCCGACCTTGAGCGAACCAGAGCTCACGTCGTAGAGTCGCGACACCAGCTGCACTAAAGACGACTTTGCCGAACCAGTACCGCCGACGATGCCGATGGTCATGCCGGAGCGAATCTTCAGGTTGATATCGTCCAACACGGGCTTTTCGGAACTGTCGGAGTAGCGGAAACTGACGTGGTCGAACTCGATGGAGCCATCGGCCATATCGGTCACCGGGTGAGCCGGGTTCTGCACCGTGCTTTCCTCCTGCAGCACCTGGCAGATTCGCTCGGCGGAAGCCTGGGAGATGATGACCATGACGAAGATCATGGACAGCATCATCATGGCCATAAGAATCTGCATGGCATAGGTGACCAGCGAAGTCAGCTCGCCGGTGGACAGGCCCAGCGCCGCATTATTGCCGGAAGCGACGATCTGCTGCGCGCCCATCCATGCGATGAGAATCATCGAGGCGTAGACGCACACCATCATGATCGGCATGTTGAAGCTCATGATGCGCTCAGCCTTGGTGAAGTCCTTGAAGATGCGCTGGGAGATGCGGCCGAACTTGGAGACCTCGAAGGATTCGCGGTTATAGGACTTGACCACGCGGATGCCCTGCAGGTTCTCGTCGACCACGTTGTTCAACGCATCGTAGGTGTGAAACACGCGCTCGAACACGGGGTGCACGAGCACGACCAGACCGCACAGGCCGATGGCCAGAATCGGGATGCAGGCCAGGAACACCATGGAAATCGACGGGGAGATACGGAACGAGAACAGCCAGGCTACGACCACCATGATCGGGGCACGCACGCCCAGACGAATGATCATCATGTAGGCGTTCTGCAGGTTCGTCACGTCGGTGGTCAGTCGGGTCACGATCGAACCGGTGGAGAACCGGTCGATGTTGGTGAAGCTGAAGCCCTGCACCTTCTCGAACTGGTCCTTGCGCAGGTTCTTGGCGAAGCCCGCGCCGGCCACGGCCGCGTACTTTCCGGACAAGAAGCCGGCACCCAGCGAAACCATCGCGCACACCAGCAGAATCACGCCGAACTTGACGGTGGCCGGCATGCTGCCACCGGTGATACCCTCATCGATCAGCGAAGCCATGATGGTCGGAATCAGGATTTCCAGAATACCTTCGACCGCCACGAACACCGGAGCCAGGATGCTGGCTTTCTTGTATTCACGAATCGAATGGCCCAGCGTGCGCAGTACATGTTTGGGCTTGTCCGGTTCGACGGCTTTGCGCGCCTGCGCGATTGCCTCTGCGGTATCACTCATTCGTTCTCCTCCTTCGTGTTAGCAACCTCCGCTCCGTCTTGATCGGGAGCCATCACCACAGGTGACTGAGGGAGTGTTTGATGTTCAAATTCATGTTGTGCGCGGTCGATGTTCGCGCGCATGCGACTGACGTAGTCACGTAGGGCTGCTTTCTCGCTTTCGGAAAAGCCATCAACCAACAGACGTTCGACGCGTTCGCCGTTCGCTTTGAGATCGGCGACGATGGCGTCCGCCTTATCGGTCAGGACGATACGCTTACAACGGGCATCATGCGCCACCGATTCGCGGGCAATAAGCCCTTTCTTTTCCATAAGCGCCAGCACGCGCGAAGCGGTGGAGCGGGTGATACAGAACTTCTGTTCGATGGTGTGCTGGTAGATTTCACGATTCCGGTTACGAGCCAGGAACATGATGATATGCGCGTTGCCGCCAGTGGTCTCCTTAGCGGAAAGCGGCATGCTCTCACCGAGATAGCGGTCGACGGCTTTGGTCACCGCACGCATCTCAATGCTGAGAATATGCTGATCCATTGTCCTCCGTACCATGCGAGGCCGTGCGCGTATGCGCCTTCACCCCACATTGTTGCATACGCAACAATTCATGATAAAGAGACCCATATACAACAGTTGCATATACAACAATCGGCGTGTTGCCTAGACAACGAATCCCACATATGCCCTATACACAAACTGGCTCCCTTCTCTGAATCTCAGAAAAGGGAGCCGGCAGTTTGCGTAGTATTACTTGCTCAGCTTGGCGTACTCGTCGAGCATGAAGGCGGTGATTTTCTTGCCGCCTTCGCCCAGCAGGGTGGGCAGCGAGTTGATGGGCATGGAGTTGAGGAACATGCGCATCATCGCATTATCCGGAAGCTTCGGCAGCTCGCCGGCCTCGCCGGCGGCGGCCACGGCGGCCACGATCTTGGCGCCGAACGGATCGGCCTCCCACTCGCCGTAGGTGGACCATTCGGTGAGCGGCTGGGTCTTGCCGTCGCCATCGAGGGCCACGGTCACGGTCTCCGCAATATCGCGCGAGCTGGTGCCAACTTCGATGGCGTATTCGCCAGACTCCACATGCCAGTCGTTATACTTTTCGGACCAGTAGGCGAACGCGCGCTCATCAAGGTCGATGGTCACGGTCTTGGACTCACCGGCCTTGAGGAACACCTTGGTGAAGCCCTTGAGCTCGTGCTTCGGGCGAGCCACGTCGGCCTTGCCCGGAGCCACATACACCTGCACGGTTTCGGCAGCGTCCACATCGGAGGTGTTGGTCACGGTGGCGGTCACGGTGGCGGTGTTCGCGCCGGTCTTGGCGACGGCGACACCGGTGATCTCGAACGTGGCGTAGCTCAGGCCGTAGCCGAACGGGTAGTCGACAGCCTTGCCGTAGGTGTCGTAGTAGCGGTAACCGACGAACACGCCCTCGCCGTAGTCGACGTGGCCTTCCTCGCCCGGCCAGTTCAGCATGCTCGGGTCATCGTTGATGTCCAGCGGAATCGACTGGGCGAGCTTGCCGGACGGGCTGACCTGGCCGAAAATCACATCGGCGAGCGCCGGGCCACCGGACTGGCCGAGCAACCAGGATTCGAGGATGCCCTTGGCGTTCTTGGCCCACGGGGCCACGGTGATCACGGAACCGTTGGACAGCACGACCACGACGTTCTTGTTTGCGGCGGCGACCTGTTCGAGTAGGGTGATCTGCTTGGCGGGCATGTCGAGGGTGTCGCGGTCGAAGCCCTCGGATTCCGCGGCTTCCGGCAAGCCCAGGAACATGAGGACAACGTCGGCGTTCTTGGCGGTTTCCACGGCTTCGGATTCGAGGGCCGGGTCGGCCGGTTCCAGATCGAGCGTGAAGCCGGGGGCGAAGTCGGCCTTGATGCCGCGCTCGGCGAGCGTGTCGAGGAAGCTGGTCATCTTGGCGGGGGTGATGTGGGAGGATCCGCCGCCCTGGTAGCGCGGGGTGCGGGCGAATTCGCCGATAACGGCGATCTTCTGGGGCGTGGCGGACGGATTGGCGACTGGACCGGCGTTCAGCGGCAGAATCGCATCATCGTTCTTGAGCATCACAATGGATTCAATAGCGGCCTGATGGGCGACTTCATCGTGGACGTCCACATCGAAACGGTAATTATCGATGCTCATTGCAGCGCGGGTCTTGTTTACCAAGTCAATCATGCCCTGAGCCATACGATCGAGCTGGGCGGGGGTGATTCGGCCGTCGCGGACGGCGTAGACAATTTGGTCGTCGGTGTAGCTCGGCGGCATCTCCAGATTCAGGCCTGCATTCAGGGAGGCCCCACGGTCATGATCGGCGCCCCAATCGGACATGACGATGCCCTCGAAGCCCCATTCGTCGCGCAGCACGTTGGTCAGCAGCCAGTGGTTCTGTGCGGAATGCACGCCGTTGATGCGGTTGTAGGAGCACATGATGGTCCACGGCTGAGCTTTCTTGACGATGTACTCGAAGGCCGGGAAGTAAATTTCGCGCAGGGCGCGCGGGCTGATGCGGGCATCGACGCGCAGACGGTCGGTTTCCTGATTGTTGGCGGCGAAGTGCTTGAGCGACGTGCCCACGCCCTTGGACTGCACGCCTTCAACAATGCCAATGGCTTCATGACCAGCCAAGTACGGGTCTTCGGACCAGTATTCGAAGCAGCGGCCACCGAGCGGGTTGCGCTTGATATTGACGCCGGGGCCAAGAATCACAGCCACCTTTTCTTGAATGCACTCCTCAGCCATCGCCTCACCAACCTTGTGAATGAGCTCAGGATTCCAAGAGCTGGACAAGCCGGCGGCCGGCGGGAAGCAGGTAGCGGGCACGGAGTCGTCAAGGTCGGTCTCACCGGTGCTGGAGGCCAGGGACTTCCTCAGACCGTGAGGACCGTCAGTGATCATGTAGCCTGGGATGCCTTTGGACTCCACGCCCTGCAGATGCCAGGCGTCGCCGCCGGAGGTGAGGGATGCCTTCTCTTCCAGGGTCAGATCCTTGACGGACGGGTAGGTGGACTCGCTCATGTTGCCTCTTTCCTTAGGTTGTGCGGTTGTTGTTGCGTTGTTTCGTTGTCGTGTTGTGTTCGTCGTTGTGTGTCGTTTCCGGCCCAGTAGGGTTGCTGTTGGTTTGGAACGTTGGCTGAGGTTCCTCCACGAACCTCAGTCGTCGCTTTTCTCGACCAACCGGTTGGTAGGTAGATTATCAAAATCTGTGTCACAACACACCGAAATCATTTGGAATCACTACTAACCGACCGTAAGGTTAACTGTATGAACGCCCCCTCCCCTACCGATACCGATCGTCGTACCACGATTCTCGACGCCGCCGTCGAATCGTTCGGCAAGCTCGGCTATTACGGCACGTCACTGCAACGCATCGCCACCGAAGTGGGGCTTACCAAGGCCGGAGTGCTGCATTACGTGGGCAGCAAGGAGGGACTGCTCGATCTGGCGCTGACCGAGGAATACGACCGGGTCACCGAATCGATCAATGCCGCGATGGTCGCCCAAGAGCGCCCGCTTATCGCGGATATGTGGCGTCAGGTGGTGGCGGTGAACAACAAGAGGCCCGCACTGGTGCACATGTTCTCCACACTGAGCGCCGAGGCACTTGACCCGACCCACCCCGCGCACGATTATTTCGCCGACCGCGAGCGCCGCACGGTCACCATGGCGCTCAACATCAACTGGGCCGTGCCGCAAGGCGTCAACGTCGAACATGTGCTGCAGGCCGGATTCTCGATGATGGACGGCCTTCAGCTGCGCTGGCTGCGCACCCCCGGCCAGGACCTCAACGCCATGTGGGCCGATTGTGAGGGCGTGCTGATGCCTTTGCCCCTGTGGGACGGGTATCGCTGAGCGTTACAGTTGCGATTCATACCCATCGCGTAAATGTGGCTGTAGCCGAGACTGCCGTTGTCCCGAGCGGCGCTAACTTGCCAAGCGCTGGCAGTTTGGCCTCACTCAGTACAAATAATCGCGCCAAGCTGCCAGTGTTTGGCAGGCTAGCGCCACAAAACCGCCATTCAACGGCGCCAAACTGCCACTCCTTGGCAGAATAGCACCGCACAGACGTCACTCTGCGGCGTCAACCTGCCAAGAACTGGCAGTTTGGCGCCGCAGATATTCCGTCAGTGTCGCCATCTTGCCAGAGCTTGGCAACTTAGCGCCGCCAAACATACCCTGAAGCCCCCAGGCCATCCAACCGGCGTGCCAAACGTGGGTGAGGTCCCATGGGTCGAGCCGTGACGTGTCGGATTGCGGGTCGATAGTGGGCAGGAAAGCGCGATTGCCGCGCAGTTGGTAGCTCCAGTAGATCTGCCCGGCAGATGCGCTCCACGCTTTGCGCTGCATGGCGGCGACCTCGCGATAGACGGCATTCCTCGCTGAAGGGGTTCGGTTCACCAGATTGTTGGCCACGCACCACTCCCCTACGATCACCGGCGTATAGCGCGCGGCCCGGCGGATGCAGCATTCGTTCCAGCGCACGAACAAGCGATACCAGCCCATCAGCCACCGATCCGGAATCAGACGGAACAGCGAGAATTGTTCGGCCGCAACCAGATAGATATGCGTATCGAGCATGACGCCCCGCATGCCCTCCCGCACAAACCAGTCCCGCCAACGGCCCAGTCGGAAGCCGTCATGGAACACGATGGCTTGGTTCTCGGCCAAAATCGGGCGCAACCGGCGATACGACTCACGGTAGAAACGCTTGAGGAACACCATTGGAATCGGCCCACTCCTCCGTGCTTCAAAGCTATCCTTTGCCTGCCTGCTCGATGACGACGTAGCATACGTCAACCAATCGATCGGCTCATTCAGCACCTCGATACCGAACAGCGCCGCGCGATCACGGTACCGTTTGGCCAAACGAGTCAGCACATCCAGCGCATAGGCGACCGCTCGCGGGCTATGATGCCAGCGCACCACGCCGGTGAGGCCGCCATTGTCGAATCCGTTCTGTGAGCCGGGCACCGTGTGCAGGTCGATAAGAATCTTGAGACCGGTACGCTCAGCCCAGTCGAACGCCCTGTCCAAGTACTCGATGCAGCCCGGATGACCGGACACATCCCCGAAGATAAAATACGGCACAGGAATACGCACCAGATTGCAGCCATGCGCGGCAATGTTCCGAAAATCAGCTTCAGTGATATACGTGTCGCGATGCCGCGTCAGCAGAGCCTCCAACTCAGCAGACTCCGTAGCCCGATGCAGCCAGATCTCGTCCGCTTCGCCGCTGGCGGCAAAAATCCCCGGCTTCATCCACTTTTCCAGTACCAGCCAGTTGCCGAGGTTCACCCCATTGATTTGTTCGCCAATGCCCAGCGTGCCCAGTGCCATTAATGTCACCCGCGCTAATCGTTCAATGCTTCGCCGTAACGAACGACCAACCCCTGATTCACACGCTCAAATTCGGGGATGTAATCAACGATGATGGCATCTACAAGACGCCGGGCGCGTTCCTCATCGTAGATATGAGCAGAATCATTGCGATCGCGCAGCATACGCAGCCACAACGATTCGTCCATGAAATCGTAATATTGGAAAGCGGTTTTGAGCACATCTCGCGGAGAACCGGAAGCGGAAACAGGGTCTCCCTCATAAGCCAGCAGCGCCTTGAACAGTTTCCAACCAAGCTCAAACTGCAACTCGAACTTGTCAATGATGCCGCTCTGGATGAAATCATTGCTGAGATCCTGTTCGGGAGCCTTGCGCAGCGACTTCAGTGCGGAAACGTAATTCTCATATTTTTTCATACAATACCTTTCCGCTACGCTCAATCTCCGCCCTCAGCGATGAAGAAATCGGCTCATCCAGATTAATGACATCAACTTTAAGCAGTGACCACAGATTGTCCTGAAGGTTCTGCTCCAAGCGATTGAAATCGGGGCAACCGGCCACGGCAAGATCGATATCGCTTTTAGGCCGGTTCACACCCTTTGCGCGAGAACCGAACAGCACGACCTTGCGAGCGCCGGCATCAGCGGCGAACGTACGAATCTGTTCGTACACGTGCTCAATAGGAACCATGACGCCTCCCGCCGTATGCAGAAAATCCCGGACCACCCGCGCTTCCATCATACGGCCGCGGCCCGCTCACCGCACGGAGCTCGAACCACCCGAACGCGGCGACGCAGTTGCGGGAGGCGGGCTGGCGCTGTAGGGTGTGCGGGAAGTTCCTGACGCCTTTTTTTCAGGAGGTGAATCCTCATGTTCACCACGTTTTCTCTGGCCGTTATTCTCGACTGCACCGTACGCATCGTGCTTGGCACGGCATTGGGCGCACTGATAGGGCTCGAACGCCAGTTGCGCGCCCGAAGTGCTCGGCGTGCGCTGGGATGTGGAGCACATCACCACGTCCGATTGACGCCGGCCGGCGGCGACGCAACAGCGCAACAAACCGAAAAGCGGGATGCGACATCGAGCCGCATCCCGCTTTGCCATTACCGAGCCGTTGCCTGACTCATCTACGCCACGGTGAACGTGGTGCGCTTCAAATCCTCACGGCGCGAGGAGTGGCCGATGAGCAGTTCGAATTCGCCGGGCTCGACGATGCGGTTGGCGTCCGGATCCACGATCGTGCAGTTCGCCACCGGGATCTCGAAGGCGACGGTCTTGGTCTCGCCGGGCTCCAGTGCGACGCGCTGGAACGCCTTCAATTCGCGGTCGGTCCAGCTGTAGGAGGTCACGATGTCGCCGATGTAGGCCTGCACGATCTCCACGCCGGCGCGCTCGCCGGTGTTGGTGAGGGTGATTTCGGCGCGTACAGTGTCGGTTTCGGCAAAGGTGCCGTCGGCATTGCTTGCGCCGCCCACGATGGTCGGTTCGCCGTATGCGAACGTCGTGTAGCTCAGGCCTTCGCCGAACGCGAACGCCGGATCCTGGGTGAGGTCGGCGTACCGGTCGCCGTGCTGGCCGCGGATCTGGTTGTAGTAGACCGGCAGCTGGCCCGCGTGGCGCGGGAAGGTGATCGGCAGTCGGCCCGACGGGTTGGTCAGACCCAGGATGATTTCGGCGATGGCCTGGCCGCCGCGCATGCCCGGGTTCGGCGCCCACAGGATGGAGCCGGTGCCGGTTTCAGGGTCGCTGACGCGCTTGGCGAACACGCCATACTCCCCCACGATGGAGGCGGGCAGCACCTGCGGCTTGGAGCTGATGAGCACGGTGACCATCGGCTTGCCGGTTTCGCGCGAGACGGCGGCGAGCGCGTCGAGCAGGGCGTTCTGGCCGCCGAGCAGTTCGAGCGTGGCGGTGGAGCAGGTTTCGCCGACCAGCTGGACCACGTCGCCGACCACGGCCACGATCAGATCGGACTGGCGGGCGTTGGCCACGGCCTCGTCGATCAGGGCCTGGTCCACGGCGGCGGAGACGCCGATCTTCGGGCGGGGCTGGCCGTCCGGGTAGAACTCGCCTGCGGGGTCGGGCACGAGGTCGATGACGTTCGCGCCGCGCGAGTAGACGACCTCGCAATCGTCGGCGGCGAGCTGGATCAGGCCGTCGAGCACGGTGGCGATCATATCGCGCGGCTGGCCGTCCGGCATCCAGGAAACCTGACCGGAGTTGCCGGTCCAGTCGCCGAGCTGGTTCTGGGCGTCGTCGGCGAGCGGACCTACCACGGCGATGCGCTTGGCCGTGTTCGCGGCGAACGGCAGGGTGCCGTCGTTGCGCAGCAGGGCGACGGATTCGCGGGCGAGTTCCAGGTTGATTTGCTGGTGTTCGGCCGAACCGATGACTGCCTTGATGCGTTCGGCGTCCGGCAGACGCGGGTCTTCGAACAAGCCGAGGCGGAATTTCAGAGCTAGGATGCGAGCTACTGCGTCATCAATCAGGGATTCGTCGAGCAGACCGGTTTTTACGGCTTCGATGGCACCCTCGTAGAACTGCGGGGTGGTCATGACCAGGTCGTTGCCGGCCTTGACCGCGTCTGCCGCGGCGTGCACGTAATCGGGTTTGACGTGCTGCTCCCATACCGAACGGCCGACGTTGTCCCAATCGGTGATCAGCGTGCCGTTGTACTTCCATGCGCCGCGCAGCTTGTCGGTCAGCAACCATTTGTTGAATGTGACCGGCACGCCTTCAATGGACTCGTAACCCAGCATGAACGTACCGCAACCTTCTTTGGCCACGCGCTCGAACGGCGGCAGGAACCAGGATTCGAGCTTGCGGTGGGAGAGGTCCGCTTCGGAGGCGTCGCGGCCGCCTTGGGTTTCGGAATAGCCGGCGAAATGTTTGGCGCAGGCCAGGATTGCGTTCTTTGGCAGTTCCTCACCGGCCTTGGCACCGCCTTGATAGCCCTTGACCATGGCGGAGGCGAGTTCGCCGATCAACATCGGGTCTTCGCCGAAAGTCTCATCCACACGCCCCCAACGGGTATCTCGGGCGATGCACAACACAGGAGAAAACGTCCAATGTACACCGGTACAAGAGACCTCCTCGGCGGTAGCACGGCCGGCGGCCTTGACCTTGTCCGGATCCCAGCTGACAGCCATGCCGAGCTGGGACGGGAAAATAGTGGCGCCCGGCCAGAAGGAGTATCCATGGATGCAGTCATCTCCGATAATCAACGGGATGCCCAGACGCGTCTTCTCATTGACGGTCTTGGCGGCACGAGATAAATCCTCGGGGCTGGTATGCAGAATGGATCCGACATGCTTATTCACGATGAGATCCTCAAGATCGCCGCCGCGGGCGTCAAGCTGCATCATCTGGCCGACCTTCTCTTCAAGTGTCATACGAGAGAGCAAGTCGGCGATTCGCTCACCAGCGGGCAAATCAGGATTCTTGTACGGTAAGGTTTCAGCAGTTGCGGCAGGCGTAGTGTTGTCGGTCATACGAAGTCGCTTTCCTCAGTGAAATCGAACAGTTTTTTAATTACCAATTGGTAGTTTATCTATTGACAGCATACAACACGCTTATGCCGCGCGCATCACATACACCAAAACGACCGTATGTATGCGACCCCTTCGTTCGCCCGCATACTTACTGCCGCTATCAAGCACAAGCCTCGGTTCAAGGCACACAGCGAATCAGCGATACCCGTCCCATATCGGCGAAGGAAATATCGCCGGCTCCAGATCGGCCCATTCATCGCATAAGTCAATGGCCGGCCCCCGTAACCACCTCAGTTGCACACCATCCATGATCTCCAGAGCATGGCGCAACGTGGGCCGGACCTCCTCAAACGAGGTGAATTCGGAAGGCAGGTTCCAGTTGTATGTCGAATAGTATTGCCATATTGAATCCCGACGATTGGCAAACTCGTCATGTAACGGATGCGCAGGATTGAACGATTCGACCTGCAATATCGAGAACAGCTGAACAAGCATGGGGCGCGTGGAATTGCAATGTACCAAGAACCTCAGATATGCGGGCAATCTGAAATCATCGGGCCCTGAACCAGGCAGGCCGGAGGCCATGAAGTCTTCCACACTGCCAAACGTGTTGTAATTCTCGTGATACACCGCGGCAAGCAGGTTATCTTTGCTAGGAAAATATCGCAAAACTCCCTGCTTGGTAACACCGACCGCATCGGCCACATCCTGCACAGAAGTACCGTTGTAGCCACGCTCGGAAATCAGTCGCACGGCGGCATCGAGAATTTCCTGCCGGCGTTCCCCCGGCGACTTGCGAACACGCTTATGCTGCAATGAATTCCCAGCTGTCATATCCGCCAGTCTATCCGCATTCTCCCCACTCCCATGCGCAACCACATCCAATATCCTTGGCCGGATATGCAAAACGGTGCCAAAACAAAACATTCTGTCATGCCTTCGACACCGATATCGCGCAATAGTTTTTTCTGTATATGCTTCTTCGCTTACTCCTGGAACACGTCGGGGTGCTTCAGATCGCCGGGAATGTCGGACAAGAGGCCCTCCAATCCCAAGAATTCCTTCCAGAAATCGAGCGGCTGGCCGTATGGCGAAGCCTCGCGACCGTGGGCCTGAATGTTGGCCTTGGCCTCGAACACCTCTTCCTCGCTGATGCCCTCGAAGTAGCTTTCCAGACGTTCACGGTGCTCAGGCACGTAGAACAGAGAGGACACAATCTCCGTCAGACGCTCGGCACGCTCAATCGGCAGTGAATCCCAGTGACGCAGTTCGATGAAGTTCTTCAGACGTACGTCATTGAAGTGCGTGGAGATGATGTGGTTGATCTCGTACGGGTTGAGTTCGCGGTCTGGGTACACCTCCCCCGCGTTCTCACGGAACGCCGGGCGATGCAGTTCCTTGGGGCTTGCTCCAGAAGCCACAGCTTCAGGGGTATGGGTCAGATCAGCGAACATAAGCGGCGTGGACAGCACGTCGATGGCGTAATCCTCCCAACCATAGCGATCATCGAACAGGCCGGGCAGCACATTGGTGCGCTGGAAGTCCAGATAATCCCACATACGCTGGCGCAGCAGCGGCCATGGGTTCGTCTCGCCCTCAAAATACGGGGTGTTACGGAAGAAGTAGGCCAGAATCGGACCGATAACCGTGCCCAGACGCAACTTTTCGATGGAGTCGCGCTCATCCACATAATCAATGCTGACCTGAGTGGAGGCGGAGCAACGCATCATGCAGGGGCCAAACTGACCCACGCGGCCGAGGTAGTCGGTCATTGCATCATAACGATCCTTGGGGTTGACCGGCACATCCGCAAAGCTGGATTTGGGCTGGTAACCATAGTTGACCAAGCGGAAGTCGAGATCGTCAAGAATCGGGTCGAGCTCGCGACGGAACTTGGAGTACAGCGTATTTAGGTCGCTCGGCTTCTTCAAAATGCCGATTGAGGTTTCCACCTGTCCGCCGGGCTCGAGAGAAACGGCGACGCCGGAACGGCTGAGACCCACCAGATGGCCGTTCTCCCAGTATTCCTTCTCCTCGTCGTAGTACGGAGCCAAGCGTTTGAGCAATGCCTCGATGCCATTCGGCTCGTAGTAGCTTACGGCAGTGTCGTCGCTGTTGTGCACGGGCAGGTGCTCGATCTCCACACCGAAGCCACCGGTGCCACGCTGGGAGCGACCGTTCTCAAAGAACTTGAGCAGGCTCTCGACATGCTTGGGGTTCGGCTTGGCGAGTAGGTGCGCGTAACTGATTCGGGGAGTAACCATGCTTTGTATCGTATTCGAGCCGGCCGGCGCGCGTGCCCGAAAGCCCGCAATACGCTATACGAAAAACCGATAGCAGGCTCCGGCCCGGTTTCTCGCTCTAGAGACTCCCCTCAGTCGCTGCGCGACAGCTCCCCCCCCCATAGAGGGGAGCTTAAGTGTATGTGCGTTCAGTCCGCGGAGGTGAAGCCCTGCGGCTCGCCGGTCTCGGCGAACTTGGCGTTGTGGGCCTTCTTGGCAGCGGCAATCATCAGCTTGATACGGTTGAGCTGATTGGCCTCGGAGGCACCCGGATCGTAATCGATGGAGACGATGTTGGCTTCCGGATGCAGACGACGAATCTTGCCGAACATGCCACGGCCGGTCACATGGTTGGGCAGGCAGGCAAACGGCTGCGCACAAATCACATTCGGGCAACCCTGTTCGATAAGCTCCAGAATCTCAGCAGTCAGCAGCCAGCCCTCGCCGGCCTGTACACCGATGGAGGTGACTTCAGCAGCCTTCTTGACAAGATCGGGCATCGGCTCGTCCTGCTTGAACTTGCCGTGCGAGGTGGCCAGTGCGGCCTTGATAGGCGCGTTGTACAGGTCAAGACCCTTGCGCATCAAGGCGTAGAGCGTCTTGTTGCCACCCATGCCGAGGTTCTTCTCGTTCCAGTCGGTGATGTAGGGGCGGGTGGTCATGAATTCCATGATGCCGGGCACTACGGCCTCGCAATCCTGGGATTCGATGACGTCGACCACATGGTTGTTCGCGTCCGGCTGGTACTTGACAAGAATCTCGCCGACCACGCCGACACGCACCTTGCGCGGAATATCACGCAGCGGCAATGCATCAAAGGATTTCACGATCTCCTTGGCCAGCACGTTATACGGCAGATAGCCCTTCTTGATGCTCGGCGTCTTGGCTGCGGTCTTGGAATAGCCGTGATGCTCGATGGTCTCACGCACGATGGTGTCCCACAGCTCGTACAGCTTGTTGGCCGAACCTTTCTCCACCTCATACGGGCGTACGCGGTAGAGGCACTTCATGAGCAAGTCGCCCAGAATCAGCGCCTTGATGGCACGGTGCAGCAGGGGCGGGGTGGCCTTGAAGCCGGGGTTGTCTTCGAGGCCCTGGGTAGAAATGGCGATAATCGGAATCTGCGGATAGCCGGCATCGACCAAAGCCTTGCGGATCAGGCCGAAGTAGTTGGTCGCACGGCACATGCCGCCGGTCTGGGTGATGGCGAGCGCTACATGGTCGGGATCGTATTTGCCTTCCAGAATCGCGTCGATGAGCTGGCCGACGACCATGATGGCCGGGTAGCAGGCGTCATTGTTCACGTATTTGAGGCCGGTTTCCACATCGCCACGGCTCGCGTGCTTCAGGATGTCGAACTTGTACCCACCGGAACGAATCACCGCTTCGACCAAGGACATATGAATCGGGCTCATCTGAGGGCCAACAATCGTATAGTTCTTCTTCATGTCCTTGACGAACTTCTCACGATGCGCGTATCGGGACATGGTGGCGTTGTTGTGGCCGGACTTCTTGGCATTCTTGGCGTTCGCCACGCCGGTGGTGCCGTCCGAAGTGCCATTCTTGTGGGCGACTGCGGCCTGTAGGTCGCGTTCGGCGGCACGCTTGGAGGCCTCACGCATCGACTTGGTGAGATTCGGGTTGGCGGCCATGGTCGTATCGAGCAGAATCTGACGGCCTGGAGTCGGCGCGGTGGAACCGGTCCTGCGGAAACCGATGGACTTAGGGCCCTGCACGGTCTTTGCGGCGGTAGCCTGAGACGTCTTGACGGCATCCTGCACGGCCTTGGCTTCGGCATCGACCTTCTTCTGCGCGGCTTCAACGGCGGCCTGCGCTTCAGCAAGTACGGCCTTGGCCGCTTCAAGATCGGACTCGGCCTTGACCTTGGCCTCTTCAGCGGCACGTTCGGCGGCGGCCTGCTTGTCTTCCAAGGCCTTGGCAGCAGCTTCTTCACGAGCCTTATTGGCTTCTCGTTCCTCGACGGCGGCCTTGAGCGAGCGCAGTCGAATCTTGGCTGCACCCAGGTTGGAGACCTCGTCAATCTTGAGCAGCGTGTACACGTCCGCCTTGTCGGCCAGAATCTCGGCCACCTGATCAGTGGTGATGGCGTCGAGGCCGCAACCGAAGGAATTGAGCTGCACAAGCTCGAGGCCCGGATACGAGGCCACGAAGTGTGCGGCCGCGTACAGGCGGGAGTGGTAGGCCCACTGGTTGGTGACGCGCAGCGGCATCTTGGTGACCGTGCGGTCTCCCACGTGGCGGAATCCGGCGGCGTTCTTGAAACGCGGATCGGCTTCGCCCTCGGAAAGGAATTCGGTGAGGTTGAGCTTCTCCCCCGGCTGCAATTCGCAGATGGAATCCTCGGAGAGTACCACCATGCCGAGCGAGCAGATGGTTTCGGGGATGCCGTGGTTGATTTCGGGGTCGATGTGGTAGGGACGGCCGGCGAGCACGATGCCTCGGCAGTTGTGCTCTTTCATATAGGCAAGCGCGGTCAAACCTTCCTGCTGCACGTCATGCTTGAAGACCTTGTCTTCGGCATAGGCGGCCTTGACCGCGGTTTCGGCCTCTTCGCGGGTCACGTTGGCCCACGCAAACTCTTCGACGATGCGGTCAACCATGAGCTCATGGTTGGCAAGGTTGAAGTACGGGTGCATGTAACGCACGTCATCCTCGCGCAGCTCAGGCATGTTGGCGCCGACGACGAGCGGATAGTTGGCCACAACCGGACAGTTGTAATGATTGTCCGTGTTGGGCACGAGGTTCTCCTCGTAGCTCACGCACGGGTAGAAGATGGTCTTGATGCCCTTGTTGATCAGCCACTTGATATGGCCGTGGACCAGCTTGGCTGGGTAGCAGATGTTTTCGGAAGCGATGGATTCGATGCCGGTCTCGAACAGTTCATGGGAGCTACGGCCGGAAATCATCACCTTGAAGCCCAGCGAGGTGAGCAGCGTGAACCAGAACGGATAGTTCTCGTACATGTTGAGGGCGCGCGGAATGCCGATCTCGCCACGAGTGGCCTTCTTGTCGGTCAAACGGCGGTAGGCGAAGCAACGCTTGTACTTGTAGTCGTACAGGTTCGGACGGTCGGAACGCTTCTTCTTGGCGTCACCACCGCGTTCGCAACGGTTACCGGTCACGAAGCGCGAACCATCAGAGAACGTGGTGATGGTGAGCTTGCAGTGGTTCTGGCACAGCTTGCACACGTCACGCTCGGTGGTCATGCTCATATTGTCGAGTGCGTCGCCGGTCAGGATGGAGCTGGCGGTGTGGGTCACACCGTCCACGACAACGACATGGACTTCGGGCTTGGCCGGCTCAGTCTTCTTGAAGGCTGCGACCTTGGGCTCGGACTTGAGTGCGGGCTCAGCCTCGGACTGTTCCTCGGACCCATCGGCCTTAACCACCACATCCAAGTGGTCGGCCTCATCCTGATAGTGCATGCGGGCGGTCAGGGCGGCACCGAACGCGCCCATGAGGCCGGCGATATTCGGGCGGGTGACCTGACGTTCGGTGAGCAGCTCGAAGGCGCGCAGCACGGCGTCGTTGAGGAACGTACCGCCCTGGACCACCACAGTGTCGCCGAGTTCGCCGGAATCACGCAGCTTGATGACCTTGTACAAGGCGTTACGCACCACGGAGTAGCACAGCCCTGCGGCGATGTCCTCGATGGACGCGCCTTCCTTCTGCGCCTGCTTGACCGAGGAGTTCATGAACACAGTGCAACGCGAGCCAAGGTCCACCGGATGGGTGGATGCCAAAGCCTTTTGCGTGAATTCCTGAATCGTCAGCCCCATAGACATGGCGAAGGTCTGCAGGAACGAGCCGCAGCCGGACGAGCAGGCTTCGTTGACGGCGATCGAGTCGATGACGCCGTCGGTGATGGCCAGATATTTCATGTCCTGGCCGCCGATGTCGATGACGGCGGTGACGCCGGGGCTGACCATTTCGGCACCACGATAGTGGGCCATGGTCTCCACCACGCCCTCATCCAGGTGCAGGCCGGTGGTGATGAGGCCTTCGCCGTAACCGGTGGCGCAGGAGCGTGCGATCCATGCGCCTTCGGGCAACTCGGATTGGATCTTCTTGACGATGTTGATGGCGGCGGTCAGCGGGCTGCCTTCGTTGTTGGCGTAGCTGGACCAGACGATTTCACGGTCGTCGTTAACGAGCGTGGCCTTGATGGTGGTGGAACCGGCGTCGATGCCCAGGAAGTGCGGGCCATGCGCGCCTTCGAGGGTGCCGATGTGGATGTGTTCCTTATGGTGGCGCTTGTTGAAGTCCTCGCGGTCGGCCTCGGTGGGAAACAGCGGCGGCATGGTGGGCGTGTTGGAGGGCAGGTTTTTCAGCTCGTCCAAACGCTTCAGGATTTCGTCGCAGGTGTAGGCCTTGAAATGGTGGCCCTGATCGTCGGAATCCGTGTCGGCCTGCAATGCCGAACCGTAGGCCACATACAGGTGGGCGTCGGTCGGCACGATGAACTCGTCGACCTTGCCTTCAAGGGCACGCTGGAAGGCGGCGCGCAGTTCGGACATGAAGAACAGCGGGCCGCCGAGGAAGATGACGGTACCGTGGATCGGGCGGCCAGAAGCCAGGCCGGCGATGGTCTGCGTGGCCACTGCGGTGAAAATAGAGGCGGCGAGATCAGGCTTGGCCGCGCCGTCGTTGATCAGCGGCTGCAGATCGGTTTTGGCGAACACGCCGCAACGCGAGGCGATCGGATACAGGTTCTCGTAGCTCTTGGCCATCTCGTTGAGGCCTGCGGCGTCGGTGTCAAGCAGCGTGGACATCTGGTCGATGAACGCGCCGGTGCCGCCTGCGCACGAACCGTTCATACGCTGTTCAGGGGTGGGTTTCAGGTAGGTGATTTTGGCGTCCTCGCCGCCGAGCTCGATGATGACGTCGGCTTGCGGGTACTCCTTATCAATCGCCTCGGTTTCGGCGATGACCTCCTGAATGAAAGGCACATGCAGATTGTCAGCAAGCGCCAGACCGCCGGAGCCGGTGATAGACAGGCGAATCGGTTCATCGCCTCGACCTAGTTCCACGAGCTTCTTATGGATGTCCGCGAGCAGGCCGGCAACGGTGGCACGCACATTGGCATGGTGACGTCGGTAATCGGAAAATAGGGTGTCTTTCAGGGAATCGGACTGATCAAGCACCACGGCCTTGACGGTGGTGGAACCGATGTCCAATCCCACACGCAGGGGCTTCGGGTGTGAAGCGGGCTTTACGCTCGCGTCAGTGACGATGTCAACCATGTGTTCCTCTTAATTCCGACTTCCGGGAGTGCACGTCACGAGGCATCAGGAACCGTTTCGGGACGGCTGGCAGATACCCTGCGGACGGCTTCGCCCGGCTACTTCTTACGGAATATTAGTCCGACCACCTACCCAACATGACGCGGGCAGAGGTGATTTCGCTCACGGGAAGGGCGTTTCCCAACAGTTTCGACGATATTGCTGAGTGCGAGTTAATGAAAAGCTACTACGAGGCTTGATGGTCTTCGCCGGCTTCGCGATCTTTCAGATAAATAGAAGGAATGTCGCGTTCCTGATCGTGCAGTTTGGCCCAGATGATGGGCTTGCCGGCCGCAAGGGATTTGGGCACGTCAAGGATGCGTTGGTTTCTGGAACCGCGGAATTGCAACAACGAGTCTTTTTGGTCTTTGAGATAGCGACCGTCGACAAGGATGTCGATAAGGTGCAGCAGTTCGAGTTTGTCTGGGGTTTCACCCGGCCGCATGAGTTCTTCCCACGTGTAGCCGGTCCATGACCAGATATCTTTGGTATGACCGAATTCCTTGCGAATGCGCTGTGCGAGAGGTACTAGCACAGGGGTGTTGAGGAACGGCTCGCCACCAAGAAACGTAATGCCTTGCACCCATGGGGCTTTGAGATCTTCGATGATCTTGTCTTCGAGTTTCTGCGTGTACTCGTGGCCGGCCTGGAAATCCCAGATGGAGGCGTTGAAGCAATTGACGCAGTGGAAAGGGCAACCGGAAACATAGATGGAGTTGCGCACGCCTTCGCCGTCGGTGACGATGAAGGTCTTGTAGTCGGCAATCATGCGCTTGGACATGCGCCGGCCATCCCATTGACCGGCTTTCGGATCATTGGCCAGGCCATTGGAAGGTACGGAGGGGCCGCGTCCGGTCTCGCCGGCCGCAAAGTCATGGCGCTTGGGTTCGGGCTTGGTTGTCACGGCCATGATTCCCTCCTTGCGGAAAATGCACTGGCTCCCGCTGGCGGGAGCTGTCCGTCATCAAACGGACTGAGGGTGGTCAACACTATAAGGATAACCACCCTCAGTCTCGCTTACGCTCGACAGCTCCCGCCAGCGGGAGTGAGTATAAACCTTACTTAGCTTCCTCGAACCACTCGCGGGTGGTGCCGTCGTCCAGGGTCACGCGGCCAGTTTCGCCGCTCATGTGCTTGACACGGTGGGCAATCTCCTCGTGACGGCCGTGCACCATCGGGCGCTGGACCGGGCTGCCGAGGTAGCCGCAGGTACGCTTGGTGACATTGCACTTGTCCGGGTTGGAGTTGCCGCACTCCGGGCACTTGAAGCCTTCCTCGGTCGGCTCGAAATCACCCTGGAAGCCACACACGAAGCAGTGGTCGATCGGGGTGTTGGTACCCAGATAACCGATGCCGATGTTGTAGGCGTAATCCCATACGGCTTCGAGGGCCTTCGGGTTGTCCTGCAGGCACGGGTACTCGCAGTAGTTGATGAAGCCACCGGAAGCGTAGTACGGGAAGTCCTTCTCGTAGTTGAGCTTCTCCATCGGAGTGGGCTGCAGCCATACCGGGTAGTGGAAGGAGTTGGTGTAGAAGTCGTGGTCGGTCACGCCCTCGATACGGCCGAACTTCTCGCGATCCATGCGGTTGAAGCGATCGGTCAGGGACTCCGCCGGGGTGGAGTACACGGAGTAGTGGTAGCCTTCCGACTTGCTCCACTGCTTGCACAGCTCGTTCATGCGCTTGACGATGGACAGTGCGAATTCCTTGCCTTCCGGATCCCAGCCATGGTCACGGATCCAGTTCTTGCCGTAGAAGACCGCAGTGGTCTCGGCAAGACCGATGTAACCGAGCGAAACGGTGGCGCGCTCATTCTTGAACAGAGCGTCTACGTTATCGTTGGCACCGAGACGACCGAAAGCACCAAAACGGAACAGTGTCGGAGCATTGACCGGGGTGGCTTCCTTGCAACGCATGATGCGGAACTGCAGAGCCTGGTGAGCCACTTCCATACGCTCGTCGAACAGCTTCCAGAAGCGGGCCTTGTCGCCGTGAGACTCGATGGCGATGCGCGGCACGTTGACGGTGACCACACCGAGGTTCATACGACCGTCTTCCTCGTCCTTGCCGGTCTCAGGATTGATCCAGCCCTGCAGGAAGGAACGGCAACCCATCGGGGCTTTGAAGGAACCGGTGATCTTGACGATGTTCTCATAGAACACCACGTCCGGGTACATCCGCTTGGTGGCGGATTCGAGTGCCAACTGCTTCAAGTCGTAGTTCGGGTCGCCCGGATCGGCGTTCACGCCGTGCTTGACGGTGAAGACGAGCTTCGGGAAGATGGCGGTGTGGTGTTCCTTGCCGAGGCCGCGGATGCGGTTGAGCAGAATGGCGCGCTGGATCTCACGGGAGAACCAGTCGGTACCGAGACCAAAGCCGACGGTGACGAACGGGGTCTGGCCGTTGGATACACGGTTGGAGTTGATCTGGTATTCCATGGTCTGCATGGCATCGTAGATGGCCTTGCGGGTACGAATCTTGGCGAGGATCTCGCGCTCCTGCTCCAGCTCGTCAACGTCAGTGTGGAACGGAGTGTCCATCGGCAGCGGCTCGCGGGAACCGAAGTGCAGCTTGGCCGGCTCGTTCTTCTTGGCGCTCTCGACCTGACGACGAGCGAATTCAACCGGCATGCCGTCGGGGATGGTCTCACGGGCTTCCTCAAGGAACTTCTCGTAGTCCTTCTTGGCGTACCGAGCAAGGTGCTCGTCGGCACGGTTGGCGGTCTGGCCACCATACTGGCTGGAAGCCACATCCTTCATGATCTGAGTGATCTGGGTGGCGGCGATGGCGATGGACTTCGGGGATGCCATCGGAGCGTTGCCCAGGGTGAAACCGTTGGCCAGCATGTCCCAAAAGTTCGGCAGGGAGCAGTTGGACTGGGCGGTGAACGGCGAGTAGTCGGCATCGTGGAAGTGGATGTCGCCCTTCATGTGGGCGTTGGACACGGCCGGCGGCAGCATGTTGAACGCTGCGGCCTTGGACACGGCACCAGCCAGCAAATCACGCTGGGTGGAGTAGACGTTGGAATCCTTGTTGGCGTTCTCGTGGATTAGGGTCGGATCGTGGTTGATGAAGCGGGAGACGGCCTCGTTGACATCGGTGGCCTTGGCACGCTGGATGTCCTTGTCGAGACGGTAATTGGTGTAGGCACGAGCCACGTCGTACAGGTGGGCATCAATGAGGGCGTGCTCAACGAGGTTCTGGATGTCCTCGATCTTGGCGGGACCAGCGTAACGCTCCTTGATCTCGCCTTCGACCTGATCGGCGAAGCCGCGGATCATGGCATCTTCCTCGGGACCGACTTCCTTGTTCAGGTCGCCGAAGGCGGACTTGATCGCAGAGATGATGTTGATGGGGTCAAAATCGACCACACGACCATCACGCTTCTCAACGAGAACGGTGGAGGCCTTCGCGGCCGCCTTGGTCCCATTGTTGGTGACGTTCTCCTCCAGCACCTGTGCGCCCATCGGGCACCCCTTTCCTCATCCCGCGCGGCCTTGCGGACCCCGCGTTTTCAGCCGCACTCGTCGTGGGCCATACGAAATTACATTGATGTCGTTTTCTTGAACCTCTAGAAGAATACGGCAAGCTCACCCCTATATCTAGTGTCCAACAAGGGTGTGTTGAACTATTTATAGTGGTTTTTGGCTATTTTCCGCCAAAACTACATTTGTGTGATTAGCGTAACTGTTTCTTCCCTCGCGTGTCGCACTCCACCTTCCATCGATTCCTCTCCTTTCGGCAGTACCCATCTTCTTGGACGGGACAACAAAGCGTCGTCACCGCCTCCATACGACAAGCATGACGCACCCATCACAGGACCGGTAGATTTCTACCGCCATCGCCCACCGCACTTATAGTTAAGGGCATGACTACTGCAATGGGTTACTCGAACACGGGCCAGTCGCCGACCGCCGCATCTTTGGCCTCGGCCGGTTTTGGGCCCAACACGGCCACCGAAGCCGGGCAGGGAACCGTCAACCTGCCCGACGGCCCGCGGCCGGTCGACCAGCTCCCAAGGCTTGCCGCAGAGACCACCGCGCAGAATCCCTGGCCGGTCAGCATGCTGAGCCAGAAATTCTATGGGGCGGTGGAGCGCTGGCCGTCCGCGTGGGTCACGGGCCAGATTACCCAGATCAACACCAGACGGGCCGGTTCGGCGTATATCACCCTGCGCGACGATTTCGAAGACATCGCAATGGAGGTCAATGGCTTTGGACGGTTTGCCGACACGGCCCGGCAATTCGTTCAAGGCGATCGCGTGGTCATTCACGGCAAGCCTAACCTGTGGATGAAGCGCACCTCCCTCTCTTTGCGCGGAGACACCATTCTCAAAGTCGGCGCAGGTGGCAGCCTCAAGGCCATGATCGACGAATTGCGCAAGCGACTCAAAGGAGAAGGCCTATTTGACGCAGACCATAAACTCCCTCTGCCCGAATTTCCCAAGACCATTGGCCTGATTTGCGCCCCACAGGCACGAGCCGAGGGAGATGTCATCACTAACGTGAATCTTCGCTGGCCCTCGGTCACCTTCAAGGTTGTTCATGTGCATGTGCAAGGTGAGCAATGCCCCGGCGAAGTCGCACAAGCGATTGCACGACTAGACACCGATCCAGATGTGGATGTCATTATCGTGGCTCGAGGAGGCGGCTCATTCGAGGACCTCATGGGCTTCTCGGATGAACGCGTAGTGCGTGCCGCATATGCCTGTACCACACCATTGATTTCCTCCATCGGACATGAAGACGATTGGACCCTCCTGGACCTGGTTGCCGACCTGCGTGCTTCAACCCCTACGGACGCGGCCAAACGTGTGGTGCCGGACGTCAACGAACAGACGCAGCTCATTACCGGAGCCATCGACCGTATGCGTCTGAGAATTCGCTCACGAGTGGATAACGAAGATCGCCTCATCGAGGGATACGCAAACCGCCCCAGCCTGACGCAACCTCTCACCATGCTGGAGCCGCATCAGCGCTTGATTGACGATTCCATACAGCGCCTTGATATCGGCCTGCGAAGAATCGTGGACGACGCTCAGCTCACCGTCGAGAAGGCGCATGCCTCACTGACCGCCCTCAGCCCCCAGTCCACACTCAACCGTGGCTATGCCGTGGTGCAATCCGCCGATGGCACCGTACTCGATGACGCTTCCACCGCTCATATCGGAGACGACATCACCGTAACCTTGAAGAAGGGTGTCATCACAGCCACAACCACATCCGCCGCAGCGTAAGAACGCTCGCAGAGCTGCTGCAAGAGAAACTCAATGCGTATATAGATAAGGAGCACACACCATGACCGACAACACCATCCCCGCGTCCTCACTATCAGACAAAGAACGCGAGCTCATTGCGCAGATGCCTTATGAGGAGGCTCGAGATAAGCTCATCCAAGCCGTTCAGTCGCTGGAAACCGGCGGACTGAATCTCGATCAATCCATGCGCCAGTGGGAAATCGGTGAAGCATTGGCCAAACGAGCCCAGAGCCTGCTCAATGATGTACGCGCCAAGCTCGATCAGGCTCAGGCCGATCAGGCTGCTAATGAAGCCACAGCAGGAACGCAATCCAATCTGGACTGATTCCAACATCAATTCATGCAATCGTACCGTCGGCAATACGCCGACCACATGAGAAAGAACAAATCAATGTCAACACTGATTCTTGTATTCCATCCCCACCTGCAGAACGGCTCCCGCGTCAATGCCCGCTTGATTGCCGAGCTGAAGGCTCAAGGCGAAGAAGACATCACCATCCGCGACGAGTACGCCGAATACCCCAATTTCGCCGTCAACGTCGATCACGAGCACGAACTGCTCGAGGCAGCCGATAGTGTGATTCTGCAATTCCCGTTCTACTGGTATTCCTCCCCCGCCCTGCTGAAGGAGTGGGAGGATCGGGTCATCACCGCAGGATGGGCCTATGGTGGCAGCTACGCACTGCGCGGCAAGGAACTCAAACTGGTGGTCACCACCGGTTCCGGTGCTGCCAAGTATCAGAAAGATGGCGAATACGGCCGCACTATGGATGAGCTACTGAGCCCATTTGAAGTTGTGGCATATAAGGTCGGCATGGAATACGCCAAGCCGTTCCTGGTGCAGGGTACGGCCACCATCACCGATGACGCCCTTGACCAAGCCGCCGCCGACTACGTTTCGGCGATTCTGGACTGAATGGAGCTGAGGCCAGGTGCGCGATACACCTGGCCTTATTGTTTTTCACGGATGAGCCGCAGCTCTCTCCCTCAGTCTCACTGCCGCTCGACAGCTCCCTCTTCAGAGGGAGCTTGTTTCCTGTAAACTTACTGGTTACTTCTTGAGCGGCACGTAGATTACGCTGTCGATGAGCTCCTGATAGTGCTTGACGATTTGCGCGCGACGAGTCTTCAGACTCGGAGTGAGCATACCGTTGGCTTCGGTGAACTCATCGGGCAGAATCTCGAACTTACGAATCGATTCGGCACGCGAGACACCTTCGTTAGCGGCATTCACCGCACGCTCAACTTCGGCATGAACAATGGCGTTCTTGGCCAAGGCATCCAAATCCGGCTCCGGCTTGGCACCTTGGGATTCCAGCCAATTGTTGGCATCCACCAAATCCAGCGTGACCAAGGCAGCCACGAACGGCTTCTTGTCTCCAATAACCAAGCACTGGTTGACCACCGGAGAGGTCATCACAGAAGCCTCCAGAAGGCCAGGCGACACGTTCTTGCCGCCAGCGGTGATGATGAGGTCCTTCTTACGGCCAGTGATGGAAATGAATCCGTCTTCGGAAATATCACCCAAATCACCGGTATGCAGCCAACCATCAGTGATCTGCTGGGTAGTGACCTCAGGGTTGTTGTGGTATCCCTTGCACACCAGCGGTCCCTTGACTACCAGCTCGCCATCCTCGGCGATGCCGGCGGTGATGCCGCACATCGGCATGCCGATGGTGCCGATGCGATTGTCTTCCGGCAAGCTCACGCACACCGGACCACAGGTTTCCGTCATGCCGTAGCCTTCCAGCACCGGCATGCCAATGCCGTTGAAGAAGTGAGAGAGCTCGGAATCCATCGGGGCTCCACCGGTGATGGCAAAGTCGGCGTTCGGGCCAAAGATGGTACGAATCTTCTTGTACACCACCTGCTCGTAGAAAGCGTGAGCAACACGACCGGGAAGCGGCAGCTTCTCGCCCTTCTGCTCGGCCTTGGACCATTCACGCGCGTTTTCGACGGCGCGCATGAACATCTTGCCCGCAAAACCGCTGCCGGCACGCTGGGAAGCGGCGTTGTAGACCTTTTCGTACACACGCGGCACGGCAAGCAGCAGCGTGGGACCAAAGGTCTCGAAGTCCTTGACCATGGTCTTCATATTGGAGCTCAGGGCCAGAGAAATGGTGCCGCCAAAACTGAAGAATTCCATGAATCGGGCGAACACATGGCTCAGGGGCAGGAACAGCAGCAGACGGCGGTTGGGCCATGCGCCGGCACGAGGCATGTACTGCAGGGCGGAGCGCACCAGGAACGCGAAGTTGCGGTGGGTGAGCTCCACGCCTTTCGGGGTGCCGGTGGAGCCGGACGTGTAAACGATGGTGGCGCGGTCGTCGCCGTGGGAGGCGTTCTTGTATTCCCAGAATTCGGCATCGGTGACGCTTTCGCCATAGGTCTTGATGGCGTTCAGGCCGCCTGCTTCGATGACGAACACGTTGCGCAGGGTGGGTACCTCGCTGCGCACGGATTCAATCTTGTCGCGCTGACCGTCATCCTCGGCGATGGCGAGCGTGACCTTGGAATCGTTGAAAATCCAGCTGACCTGGCTGGCGGAGTTGGTCTCATATACCGGCACGGTGAGTGCGCCGATGGACATGATCGCCATATCCAGAGCGGTCCACTCCCAACGCGTGCGAGACACGATGGCCACGGAGTCGCCCTTGTTGACGCCCAGACCAATCAAGCCTTTGGCCAGATCGATGACCATGTCACGGAAGACCAGGGCGCTGTACGGCTGCCAGGTGCCATCCTCAGTTTTATATTCGATCATGGCGCCATCGGGATCGCGCTCGGCTCGCTCATCGAGCAAATCGAACAGGTTGATGTCGCTGTCGATCGGCTCCTTGACGGGATTGGTGAACTGCTTGACGATACGAGTATCGTTATTGGCCTTATCGGCGATGTTTTCAGGCATATTCCCATGTAACTCCACGGAGGATACAAAACACGCCGATTGACGCTGCACGCCCAATGCAAATGGCCTCGCACACCGGCATCCACTGGAATGCGAGGCCATGCGGCAACTCAATGTTTACATGCCCAGTCCAGACTCAGCCAATGGAGCCGTTGCTCTTTTTCAGCTCGTCGCGAATCTCCTGCAACGTGGCGAGCGTCTGTTCTTCGACACTTGGGCCTTCTTCCTTGGCTTCGGCCTCATCTTGAGCGGCGGTCAGGTCACGCAACTTGTTGATAGGCAGAATCACGCAGAAGTATACGGCCACACCGATGAGCAGGAAGTTAATCAAAGCATTCAGAATAGCGCCGAACGAAATGGTCGAGTTATTGAACGTAATGGTCAGCAGACCAGACAAATCCGGCACGCCACCGATCATGCCGATCAGCGGGCTGATGAGGTTATCGACAATGGAAGTGACCACGGTGGTAACCGCGGAGCCTATAACCACACCAACGGCCATATCAATCATCGAACCGCGGGAAAGGAACTTTTTGAAGCCGGCAAGCGGGCCTTTATCGGTCAACGCAACGACCGCATGAGTGGCGCTGCCCGCACTTTTCATAAGATTGTCGGCAATATTGGATGGGGACTGATTCGCCATGATATCTCCTTAACAGCGCAAATCCGCGAACCGACCCGATGACCTGGGCTCGCCTTTCATTCGCCATTATGCTTCACGAGAAACCGTATGCGCGGTTATTCGACAACATATCGGCAGAAAACCAGTATTCATGCGCGGATTTACGCGGGCAATCACCACTGACCACCCGCGTTGCGACTCTCACGTTTCAGAACTGAATATAGTCGATCTCCGTATGTTCGCCGGTCTCCAGATACTTTGCCACGTCATCCGGCCCAGCGAATACCAGCTCGACCGCCTGCGCAATCATCAGATTCACGCGATCCATCGGCGTCAGGTTTTCGAAATAGCCGTATACCGGAATACCAAGCGCGTGAGCATACCCGACCTCGAACATGGTGCCGGGGTCTTCATCCATAAGATTGGCAACAACCGCTTGGGATGCGTTGATGCCCTGAATGTCATCGTTGAAGCAGCCCTCGGGGCCGACCTCCTCGATTTGGCTGGCGAATCGCGGCTTGAACAGTGTCCTGCCGTGATCCTCCAGCACCTTCTCCAACCGTTCCATGCTCGCCGTCTGTTCGGGATTGAAAAACGGGCCGGCCACATAGAAGTCATACTGCTTGTCTTCACTCATGGTTTCCAGTCATAGCGCAGCATCGTCCATTCGCGGGCCACAAGTTCAATGCATGGATAGCCGTCCGCATAATGACCATCAGGAGCGCAAGTGCCCGAGATCGGATTCGAACCGACGACACCCGCTTTAGGAGAGCGGTGCTCTATCCACTGAGCTACTCGGGCAACGACGTTTCATTGTACACGGGCAGTCGCCCAGCCCACAATTCGTGCCGGTTTGGTACGGAACCGCGATGCCGCCGCCGGCGCAATGCCGATTCACAAGTCGAACAAGGTACAGTGGCAGGTCATGGGACAAGCTGCATCACCATGCATCGACGTTCCTCACAAAGCAGATCAACGCAGGAAAGGCGATATGGCACAGCCACGGAACACCACCAGAGGAACCGCAACCAAAGGGAAGTCCGCACGCCCTCAAACCACCCGTTCGCAGTCCAAGTCCGCGCAACGAAACAAATCCCATTCCCGTCCCGTATCACAGTCGGCACCCAAACCTCATGAGCGTCACCATTTCTTCGGCACGCTGACATTGCTGCTGGCCATGACTGCCCTTATCTGCACCGCCGCACGCGCCTTGCCCTCGGATATCCAAGCCTGGCCGTTCATCCCAATCGTAGTGTCGGCAACACCATGGTTCACCTTGCTTGCCCTGCTTGCACTGTTGCTGGCCATGCCATTGCGCCGCCCATTGGCGGCATTGATTGCCGTTGCCGCCCTCGGACTGAACGTCTACTGGCAGCACCCGTTTTTCTTCCCGACCAACTCACTTTCCCAAGACGCACAGAACGCCGTAGCCGCGGCCGAAGCGCACACCGCCGACGCCTATGCCCGCGTGATGACCTTCAATGTCTACAAGGGGCAGGCCGACGCCCAATCCATCGTCAATCTGGTACGCGATCAGCGCGTGGAAGTGCTCGCGCTGCAGGAGACCACGGATGATTTCGTCAAGCAGCTGACCGAAGCCGGCATTGAACATTATCTGCCGTATGCGCACGTATCCTCGTCCGATGGCGTGTATGGCAACGGCCTCTGGTCTGCGGCACCGCTTAAGGACGTGGTCGACGACGAGGTGAATTCCAGCGCCTCATTCATGCCCTCCGGCACAGTGGACATGGGAGGCAACCAGATTCGTTTCGTCTCCGTGCACACCACCGCACCCGTGCCCGGATACTGGGGCCAATGGAAACGTTCGCTTGACGAACTTGGCCTGATGCGCAGCCACACGGACGCCCGCTATATTTTCATGGGCGACTTCAACGCCACCTACGATCACACGCCATTCCGCGAATTTCTGGGCAATCGATTCGTCGACGCAGCCCACCAGTCCGGACATGGCTTCACGTTCTCCTGGCCGACCAACCGCAGCTATCTGCCAACGTTTGCCGGCATCGATCATGTGGTGCTGGACACTGGTATGACGGCCGGGCAATGCCAAATCGCCAAAATCGCAGGCTCCGATCACGCGGCACTACTCGCTACGATTTCGGTAGGGTAATACTTGCTCCCGCTGGCGGGAGCAGAGAAAGCGTCAAAAACCGAGACGGGTGCGGCCGAACTGGTCGAGCCAACGCAGGATGGCGCCTTCGCGCAACGCCCACGGGCAGATTTCGACTTCCTGAATGTTCAGGGCCTTCATGATCTCGTCAGCAACCACGCCACCGCCCACAATCTGCATTGTGCGCTCAGGCGTGATACCGGGCAACGCCACGCGCTGTTCGGGAGCAATCGCCGCCAGGCGAGGAATCCAATCCTCCAGCTGCTCGCGGGTCATGATCCACGTATCTTCACGCCCAGGCGCACGCATCACCGCGCCGCACAAGCGAGCCAGCGAACGGAAGGTCTTGGACGTGCCAACGGCATGGTTCGGATGTTTGGATTGCGGGAACACCTTGACCATCGGCGCCAGAATCTTACGCACATCTTTGCGCACGCCCTCCAGCTCCTCGGGAGTAGCCATACCAGAAGGCAGGAACTCGGTGGTCACACGGCCGGCACCTGCCGGCACGGAAAGCGCCACAGTCGGCTCTTCATCGGAGCCCATCGCCACTTCGAGCGAGCCGCCGCCAATATCCAGCACCAGCAGTCGGCCGGCATCCCAGCCATACCAGCGGCGTGCGGCCAGGAACGTCAGACGCGCCTCATCATTGCCTGACAGCACGGTCACGCCCTGACCGACCATCTCTTCAATCTTATGAATCACCTTGTTGCCGTTCGGCGCCTCGCGCAAAGCGGACGTGGCCATGACCAGCAACTGAGTGATCTCATATTCTTCAGCCAGTTTCATGCACTGGGCAACGGCGGCCAGAATCGCCTCGATGCCGGACTTCTTGATTGAGCCGTCATCCTTGAGATACTTCATCAGGCGCACCGTTGATTTGGTACTGGCCTCGGGATCGGGACGCGCGCCCGGAGCTGCATCGACAATCAACATATGGATGGTATTTGAACCGATATCAAGCACACCGAGTCGCGTGGTATGCGAACGCAGATTGACCATGATTCCTGACCTTACCTAACACAAACGCGACTACTGTACACATCCACGCCCATTACAGCGATTCGACGAACCTGTCGAGTCGCTCCAAACCTTCGGACAACGCCTCGCGAGAAGCGGCATAGCTCAGCCGAACATGCGTATCGGCGGTGGCGGCGCCAAAATCACGGCCGGGAGTCAACGCCACGTGAGCCTCGTCCAGCGCACGCTCGCAGAACGTCCATGCATCCAATCCGGTACGGGAAATGTTGAAGTAGGCATAGAACGCGCCGTTCGGCTCCACTTCGACCGGCAGTCCGATGCGCTTCAAACCATCAATTACGATGCGCCGACGGCTCAGCAGCTCCTGACGGCGGGCTTCACACTCAGCCAGGCTCTCCGGCGTGAAACAGGCGAGCGCCGCATGCTGGGTGGGCGTATGCGCACACAGGTAATAATTGGTGGCCAGATCATCGACCGCCTCCAGCACGGTGGAATCATCCGGCAGAATGGCCCAGCCAAGACGCCAACCGGTCATGCCGAAGAACTTGGAGAAACTGTTGCACACGATGGCGCCAGGGTCACAAGCCAGCACCGATTTGACCTCAGTGCCGTCCGGCTCATGATCGGCCAGATCAAGATAGGTCTCGTCCACGATGCGCCATGCGCCACGCTTGGCGGCCAACTGGCATACTTCATCCAGCACGGCGAAGTCGATGGTGGTGCCGGTGGGATTGGACGGCGAGGTGATCATCACGGCCTTGGTGTCGTCCGTCCAATATTGGCGGCATAGGTCGGCGGTCAGATGGAACCGCGTGGCGGCCGATGTCGGCACATCGACAACCCGGCCTTCAAAGGAACGCACCAGCTCGCGGTTGCACGGGTAGGAGGGATCGGCCACGATCACGTCATCACCGGGATCCACGGTCAGGGCTGTGGCCAACAGCAAAGCGGCGGACCCACCGGCAGTCACGCAGATGCGTTTGGGATCGATATCCAGATCATGGCGTTCTCGATAGAAACCGGCGATGGCTTGGCGCAGTTCGGGCAATCCCATGGCTGCGGTGTAGGGCAAGGCACGGCCATCGTATTGTTCGCGCATGGCATCGCGTACGGCAGGCGGCGCACCGAAATCGGGCTCCCCCAGACTGAGCTTGATGACACTGACACCGGATGCGATCATCTTGTCCGCTTTCTCGCCAAATACCATGGCGCGGAAGGGATTGGCCTCGCGCGCGCGACGAGACATAACCGGGGACACGGGCTGCTGCACTGCTTCGTTTTCCATAGTTTGGTTCTATCCGCTCTCGGGGACAAGGTTTTTCCGTGGCTTTATAATCGCTGGGGAGACCGGTTACCACCTCAACCCAAGTTCAAGGAGGAATGATGAGCCGATTCAACGGCAAACGTGCCGAATTCGAGGCCAGCGGCGAGAAAATCAACGTTGCTATTCTGGGCGCAGGACGTATAGCTCACACCATGGCCAATACCTTGGTCGAAATGGCCACCGACCCGCTGTATTCCTCATGGATTCACCCGTATGCCGTGGCTGCCCGTGATCTGGATCGTGCACAGGCATTCGCCAATCAATGGCATCTCGACAAAGCGTATGGTTCGTATGAGGATCTGGTGGCTGACCCGGATGTTGATTTGGTCTATATCGCCACTCCTCATAATCTGCATGCCGAGCAGGCGATTTTGTGCATGAAGGCCGGCAAGAACGTGCTCGTGGAGAAGTCGTTCACCGCGAATACCGCACAGGCGCGCGAGGCTTTGGCCGTATCCAAGGAAACAGGACTGCTGTGCACGGAAGCGATTTGGACGCGTTACATGCCAAGTCGTCAACTCATCAATGAGGTCATTGCCTCCGGAGAAATCGGCGAGGTGAAATCCGCAAGCGCCAACCTGTGCTATCCAGTGTCCGGCAAGGCCCGCATGATCGATCCGGCCTGCGCCGGCGGCGCGCTGCTCGATGTAGGTGTGTATCCGCTGAACTTCTTGGATATGGCGGTGGGTGCTGATCACGGCCGCACATTGGATCATTTCAGCACCTCGATGGTGCCGTATGAAACCGGCGTGGACGCACAGAATTCCACCACGCTGTATTACAGCGACGGCACGATGGCGGTATCCACCAGCTCGATGCTGGTGGCCTCCGATCGCGGCGGATATGTGTGGGGCACCGAGGGATATCTGGAAGTTACCAATATCAACAATCCCGAGTCCATCGATATCTATGGCAAGGACCACAAGCCCGTGCGCAGCATCTCGGTTCCGCCGCAATTGACCGGCTACGAGTATGAGGTTGCCGCCGCGGCCAATGCCCTATTGGACGACAAGACCGAATGCGAAGCGATGCCTCATGCCGACACCATTCGCATTATGGAGCTTATGGATGCGATTCGTGGCAGTTGGGGCCTCAAGTTCCCGTTTGAGCAGTAGTTGTCCTCCCGCTGGAGGGAGATGGCACGCAGCGTCGGAGGGTGGTCCTGCAGACCAATCGATGTCGACCTCCCCTCAGTCACCTGCGGCGACAGCTCCCCTCCAGCGGGAATCCAGAAGGACACACAATCTGTTCGTATAGCCGTGCGAGACGCCCGTCTCGTGCGGCTTTTGTCAATTCGCACTCCCACACGGTGATCACACGCCAGCCGGAGGCCTCTAATTCGGCGCGCTGGGTGATGTCTCGATTGTGGTTGCGCAACAGTTTCGCCTGCCAGAATTCCACATTCGACTTCGGCATCGAATGTTTGGAACAACCTTCATGCATATGCCAGAAACAGCCGTTGACGAACACGATGGTGTGGTATTTCGGCAGTACCACGTCCGGATGGCCCGGGTAGCGCTTGTCGTTCTTGCGGAATCTCAGGCCCCTGCGGAACAGATAGCTGCGTACCAGCACCTCGATTTTGGTGTCTTTGCCGCGAATATGCGACATCGTGTACGAGCGGGTGCCCCGTTCATACTTTTCCACTGGCTGCTTCTTACGACTCACGCACTCCAGACTACCGTGTCATATCGCTACGAGACGATATCCGATCGAACGATCACCCATTGCATGCGGTCATCATCTCTTATTCCGGTCATTCCTCGCACGCTGGTCGAGACCGCGCACTTACACTTCACCTATGGCAGACATGACGATTCGCAGGGCCACGGCGGCCGATATTCCCCAGATTGATGAACTGTTGCGGCAAGTGCTCGAAGTGCATCACGCCGGCCGACCGGATCTGTTCAAAGGCGGCGCCAAAAAGTACACGGATGAAGAACTGAAAACGATTCTGGCCGACGATCAAACCCCTGTGTTCGTGGCAGTGGCACCGGCCGACACTGCCAATGCCGGCGATGCCGAATCAGTCAGCGCCGCACACTCAGCTGAAGAATCCAGCAACACCGGCTCCCTCGCCGTCGATCAAGTGCTCGGCTACGCATTCTGCGTATTCCAGCAACACACCAACAGTAATATTCTGACCAATATCAAGACTCTGTACATCGACGATCTATGCGTTGACGAGCGCTCTCGTGGTCATCATGTGGGCTCCACGCTGTATCATTACGTGCTCGATTTCGCCCGCAAATTCGGCTGCTACAACGTGACCCTCAATGTTTGGGCCTGCAATCCCAAGGCCCAGACCTTCTATGAGCGTATGGGACTGACTCCCTACCGCATCGGCATGGAGCAGATACTGTAACCCACTCATCCCAACAGATCGAGAAGGTCGTCCCTGGTGAGGGTGGCGATAGAGGCAGGGGCTTCGGCAAAGACAGTGGTGCCGGTGCCGGTTTCGTCGGCGAGCGGGGAGGCATCGGTGAACTGGCGGGCAAGTTCGCTCTTGGTGTGCTGAAGCTCCAAGATGCGTTCTTCAATGGTGTCCTTGGCCACCACCTGGTACACGTTGACGTCTTCGGTCTGGCCGATGCGATGGGCTCGATCGGCGGCCTGATCCTGGGCGGCGGCGTTCCACCATGGGTCGGCGTGGATGACCACGCTGGCGCCGGTGAGGTTCAGACCAGTGTTGCCAGCCTTCAATGAAATCAGGAAAGCGGGCGTATCGTCCGCGTTGAACTGGTCGACGAGTTCGAGGCGCTTCCTTTTGGGCGTGGAACCGGTGATGGTGTAGTAGCGCAGGCCTTGCGCGTCGAAACGTTCGGCGATCAGATCAAGGAAACTGGTGAACTGGGAGAAGATCAGCGCCTTCTTGCCTTCGTTCACGCAGGTCTCCACCAGCTCGGCGATGGCCGCGAGCTTGGCCGACTGGTCTTTGGCATCGGCGTACAGCAACCTTGGATCGCAGCAGATCTGGCGCAGTCTGGTCAGCTCGGCGAGGATACGAATCTTCGAGGTGTTGAACTCCGCCTCCTCGCTGTGTTCGAGCTGCATGCGCAGGCGCTGCTCGTGAGCCGCATACAGCTTGCGCTGTTCGCCGGCAAGTTGCACGGTCAGCGTGGTTTCCAGCTTGTCCGGTAGGTCGGTCAGCACTTGGGACTTCAGCCTGCGCTTAATGAACACGCCCACCAGCGACTGCAATTGGTGGGACACCCGTGCCGCCTCGGGATTGACCTGAGCAGCGGCACGGCCTTCTTCGGTACTGGAATCCACGGCTCTCGCGTTGGAGATGGGCAGTTCATACCGTTCATGGAACCGCTTGTACGTGCCGAGCAAGCCGGGCATGAGGAAATCGAAAATGCTCCACAATTCGGAAAGTCGGTTCTCGATTGGCGTGCCGGTCAAAGCAAAACGATGGTCCGCCGCTACGGCCTTAGCCGCTTTGGCAATTTTGGTGGTGTGGTTTTTGATGTATTGAGCCTCATCCAGAGCCATGACGTTGAAACGCCGCTCATCTGCGGTGTAGTCGTCTACATCCCGGCGCAGCAAATCGTATGAGGTGATGAGCACAGTGGGCTCATCCGCACGGAACGCACGGCCTATGGCAGTGCGACGCTCGGATTTGGTGCCGGCAACGACCATGGCATTACAGCTGGGGGCAAATTTGGCAAACTCGGCAGCCCAGTTGTATACCAACGATGCCGGGCAGACAATAAGCGAAGGTTCCACAATCGCGCCATCCGCAGTGCCATCCGCACTACCCGGCTTCCGATAGCGAGACAACAACAGGGCGATGAGCTGTACGGATTTGCCCAGTCCCATTTCGTCGGCAAGAATACCACCGAATCCTTTGTCGCACAAGGTGTTCAGCCACCGGAAGCCCTCGACCTGATATGGGCGGAGAACGGGCTTGAGGCTGTCCGGCACCTCGTATGATTTGGGGTCGATGATTTTGAGGTCGTCAATGTATTCGGTGAAAGATGCATCCTTGACCACATCGGAACCGTCATCCGGCAGTTCACCGTCCAGCAGAAATGCTCTGCCGCCCGGCAATTCAATCAGCCCGGAATTGAGCTGCTGCTCGTCCAAATCAAGATCGGCAACCAGCGTATCAAGCGTATTCAGGTTTGCGCCCTCAAGTTTGAGCAGCGTACCGTCCTTCAACTGGTGATAGCGCTGACGACGCCGATAGGATACGAGCAAGGCACCGACCTCGTCAGGCGGCACTTCATCGGCAATGGGCGAGATCTCCACCAGATTGCCCTTGATGGACAAACCGACTTTGACGCTCGGCGGCTTGGGTGCGATGAGCCGGTCGAACGCAGGCGTGGTGAACACCTCTCCCACCTCATGCAACGCCGGCAGACCTTCATCGAACAAGCGGATAATCTGTGTGGTGTCATCACGGTTGATGACGGCGGCCTCGGACGCACGCACGCGGGCCTTGGCGCGGGATGCCGGGGTCCTGAATCCGGCAGTCGCCTGTCTGGTTTCGGCCAACTTGCGCCGCTGCTCCTCAGGCATGGAGAAGAACTCACTTACCACGTCAAGAGCCAGATGTTCGGTATCAAGGTCACGGCCAGGCACCACGACCGGCATGCCGCCATCGTCGGCGCTCACAGCGGGCCCAGCCGGCAGCAGCGGCACCATTACATTCCCATAGCGGGCCTTGGCCTCGCATTCCACGCCGTTTTCCGTACGATCCAGATAGAACCCAACATGGCACTCGGCAGGACTCAGCTCAGCAAGTTCACGCGGGATATCATCGGCGGCAAGCATGTCTACATTCACCAGTTGCGGCAATAACGTGCGGGCGAACAGAGCCGAATCGTCTCCGGCGATGACCTGCCCCTCACTGTCTGGCGCAAACAGCTCACCGATAAGTTCCGCAATCGGACCGAATTGCTTCGGGCAACGGACGAACCGGTATCCTGCGGCACTTTTGCGCCGCGACTTTGCCATCATGGCGGAGGTGTAAGCCAAAGGCTCGGACGGTGCGAGCAACAGCCAAGATTCACGGTCGCCATTGATGACGGTCTCCACCGAAGGCGTTCCAGTCAGCAAATACCCGGCTTCCGACCCGAACATACGGGAATCGCGTCTGACGATATGCATAGTCAGGTTTGGTTCCCCGCCAACCGATACCGGCGAAGGCTGGCTGGAAAACCAGGTGTCCAGCACCAGTTGCACGCCTACGCTTTCACGCAAAACCAATAGCGAAGCCACTTCCGTCTCGGATAGCGTCAGGTGACGGTCAATGGCAATACGCCCGTAATACCGATCCTGTTGTTCGGCCGCGTGACGTATGGCGAGCGCGGATTTCAGGAATCTCAGCAATGGGCGGGAATCCGCATCAAGCATATCCGGCGTATGCGTGAACGCCAGTTTCTGCCCGTAATCCTCATGATCGCCGTTGGTCATGGCCCGCACGAATTGTGGGATGGATTTCAGCACATAGCTGGAGGAGTTTATGGCTGAGCCAATCTTGAATTCCACACTCCAGGTACCATCGATGAAGCTCAGGATGGGTGTAAGCCTGACCTGGCCAACCGAGACGGTTTCACGCAAACCCTGATATCCGCCCATTCCGGAACCATACCCGGTCCGATTGCGGTGGCTGGAAACACCGCGCCCAGCCGTACCGCCGCCATCAAACCGTTGCATGACGGCGCTGCGTCGACGAGCCCTGACCTGCGCATCCTGCTTATCCGCGCGTTCCATGTAGTCAAGCAACGCGCGCGAAGGCCGCACGGCACCGGCATGGTATCCCTTGAATCGTTGTGGCTCATCGCAGAACATCAAAGCGAGAGCCGCCATATGCTTGCAAATGCCATACCCGCGTCCATAAGCCGGGCAGGTGCAATCACCGCCAGCCACTTCCCCGGTGTCAAGGTCGAACTGCAGATTGACACGATACCGGCTGGAGGGACTGGTGGTGCCGCGCATCATGGCGCCGAGTTCGGCATATCCGGTACGCCGATTCTCGTCATAGGTGGGGTCGATGAGCATACTGGCCGCTTTGCGCGCGATGACGCGGGCACGGGCCAATACGGCGTTCGAGGTGGAGGTTTCCACATCACGGCGTAATGCCGCAATAGGCGCCTGCCGGACACCTTGCTCATTCAGGCCGTTAATCTCATCCTCATCATCGAACCACACGGAACGACCCGGCCGACGTGACTGGCTATAAGGAACAACCGCATCCTCCGCACTGAGTGATCCAGCCGAGCCGAATGCCACATCATCATTGCCATCATCATCAACACCAACGAAATCGCCGTCATCGGGCAACATGGATTCGTCACCATCCGCATTCGCGCTCTTCCACGGATTGCGACGCCTCAGCCCATTGCCCCAAGCCGCATTGTCATCTTCGTAATCGGAGTCGCCGCCGCCATGGGAGGCATCGTCAGGAACATGCCCGAATACGCCGTATCCGTTATTCATGGACCCCTCCCCCGATTATATGTTTCAGGCCAACATTTCCATCTTAGTCGAGTGTCTCGCGAGCCATTACGCGGAACCAAGCTCTCGGCTAACCAGACATGACGCTAAGGTGGTAACCAGCAAAACGCTGCGCATCGTTCAACGATGTGGAGCAGCAAGCGATAAAGGAGCATATCTATGAGCGAAGCGCGTACCGCATGGGGCTGGGGTCTGGCCAGCGTCGATGCTGCCGGCACCACCTTGGACGTCTGGTACCCCGAATTGACTCTCGGCGAGGCACCCGCCGAGTCCGACCGACCAAACCACAACTTCGGCACATTGGCCCACACGGAGGCCGACGCCCGCGGCATCCGTCGCGTGCCGGTGTTCGCCGTCAGCCAGCTGGATGAGCCAATCGTCAACGCAGCCGACGCCTACCTGAAGCTTCACCTGATGAGCATGCGCATGGCCAAGCCGAACACCCTGAATCTCGATGGCATCTTCGCTCAGCTCGCCAATGTGGTGTGGACCAATTACGGCCCGTTCGCCGTGGAGGATTTCACGTTGCGCAAGGCCGACGTGGAACGTGCCGCCACCGATGCGGCTCTCGCTTTTGCCACTCAGGCGGGCCTGTCGGCCGCAGCTCCTGCCACCACTGTCAACGTGTTCGGTGTGGATAAGTTCCCGCGCATGATTGACTACGTGGTGCCCACCGGCGTGCGTATCGGCGATGCCGACCGCGTGCGTCTCGGTGCCTATCTGTCTGCCGGCACCACTGTGATGCATGCCGGATTCGTGAACTTCAACGCCGGCACGCTCGGCGTCTCCATGGTCGAAGGCCGCGTCTCACAGGGTGTGGTTGTGGGCGACGGCTCCGACATCGGCGGTGGCGCCTCCATTATGGGCACCCTCTCCGGCGGCGGTAAGCTGCGCAACTCCATCGGCGAGCACAGCCTGCTCGGCGCCAACGCCGGCATCGGCATCTCTTTGGGCGACAATTGCACGGTTGAGGCCGGCCTATACGTCACCGCCGGCACCAAGATCACCATCTGGGATAAGGCCAAGGCCGCGGCCGGCGAACCTCTGGAGGTCGTCAAGGGTTCGGACCTCTCCGGCAAGGACAATATCCTGTTCATCCGCAACTCGGTGAACGGCCGTATCGAAGCCCGCTACCGCAAGGTGGGCATCGAACTCAACGAAAAGCTGCATAAGAACTAAGCAGTCAGCCCATATTGGGCGCCTAGCGGTTATGTAAACGCCTCATTTGGTATTCCAGTGAGGCGTTTTCTCTTACTACCCGAGGGTTTGCCCCGCTGACATGTTCTCAGCGGGGCAAACCCACCAGCAACCCTGGGTTTTGCACCGATAAGACGATATCAGCGAAGCAAAACCGCGACTAAGTCAACAAACCACCCCGCTAAAGCCCTCTCAGTGCGGCATAGTCACAACAAACTCGAGGGTTTGCCTCGCTAACACAATCTCAGCGGGGCAAACCCTCGGGTGAATCAATATTTCTTACGCAAATTATCATGTAGCGAGCAATCAGCTCCCACATATCGAACAAACCGGCATCACCGGACCACGCAGAGCATTTAGCGCTCGTCCATGGGCACGTAGTCGCGCTCGACCGGGCCAGTGTAGACCTGACGCGGACGGCCGATCTTGGTGTTCGGGTCGGCCAGCATCTCACGGTACTGGGCAATCCAGCCAGGAATACGACCCAACGCGAACAACGTGGTGAACATGGCCGGATCGAAGCCAATTGCCCGGTAAATCAGACCCGTATAGAAATCGACATTGGGATACAGATTGCGCGACACGAAGTATTCGTCATTCAGCGCAATGTCCTCAAGCTCCGTGGCCACGGCAAATAACGCCCGCTCATCGGAAGGCAGCTTCTGCGTATCCTCTCGTTCCATGATCTTTTCCAGATACTTCTTGGCAATCGCGGCGCGCGGATCATACGACTTGTATACGCGGTGGCCCAGGCCGGAAATCTTCTGACCCTTGGCCTTGGCATCCTCCACGAATTCGCGCACGGATTTGCCGGAGTCGCGGATTGCCTTCAGCTGGCGTAGCACGGCCTCGTTCGCGCCACCATGCAGCGGGCCGGACAGCGCATTGACACCGGCGGCCACCGCCGAATACAGGTTGGCATGAGCCGAGCCAGCAATACGCACCACCGAAGTCGAGCAGTTTTGCTCATGGTCGGCGTGGATAATCAGTAAGCGACCCAACGCATGTACATACAACGGGTCGGACTCGAATGGCTCATACGGCACGGCAAAGCACATACGCAGGAAGTCGTCCACATAGCCACGCGCATAATCCGGGTACAGCATCGGCTCATCACGGCGACGGCGGAAAATATACGATACGATCGTGCGAGCTTTGGCCATGATGATCTTGGCCGACTCATCAAGCTGATCGGTGTCGGCGATGTCAGTCGTATCCGGGTAGAACGTGGCCAGCGCGTTGATTGCGGAGGCAAGCACACTCATCGGATGCGCGGCACGCGGGAACGAGCCCATGAACGTGCGGAAATCCTCGCCAACCATGGTCTTATGGTTGATGTCGGCGCAGAACTGCTCGTACTCGGCCTTGCTTGGCAATTCGCCATGACGCAGTAGCCAGGCGACCTCAAGAAAATCGGAGTCCTCACACAGCTGCTCGATCGGGTAGCCGCGGTAGCGCAAAATCGAATGCTTGCCGTCGATATACGTAATCTTCGACTCGCATTGGGCAGTGGTCAGGAATCCGGGGTCAAGCGTCACCCAGCCGTCATTGCGCAGCTTGGAAACGACAATGCCATCCGGCCCCGCACTCGCCTTCACCACAGGCAGGTTGAACTTGCTCGAATCGACATCAAGCTGTGCCGTCGCCATGCGCGCGCCTTCCTCTTTATGAACCGCTTGCTCGAACACCAACATTTATGAACATTGGTGTTCGGTACTGTATGTCTTTTGTGTTACCGCCAACGAATGCCGGTCGATACACGAAAGCCGAAGTGCGCTCATGCTATCAAAGCAAATGCACTTCGGCTTGTTACGTCTCGAAATCGCGGAAAAACCGCGAACACTCAAGCGCTTGCGTCAATCAGAGGCTGGAGCGATCGGTGAAGATGATCGGACCGTTCTCGGTGATGGCGATGGTGTGCTCGGAGTGAGCACCGCGCGAACCGTCGGAGGCGCGCAGGGTCCAACCATCCTTCGGATCCTGGAAGATCTCGTCGGTGGTCTTGAGGAACCACGGTTCGATGGCGATGACCAGGCCTTCACGCAGCTTGTAGCCATGGTGGGCGCGGCCATCGTTCGGTACATGCGGATCGCCGTGCATGATGTGACCCACGCCGTGGCCGCCGAACTCAAGGTTGATCGGATAGCCGTATTCGCGCGCGATATCGCCGATGGTATTGGAGATATCACCGAGACGGTTGCCGGGCTTGGCCACGTCGATGGCGGCGGCGAGCGCTTCTTCAGTGCACTTGATGATGCGCAGGTCTTCGGGGTCGGGATCGTTGCCGACCACGAAACTGACGGCGGAATCGGCCACCCAGCCGTCCACGGAGATGGCGAGGTCGAGGGAGACGAGGTCGCCGTCCTTCAGGCTGTAGTCATATGGCACGCCGTGCAGCACAGCGTCATTGACGGAGGTGCAGATGTAGTGGGCGAACGGGCCAGTACCGAAGTCGGGAGCGTAGTCAACATAGCAGGATTCGGCACCCTTGCGGTCCACGATCTTCTTGTGGACGAACTCGTCGATTTCGAGCAGGTTGGTGCCGACCTTAGTGTTCTCTTTCAGTTCCTTCAGAATGCCGCCGACAAAACGACCAGCAGGCTTCATTTCCTCGATTTCACGAGGGGTTTTCAGTTCGATCATGAGGCTCTTTCTACCTTGTTGAGACTTGTTCTCAACTCTAGTCCAGCCCGGGGTCAACTGCCAGCGCCCGGCACCGCCAAGCGACGGCAGCGGGTGCGGCCAAGAAAAAGCGCCCGGGCAAGTATGGAACCCGCACGGACGCTTTGGCTTGATGACTTGGTGTCTACTTTCTGGGCTTGCCGAAAGTGAAAGCGCGGATAACCGCGGTGATACCCATGACGACCATGGCGCACCCTCCAAACACCACCATGAAGACCGCAGAGCTCAGTGGACTCATCAGCACGATAAAGCCGGCAACAATCGAGATAATCGCATAGGCGATGGCCCATCCCGAATGAGGGATACGCCACGATTCCACCAGCGACATCACACCTTCCATGATCCAGCCGAAGCCGACCATCATGGTGATGAGCAGCGCCAGCGTCTGCCCGGTCATACCGTAGTTTCTGACAACCACCACGCCGCCGAAAGTCAGCAAGATACCGACGAACACATCCAGCACACGCCAACCGGCCGGCAGGAACGGCTCCACCAAAGCACCCACGATGCGCACCACACCGGAGATGACGAAGTAGACACCAAGCAGCAGAGCCGCCAGAGCCAAGGTCTTGTTCGGCACGAGCAAAAGGGCCGCGCCAAGGGCGATGGCAGCAACGCCAACTACGCCGTAGATCACACGAATCCTGGTCTTGGCCTTTTCTGGCAACCATTCCTCAATAAGGCGGAACGGGTTGAAATCGCCGGTATACCAATTGGTCTGCTGCCAGCCGGACTGGTTGCCGCCATCCGCTTGACCGTTGTTTTGATATTGCTGGCCATCCGGGCCCCATGCCTGCTGACCGTTCGGACCATAATTCGGGTTATAGGCATATGGGCCGTACGGGTTCTGGTTCGCCCCGCTCTGCCGGTCATTCTGCCCTTGCGCACCTTGCGGCGGATATTGGCCGCCATGATTGCTGTCGTACGCACCGTATTGTGGATAGCCCTGCTGGTTCGGCTGATTCTGGTTCGGCTGACCATTCCACTGGCCGTCATTCGGATCGCCCATCATGACTCCTTTCATCAGGTCACATTCAAGCTTCATCTACCACACTAGACAGGTTATCCAATTCAGACCATCATCAAAACTAGGCAATATGTCTATTTCACTTACGGCGCAACGTTGCGACGACCGAGGAACGCTTCTCCCCCGCCGCGATTAGGCTTGAGGCCATGACCAACGAAACCGAAACGCTGACGTCGGGCATTGACCCGGCATCGTTCTCCTCCGTCATCAAACCGACCAACGACCTGTTCCGCTACGTCAACGGCCCATGGATCGACACCTACCGCCTGCCCGACGATCGTTCGCGCTACGGCTCCTTCGACAAGCTCGCGGAGGATTCCGAAAACCAGGTGCACGAGATTCTCGAAGACGATGACTGCCCGGCAACCAAATCACAGGCCTTGTATCGCTCGTTCCTCAATACGGATGCCATCGAAGCCGCCGGCCTCGACCCGATCCGCGATGAACTTGACCTTATCGATTCCTCCATCGACAAGGCCGCCCTCACGCGCGTGCTCGGCACCATCAACCCAACCGGAGGCCCCGACCTGTTCGGTCTGGCCGTATACGGCGACCCCGGCGACCCGGACCGCAACATCGCCCACCTCGAGCAGGCCGGTCTGTGTCTGCCGGACGAAGCCTACTACCGCGAAGACCACTACGCTCCTGTACGCGAAGCGTATGTGAACATGGTCGCCACGCAGCTTGTCAATGCCGGCTATGCTCCAGCAGCTGAAGACAACCCCAACGTGGATGACGAACTGCCAAAGCCGCAGGACGAGGATGAAGGCAATGAGCCGACCACCGCAACCCCCAGTGAGGCCGCCCTTGATATGGCTCGCCACTTCCTTGCCGTGGAAACTAAGATCGCCGCCAACCATTGGGACAATGTGGCCACGCGCGACTCGGTGAAGACCTATAACCCCACCGATTACAACGACCTGGCCGCCACACTGAAGAACTTCGATCTCGATTCCTGGATTAACGCCTGGCAGTCCGCCTATGATGCCACCGAGTCCGCCAAGGTCCAGCCGATTGACTTCAAGTCCGTGTTCGCACACGTCATCGTGCATGAGCCAAGCTTCCTCATCGGTCTTGATGCGTTCTGGGCCGAGGCCAATCTGGCCGATCTCAAGCTGTGGGCCCGTGTCCACATGATCCTGGGCTTCGCTTCCTCGCTGTCCCACGACTTCGACACCACAAACTTCGACTTCTACGGCAAGGTACTTTCCGGCGCCAAGAAGCAGCGCGACCGCTGGAAGCGCGCAGTCAGCCTGGTCAACGGCATCTGCGGCGAAGACGTGGGCCGCGAGTACGTGCGTCGTCACTTCCCCGAAAGCTCGAAGCGCCGCATGGAGGAACTAGTCGCCAATCTGATTGACGCCTACCGCGCATCCATCACCAATTCCGATTGGCTGGGCGAAGACACCAAGGCCAAGGCACTGGAGAAGCTCTCCAAATTCACGCCGAAAATCGGCTACACCAACCATTGGCGCGACTACTCGGCATTGAATCCATCCGCAGACGCGCTGCCCGCCGAGAACGCCAAGGCCGCAAACCTCTATGAGACCGGCTACCAGCTGGCCAAGGTCGGCAAGCCGGCCGACAAAGACGAGTGGCTGATGAACCCGCAGACGGTGAACGCCTACTACGAGCCGAGCATGAATGTCATCGTGTTCCCGGCGGCGATTCTGCAGCCTCCGTTCTTCGACCCGAAGGCCGAAGATGCAGCCAACTATGGTGGCATCGGCGCGGTGATCGGCCACGAAATCGGCCACGGTTTTGACGACCAGGGTTCGCAGTACGACGGCGACGGCAAGCTCAACAACTGGTGGACCGATGAGGATCGCAAGAACTTCGAGGCCCGCACCGGTGCGCTGATCGCCCAGTACAACGGTTTTGTGCCGCAGCAGCTGGCCGAGAAATACGCCGACGAACCGGACAAGGCACCGCATGTCAACGGCGCGCTGACCATCGGCGAGAATATCGGCGACTTGGGCGGCGTGAACATCGCACTGAAGGCGTATGCGTTCGCACTCGGCAAGGCGGCAGGTAAAGCGGATGTCGAGGAAGACGGTTCCCCCGCCGCCATCAAGGCGCTGCTCGATACCGCCCCCGAGATGGACGGCTTCACCGGCCTGCAGCGTTTCTTCCTGAGCTACGCCTCCATCTGGCGTACCAAGAACCGTGACGAACTGGCCGAGCAGTACTTGCAGATCGACCCGCATTCGCCGGCCGAATTCCGCACCAACGGCATCGCCAGCAATGTGGATCTCTTCTATGATGCGTTCAACGTCACTGAGGGCGACGCCATGTGGCTGGACCCTGACGCCCGCGTGCGTATCTGGTAATTCCTCCACCAATCAATATCGGCCTGTAATCCTTCGTAAGGGTGCAGGCCGATATCGTTTTGGCCGCATCTAGAACTCGTCCGTTTCCCCCTCTGCAGCATTCGCAGCACCACCGGCGAAAGCTTTCTGGCTTGCGGATTGTGATTGACCTGCATCGGCATTCGGCGCCGAAGCTTCACCGTCGGCATGTTCTTGGTCTCGCGCTGCATTGAATTGATCACCTTGATCGTTCTCGGTGATGCCGAATTCCACTGGCTTCGTTCCGGCTGCATTGGCATAGGGGTCGGCGCCCGGCCCGGACCCAGCATCATAGGACTGCCGATTCTGCAGATTTTGCCGGGATGCCTCATCAGTACCCGCATTGGCATTGGTGCCATTGCGCTGCGCCTTGGCAAGAGAAGTGGTGCCAAAAGTGAGATCATGGCCGATATTGGTGGCTTCCACAACGGTTTTGCTACGGGCCTCGCCCTGCTCGGTAGTCCACTGGTCCGTGTTGAGCACTCCGACCACCACAATGCGATCGCCACGTCGAACCGATTGTTTGGTATTTTTTGCCAACGCGCGAAATGCCTTGACCGTAATCCAGGCGGTGGCAAAATCCTCCCACTGCTGTGTGCTCTGATTAAACCTGCTACGGGTGCTGCCCATTCGGAAGGTCAGCACGGGAAAAGTGTCCGTTCCGCCTAGCACGGGATCGCCCGCCACAAATCCGGTAATAGTTACTGCTGCCTGTTGAATCGCCATGATCGGCCCTTTCTCACGTCACTGTTGTGGACCGCCGGGGCCTGTCTATGGCGTCATCACCAATGCACACCCCAACGGTATCTCCACTGTGAAGTGCCGCACCGTAGCAGCACAAGGGCAACCGACAATTGTGGATACCGTGACGGGGTTGCATTTTTTGTACTGTGGATAATTTTGGACTATCCACAATTAGGAGCAAAAAGCAAAAGCGCCACCCTGCAAAGAGCAGGATGGCGCTGTAATTATGGGCTATCAGCCACCCTCAGCCGAGAGCAGCAAAACGATCGGCCAAGGTACCGGCAGCTTCAGCAGCGGGCACGGCGACCTTGTTCTCGCCATTGCGATCGCGGATCTCAATGGTGCCATCGTTCACGTAATCGCGACCGACCACGGCGACCAGCGGCACGCCGATCAGCTCGGCATCCTTGAACTTGACGCCCGGAGAGACCTTCTTACGGTCATCGTAAATCACTTCAAGGCCCTTGGCCTCAAGTTCGGCGACCAGTTTCTCGGCACCTTCGAATGCCTTTTCATCCTTGCCGGTGGCCACCACATGAACGGCGGCCGGAGCGATCACGGACGGCCAGGCCAAGCCGGCCTCATCGTGATGTGTTTCGGCGATGCAGGCCAGCACGCGGGAGACGCCGATGCCATAGCAGCCCATCCACACCGGCACGGCCTTGCCGTTCTGGTCGAGCACCTTCAGGTCCAATGCCTTGGAATACTTGAGACCCAGCTGGAAGACCTGACCGATTTCCACACCGCGCTCAAAGCTCAGCGGGCCGGAACCATCCGGGCTCATATCGCCGTGGCGAACCTCAACGGCCTCGACCACGCCATCGGCCTTGAAATCACGGCCATAAACCAAGTTGTAGTAGTCAACCTCGTTCTCATCAGCACCGGTGAACCAAGCGGAGCCCTTGACCACGTGCGCGTCCACCAAGTAACGCACCGGGTTCTTCACGCCAGCGGCTTCGGCCTGCGGACCAAGCACCATCGGACCGATGTAGCCGGGCACCAGTTCGGGGTGGTTCTTCAGGTCTTCCTCGGTGGCCTCTTCGAGCTCGGCGGGAGCGAACTGGGCTTCCAGTCGCTTCATATCCACCGTGCGGTCACCGGGCACGCCGACAACGATCACTTCGCGCCACGGCTCGTCATGCTCCTCATCCTCAGGGTGCTTGACGGTAATCACCACGTTCTTGAGGATGTCGGAAGCCTGCCATTCGCGGCCATCGGTACGCGGGTGGTCGGCGTTGGCACGCTCGATCATGTTGTCGATGGTCTTGGCATCCGGGGCGGCTTCCTTGGAAGCGGCAGGAGTGTTGGAAGCATCGACTTCAGGCAGCTCCGGAGTGGTCAAAGCCTCGACGTTCCAAGCCTTGCCGGAAGGAGCCAGAGCGAAGGTGTCTTCACCGATCGGCATTGGGGCAAGGAACTCCTCAGAAGCAGAGCCGCCCATCGGACCGGACATGGCGAACACCGGCACGTACTTCAGGTCGAGACGCTGGAAGATGCGCTCATAGGCACCACGCTCGTCGTAGTAGGCCTTGCGCATGCCTTCCTCATCGATGGTGAAGGAGTAGGCATCCTTCATGATGAACTCGCGGCCGCGAATCAGGCCAGCGCGCGGGCGGAACTCGTCGCGGTACTTGGTCTGAATCTGGTACAGGGTGACGGGCAGGTCTTTGTAAGAGGAGTACATGTCCTTGACCAGAAGGGTGAACATCTCCTCGTGGGTGGGGGCCAGCAGGTAATCGGCCTCGTGGCGATCCTTCAAACGGAAGATGTTATCGCCGTACTCCTCCCAGCGGTGGGTGGCCTCGTAGGGCTCGCGCGGCAGCAAAGCCGGGAAGTGCACTTCCTGAGCACCGATGCCGTTGATCTCCTCACGAATAATATCTTCGATCTTGTTAAGCACCTTGAGACCAAGCGGCAGCCAGGTCCAGATGCCGGGCGCGGCCTTGCGGATGTAGCCGGCACGCTGCAGCAGTTTGGCCGAATCGACATCGGCATCGGCGGGATCCTCGCGCAGGGTGCGCAGGAACATGGTTGACATGCGAAGGGTATTGGAAGTCATAGGTTCCAAGATATTCGCGTGAACCGACAAGCTAAGTCGTCACAGGTTCCGTTTCCGGCCTTAATCTTGGCATACGGACGGTTCTCTATGGCAGAACGACTCGAGGCAAGGCTATGGCCTGGCTGAAGAGACGTTTCATCACCATCGCCCGGCGATTGCGGTGCCACATTGCGGGCAGTGACCGTTGCCGCCGGAGCTTGCTGATAGGCGGTCGGCGATAATGCGGTACCAGTCGCGCTCGATGAGCTTCGCATGGCACTGCGGGTTCGGACAATACGTAGTATCGCCCTCGCGGTCATGCACATTGCCGGCGTAGACATAATGGAGCCCTTCAGCGAGCGCGATGGCGCGGGTACGGGTCAGCGTCTCGTGCGGCGTAGGCGGCACATCCATCATCCGATAGCTCGGATGGAACGCGGAGAAGTGCAGCGGCACGTCCGGCCCCAGATGTTCGCCTATCCACGTGCATTCGGCGTGCAACTGGGCATCGTCATCGTTGAGACCGGGGATGAGCAGTGTGGTGAGTTCCACCCACACGTGTTCGCCTTCTGGGGTACGTGCCTCGTTGACCGCATAGTCGATGGTCGCGAGCACGTCGGCCAAATGCGTGCCGGTCACTTTCCAATAGAAATCTTCGGTGAAGCCTTTGAGGTCGATATTGGCGGCGTCCATGGCGGCATAGAAGTCGGGCCGGGCTTCGGCACTCATGTATCCGGCCGTCACGGCGATGGGATGGATGCCGAGTGCGCGGCAGGCTTGGGCGGTGTCGATGGCGTATTCGGCGAACACGATGGGGTCGTTGTAGGTGAATGCCACTGAGTCGATGCCACGGCTGGCCGCGATCTGCGCGATTTTCTCCGGGCTGGCCCCCACGCTGAGCTTATCGATGCTGCGCGCTTTGGCAATGTCAAAATTCTGGCAGAAGCGGCAGCCGGAATTGCAGCCGGCCGTGCCAAAACTCAGCACACTGGAACCAGGGTGGAAGTGGTTGAGGGGCTTCTTTTCCATCGCGGGTCTTGACGGTAATTGCCTTTGGCTCCCCCCCCCCAGCACCGACACCTCGATATTCAGCAGTGGGTATTCCGCAGCGGTGACCGGGTTGAAACGTGGGTCACGGGTGGCGGCATCCACCGCATGGGCGATCACATCCTTGCCAAGTGGTTGATGGGCAACCAGCGAGCCAATGCAGCCGCGCACCAACGTCATTCCGCCGCCTTTAAGTGTTGTCTACTTGGGCATCAGCCCCTCGAAACGGAGATAGATGTCCTGAAAACTCAAAATCCGCCCCTTGAAACGCAGAAACGCTTACATTAGTAGTCGTTCGGCATAGCAACCGTCAGAACAAGGCGTCTTGGGCGAATTCGTCATTGGGATCGGCGGCGAATTCGTCTGGCTCGGTGGGTTTGAATGCGCCTGCGCCTTCATCGGCCAACTGGTCGGAGGCCGAGGCCGAGGCCTCGCGCAGGTCGCCGTCAAGCACCACGGCATCGGGTGAGACAAGGAACATGCGCTCGTTGACACCAGCCAAATACAGTCCGCCCAATGATTCAACTCGGGAGAGCGCCACATATCCCATGCCCGGCGCGAAGGTCCTCTTCAAGTCCATAACCGCGCGATCGAGCGTCATACCCTGTGACTTGTGGATGGTGATGCCCCACGCGCAGCGCAACGGCACCTGAGCCACGGAAGCGAGCACCGTCTCGCCATCCATCATCTCCCACTTGGCCTGTTTCATGGTGACGATATTGCCGTTCTCGAATTCCACAATCGGCCAACCGCCTTTGTTCTCCTGCGCAAAACCGCGCACAGTGCCGAGCGAACCATTGACATACTGGCGGTCGGGGTCATTGCGCAGAGCCATGACGGCCGCGCCTTCCTTGAGCACGAGCCGCTCGGGGGCGAGCATGTTCTTCTTGAGCCGATCGACCAGATTGGCCGGTCCTGCAGTTTCGGCATGGAACTCATGAGGCTCGAGCATGATCTGGTTCAGCCGCATGTCGTTGAGATTGTCGGCCTGACGGTTCACGGGGAAGAGATGGACGGCCACTTGGCCGGGCTCGGGCAGCTTGCCCAAACGCGTGACGAGTGCGTCACGGTCGGACTGGGTCACGTCGCCTTCGCGAATGTCAGTAAGCACGGTCAGAAGCTCACCGGTGTCTTGACGATGCTGCTCGGTGAGGTAGCAGATCACCGGGTTGAGTTCCTGCCACACCAGCGATTCGGTGATAAAGCTTTCCGGATTAAGACCGGCACGGGCATACCGTTCACGGCTGGCGATGAATTCCGGTGTGGGTTCGATGAGGTCGCGGTTGCGGCCGGATACCGAGACCGGAGGCAGCTGAAACAAATCTCCGGACAGCACGACCTGGATGCCGCCGAACGGCCGTGGATCGCGACGGACCTCGCGGCAGACTTGGTCAACCATGTCAAACAGCCAGGCGTGCAGCATGGAGACCTCGTCAATGACGAGAATATCCGTGGCCTGAATCTTGCGTTTGCGGCGGGATTTGATGAGCTTGAGCAGACTGGAGGTCAGACTTGTCGCCACACCCACACCACTCCATGAGTGAATGGTCTGGCCATTGATATGCGTGGAGGCTATGCCTGTGGACGCAGTGACGGCCACGCTCGCCCCGTCGGCACGCGCCTGCCGGATGAACTCGTTGAGCACGTAGGTCTTACCGGCACCGGGCGCACCGGTCAGGAACACGTTCGCGCCGGCGTTCAGAATGGCCAGGGCTTCGGTTTGGCGCATATCAACCTCTCTAGGCTCCACTCTTTGAGCGGAGCTGACTGAGGGGAGTCGTACGCATCCGTGACTCCCCTCAGTCTCACTTCGTTCGACAGCTCCCCTCAGAGAGGGAGCCAAGTACGGCGGACTACTTATTGAGGATGCTGGTGGAGACGATGTCGGCAGAGATGGCCTTGGCTGCGGCCTCGTCCGGGCCGGGGGCCGGAGCCATGAAGGCCTTGCGGTAGTAGCGCAGCTCATCCAAAGATTCGATGATGTCGGCGAGAGCACGATGACCGCCATTCTTCGGCGGGCGGTTCTCGTAGACGGCCGGGTACCAGCGGCGGGCGAGCTCCTTCAGGGTGCTCACGTCCACGCTGCGGTAGTGCAGGTGACTCATGAGGTCCGGCATATAGTGGTCGAGGAACTTCTTGTCGGATCCAATGGTGTTGCCGGCCAGCAGCGGGCGCACGCCTTCCGGCGTGAAGCGCAGCACGTATTCGGTGACCTTCTGCTCGGCCTCGGCCAGGCTCAGGCCATTCTCCCACTCGTTGATCAGGCCGGAACGGGTGTGCATCTGGCGCACGAAATCGTTCATGTGGTTCACGGCCTTCTCGGACGGCTTGATGACGTAATCCACGCCCTCGTCCAGCACATTCAGGTCAAAGTCGGTGGGAACCACGGACACCTCGACGAGTTCGTCGCCGCCGAAGATGTCAAGTCCGGTCATCTCGCAATCGATCCAAATCAGGCGCGAGTCCTTCGCGCTGTACGTTTCCGCGTCATGGCTGTCGACCATGGTGTGCCTCTTTTCTTCGCTGGTCATCGCTTATGCAGAACAGTTCAGACTATACCCCAGCGCATACAAGCTATCTCGAGCCACATACGCGAAAAGGGCCTGCATAAGCAGACCCTTTTCACAAGGAATCAACCCCTAACTAGCGCAAGCTAGCGGGCATCAACCGATCAGTTGTTGTGGAAGCCGGAGTAGTTCGGTGCTTCCGCGGTCATCACGATGTCGTGCGGGTGCGATTCACGCAGGCCGGCGTCGGTGATGCGGATGAACTTGCCACGTTCCGGCATTTCGGCGATGTTGTGTGCGCCAATGTAGAACATGGACTGGTGCAGGCCACCGAGCATCTGGTAGAGCACAGCGTTGAGCGGGCCGCGGTACGGCACTTCGCCTTCCACACCTTCCGGCACGACCTTGTCGCTGGAGGTCACGTCGGCCTGGAAGTAGCGGTCCTTGGAGTAGGACTTCTTGCCGCGCGGAGCCATGGCGCCGAGGGATCCCATGCCTCGGTACAGCTTGTACTGCTTGCCGTGCAGGAGCACCTTCTCGCCCGGGGCTTCCTCACAGCCAGCGAGCGTGCCGCCGAGCATCACGGAGGAGGCGCCAGCCACAAGGGCCTTGGCGATGTCACCGGAGTAGTGGATGCCACCGTCGGCGATGCAGGGCACGCCAGCGGCACGGCAGGCCTGGGCGGCCTCGTACACGGCGGTGAGCTGCGGAACGCCAACACCGGCAACGATACGGGTGGTGCAGATGGAGCCAGGACCAATACCGACCTTGACGGCATCGGCACCGGCCTCGATCATGGCCTGGGCACCGGAACGGGTGCCGACGTTGCCGCCGATGATCTGCACGCCATCGAAGGCGGAATCGTGCTTCAGACGGGAGATCATGTCGAGTGCCAGGCGGGCCTCACCGTTGGCGGTGTCGACCACGAGCACATCCACGCCGGCCTCCATCAGGGCGGAGGCACGCTGCCATGCGTCGCCGAGGAAGCCAACGCCGGCGGCCACGCGCAGGCGACCCTGCTCGTCCTTGGTGGCGTCCGGGTACTGTTCGGTCTTGACGAAGTCCTTGACCGTGATCAGACCAGTCAGATGACCTTCCGCATCAACCAGCGGCAGCTTCTCAACCTTGTGCTGGGCGAGCAGGCGGTGGGCGTCGTCCTTGGAGATGTTGGACGGACCGGTGACCAGGTTCTCCTTGGTCATGACATCCTTGACCTTCAGGGTGTCGTAATCCTCGGAGGCGATGAAACGCATATCACGGTTGGTGATGATGCCGACGAGCTTGTTGTCCTTGTCCACCACCGGCAGACCGGAGATGTGGAACTTGCCGCACAGCTTGTCGAGATCGGCCAGCGTGACCTCAGGGTTGACGGTCAGCGGATCGGTAATCATACCGGACTCGGAGCGCTTGACCACATCGACCTGAGCAGCCTGATCGTCGATAGACAGGTTGCGGTGCAGCACGCCGATACCACCGTTACGAGCCATGGCGATGGCCATCTCGGACTCGGTCACGGTATCCATGGCGGCGGAGAGCACCGGGGCCTTCATCGTGATATTGCGGGTCAGATGGGTGCTGGTGTCCACTTCGGAAGGAATGACATCCGTCTCGTTCGGCAACAGCAACACATCATCATAGGCAAGGCCGAGCTTGGCGAAAATCGGGGGAAGGGGGGCATACGCCGACTGGGCGTTTAATTCATCAAGGTTTGTAGCCATGTAAACACTATATGAAAATGCGCTGACCTTCACGACACACGTGTGAGAACCGTCCAATCACATATGGCTCAACGCGTGCGGACTGCTATCAGGAAGGGTTTTCCTGTCCGCTCGAATCAGCGCCGGCAACCGGCAGCGATTCGCTTCCGGAACGCGTATTTTCTGGGGTTACGTCGTCATGCACTGCCGTGGCATGCTGCGCGTTGTGGCGCGCCGCTTCCAACGTAGCGTTCTCTTCCTGTATCTCCGGAATACGATGCTTCAGGTACGGGTACATGGTGGCGATGGTCAGTACGACCACGGCAATCGCCATACCAAAGGCAACGTGCTGCGCCTTGAAGAAAAGAATGGTCAACGACCCAAACGCGATCAACGCCGCCCAACCCCAAAGAATCAGCACGGCTCCACGAACCGAATGGCCGATGCGCAGCATGCGATGATGCAGATGCATACGGTCCGGATGCATCGGCGACTGCCCCTTGGCCAGACGCCGCACAATCGCCAGGCACATGTCGAGCACCGGCAGGAACAGCACCAGAATCGGCAACAGAATCGGCATGAATACCGGCAGATAGATACTGGCGTGAATCGATGCCGGATCAAGACGGCCGGTCATGACGATTGAGGCGCAGGTGATGAGATAGCCGAGCAGCATCGAGCCGGAATCACCCATGAACAATTTCGCCGGATGCCAGTTATGCAGGATAAAGCCCACACAGATGCCCACCATCATCACGTCGATCAGCGTGGCCAGCGAGGCGTAACTGGGCGAGTATCGGGCGATGATGTACGAATAGATGGCGAACGCGATGCCGCCGATGGCCACGATGCCCGAAGCCAGTCCGTCAAGACCGTCCACGAAATTGACCGCGTTGATCGAAGCGACAATAAGGAATGCCGTAATTGCCATGGACAGGCTCGGGGATGCGGTGATCAGAGAGCCTCCCAGCGGCAGCGAAATAATCTGCAAACCACCCCAGGCCACGAAAACGGAAATCAGCAGCTGACCGGCGAGCTTCAACATCCAGTCAAGATCCCACAAATCATCGGCCATGCCCAGCAGACTGATCATAATGCCGCCGGCAAGAATCACCCACATCTGGTAATTGCCTTGGAACAGACCCGCAAGGAACGGCGTTCTGCTGGCAAAGATGGTGGCCACGGTAAATCCGATCAGCATGCCAAGGCCGCCCATACGCGGGGTGGGAATGGTATGCACATCGCGGGCGCGCACTTCGCCAACCGCGCCGATCTCGATGGCCACGTGGCGAATCAGCGGAGTCACCAGCCAGGTGACGCCACCCGCGATGGCCGCGACCAGTAAGTAAATCCTCATGCGCCTAATCCCCCGCCATTGAGGTGGAGGGCTTTGCGAATCATGGATTGGGGAATGACTCCCTCACGAAGAATCTCAATGCCGTCTCTCGCATACGGATCCGCTTTCACCACGGTGCTAGATATATGGCCTTGTGTGGGCCCGCCATCCAGATACAAATCAATCTGGTTCCCGAACGCTTCCACGGCCTCATCCACGGTCTGCGCGCTTTCATCGCCGGAACGATTGGCGCTTGAAGCGGCCAGAGGACCAGTAGCACGAAGAATCTCAAGGCAGAGCGCCGAGTTGGGGATGCGAATGCCTTGCGTGCCGGGCCTGCCTTCCGCGGTGTCGGCCAACGTCTCCAACGTGCAATCGGGGCGCGCGACGGCAATCGGCGAAAACGCCCCCGGCAGGAAGGCGGCAGAAAGACGGTTCAGCGGCGAAGGTAGTTCGAGTCCGAGCTCGTCAAGTTGGTCAGTGGAATCAAGCAGAACCTGCAATGCCTTGTATCGGGGACGCCGCTTGAGTTCGTAGATGCGGGCGATGGCAGCCGCATTGCGCGGATCACAGGCTACGCCATACACGGTATCGGTGGGAATGACGATCAGTCCGCCATCATGAATGATGCGTGCGGCCTGAGCCAACGACTCATCCGTGACCTTCCGCGTTGCGCTCATACCGTCTCCGTTCACCTGATTCATCACAATCTATCATTGCACCATTGTGCCCCGACTTGCACAACGACGATGACCGGGTTTCGTTCCGAACGGCATGCACCGTCCCGGGCGAAACCCGGTCACCATCAATTCGAAAGCAACCTGTGCCAGCCTATGCGTCACGCGCCGAGGTATGCCTTGCGCACCTTCTCGTCGTGCAGCAGATCCGAGGCCTTGCCTTCCATCGTGATCTTGCCGGTTTCGAGCACATAGGCGCGATCGGCAATGGATAGGGCCATCTTCGCGTTCTGTTCGACCAGCAGCACGGTGATGCCGCTCTTGCGCAGAGTGACGATGATGTCGAAAATCTCCTTGACCAGCAGAGGCGAAAGACCCATCGACGGCTCATCCATCAGAATCGTCTTCGGATGGCTCATCAGGGCGCGGCCCATGGCCACCATCTGCTGCTCACCGCCGGAGAGCGTGCCGGCCAGCTGGCGGCGACGTTCTTTCAGACGCGGGAAGTAGTCGAACACCATCTCAAGATCCTTGCCGAGATTCGACTGGTCCTTGAGGCTGAACGCACCCATCTCCAGGTTCTCCTGCACACTCATGCGGGTGAACACATGGCGGCCTTCCGGCACGTGGGCCATGCCCAGGGTGACGATCTTGTTCGCATGCGTCTTAAGCAGGTCATGACCGTCATAGGTGATGCTGCCGGACTTGGCCGGCACCAGGCCGGTGATGGTGTGCAAGGTGGTCGTTTTACCGGCACCGTTGGCTCCGATCAGGGAGACGATCTCACCGTCGTCCACCTTCAGACTGATGCCTTTGACCGCGTCGATGGCGCCGTACGAGACACACAGATCCTTGATTTCCAGCATCAGCGTGCCCCCTCTTCTTGAATCGTCTTGGCGATGCTTGGCTCCGGCTCGACCTTGGCGGTCGAGTCGCCATCCACATCATCATTGCTGTCGCTACCCAGATAGGCCGAGATGACCTGCGGGTTGTTGGCGATCTGCTCCGGCGTACCGGATGCGATGGTACGACCGTAATCAAGCACCTGAATGCGCTGGCAAACACTCATCACCAAGCTCATGTCATGTTCGATGAGCAGGATGGCGATGCCGAAACGATCACGGATCGTATTGATGCAGTGCAGCAGATCCTCGGTTTCCGTGGGGTTCATGCCTGCGGCCGGCTCGTCGAGCAACAGCAGCTTCATGCCGGTGGCCAAAGCGCGCGCGATCTCCAGCTTGCGCTGCTGGCCGTATGGCAGGTTGGCCGCTTGCGTGGCCGCCAAGCCTTCGAGGTTGAAAATGCGCAGCAGGTCGATGGCCTTCTCATGCATCTCATGCTCCTGCTTCCAGAAGCCCGGGGTGCGGAAGATGGCGCCGCCCATATGGTAGGAGAACGATTCGTCAAAGGCGACGAGCACATTCTCCTCAACGGTGAGCTGCTTGAACAGGCGGATGTTCTGGAAGGTTCTGGCGATGCCGGCACGAACCACCTGATAGGTCTTCTTGCCGTTCATGTGTTCGCCATCCAGCCAGAAATCGCCCTCGGTGGGCTTGTACACGCCGGTCAGCAGGTTGAACACCGTGGTCTTGCCGGCACCGTTGGGGCCGATCAGACCGACGAGTTCGCCTTTGTTGATGGTCATGTTGAAGTCGGATACGGCCTTCAGACCACCGAAGGTGATGCCGAGATGTTCGGCTTTGAGGATGGGCTGGGTATCGTTGCTCATCGTGCAGCCTCCTTCTCGGTTGCATCGGCCGGTTCGTTGACGGCTTTATCGGACTTATCAGCAGCCCTGTCGTTCTTGCCGTTTCCGCGAAGCAGCAGCCGGTTGATGAGCTTGGGCAGCGAGAACTCCCATGAACCAAAGATGCCCTGCGGGCGGAAGATCATGACAAGCACCAGCACCACCGAGTAGGCGAGCATACGGTAGTCAGCGAAGGCACGCAGCAGCTCGGGCAGGATGGTCAGGCCGATGGCGGAGACGATCGAGCCGGTGAGCGAACCCATGCCGCCGAACACCACCATGATCACGTAGTTGATGGAGTTGAGCCAGCCGGCCATGGTGGGGTTCAACGAACCGATGTACTGGGCGAAGATGCCACCTGCAATGCCTGCAAAGAATGCGGAAATCGCGAAGACAAGCACCTTAAGGTACGTGGTGTTGAGTCCGGAAGCGCCCGCAGCGATCTCGTCGTCGCGAATGGCCTTGACGGCGCGCCCGTAACGGGAACGGCCGAACATGAAGAGCACGACCACGGTGACCACCATGATCCAGAACACGACGTACAGGTTGGCGGTGCGTTCGATGCCGATCAGGGCCTGTCCCGCGGCACCCTTGTCAAGGCCCATGCCGCCGGCAACCTTGAGGTTTTGGATGATCACACGAATGATCTCACCGAAGCCCAGCGTGATGATGGCCAAGTAATCGCCATGCAGTCGCAGTGCCGGGATACCAATCAGGATGCCGAACACACACGCCACAATGCCTCCGATCAGCGTGGTAATCAGGAACCTTGCGGTGGGGTCAACGCCGATGCCGGCTGCAACCATGTACTTGGACGCCAGTGCGGCTACATAGGCGCCGATGGCCTCAAAGCCGCAGCAACCCAGCGTCAGCTGGCCAAGCACACCGATGGTGAGGTTCAGGGACGTGGTCATGATGATGGCGATGCATGCGGTCATCATGATGCCCTTGATATAGGAATCGGCCAGACCGGATTCGCACAGAGCCATCACGATGCCGAACGTGGCAAGGATGCCTAGGAAGCACACCACATAGGATTGTGTGGTGGAAAGCATTGTCTTCTTCATACGATCAGACCTTCTCCCCTTCGTTCTTGCCCATAATGCCGGACGGCTTGACGAGCAGCACGATGATCAGGATGGCGAACACGATGGCATCGGAGAATGCCGAGGTGATGAGGCCTCCGGTGACAGTGCCGATATATGCCTTGGTCAGACTCTCGATCAGGCCGATGGCAAGACCACCGATCATGGCGCCCGGGATGGAGCCGATGCCACCAAGGACTGCGGCGACGAATGCCTTCAAGCCCAACATGGCACCCATCATAGGCGACACCTGCGGGTAGGCGGCGCAGTACATCAGCGAGGCGACTGCAGCCAGACCGGAACCGATGGCGAAGGTCAGGGCGATGGTGGAGTTGACGTTGACGCCCATGAGCACAGCGGCCTCCTTGTCTTCGGAGACAGCGCGCATGGCCTTGCCCTGCTTGGTGAACTTGACGAACAGCTGCAGGCCCACCATAATGACCAGGCCGATGACGATGGTCAGCAGTGTGTCTCCGGAAAGCTTGAGCTTGCCGAAGGCAATGGACGGCAGGTGGAAAATGGTCGGGACTGTCTGGAAGTCGGCACCGAAGATGGCCTGAGAGCCGTTCTCCAGCAGCAGGGACATGGCGATGGCGGTGATCAGGGCGGTCATGGAATTGCCCTTCTCGCGCACCGGCTTGTATGCGGCTTTTTCGACGATGACGCCGACGGCCACGCACACCAGGATGGCGGGAATGACCGCCACCCAGGCGGGCAGGCCCATGGCGACGATGGCGGGAATGGTGAGCATCAGCACATATGCGCCGACCATGATGAAATCGCCGTGGGCGAAGTTGATCAGGCGGATGATGCCGTAGACCATGGTGTAGCCCAATGCCACGAGTGCGTACACGCTACCGATTTTCAGGCCATTGAATAGCTGGCTGACAAACATGATGATCTGATCCATCACTGCTCCCCCTTTCTAAATCTCATTGTGTGTTGAATGCGTTTATTGAATGTCTGATGATGCGCCATGAAAACGCGAAAGGGAGAGGGCCGGGAAACCGGCCACTCTCCTATATCGCGCACTCATACTAGAGCGCATGGATTGGAATCATGCAGCGGTGATTCACTTGGGCTGCACGGTGGTGTTGTAGACAGGCTTGCCGTCCTTCATCTCAAGCACGATGACGGACTTGGTCGGGGAGCCGGACTTGTCCATCGTGAACTTACCGGTCACACCGTCGAAGGTCATGCCGGCCACGGCGTTGCGCACATCCTCACGGGTGGCGTTCTTGCCGGCCTTTTCGATGGCCTGCTTGATCATGTAGATCGTGTCGTAGCCCAGAGCGGCGAAAGTGTTCGGCTCGGCGTTGTTCTTGGACTTGTAGGACTTGATGAAGTCCTGCACCTTGGAGTTGGTGTTGTCGTCGGCGGAGTAGTGGGTGGTGTAGTAGGTCTTGTTGTACTGGGCCTTGTCACCGGTGAGCTTGAGGCCGTCGTAGCCGTCAGGGCCCATCACGTAGCCATCGAAGCCCACGGAACGAGCTTGCGGGATGATGTACGGACCAGCCACGGAGTAGTAGTACGGAGCGTAAAGCAGCTCAGCACCGGAGGCCTGGATCTTCTGCAGCTGAGCGGAGTACTCGGTGTCGTCGGCGGAGGAGGAGCTTTCCTTGTCCACCACTTCAAGACCAAGCTTCTCGGCGGCCTTGGCGAAAGCCTCACCCACGCCGGAGGAGTACGGATCACCGGTACCGTAGAGCACGGCGACCTTCTTGACCTTCAGGTTCTCGGCCGCGAAGCGGGCGGCGACCTCACCCTGGTAGGAGTCCTTGAAGCAGGTGCGGAACAGGTAGTTGCCGGTTTCGATGGAATCGGAGGTGGCGGCCGGGGCGATGGTGACCAGCTTGGACTGGTCGGCCAGCGGAGCCACGGCTGCGGTGGTGGCGGAGATGGTCGGACCGGCCACGGCGAGCACGTTGTTGTCGCCAACAAGCTTGTTGTAGGCGTTGGACGCCTCGGTGGCGTCGCCCTTGTCATCCATGGACTCGAGCTTGACCTTCTTGCCGTTGATGCCGCCCTTGGCGTTGATCTCGGAAACGGCCAGCTCGAAGCCCTTGACCTCGGCCTCGCCGTAAGCGGCAGCGGTACCGGAGTTGGTGGTCACGGTGCCGATGGTGATGGTGTCACCAGATGCCTTGGCGCTGGAGCTGGAGGAGTCATCCATGCTGCCGCCGGAGCATCCAGCAAGGGACAACGCCATAACTGCGGCCGCGCTGGCCGCAATGAACTTAGTGGAGAACTTCACGTTCATCCTCTTCCTTCTTCCTTGGGATATTGCAACATCGTTCATCAGTCAATCAACGCGCGGGATATGCGCGTGAGACGTTCCGTTCGCATAATTCACATACCACAGAACTGCATCACACGGCTTGTGACCGTCATCTACGTCTCTCTCATTCGATGTTTGTCGCGGACTGTTATAACCAGACCCGCTTTGAACCCGCAATAAATTGTTCTTATTATGAGACAGCGCAATTACGGAAACGAGAATGCAAGCCCAAGGAAATGTGGGATTCGTGAGGCTTAGGAAACTGCAAACAGGTAGCGGTCACGACCCGTCCAGTCCTGGCCGGTCGATGCGGCAGCGAATCCGGTGGCCCTGGCAAAGGCCACGAGACGATCCCCCTGGGTCACGTCATGTTCCATGACAAGCGCGCCCCCAGGCTTGAGAAGACGGCAGGCCCGCTCGATAATGCGCTCGGGAATCAACGTACCGTCCATCGAGCCGCCATACAAAGCCAATTCCGGATCCCAATCACGCACTTCCGGCTGCTCGGGAATATCGGTCTGCGGCACGTAGGGAGGATTGGTGATGACGATATCGACGGTGCCGTCCAATTGGGCCAATGTGGCGAAGGACGTGGCATCCGCGATTTCCAGATGGTAATTCGAGGCAATGGATGGGTACTTTTTCGCGGTTTCCGACAGATTCCTTCGCGTCCATTCGGCGGTGTTCGGCGACAGCTCCACCGCCCACACCTGGCTGCCGGGCACCTCGCTGACAACGGACAGCCCAATCGCGCCGGAGCCGGCGCACAGATCGACCACACGAGGATGGATCATGCCGTTTCTTGTCAGCCAGTCAAGACCGACCTGCACCACGGTTTCGGTTTCCGGACGCGGAATGAACACGCCAGGGCCGACCTTCAGGTCGAGATAGCGGAACGGCGCATGACCGGTGATGTACTGCAACGGCTCACGCTTGGCACGGCGGGCAAGCATGGATTGGAAGCGGGCAAGCTGTTCGGCTGTGCCAAGCTCCTCCCCCATCAACAGAGCTTTGTCGACATCGCGCAACTCAACACCTGCCGCCTCGGCAAGGAGCAGTTTGGCATCATGCTCAGGCGTCTCAATGCCCGCCTCACGCAATTGCACGGCGGCATCACGAATCACATCGGCAGCAGCCATCACATCCCTATCTTCCGGTGCCTTAATTATCACATAATGTAAGGGTTTGGCCGGTAAATGCGATGCTCGACCGTAGGCTTGACCGAACGGCCTAGAGTGTGTCGAGCATTGTATCTACCGGCCAAACCCGCTCACGCTACTATCACTTCTGATTGGCCAGACGGTCGGCTTCGTCGGCTTGGATGTCGGAGTCGATTACGGCCTGCAGGTCGCCGTCAAGCACGGCATCCAGGTTGTATGCCTTGTAATTCGTACGATGATCGACGATGCGGTTCTCCGGGAAGTTGTAGGTACGGATACGCTCGGAGCGATCCAACGAGCGTACCTGCGAGTGGCGCATATCAGCCGCCTCAGCGGCCTCCTGCTCGTGCTTCATGGCCAGTAGTCGGGACTTCAGCACGCGCAGGGCGGAGGCACGGTTCTGAATCTGCGACTTCTCGTCCTGCATGTTCACCGTGATGCCGGTAGGCAGGTGGGTCATGCGCACGGCGGAATACGTGGTGTTCACGGACTGTCCGCCAGGACCGGAGCTCATGAAGATATCAATCTTCAGGTCTTTCGGATCAATCTCAATTTCGTCATCGTCCTCGTCGGCTTCGGGGAAAACAATCACACCGGCCGCAGAAGTCTGGATGCGCCCCTGTGATTCGGTGACAGGAATGCGCTGCACGCGGTGCACGCCGCCCTCGTATTTCATCGAAGCCCACACGCCGTCTTCGGGAGCAGGCGTGCCCTTGGCCCGGATGGCAATCTGCACGTCCTTGACGCCGCCGAGCTCGGTGGTGTTCTCGGACTGAATGTTCACGCTCCAGCCGCGCTTCTCGGCGTAGCGGGTGTACATACGCAGCAAATCACCGGCAAACAGTGCAGCTTCCTCGCCGCCGGTGCCGGCCTTGATTTCCATAATGGTGTCTCGCGCATCATCCGGATCACGCGGAATAAGCGCGGTGCGCAGCTTTTCTTCCGCGCCCGGCAGTTCGGATTCGAGACGCTTAGCTTCCTCGGCGAAGTCGGCATCCTCGCCGGCCATCTCCTGAGCGGCTTCCAAGTCATCCTTCAATTGCAACCAAGCTTTGTAGGCTCCCACAATGGCACCTAGCTCGGCATGACGACGGCCTAGTTTGCGCAGCTTGTCCGGATTGGACACGACTTCGGGGCTCGCCATCTGCTCTTCGATGGACTGGTACTCCTCAAGTGCGGTCGCCGCCGCGGGGAACTGTTCGTCTGCCATGACACGCTTTCTGGTTGTGTTGTAATCAGGTCAAAAGAATACAAAAACGCCAGTCCTCGGGCGGGCATGCCGAAGCATGCCGGGCCGAATAGGACTGGCGCGAAGTATGCTACTTGCTCTTCTTGCCGTAGCGCTTCTCGAAGCGAGCAACGCGGCCACCGGTATCGAGAATCTTCTGCTTGCCGGTGTAGAACGGGTGGCACTGAGAGCACACGTCAACGAACATGTGATCTTCCTTGCCAGCAGTGCGGGTCACGAAGGTGTTGCCGCACGAGCACGTCACCTCAACGGGGTGGTAATCAGGATGGATACCCTGCTGCATTTTGCGTCTCCTATGGATTCGGGGGACCCGGGTCGTCATGCCCCTATGGCAGACGTGAACCGGAACCTTACGGATTGTACGCGCCTATATGGACGGGGAATACGTTGCGCTGTCGGAAAAGAGTGGGGCCGCAGGGGCTTGAACCCTGGACCGGGCGATTATGAGTCGCATGCTCTAACCGACTGAGCTACGGCCCCACGATGACGTACTGCGATTGCAGAGTAGTCAACTTGCCAAAGTGTAGCACGACCCCGGTCGCAGGAACGGATAACAAACGACCACTCCCGTATGATGTTGTACGCGCCGCCCACCCTGATGCGCGAGTTCAACGTGCCCAGCAGCACCGTGCAATGGCTGACCACCGGATTCATGCTCACCAACGGCATCATGATTCCGGTCACCGCATTCCTCATCGAGACCTTCACCACACGTCAGCTATTCCTGTATGCGATGGGCATGGTCATCGCCTTTGCTCCGGCACTGGGCCCCACCATCTCCGGTCTGCTGGTCGAATGGCTGAGCTGGCGTTGGATGTTCGCGCTGCTGGTGGCAATCGCCGGCGGCGTGATCGCGGCCGCCTGCTTCACGGTGCACAACGTGGGCGAGCCGACCCACCCGCATATCGACGTGCTGTCCGTGGTACTTTCGACCTTCGGTTTCGGCGGTGTGCTCTTCGGCCTCTCCACTGCCGGCGGAAACGGCTGGGGCAGCATGGACGTGCTGGTATCTCTAGCCATTGGCGTAATCGCCCTGACACTGTTCATCTGGCGCCAGATGCGGCTGGAACAGCCAATGCTTGACTTCCGCATTTTCCGCATGGTGGCCATCGTGTGCATCATCTGTCTGGTGGCACCCTTCTTCATCCGAGACCGCGGTCTTCATCCCGGTCAGAAGCGCTGAAAACATGCTCCAGGGCCGCCAGCACACACCGACGGCCCAAGCCCCCCCCCCCAAAAAAAAACAGAGACTACAACTCAGGACGGCAGCCTCGCGAAAGCCCCATCAATCGCGCGCCTGCTCAATCAGCTGATTCAGCATGCCGGTCTTCTTGGCGGCAACCGCCTCCTCCCAATCCAGCCCGGTATCCTTGGCCCGGCCGTAGAAGAATCTGACCAAACCGGGAAAGTCGGGCCGGTATCCACTGTGGCGAAAACTTCGCGCTATGGCCTCGCCCGTCTTGGGATCATCTGGCCGGTGAGCCTCATAGATCGGAATCGCGCAACCCTGCCACCTGCCTCGCACACGGGCAATGCGGTTGACGATCAGGCCGCCGCGTGCGCCGTCATATTCTGCAGCTTGCGGGCTTGCTACATCATAAATACCACCATTAATGAGATCTTCGACCGTCATTATCCCCTTCACCGCATTGGCATCCTTGATCCAAAACATCGAGGCGAAATTGGTGTCATCAATATCCCGGAAATCCTGCAGCTTCCGTTCCCCGACCTGCGGGTCGACGGCGTACACGTATTCCGCCATAGCCCGGAACGGTGAGATGCCGTTATCTTTGTTATGCACCAGCTCGACGCGCATATCCGAGCTTTCATCTCCGGTCAGACCGATGTCGCTGATCGAGCAATCAAAGGAAAACCAATCCCAAAACTGCCACTCGATCATCCGGAGCAGACCCTCGGGATGTGGCTTGAATGGGTTCAAACTGACTTCACGGTAAAACTCACGCCGCGCCTCGGCATACACGGCAAGATTGCATTGCTTGAACATATCAACGACATCCTTGGTATCCAGGATTGCCGGTGCTCCGGAATCTTCAACGGCGGCAGTGGCTTCGGTCATGGTCGGTCCTTCCGGTCAAGTGTGGACGGCAGGCCGCATCGCCCGCCGTGAGACACACTGTACGGAAGCCGGCGACCCGCCGCAACCCGTTGAAACAAACTTGTGGATATGTGGAAATCCAATGATTCCAAGGGATGCCGATTGTGCATAACCATGCCATCGATAGGTGGATAACCGCCGGTTCGACGCACCTCATGCACGAGGTTATCCACCATCCACAGGCTCTACGGCGTGTCATCCACAGTCGGCGATCGAGGCGTATCCGACCCTTGCCAAACACCCTGCCGCTTCGAACGACGCCTGCCAATACGACAAGTGGTCTGCCGCCATGATGAGGACGACCGGCCACCGGTTGCAACGAATCCGTCAGCCGGATTCAGTCAGATAGCTAGATGATAATGCCGTTGCAGTGGTCGACCTCATGTTGGATGATCTGCGCGGTCCATCCAGTGAACGTGGCGTGACGCGCTCGGAAACGACGGTCTTCGTAATCGACCTCGATACGACGGTAACGCAGCGTGCGTCGTTCGCCGGCCAAAGACAGGCATCCTTCCTGGGTGTCGAAGGCACCATCCGAAGCGGTGATTACGGGATTGAGCATCACTGTGACGCGACCGCCAAGGTCCTCGTCCACGAAGGCTATGATGCGCTTGCCCACGCCGATCATATTGGCGGCCATTCCCACGCAGCGCGAACGGTTGGCCTCCAACGTGTCCACGAGGTCCTGCATGGCTGCCTCGTCGCTAGGCTCGGCTGGTTCGGACGGCGTGCGCAGGAACGAGCGCGATGTCATAATGGGGCGTTGCATCAGGCCTCTTCGTGCCAGTGGGGATTCTGGCCGAAGGTGTAGCCTTCGGGATTATCCATCGCGGCGATGTCGGCCATGTCCTGCTCATCCAGCTCAAAGGCGGTCAGATCGAGGTTCTGGCGCTGACGCTCCGGGTTGAGGGACTTCGGAATCGCCACGTCGCCGTACTGCAGATGCCAACGTAGGATGGTCTTGACAACGGAGATACCATGCTTGGCGGCGATACGCTTCAAGTCCGGATCGCGCAGCATCTGGTTGGCACGGCCCAGCGGGCTCCACGCCTCAGTGATGATGCCATGCGCGTTGTCGTAGGCCAGCTGTTCGTGCTGCTGGAAGTACGGATGCAGCTCGACCTGGTTGACGGCAGGGGTCACGCCCGTATCGCGAATAAGCAAATCAATGTGACCGGGCAGGAAGTTGCTAACGCCGATATGCTTGACCAGCCCACGTTCACGGGCTTCGACCAGCGCCTCCCATGCCTCGACGAACTGACCTTGGCTCGGGTTCGGCCAGTGAATCAGGTAGAGGTCGATGTAGTCGAGTCCCATGCGGCACACGCTCTCCTCGATGGTGAGCAGCGCCTCGTCATGGGCGTGGTGGCGGCCAGGCAGCTTGGAAGTGACGATGATGTCTTCACGCGGCACACCGGATTCGCGGATAGCGCGGCCCACCACGCCTTCGTTCTCATAGTTGAAGGCGGAATCGATGAGTCGGTAGCCCTGATGAATGGCAGACTTGATGGCGTCCACACCGGTCAGGCCGTTAACCTTATAGGTGCCGAATCCGGTGGCGGGCAGCTCAAGGCCGTCGTTGGCCTTGCGAATCGGAGTGACTGGTGGCTCAAGCATGATAGTCCTCCTGCTTCTCCTGTGATGGAATATCGATTCCATCATAAAGCCAACCGATACGCGGCAGGCGAACTATTTGACTTCCCGCAATTCCGGCGGACGGCGAGTGGAGAAGCGGAACATGAGTGCGGCGAGAATCACGCCAAGCACCGCCATGCCGGTGAACACCATCATGCTTTGCGGGAAAGCGGTGAAATAGGAGTCGGCGGCATCCGCCCCATTGTTCACGGCGGCGGCCGAAAATCCAGAAATCAGCGCGCTGGCCACAGCAGTGTCGTTGGCTGCGTTGCTGACTGTGTTGTTGGTCGCGTTGTTGCTGGCGTTGCTGACTGTGTTGCTGCATCGTTCATAAGATTTGCCCTCCCCTCCATTCGTTCGTTTTCGGTGTTGCCGATGGGCTGGCCGCCGGTTGTACCGATTGTTTTCCGATTGTTACCGGTTGTTGGCGTCCTGCTGCATGAGTCGCAAGGCTTCGGTCAAGGTGCGTACCGTGGTTTCGCACTGGTCCGAGGTCAACCCACCCAGCAGTTGGCTCAAACGCGCGTGATATTCCTCCACATAGATGCGGCGGATATCTAAGCCGCGTTCGGCGAGCGTAAGCGTCACCGCGCGGCGGTCGGTGGAGTCGGCGTGCTTGACGACCAGCCCGAGTTCCGCCAATTCGCCGAGGAGTTTGGTGATGCTCGGCGTAGTGACGCCGAGGAATGCGCTGACGTCGCCCACGCGCGCGGTGCCGGTATCTTGCCCATTCGGTTCGTTGATATGCCAGACGGCGTCGATCACGTGGACATAGCGCGGTTTCATGCCTTTCGGCAATGCCGGCATCAGTTCGGTGATGGTCTTGGCCTTCCAGCAGGCGTCTATAAGACTGCGTACGTCATCCACCGGCAGCTGGCCGGGCTTGGACTTGGTCGCGGACTCAGTCGCGGACTTGGTTTCGGTCTGGGATTCGCTCATCGCTGACCCAACCTCCATTTAGTTACCAATAGTCATTACCTTTAGTAAGGGTATGTGACCTCTAGGCAAACCCAACGACCCATTCACTCACGTTGGGTTTCGCCATTTTCGGGAGAAAAACAACAGTGCGGTGATTCCCATAACGAGAATCACCGCACTGTACTGTTCGCGATTGTTTACGCGTTGCTATCTGCGTCGTGCGCGTTATCTACGCACCGCCATCTGGGTCACCGCAAGACCGGACGCCTTGCGGTCGGCTGCGTCAGCGAAGAGCCAGATTGGCGGCACCGATGAGGCCGGCGTCCTGGCCGGCGGTGGCGGCGACAATCTTGGCGTGAGCGCGGTAGGCGCTGCCTTCCAGGAAGCGCTGGTAGTTGTAGCGGGCCGGCTCCAGCAGGATGTCGCCGACGGCCACCACGCCGCCGCCGATCACGAACAGGTCCGGGTCGAGCACGGCGGAAACGGCGGCCATCGTGCGGCCGAGCCATTCACCGATCTTGCCGAATGCGTACAGGCCGAGTACGTCGCCTTCCTGAGCTGCCTGGGAGACCATCGGGCCTTCCAGCTTGGCGATGTCGCCGCCGCACAGCTCCATGAGGCGCTTGGCATCCTGCGGGCGACGGCGCACGGCAGACTTGGCGAAGTTCTCCAGTGAGGTGCCCGAGGTGTAGCGCTCAGCGCAGCCGCGCAGGCCGCAGCCGCAGTGGTCGCCGTCCGGGACCATCGGCAGGTGGCCGAGCTCGGCGGCCATGCCGAAGGAGCCACGGTAGAGCTGTCCGTTGAGCACGATGGCGCCGCCGAGGCCGGTGCCCACGGTCAGCGCGACCATATTGGAGCTGCCCCGACCGGCACCGTGCACGAATTCGCCCCAGCCGGCGCAGTTGGCATCGTTCTCGACGACGACCGGAACGGCATGGTCGATCAACGCACCGACGTGCTCAGACAGATTGTAATTGATCCAGGCCGGAATGTTGGCGGAGAAGGTGAGCGTCTTGCGATCCGCGCTCACATTACCGGCCGCGGAGATGCCGATGGCCTCGATATCGGCGTGGCCGGCGGCGACGGCTTCGCGGTAGATCTCGGCGATGTGCTTGTTGATGGCGTCGGCGTCCATCGGCGTGGGGACGCGCCAACGCTGGATGATGCTGTCGTTTGCATCGCAGACGGCAGCGGCGATCTTGGTTCCGCCGATATCGATGGCGAGCGTGGTCATGGCTTACTCCTTGAAGACTTTCGTAACGTACGAGATAGCGAAAATAGTAGTGAGCCGCCATGACCTCCCACCGCGGATTTTCCGTGGTTCGTCATGCGTCGCAAACATTCCGCCGATGCGCTTCCTCATGCATTTCACCCGTTGCAAACGGGCGCCTCCCTTAACGCCGGCATCGGTGCGGACGGCGTGTCGAATCGGATGCATTCACTTTCACCGTCCTTGCGGACGGCATCGAAGAACGGCAGGAAACAAAAAACTCCCGACATGCATCGGGAGTTTGGTGGCGACCCCGGCCGGACTTGAACCGGTGACCTCCGCCGTGACAGGGCGGCGCTCTAACCAACTGAGCTACGGGGCCGTGCGTGCCTCGATGAGGCACAAAAGGATATGCTACAGCATCATCGAATCATGACACGCCGTCTGATACGTCGTTCCTTCCACCGGCAAACCGACCACAGGTGCGGTGGACGGTATGCGGACCATATCGTTCGACCGCGCACGACCGCACTCCCCATAAGACAGTAGCCGTCATGCGTCAACGCACGTTGTGCGACGACGCGGCACGACGCACGGCCACCGAGGCCAGTAAACCGATGAACAGCATGATGCCGGCGACCAGAAGCGTCCACTGACCTCCTTCGATGAACCCTGAAGTCATCGCATCGGCAATCTTCGGCGCCTCGTCGCCGAACCGGGCCGCCGGTCCATCACCGCTGCGGAACACGCCGATCACTCCACCCGCCGAACCGCTGACCGCCTGGGCCAGACCGTCGCCGACCTTGGCGGGCAGCCCGAGGGATTCGAGCCGCGCCGGCAATGTTCCGTTGACGGCCATGGCCAACGACGCGCCGGAGATGGCCGAACCGACGGCGGTGCCGAGCTGTCGAACCGTGGACTGGGTGGCCGACCCTTCGCCGGACTGCATGATCGGCACTTCGGAGAGCACCACGCTGGTCAGCTGCGCGGAGGCGAAGCCCAGACCCAGACCGTATGCGGCCATGGGAATAAGCTGCCACCACACCGACAATCCCACAGGCATAAGGACCGCGACCAGGGCGACGGCGATGATCTCGATCACAAGACCGAGTTGAATCACGCCGGCCGGGGTGAGCTTGGCGGCCATGACATGGGCCTGCGCACCTGCGACGATGGACCCCAGACCCATCACGGCCAGCATCGCACCGGCCTGCAGCGTGTTGAGCCCACGGGCGTTGATGAGGTACAGCGGCAGCATGAACACCAGCGCGAATTCGCCGGCGGCGATGGCCGCAGCCGCCAGATTGCCCCACGAGAACGTCCTGATGCGAAACAGGGTCATGTCCAGCATGACCGGCCAACCGGCTTTGCCCCGCGCCGACTCGAAGACGATGAAGGCAGCCAGCAGAAGCGCACCGGCGATCAGGCAGATCGGCACCGGCGACAACCAGTCTCGATTCCAGCTCAACCCGCCCAGCTTCAACTGCGTTGAGGTCTGCTTCCACCAGCCGTAGGTCTCGCCTTCAATAAGACCGAACACCAGCAGGGCCGAGGTCAGGGCAGACAGCACCACGCCCGGAATATCCACACCGACACGATGGGATCGGGCATCCCGTGCGGCATCCGCGGCGCCGGCGACCGAGGCGTCCCCACCGGTCTGCGGTACCAGGAAGATGGCCGACACAAAGACCGCGATACCCAGCGGCAAGTTCACTAGGAAAATCCAACGCCATCCCAGAGTCTCGGTGAACACGCCACCGAGCAGCGGGCCGAGGGCGGCGGCCGAACTCATCACCGCACCCCAGACGCCGAACGCCGCGGCACGGTATCTGCCGCGGAACAGGGCGGACACCGTGGACAGGGTGTTCGGCATGATCATCGCGCCTCCGATGCCCTGCAGCACACGGGCGGCAAGCAGCATCCCCGCACCCTGCGAGGCGGCGGCGAGCGTCGAACTCGCCACGAAGATCACTGTACCGACTTGAAACACCAGTTTGCGCCCCCTGGCGTCGCCCAACTTGCCGAAAGGCAGCAACAACGCGGCAAGCACGATGTTGTAGAGCGAGGTGACCCACTGGGCGTCGGTCAGGTTAATGCCGATGTCGGCGATGATGGTGGGAATGGAGACGTTGACGATCGAGCTGTCGAGCACGATCATGGCCAATCCCAGGGCCATCACCCACAGCGCGCCCCACGGCGGCGTCTGGGTAGGCAGTGGCGACGAGGCCGTCGGATTCGTTGAAGAGATCGAAGACGCATCGGCCTGAGTCTGATGCTGAGATCGGGATGCATGATCCATAACGGGGTTTCCTCTCATTGCCATGATTGCGGCGACCGACACGCCTATGCGCCATTCACGGTACATCCGCGGCCTAGACCGTCTCACCGGATTTCGCGGGACATTCCGGGCGTTCAGCCATGGGCGTAACCTCGGCGGATCACTGAAGAGAGGAGCACCAAAGACGGCCGCACTATTCCAGATGCGTCATTTCGAAATGAAAGCCCGGCAGAACGCCGGAATCGCAACGATCGACAAATCGCCAGACGATACAGGGCCGGGCTCTCGCTCAGGAAACAGGGCATGCCCAGCGCCCATTTACCGGCGTCGGCAATGACGGCATCGCCGCCACCTTCCACGTCTCCTCCTGATGACCGAATCGCTAATTCCCGCCCGCCAGAACCCCATTGCATCGTGTAGACGGGATATGGGATAATCCACAAGGTGCTTTTGCTTGGGACCGAGGCGCCGCGATGACACGGAAATCCAGGGACGGGCGGCATCAAACGGGTCGTTCGGAAACCCTCGAAACCGGCCGCGTCGTTCCACAGTGTGTCATCACGGAATCCAAGCCCGGCAAAACGTTGAAATTGCAACGATAAGACAGGATAAGACACTTATATGGCTGAATTTGTGTTTCAGATGATCAAGGCCCGTAAATCCTACGGCGACCGAGTGATCCTCGATGACGTGACCCTGAGCTTCCTGCCCGGCGCGAAGATCGGCGTCGTGGGCCCGAACGGTATGGGTAAGTCCACCCTGCTCAAGATCATGGCCGGCCTCGAGACCGTGAGCAACGGTGAGGCCACGCTGACCCCGGGCTTCACAGTCGGCATCCTACAGCAGGAGCCGCCGCTGGATGACACCAAGACCGTGGGCGAGAACATCAAGATGGCATTCGGCCCAATCGCCGAGAAGGTCGCCCGCTTCAACGCTATCGGCGAGGAAATGGCTAACCCGGACGCCGACTTTGACGCGCTAATGGAAGAGATGGGCAAGCTGCAGACCGAAATCGACGCCGCCGACGGTTGGGATCTCGACTCCCAGCTCGAGCAGGCGATGGACGCTCTGCAGTGCCCGGACCCGGATACCCCAGTGAACGTGTGCTCCGGTGGCGAGCGCCGCCGTGTGGCTCTGTGCAAGCTGCTGCTCGAGGCTCCAGACCTGCTGCTGCTCGACGAGCCCACCAACCACCTGGATGCCGAATCCATCCTGTGGCTGGAGCAGTTCCTGCACCAGTACAAGGGTGCCGTCATTGCCGTCACCCACGATCGTTACTTCATGGACAACGTGGCCGAGTGGATCTGCGAGGTCGACCGCGGCCACCTGTACCCGTACAAGGGTAACTACTCCACGTACCTCGAGACCAAGGCCAAGCGTCTTGAGATTCAGGGCGCCAAGGATGCCAAGCTGGCCAAGCGCCTGAAGAACGAGCTCGACTGGGTGCGCTCCTCCCCCAAGGCCCGTCAGGCCAAGAACAAGGCACGTCTGGAACGCTACGACCAGATGGAGAATGAGGCACGCAACAACAAGAAGCTCGACTTCTCCGAGATCCAGATCCCGGCCGGTCCGCGTCTGGGCTCCACCGTGCTGGAAGCCAAGCATATTCACAAGGCCTTCGGCGAGCGCGTGCTCATCGACGACCTGTCCTTCACGCTGCCGCGCAACGGCATCGTCGGCGTGATCGGCCCGAACGGCGTGGGTAAGTCCACGCTGTTCAAGACCATCGTGGGGCTCGAGCCGCTCACCAGCGGTGAACTGAAGATCGGCGATACCGTCAAGATCAGCTACGTGGATCAGAACCGCGAAGGCCTGGATCCGAACAAGAACCTGTGGGAGGCGGTGTCCGGAGGCCTCGACTTCATCGAAGTGGCCGGCGTGGAAGTGCCGACCCGCGCCTACGTGGCCAGCTTCGGGTTCAAGGGCGCCGACCAGCAGAAGCTGACCGGCGTGCTCTCCGGTGGTGAGCGCAACCGTCTGAACCTGGCCCTGACCCTGAAGCAGGGTGGCAACCTGCTGCTGCTCGACGAGCCCACCAACGATTTGGACGTCGAGACTTTGGAATCCCTCGAAAACGCACTGCTCGAATTCCCGGGCTGCGCCGTGGTGATCTCCCACGACCGTTGGTTCCTCGACCGCGTTGCCACGCACATCCTCGCGTGGGAGGGCGATGACGACAACCCGGCCAAGTGGTACTGGTTCGAAGGTAACTTCCAGGCCTACCAGGAGAACAAGGTGGCTCGCCTCGGCGAGGACGCGGCCCGTCCGCACCGTCTGCACAAGAAGCTCGTGCGCGGCTAAGCCCACAGCTAACCTGAGAACAAGGCATATTGCCTGTATTCATCGAAAACCGTCCTGAAAGGGGCGGTTTTCCTATAGCTGTGCATAACCGGCCGTTTACCTTCCAAACAGGCTCGTTACATTTCGCTCCTGAAACTCTTAACCCTCGCCGGATAGACTGCCAACCATACGTTGGAATAATAAAAACCGAATATCGAACAGGAATCGAGGAACACTATGGCTCAGGCGACCGCCGTCACTCCGCTGGATCATCTGGTGAAAGTGTTGAAGTTGGGTGAGCCTTCCGCTTACCGCAATCACACCTATATCAACGGCGAAAGCATGTACTTCCCCACCGGCCGCGTTTACGGCGGCCAGGTCATCGCCCAGTCGGTGGTCGCCGCATCCAAAACCGTCAACGCATCGCGTCTGCCACACTCGGTGCATGGCTATTTCATCGCCGCCGGCGATATTCGTCAGGATCTGCTGTTCGACGTGGAGAACCTGCGCGACGGCCGCTCGTTCTCGGCTCGCCGTGTCAATGTCACCCAAGCCGAAGGATCGATTTTGACTGCTATCGCCTCCTTCCAGGAAACCGATCAGGAAGGCGTGGAGTTCGCCGATCCGATGCCTGAAGACCTGCCTGATCCTGAAATGCTGACCTCCGCCAAGGAGCTTATGCAACCGTTCGCCGAAAAGTCGCCGTTCGCCAATTACTACGCCGAAAAGTCGCCATTTGATATTCGCCACGTGACACCCACCGTGATGCTGCGAGCCGATAAGGATTCCGCTGAGCATGATTCCGGCAAGCAGATGGTGTGGATGAAGGCCGACGGCCATGTCGATGTGTCGCAGGTCATGCACCGCGCGATGCTGGCACTCGGATGCGATCAGGTAATGATGGAACCGGTGCTGCGCCGAGCCGGGCTGTCGATTTCCACACCGGGCATCTCGTACGCTTCCATCGACCACTCGATGTGGTGGTATCGCGATATCGACATCAACGAATGGCACCTGTATGTGCAGGACACCCCGATTGCCGCACACGGCCGCGGCCTGGGCATTGCCAAGGTGTATGCGCGATCCGGCGAACTGGTGGCGGCCATCGCGCAGGAAGCCATGGTCCGCGTGCCGCAGAAGTAGACGAGTCTCGTCTGACTATTATTGCAACGGTCCTCTTTCTAGAAGCGGAAGGAGGACCGTTGCACGGATAAAGGGCTTATTGCCGGTATGCCTGAGCCATATCACGGCGACGCTTGGTCTCTTTCATTTTGGGATTCTCCGGCCCCTCGTTCGGCGGTAATTGGCACAGCCATTCGCCCAGTATGCCGATAATCATATCGGCGATGCACACAGCGGCAGCAATCGCGCATTCGGTGATGGCCTGGGAATAATACTCCGCCTCGATATGACCGATGCTCATCAGGATTTGGCCGCCGTACCAACCGGCAAGCCCCGCACCTGCCAGACCCAACGCCTTGGCCAGTACCAATGTATACACGGCGATGGTGGGGTTGATGAAGCTGTGCGGGCGCTTCTTGGGATCGGTATTGGCGTATTTATGCACCTGCAAGGCCATTACCAGCACGATGATGCCCAGCACGGCCAGCAACCCGGTCACAATCCATGGCGCACCAATCAGCGACAACCCTGAACTTTCGCCGTAGGAAGCCAGACCGGTGCCGGCCAACAGGCCAAGTCCGGTACCGATCACATACTGCCACCATGGCGTTCGTCGTGTTTTCACGTCCGGCCTCCTTATCTTGTACTCCACGTCCACCCTACCGGTTGAACCTGATTCACGCTCGCAGCATGATTGCATCAGAGGACGCGTCTCGCATCACTGCTGCGGCATCACCCAGTTGTCAGACAGCAGTCCGACCTGACCGGCATCCGGCGCCATAGCCAGCAGGAAGGACACAGGATCGCCTCCCAGCATGGCATCAGGATCCATGTCTAGCCAAGGGGCTAACACCGATGCGTGGCTGTGCGCAGAAGGCCAAGGAACACTGCAATTCGGCTCGTCGGAGGTCACGCCTTCCATATCAACCAAATCAAGATCGACCGCCAAATCATGAGCGGCCTCGATACTGCCCAACACGGCAATCAGGTCTGCCGCAGGCAGTTTGGTTTCGAGTTGCACCACCGCGCTCATGGCGTCCGGACCATCAAAATGACTGACGTGGTACAGCGGGGAAATGCCCTGCACCTGATTGCCGGGCACACTGTCAAGCGAGACGATGGTTTCGCGGAATATCTTTTCCGCATCATGCGATGCCGAATCCAACGAAACAATCGCCTTGCGCGAGACGGGTTTCTCATCCGTTCCCGCCGGCGGGAACTGGCTTGCGAAGCGAGACTGAGGGTGGTCTTCTTGTGCGCCGGCCGACAACCCCCAACCAGCAGGGGCAGATTCCTTCTTGCCCGCGTGGCTGCTCAGCATCCAATCTTCGCTTTCCAGCTGCACGGCATTGCGGTCTGGAGCGACCGCCAACAAACTGGCCACCGGTCCGCCGTGCGCACCTGCCAGCTTGGCATTGGGATTGAGCGCGGCCCATGGAGCCAGCACAAAAGCACGCTGCCATGCACGCGGGTGAGGCAACGCCAAATCGGGATCGGCGCTGGTAATGCCGTCATAATCGATGATGTCAAGATCCAAAGGCCTGGAGTCCCAATGGTTCTCGCGGATACGGCCATGATCCGCCTCAATGCCTTGCAATGCGGCAAGCAGCTCATGGCTGCCCATCTCAGTCTCCAGCTCCACTACGGCATTCAGGAAGTCCGGCGTGCCATCGGCCATACCCCATGCGGCAGTACGGTACAGCGGAGAAATACCGGTCACCTGCGTGCCGGGCAGTGCGTCGATCTCCCGCACTGCGGCCCGTAGCGTGGATTCCACCTCACTCACGTTGCCACCCAGCGCCACCACTGCGCTATGCATGGAAGGGATGACGGGGGAAACCACCGACGAAGCCGGTTCATGCAGCTGCTCCGACAAAGCTTGTTCCGCATCGCCGCAAGCCCCATCACGCACCCGAGTAATGGAGACGGACACATCATCGAACGCCACGACGATCGGCGCATGCGGCTTATGCACGGTGACGTCAATCTGCATCACAGCCGGTGCATCGGCAAGAATACGATCGGCGATGAGCTGAGCGAGCCGTTCGATAAGGCCCACATGAGGCCCCTCGATGACGGCGACGATATCTTTGGCCACACGGCCATAGTCGATGGTGTCGTTGAGATCATCGGATTGGCCGGCCCTCGTCAGATTAAGATGCAGCGTGGCATCCACGACGAACGTCTGCGGCCGCTCATGTTCAAAGGCGAGCACGCCGTGGGTGCCATTGGCATGCACGCCGGTAAGTGTGATGGTATCCATAATGCTGCTTTCTACGAGAGATACTGGCGCCAGATGTTGCCGGCTATGACGGCGGCATGGCTCTTGGCCACGTCATGCACACGTACGGCCCATGCGCCATGTTCGGCGCTGAGAGCCGACAGCGCAGCAGTCACATCGTCGCGCTGGGCCATGGTCGGCCCGTCCTCGCCGACTGCACCGGCCTCGGTGAGCATCGCCGAAATAAAGCGTTTGCGCGATTGACCAATCAGTACCGGGTATCCGGTGCCGCGGAAGGTCTCGAGGCCCGTCAGCAGCGGCAGGTTGTGCTCAATGCTGGGCTTGGAAAAGCCCAGACCCGGATCAATGATGATGCGTTCCGGCTTGACTCCAGCGGCCAGTACACCGTCAACCTGGCGCATGAGTTCGTCATGGACGTCGGTCAGCACACCATGCTCGTATACGGAAGTGTCCTGATCGGGGTTCGCCCCCTTGGATCCGGCAAGCCAGCCACGCCAGTGCTGCACGATATACAGGCAGTCATGGTCGGCAATCACATGAGGCAGATTCGCGTCCAGCGTACCTCCGGAGACGTCATTGATGATCTGCGCTCCCCCATCCAGAGCCGCTGCGGCCACGGACGCGCGGGTGGTGTCGATGGACAGCACCGCACCGGCCGGAATCAGCGCGTTGACGGCACCGGTGATGCGGGCCAGTTCATCCTCCTCAGACACTCGCTTGGCACCGGGACGCGTGGATTCGGCGCCGATGTCGATGATGTCGGCGCCGGCGGCCATCATATCGCGACCATGTTGTGCGGCCTTGGCCGGGTCCAACCACAGGCCGCCGTCCGAGAGCGAGTCCTCGGTGATATTGAGCACGCCCATCACCATGGTGTGCGATGCGTCGTGCAATGCTTGCAAACCAGTCATTGTGTTCCTTTCTGCTCCTGCTGGTGGGGGCTGCCCAGCCATAGGCTGACTGAGGGTGGTCGGGCTGTGGTTTACCACTCCCAGTCGGCTGTGCCGCCAGCCCCCGCCAGCAGGCGGCCAATTTATTGATGAGGTCTCTCCCTCAGTCAGCCTTACGGCTGCCAGCTCCCTCATCAGAAGGAGCTTGTCTCCTCCACTATTTATCCAGAATCAGGCTCATGGCCTCGGCTCGGGTGGCGGGGTTGCGCAGCAGGCCACGCACCGCGGAGGTCACTGTACGGGCGGAGGACTTCTTGATGCCACGCATCGACATGCACAGGTGCTCGCATTCAGTCACCACAATCACGCCGCGTGCGCCCGCATATTCCACCAGCGCATCGGCGATCTGCTGGGTCAATCGCTCCTGCACTTGCGGGCGGCGAGCATACACCTCGACCAATCGGGCAAGCTTGCTCAGACCCATCACTCCGTCTTTGGCCGGAATATAGCCGACGTGAGCCACTCCATGGAACGGGAGCAAATGGTGTTCGCATACCGAATACAGTTCGATGTCCTTGACCAGCACCAGTTCGTCGGTATCGACGTCGAAATGCTTCTCCAGCACATCGGCCGGCGAGGCCTGCAGGCCGGCGAACAGCTCACGGCAGGCACGGGCGATGCGGTCGGGTGTCTCCACCAGTCCCTCGCGCTCGGGATCCTCACCGATCGACTTCAGGAACAGGCGTACTGCCTGACGCACGCCTTCTTCGTCGTATGAAGATTCCTCCCGCTGGCGACTTTCGGACCCAGAACCACCCCCAGTCGGCTGCGCCGCCAGCCCCCGCCAGCGGGGGCAAGATTCTATATATTCGTTCATCTTCATCTCTCCCTTGATACCGGCTTTACAACGACGTCGGCCCGATCTGGCATACGGACGAAACCATATGCCGGATCGGGCCGAACAGTCATCGAATCACTCTTCCGTCTTCATACCGACTGAACGCTTGAGACTGTCGGGAATCTCCACCGGAGGCTTATCGGAGTCGGGGCGGTGTTCGTTGGACAGCCACACCGGACGGACCGGAGCCTTCTTGATCGGTGCGAAGATCTCCGCGAGCTCCTTCTCGTTGAGCGTTTCCTTGACCAGCAGCTGGCGAACCAGTTCGTCGAGGATATCGCGGTTCTCGTTGATGATGGTCCACGCTTCGGTATGCGCGGTTTCCACGAGCTTCAACACCTCGTCATCAATCACCTCGGCGGTGCGATCGGAGTACTTACGCGGCTGCAGACCGTCCATCACGGTGGTCTGGTCATCGTCGTCGCCCCACTTGATGGCACCGAGCTTGTCGGAGAACCCGTATTCGATCACCATGGTGCGGGCGATGTTCGTGGCCTTCTCGATATCGTTCGAGGCACCGGTGGTTGGATCGTGGAACACGATCTCCTCAGCAGTACGGCCGCCCATAGCGTAGGCCATCTGGTCGAGCAGCTGGTTGCGCGACTGCGAGTAGCGGTCGGAAGTGGGCATCACGGCGGTGTAGCCGAGTGCACGGCCGCGCGGCAGAATCGTCACCTTGGTCACCGGATCGGTGTTGTTCAGGGCGGCGGCCACCAGAGCATGGCCACCCTCGTGGTATGCGGTGTTGCGCAGCTCTTCCAGGGCCATGCCCTTGGACTTGCGCTTCGGACCGGCCTGGACACGATCAATGGCCTCGTCAATGGCACGGTTGTCGATGAGCTGGGCACCGGCGCGGGCGCACAGCAGGGCAGCTTCGTTGAGCACATTGGCCAAGTCGGCACCAGTGAAGCCCGGGGTACGCACGGCGACCATGTGCAGGTCGACATCCGGCACGAACGGCTTGCCCTTGGCATGCACCTTCAGGATCGCCTCACGGCCTTCCAAATCGGGTGCGGCCACGCCTACCTGACGGTCGAATCGACCCGGGCGCAGCAGGGCGGGGTCAAGCACGTCGGGACGGTTGGTCGCGGCGATGATGATGAGGTTAGTGTCGTTGTCGAAACCATCCATCTCCACGAGCAGCTGATTCAGCGTCTGCTCACGTTCGTCATGGCCACCACCCATGCCGGAGCCACGCTTGCGGCCCACGGCATCGATTTCGTCGATGAAGATAATGGCGGGAGCGTTCTTCTTGGCCTCGTCAAACAGGTCACGCACACGGGAGGCACCGAGTCCGACGAACATCTCGACGAAGTCGGAACCGGCCATCGAGTAGAACGGCACGCCGGCCTCGCCTGCGATGGCTCGGGCCAGCAGCGTCTTACCGGTTCCAGGAGGGCCATACAACAGCACGCCGCGCGGAATGCGAGCGCCCAATGCCTTGTACTTGGACGGATCCTTGAGGAAGTCCTTGATTTCCTCCACCTCGGCCACGGCCTCATCCTCGCCGGCCACATCGGCGAACTTGGTGGTGGGGGTCTGACCTTCGAGCAGCTTGCCGCTGTTCTTCTTGCCGCCCATGCCGAGCATGCCACCGGCACCGCCCATGCGGCTCATCAGGAACCAGAACAAGGCGAAGACGATGATGAACGGCAGAATAGAGGTGATGAGGTAGCTCATCATGCTGGTCTGCTCGATGTTGGAGGTCCAGCCCTTGGACAAATCACCGTTCTCCACGGCCTTGGCCACCTGAGCGCCCTGCGCAAAGGTGTAGTAGAACTGAACGTTCTTGCCGTAGTTGGTCACCTTGCCGGTGTCCGGATCCTTCTTGGAATAGTCGTTCTTGAGCTCAAGACGGACTACCTGCTTGTTATCCGTGATTTCGGCGTAGGTGGCTTTACCCTGGTTCAACAGCGCAAAGCCGTCTTTGGTGTCGATGGTTTTGGTGCCGCTGCCAGCAAACATCTGGAACATCAGCACGACCATAATCACCAGTACCGCGCCCCACAACCACGGCGACTGCCAGACCGGCTTGTTCTCATTGCCGTTCTTACGGCCATTGTTGTCGTTGCCGCGGTTGAACGGGTTGTTGAATGGGTTGCCGTTGTTGCGGTTATTGTTCGAGTTCGGGTTATTCCCGTTGCCCGAACCGGGCCCCTGGGGGAAACTCATGCTTGCACTCCTTGGTAAACGGACGGCTTGAGGACCGCGATCGAGTCGAGGTTGCGGTAGCGTTCGTCGTAATCGAGACCAAAGCCGACCACGAACTCATCCGGAATCTCATAGCCGGCGTACTTCACATCCACGTCCACCTCTCGGCGGGAAGGCTTGCTCAGCAGAGCAAACACCTCCACGGAGGCGGCGCCACGACGTTTCAGCTCCTCGACCAGCCACGCGAGCGTGCGTCCTGAATCAACAATATCCTCTACGATCACAATGTGCCGTCCGCGAACATCTGCGGACAAATCCTGACGAACCGTAATCTCACCACTGGATACTGTGCCCGAACCGTAACTGGACAGACTCATGAAATCAATCTGCACAGGGATGCTCATGGCCTGGCTGAACTCGACCAGCGTGTTCACGGCCCCCTTCAGCACGGCAACCAGCAGTGGGTCCTTGCCACGATAATCGTCACTTACCCGCGCGGCGACCTCATGGATTTTGGCATCGATCTGTTCTCTGCTGACCAGCTCGTGGTCAATATCTTCCTCAACGTCAGCGATTCGCATGGGCTCTATCTTGGCACACGCGAATGACGTGTTTCTGGCGCTTTGCTGAATATCCGCTGGGAAGTGCGACCGCCCCCTGACCATGCCAGTCGACGACCAGGCGATTGATGGCCTCGATTTGCGCGGAACTTGCGCTGATACCAGCCCGGGAGAGCGCATGGGCGATGGCTCGAAGACGGATTGCCTCATGTGTCGATTGCAGCGGTTTGACGGCAATGACCAAGCTGGGTTCTCGCTCCAGATCATTCGACTTGTCCGTCATGCCGGCAACGGAGGTTCCTTGTGATTCCGCCGTTTTCAGGGTGCTGCCAAGGGCTTCGATCATGGTCTTATCCGCCTGTTGATCCAGATACTCCTTGTCCAGTCTCGCCAATCGTGCGCCGTTGGCGATATGCTGCGTTACATCGGCACCGGCGAACCGCTTGATTGCCGGCAACAGGTCATGCCGGATACGTGAGCGGAGCGGGTAGTCTCGCGGCAGCTCGCCATCCACATCATCGCCGTTGGTGGGATCGTCCCAATAATGAATGTTCAAATCCTCGCAGATGCCGGTGGTTTCGGCTCGAGAAACGCCGATCAGCGGTCTGAGAAACATGATGCCGTCGCGGTGCATTACCTGCGGCATACCGGCCAGCGCATCAACGCCGCCACTGCGCAACAGCCCGATCAGCACCGTTTCCGCCTGGTCATCCAATGTATGAGCCAGCAACACCACAGCGGCATTCAGCTCGCGTGCCGCACCGCACAATTCCCCATACCGTGCCTCACGGGCGGCAGCCTCGACGCCTTCGCCCTGCACATGCACGCTGGCTGTACGAACAGCAACCGGGGCAAGGCCACAATCGCGGCATCGTTCAGCGGTCAAAGTCGCCACCCGATCGGAGCCTGACTGCAAACCATGATCCACGATCACCGCACCGCACCGCAAACCAAGACTAGCGCAGACAATTCGGCAAACCGCGGCCAGCGCCATCGAATCACGCCCACCCGAGCAGGCGACCAGCACCAAAGGCGCGTCGGGGGCCGCCTGGTGCTCACCATGCCGGGCAAATTCGGGCGACTGCATCCCTAATCCGGCCGATTCCAATGCCAGCCGGACGGCACCAATCGCCTTACGCAATCGAGCCGAATATGCCATGCCTCATCACCCGCCTTACCGTTACCGTTCGGCCATCACAGCTCGGCCAGCTTAGTGATGAATGCGCTGATGGCATTGCTCGCGGCCCAGTAATCCGCAGGATTATTAATCACCACCGCAAAAGACAACGCTCCCCCATGCGTACGGGACACATTGCCGGCCATCGAGGTGACCGTATCCAAACTACCGGTTTTGACGCGAAGCAAGCCGGCGACATCATCACTGGTGTATCGCTTCCGCGCCGAACCGACCAGACCAGCAACCGATAATCCTTCGGCCGCAGGGGCTCCATCGCCGACCGTCAGGTTACGCTGCTGCACGGCGGCCAATGTGCGCACGGTCAGCTGAGAGCCAGGAGACAGACCCGAGCAGTCGGCCATAGTAAGACCGTTGATGTCGATTTTGAGGTTGCCAAGCACTGTCCGCACCGCTTTGGTGGCACCTTCCGGGCTGTTGTTCTCCGAGCGTGCCAGTGCGGTGAGTCTGCCAAACTCCTCGGCCAAGGTATTGTCTGAATGACGCAACATGAACGCCAGGATTTCGGACAACGTTGCGGAGCTTACCGAAGTTATGGGGCTTGCGCCCTGAGGGGCGGCGTGTGCCGCCGGCTCCGCCTCCACGGTGATGCCGTGCTGTTGCAGCAGACCGGAGAACGTCGCGGCGACGTCCGCTGCAGTGTGCGGCGATAGTTCAGGGTATCCGGCCGAGGCATCCGGGTTGGCGGGCGCGGGCATGCTGTCGGAATATTGACGCCCGCCATCGATGGCCATGGATGATACCGATGTGAAATACGTGGTGTATTCGCCTAGCACGCCACCATCGGCGTTGCGCAGGCCCGTGGGTATGCGGGAATCGCCGAATAATGTGTCGTCGTAGTTGACGTGCACCGTGGTGATGCCGCGTTGCGCAAGGGCCGCAGCCGTGGCCTGCGCAAGAGTGTTCAGCCCGGCACGGCCGTTAATATGGTCGGCATCGGAATCGCCGGCAGACAGCAGCATGTCGCCATTGCCTTTGAGCGTCACCGTGTCGCTGCCGGTATCAGATTGGGTAAGAAACACCTGCGTGTCCAACGTGGCGGCCATGTTCAACGTGGATGATGCCGCGAGCGCGGTAAGCGTCTTCATAGTGGATGCGGGTTCGCGCGGAGTGCCTGACTCGTGCTCGGCGGCGACAGTGCCCCGGGCATCCTCGACCACCACCGAAACATCAGAGCCCACGCCTTCAGCCGCCAGCAGCTCGTTCATCACTTCGCCCGCAGCCGCGGCGTCGATAGTCTTGGTAGCGTCAAGGGAACCGGCGATGGTGCCTCCTTGCTTGGCCGAAACGGGGTCAGCGAAAGTGGGGGCGTCGACCGGTTTGAGGGTGAGCATACCAGGCATGACATCGTACACATCTGCAATGCAGTAGCCCGCGAATAGCGCAATCGTTATCAGCACGGAGATGATTACGGTAATCGTGCGTCGGACGGATCGGCGCGCGCTATGATTCGCCGCTCCACGCCGTTGGCGACGTGACATCGCAGTGGACGTCATCAGACTCCCTATCTCACGGGTCGGTTATTTCTGTAGTGATGCAAATGAATCGAGCGTGCTCACGATCGACAGTATTCGCGCCTCCAACAGCTTACCGCCCAGCCATGTCCCAAGCGCCAGAACACCGATGCCGTTGGCTAATGCGACCGGAATAATCACCAGCCAGCCGGCGATCCCCGCATGGATGACGAGCAGCACGATGGCGGCGATACCCGTGGGCAGCATCAGCAGCATGCTGCCAAGCATATAGACGAACGGGAAGAGGCCCTGAGCCATCGCTCGGCCTTGCGGCGAGGAGAACGGCTTGTCCATTGACGCCACGGGATACATGAGCACACAGGAGGTTATCTCAGCCACACCAAGACTGCTGAAGCCCACACCTAGGCCCACGGCAAGGAAGAACAACCCGATGATGAGATCGTCCGGCTGAGCCCAGCGCCCAGCAGTCACGCCGACTATCACTACGCAGCCCACATACAATAATGCCATGTAGACGACCATGATGCCGACATAGACTCGCACTCGGCCGAGCCTATCGGCCCAACCACGCACACCAGCGATGACCTCCATGGTGAAACCGCGGCCATCGTAGGCAAGACCATTGCTTTCCACAATGGACATGAACCATCCGCACCAAATCATCGACTGCCAGACGATTGCGTGTATACCGTGCGCCTGGAAGGCAAAGATAATTATGAACAGCACCGGCATGGCGAAGATCATGACCTGACGTGGGTCCCGCTTCAAGTAGGTGAGCACGCGTGCGGAAATCGCGCCGGACGTGGAATCGGGCATCCATGAGAATGCGCCGACGCCTTTCACGGTTGCGCTCTGCCCAGCGACTCCAACCGTCAGGCGTTCACGACGCAGGCACCATGTGCACACAGCGAAGCACACAACCCATGCAACCACCAATATGGCGATGCGCGCGAGCGCTGGCAACCATGCACCGGACAGCACATCGAACGGCAATTGGAATACCGCGCCGAACGGGGTCCATGCCATGACCGCCGCGGTGGCGCTCCATGCGGATGGATCAAGCCCGAACGCGATGCCGGAATTAACCAGAATATTCGGCAGCTGGCAAATCACCACGAACAGGAGAACAATCACAATATAGAATGTGCTTTTGCCTCGTTTGCTGGTCACCAGTGTGGTAGATAAGGCGATCAGCATTTTGGAAATGCTCATCATTGTGATGACGGCGAGCGGTGCGGCAACGAGCTCGGCGATCACCACTGCCGGGCCCATGGCACGGTAAGCCAGCGACCAGAGCATCAAGGAAATCACACCTGTGATGGCGGGGAGCCCGGATAAGCCAGAAAGCAGCAGGCCGAATTGCAAATTGCGATCTGCAATACCGTAGAGTGCGAATTTGCGCGGGCTCATGGTGGACCCTTCGCCCAACATCATGAGCTGAATCAAACCGATGAATACGGTGATTGTCGCACCGACCAGCACGGCGACCATGTTGACGATGCCGCCCGGCCCGAGAATGTTGAACGGATAGCCGTCCGAGTCCATGGTGGAAGGCGGGAGCATACCGACGAACCATGCGAGTATACCGGTCCCGATAATGGTGCCAGCGGCGAATATTGCGGAAAGAACGTAGGCAACCGTCTGCCATACCGATTTGCGCAGCGCCGCGAGGGTGAGCGCCCAACGCAGTCGGACCAGAGTGATTGCGGTACTCATTACCGGGCCTCGTTGTCTGCATTGTCCGCATTGTCCGCATTGCTTGCGCTACTCGAGCCGCCGACAATATCAGGATGAGGCTGAACTGTCTCCTGAGTGAAGGACTGAAGCGGGGTTGATTGGACGAGTTGCGATGCTGATTGCGTGGACGCAACAGGCTGCGCTGCCGGCTGATTGGGCTGTACTGCCGGCTGACCATCATGCGATAGACCACCATCGAGCCATGCGAGATGTGCCGCTTCATGGCGTCCACCAACCAACTGCAGGAAGCGGTCTTCAAGCTCTTCGCCGGAGGCAACCTCGTCCACCGTGCCGGCCGCGCACACCATGCCGTTGTTAATCACAGCCACATGCGTGCACATCTTCTCGACCAGTGTCATCACATGCGAGGAAATGATAACCGTGCCGCCGGTTTGCGCATATTCGACCAGGATGTCTTTGAGGTTGGCGCTAGATACCGGGTCCACGGACTCGAACGGCTCATCCAACACCAGAATGCGTGGGCTGTGAATCATCGCGGAGGCCAAGCAGATTTTCTTGGTCATGCCGGCCGAATAATCGGTGACCATAGTGTTGGCGACCTGGGCCAAATCGAAAGCATTCAGGAGGTCTTTCGCGCGGCGAGTGGTCTCCTCACGGCTCATGCCGCGTAGCATGCCGGAGTAGATGAGCAGCTGCAGGCCGGTGAGACGATCGAATATCTGATCGGATTGCGGCATTACGCCGATCATGCGTTTGGCGGTGTTGACATCGCTCCACACGTCGTGGCCCAGAATCATGGCGGTGCCAGCGTCCGGCACCAACAGACCGGTCACCATGTTAAGCGTGGTGGTTTTTCCGGCACCGTTCGGGCCTACAAGCCCATAGAACGAACCAATTGGGATGTCGAGCGCAAGCCCGTTGACTGCGATCTTCTGGTCGAAACGTTTAAATAGGCCACGAATCGACACCGCGGCAGTCGGATTCGGCGGCCATGCCTGCGGTTGTGGCTGTTGCGGCATCATCGGCGGCTGAGCAGGTGCGTCTCCAGGCCTCATCGCAGATTGAAATTCGGCATTCCCCTGGATATTGTCTAAGTTCATACACCCACTATAGTCCTTCAGCAGAGCAAAGCCCCCAGTAAATCGATATTTTGCCCTATTGACGAACCTTCAATGAAACAAAACCACAAGTCAATCAAGCTTTTGCTCCGCTGACAAACTTTCAGTGAGGTAATTCTGCGAGCCACCCAAGATTTTGCCCCGCTGACAGCCTCCCAGCGAAGCAAAATCTCCAGTCAATCGATGTCTTGCCCCACTGACGAGCCCTCAACGAAGCAAAACCACGGGTTACTAGTCGAATCACCCCGCTGACGGCCTCCCAGCGAAGCATATTGCCGAATAACTCGATGTTTTGCCCCGCTGAGACCCAACTAGCGAAGCAAAATCTCCAGTTAGTCGACGCCTTGTCCCACTAACAAGCCCTCAACAAAACAAAACCTTGGGCAATTGGTTGATTTGCTCCGCTGGACCTCATCAGCCTTTATGCGCGATGGGCTTCCACTGGACCTTGGCGAAGATGGCCTGGAATGAAATCGGCACATAGCTCAACATGTAAATAGGGAAGCTCAACACGTAGGCGAGCAACTCCTTGTTGGAGGCACCAATCTGATCGCGCTCAACGATGATGGTCAAGGCGGCCAGCGCCATCAGACCAAGCACCGACGTGACGATACCGTTCGACCAGCCAAGCAACGATTGCAGCTGGCTCGGCCAGCTCACAAAGCCAAAGGCGGCAAACAGCACACCCATAATGACGCGAATCACACCCAGCACGGTGAACGGGCACAACATCAAAGTGAAATCAATGCAGGAGAAATCGCGTTCTCGCACCGCTCGCTTGAGCAGGGCCGGACCGTAATAGCGGAACACCTGCAGGAATCCCTTACTCCAACGCAGTCGTTGACGCCAGCTCTGCGCAAAGGTGACAGGCTGCTCGTCGTACAGAATTGCGTTGCCGCAGTAGCCGATACGGTCGCCATGCAGAATCGAATCCATGGTGAATTCGAGATCCTCAGTAAGCAGATGGAACTTCCATCCACGATTGCGCTTCATCACGTCACGGGAGAACATGAATCCGGTACCGCCCACGTGGCAAGAGGATCCCAGAATCATGCGCGAGTTGGACAGGAATCGCGATTCACGGATGAACCACAACGCCGAGCCAGAGGAAACCCAGTTATCAGCCAAATTCACCGAGTTGCGGTAGCTGGTCAGGATCCTGAAGCCCGAGCAGAACGCCTTGTTCATTTCCTCGAAGTAATGCTTGTCGAGCTTGTTGTCGGCATCGAACACAAAGTAGGCCTCATAGTCATCTGCCGCGCCGGTATCGAGCATATGGTTCAGCAGATAGGTCAACGCATATCCCTTGCCAACCAGCTCAAGGTTATGCCGCTCAATCACATGGCATCCACGGGCACGCACCACTTCAGCGGTGTTGTCGGTGCAGTTATCCGCCACCAACCAGATATCAATGAGGCCGGTGGGATAGGTCTGCGCCTGAATCGAGTCGATGAGATTGCCGATGACGTTCTCCTCGTTGCGCGCGGAGATCAGCACGGCATAACGGTTGGTCATGGGCGCGTCGGGGAAACGCACGGGCTTGGCAAACAGGGACATCACAATGCACAGTCCCTGATACACCATGCCCGCTCCACCGACGATCACCAATAGGATGTCGAGCACAGTAAGCAATGTCATCAGTGCCACCCCGCTCTCGGATTGTCCGATACGGACGTATTGTCTGACGATGATTCAGGTTGTACAGCATCGGACGCGGCTGCCTCATCACCAGTGGAAGTGTGACGCTGAGGAATGGCGGAGGTATCCGGCTCATCGTCATCATCTTCCGCAGCGGTACCGCGCAATCCCTTGCGGGCATTGGCCGAAAGCACACGCTTCGGGATAGCCACCGTGGCGGAATCTTCGCCATCGTCTTCACTTCCCCCGTGCTCCGGAATCGCGTAGATCTGCTCCTGCAGCAAACGCAGCTCCTCGCTCATCGGCACCCGACTCGTCGACCCCTTGGCAGCACGCGGCATATGCTCGCCCAGTGGCTGCAGCACATGCTCGCCGAAGGCCTCAGATGCCTCGACGATCTTGGACTTCTTCTCCGGTTCGGGATCATTCATCAATGGCGAATCAATCAGGTCATACCGCTTGGTGTAGGCGCGGAAGATGGCCTGCAGGGAGGCGGTGACCGGCAAGGCCAGGAAAGCACCGAACGCACCAAACAGCGAACCGAAGGCCAGCACTGCGAGGAAGGCGACCGCGGCATTGATATCCATGGTGCGCTGGGAAATTCTCGGAGAAAGAATCAGGTTCTCAATCTGCTGGTAGACGATGATGAACACCAGCACAGCCACAGCATATGCCCAGCCGCGATCACCCCAAGCGAACAGCACCGGCAGCGCACCGCCGATATAGGTGCCGACTGTGGGGATGAACTGGGAGACCACACCGCAGAAGAGCGCCAGAGGCAGCCAATAGGGCACATGCAGAATCTCCAGGAAAATTGCGGTGCACGTGGCATTGATAAGCGCCAGGATGGAGCGGGAAAACAGGAAGGATGAAATCTGGCCTTGGGCCACAGTCCACACCAGCAAGAATCGGCGCTGCGTGCTGGGAGCCAGCCATTGGCAGAAGGAACGGCGCAGCTTGGGGCCGGCGGCGGAAATGTAGTACGTGGTCATCACCACGGTCATGAGATTCAGCAAGAAGGAGAACAGGCCACCCACAGTGCTCATGGCGGTACCGGCAAAGTCGGTAACCCACGAAGTCTGAATGTTGTTGACAATCTCAGTGCCAAGATTGTTGATTTCCGGCATCTTAAACGTGGCGTACTGATCGACGAACTCACGTATCTGCTCGTACATGCCCGGCAGACCTTTGAACATGGCGATCATCTGCTGCACGAACATGTTGCCGAACAAGGTGAACAGAACGCTCACCACCACGGCCACACCCACCAGGCTGACCATCGAGGCCACGCCGCGTTTCCAGCCATGGGCCACCAGCGCCACAACCAACGGTTCGATGGCGAGCGCCACGAACAGCGAGATGATGATGTCCAGCACCAGATAGGAGATGTCGCCCCATGAGCGCCAGCAGAACATGAACACGATGATGGCGATGGCCACATAGAGCAACGCACGACCGAACCATTCCGGAGGCCGGCGCGGATCGCCCCTAGAGGGGAACAAGGTACCAAAATCGATACGGTTCTCGTCTTCAGGACTAGCTGCGGTTTCGGCAGTGCCTACATTATCTGTGTTTCGCGCGCTTTCGCTCATGGCTCTCCATTGTAGCGAGTGGGTTTGAAGCTCGAGTCATCCCTGCGGAGTACACCCGCTTTCCTATTGTTGGGAATATGCTCAACGTTTCGATTATCATCCCCGCGTGGAACGAGTCCGAACGCATCCTCGATTGTCTGTTGAACGCCACACGCCAGACTGTTATGCCATATGAGGTACTGGTGGTGGATAACCGATCAACGGATGACACCTGCGCAATCGTGGAGCGGTTCATTGCCGAACATCCCGAGGCGCCGGTCAAACTGCTGCACCAGAACGACGAGCAAGGGCTGATTCCCACCCGCAATTTCGGCCTGAACGCCGCCACCGGCGATGTGCTGGGACGCTTTGACGCCGATTGCATGATTCGCCCCGATTGGGTTGAGGTGGTTTCCGGGATTTTCACCGAGGATCCCGGGGCCATGGGCGCCACCGGACCGGTGATGTATTACGATATGCCCTCACGCCACTTCGGCCTGAGGAGCGACAATTCCCTGCGCAAACGCATGTACAAAGCCGACGGCGGCCAGCCGCTGCTGTTCGGCTCGAATATGGCTTTGCGCGCTTCCGCTTGGTATCAGATCGCCAACGAGGTGTGCCGGGACAAAGCCGACGTGATGCATGAGGATATCGATATTTCGCTGCATTTGCTGGGCAAGGATTTGAAAACCGTATATTCGCCGCGCATGATTGCCGCGATGAGCGCTCGACGCATGGATACGTCGCTCAGTTCGTTCCTGAACTATATGCGTCGATTCAAGAACACGTTCGATGCGCATCCACAGCATTGGCGCAAGCATAAGCCGGAAATTCTCTTCACCGCCATGTATCCAGCAATGCATCTGTTCTATCCGGTATGGCAGAAAGTGCTGGACACTGCAGACATCAATCCGGCTGAGGCAGCGTGGATCAACGAGCAGATGGAACTGGCCGAGACCGAAGGCAAGCAGCTCTACGCCGAGACGCCTACTGACGAGGTCTATGACGAGCGCCACGAGAAATAAGTGGGCATATAGCGTTGCCCTCGCTGGCGGAGCTGTTAGCAAAGCTGACTGGGGGTGGCTACGGGAATACCGCAACCACCCCCAGTACGTCTCCGACGGACAGCCCCGCCAGCGGGGGCAACGCTATTGAGCAGATCACATCAGCGAGGTGTAGATCTTCAGGATGTCCTCTTCGGTGGCCTGACGCGGGTTGCCCGGTGTGCACACGTCGTTGAAGGCATCGTGGGCCAGCGGAGCCAGATCGGCCTCGGTGGCACCGACCTCGGAGATCGTGGTCGGGTTCTTCAGATCCACGGTGAGCTTGTGGACGGCCTGCACGGCCTCCTCACGCACCTTCTCCAGATCGCCGGTGTAGGCATCCTCAACGCCGAAGGCATCGGCGATGTCACGGTACTTCTCACCAGTGAAGTCCTTGTTGTATTCCATGACCGGAGCCAGCAGAATACCGTTGGCCACACCGTGGGCCACGCCCAGACGACCGCCCAGCGGGTGGGCCATGCCGTGCACCAGACCGAGGCCGACGTTGGAGTAAGCCATACCGGTGATGTAGGAGGCGTAGGCCATCTGCTCGCCGGCCGGGATATCGCCATCGGCGGACTTGGCCAGGTTCTTGGCAATCATGCGGATGGTCTGCATGGACAGGCAGTCAGACAGGCTCCAAGCACCCGGGGTGATGTAGCCCTCGATGGCGTGGGTCAGGGCATCCAGACCGGTGGCCACCTTCAGGCCGCGCGGCATGGAGTCGGTCAGATCCGGGTCCACAAAAGCGACAATCGGGATGTCATGCGGGTCGACGGCCACGAACTTACGCTTGTTGGCGGTATCGGTGACCACATAGTTGATGGTGGTCTCGGAGGCGGTGCCAGCGGTGGTGGGCACGCCGAAGATCGGGACGGACGGGTTCTTGGTGTCGGCCACGCCCTCGAGGGAGAGCACGTCGGCGAACTCCGGGTTGGCGGTGATGATGCCGATGCCCTTGCAGGTATCCTGCGGGGAACCGCCGCCCAGACCAATCAGGAAGTCGGCGCCGGATTCGGCGAACTTGGCCACGCCATCCTTGATGCACTCGACCGGCGGGTTCGGCTTGACGTTGGAGAA